>NZ_JBEEII010000002.1:352191-591404 GCF_040137855.1 Paenarthrobacter sp. CAP02 | reverse complement strand
AGGCAAACCCGGCGTGTCAGGCCAACCCCGGATCCACCGTTATTCCGACAGTCCCTCCTCACGTCCTAGGTGTGGGGCAGCGTCGGGCTGAAGGGGGTGGGTTGTGAGTGAGGGTTGGTGGGAAGGGGGTGGGGTGTGAGTGAGGGTTGGTGGGATGGGGGTGGGTTGTGAGTGAGGGTTGGGTTGTTGGGGGTGGGTTGTGAGTGAGGGTTGGGTTGATGGGGGTGGGTTGTGAGTGAGGGTTGGGTTGAAGGGGGTGGGATGTGATGGAGCGTCGGAAGGGAGGGACTAGCCCAGCTCCAGGAAATCGCGGAGCGACGTCAGGGTAGCCGAGTTCACTGCAGCCAAGGCCCGCTGTATGTTCGCATCACGGGCCAAGAGGTCAAGGTCCGCGTCCCCACCCGGTGCCTCATTGGTGCCCGATGCCAACGACGGTATCCCGGCCTCGTCCGGCGGGGCTTTCAACAGCTCGATATTCCGGGCAGCGGCAAGGTCAATTCCTGCCAACAATGCCGTCAATCCCCGGCAGTGATCGTCAAGGAGCTCGGGCCACAGTCCAGGGGGCGCCAGCGAAATAAGGGAGGGAAGGGTGGATTGATCCGGGGCTTTCCATTCGGCTGCCAGGGCCGAGGCCTCCACCCCGCGTGCGAGGGATTCGAAACGCAGATTTTCCAGGACTTTTTCGAGTTCGGCCGCAGTGAAGTTCAACCGGTGCCAGTTGCCTGCCCGGAGGTGCAGGAGCTGTGTTTCGAGGAGGAAAAGCAGGAAATCCAGCTGCCTCCGTTCGCGCCACAGCGTTGCCGATAGCTCGTCCGCCCCCACGGTTCCCCAATTCATTTTATGGCCCGCCAAAATCACAATTTGGCAGGGTTTATCTTTACTTCTGTCGAGCGTACACGCAGGGAGCTTTTGAGGTGGTATGTTCACTGAATACGTACCTGATTGAACGCTCAACAACGATGCTCTGATTGGTCTCTGGACATCGGCGAAACGGCAAAGAAGTCGGGTTTGCAACTCAATAATCCGGTCTCATGGGGGGACTCACTTTTGAATCGCGAACAGCGCAACGAGCTGGTGTTGCAGCACCTTCCGCTCGTTGGTTACCTGGTCTCTGACCTTTGCGCGCGCGCGTCGCATTTATCGCGCGATGATTTTGCTTCTGTCGGTGCCGTTGCCCTGATAACGTCTGCTGATTCCTTCGATCCGGACCTCGGTGTTCCGTTCGGTGCTTTCGCGCGCCGCCGGATCGTAGGTGCCTTCGCGGACGAGATGCGAGCCGGAGATTGGGCTACGCGGTCGGCCCGCAAGCGGATCAAGGAAACCTTGGGCGTCCAGGAGACCTTGACCAGCATGCTGGGACGGGGTCCCAGCGTCGCCGAGATGGCTTCGGCCCTGGGTGTCGAGCGCAGCCATGTTGAAGCTGCCCTGGTGGACGCATCCCGGACGCTGACGTCACTGGATGAGGTGGTGGCGGACACGGTTGCGTCCCCCACCGAATCCCCGGAACACTCTGTCCTGGCCGATGAGCGGATCAAGTACCTCCGTGCCGCCGTCGATGCCCTCCCGGAAAAAATGCGCTTCGTGGTCCAGGAAATCTATCTCGCGGGACGGTCCGTGAAGGAGCTTGCCGAGGAGCTGGGTTCCACGCACGCCGCCGTCTCGCAGCAGCGTGCCGAGGGGATCCGTCTCATGCGCGACGGCTTGGCTGCCCATTACGCCGATTCGCCCGACCAGGTTTTCGAACCGGAATCGCGCATCACAGCCCGCCGCCGCAATGACTATCTTTCATCCCTTGCCGCGGCAACCACGGGTGGAATCACCCGCGGCTTTGGCCTGGGAACCTCACTCAACAGCGCCGTTTAGACACTGACGCGAAGGAGGCCGGGCCGCTCAGCGACCCGGCCTCCTTGCGTAGCCTCGGCTAGTGCGCCTTGGGGACACGCCGGAGTACGACGGCGGCAAGGGCTGCCGCTCCGGCCATGAGTACCAGCCCAATCGCCGCAGTGATGTGGACGCCGGAGTCGAAGGCGACGCGTGCCGAGGCCGTCAATGCTTCAGCCAAGGGCGCTGGGAGCGTGGAAGCAACGTCAACGGCACCGGCCAGGGTTTCCCCGGACTTTTCGGCGGCGTGGCCGGATACGCCGTCCGGTATGACCAGGTTGTGCTGGTAGGAGGCGGTGAGGATGGAACCAAGGACAGCCGTTCCCAACAGCGAACCCAACTCGTAACCGGTCTCCGAGATGGCTGATGCTGCCCCGGATTTGTCAGCCGGTACGGAGGCCAGGATGAGGTCGTTGGAGATGGTCTCCGCCGCACCCACCCCAACAGCAAGAACTGTGAGAGCCGACAGGAGGAACACGGGGCCGCTGCCGTGGTCGCCCACCACCGCCACGAAGTAGCCAACGGCACTGAGCGTCAACCCTCCGGCCACCACAAAACCGGGCCGGACCTTTTTGACCAGGGGCACCACCAGCAGTCCGGCGATGACTGTTGCCAGCAGGGCCGGGATCATTGCGATACCCGCCTCCATGGGGGACTGGCCTTCAACCAATTGCAGGTGCTGGGCGAAGAAGTAGATGAAGCCGGTCATGGAGAAGAGGGAAAGTACGTTGGCAACGATTGCCGTACTGAATACCTTGTTCTTGAACAGGCTGACATCCAGCATCGGGCTGTCGATCCTCTGCTGGCGTCGGACGAAGAGGACACCCATCACCAGGCCGAAAAGCATGAACGCCGCGGCTGATGCCCCAAAGCCGTGCACTGCGAATTCTTTGATGCCGTAGACAAACGGAGCCATGGTCAAGATGGACAAAGCGATGCTGGGGACATCCACCCGGCCCGGGTTCGCGTCTTTGGACTCAGGGATGAGCACCCTACCGAAGGCAAGCAGCGGCAGCAGCAGGAAGGCTGCCACCAGGAAGACGGCGCCCCACCAGAAGTGTTCCACCAGCCAACCGCCGAAGATCGGCCCGAGGGCAGCACCGCCTGAGAACCCGGCCGCCCACACGGCAATTGCGAGCCGGCGGCGGTTGGGGTCGGTAAAGATGTTGCGGATCAGGGAAAGCGTCGAGGGCATCAGCATGGCGCCGAAAACGCCAAGGGCGGCGCGTCCGGCAATCAGCCATTCCGCGGAAGGCGCGAACGCCGTAGCAGCCGAAACCGCAGCAAAGCCTGTGCTGCCGATCAGAAGCAGCCGCCGTCGTCCGATCCTGTCGCCGAGGTTGCCCATGGAGACCAGCAGCGCGGCCAGGACCAAGGGGTAGGCGTCGACGATCCAGAGCAGTTGCACACCACCGACATCGAGGGATCGGGCGATCTCGGGCAGGGCAAAGGTGAGCGCGGTGTTGTCGACGGCCACCAGCAGTACCGGGAACATCAGGAGTGCCAGGGCCGTCCAGTCGCGCCACGGTGCAGGGCCCATGACGGGACGAGCTGAACGGGGAGCTTGGGTGGAGGACGGCGAGAACATGTCCTTACTGTACCGTCCAGACGGTATAGTTTCAAATTAATCCTCAGCAAACCTTTAGGGAATGATGTACTCATGCCACGAAAACCAGTTGCCCGGGACGCCGTCCTGGATGCCTACGAAGCCCTCCTTATAGAGGTAGGGGAGCGGGCCGCCACGCTCGATGCAGTTGCCAAGCGTGCGGGCGTCTCGAAGGGCGGTTTGCTGTACCACTTTCCGAACAAGGAGTCGCTGATTAGTGCCCTCCTGGAACGCCTGGACCAACTGGCAGTACAGGACATTGAGCAGATGAGGGCCGCGCCGGACGGCGCCGCTGCCTACTTCATCCGGACGTCGTTGTGGGCCGGGACGCCGATGGACCGCGCTTTCGTCGCTGCTACGCGGCTGGCTGAGGTTGCCCACGAAGAAACGCGCCGCAGGTTTGCCGGAATCCAAAAGCAGTGGCTCGATGTGCTGGCCAAGGATGTGGGACCCGAGGTAGCGAAGGCCGTTAGCTACATGGGCGACGGACTGTATTTCAACGCAATGTTCGAGGGCGGACAGGAGGCCGGCGACGACGGCCGGGAAGCCGACATCAAGATCCTGCTCGGAGTGCTGGAGCGGCTGCGGAAATAGCGCATCATCCCATTTGCGGCGACGCGCCGCACGTAGGACAATTAACCCTTGTGGCCTGCCTTGATCCGGGGTCGCGCTACAACTGAACATGCCTATGATCTGCGGCGGGAGAGTCCTGCAAGCACGTGATGCAGGCGCCGTAGGAGCAAACCCTCCCCAGGAATCTCTCAGGCCCACGCACCGCCGCGGCAAGGCAACTCTGGAAAGCAGCAGGCGCTCTGACCACCGAAGGGTGAATAGAGTGCTGTGCTCACCGACGGTGCAAGCGATGTTGTTCCAACAACGCGGAAACTCTCAGGTCCAATACAGAGCGGGGAGGAACCCAACCGCTGTGGCGTACCCAAACGCCGCCCAAGTAATGGAGTTCCTTCGTGACGGTTAGTTCTGCCTCCACCACCTTCGTTGATCGGCATATTGGCGCCCGCCGCCAGGCCGACATAGAGACCATGCTCAAGTCCGTGGGCTACGACACCGTTGACGCGTTGGTCGACACCGCCGTCCCCAACGACATCCGCCAGGACGTCGCCCTCACCCTGCAGAACGCCCTGAGCGAAGTCGAAGTCCTTGCTGAGCTGCGCAAGCTTGCCTCGAAGAACAAGACCGCCGTGCAGATGATCGGCCAGGGCTACTACGACACCGTCACGCCGCCGGTGATCCGCCGCAACATCCTCGAATCCCCGGCCTGGTACACCGCCTACACCCCGTACCAGCCGGAAATCTCGCAAGGCCGCCTCGAGGCACTCCTGAACTTCCAGACCATGGTCCAGGACCTGGTGGGCCTGCCCATCGCCAACGCTTCCCTTCTGGATGAAGCAACGGCTGTGGCCGAAGCCGTGCTGATGATGCGCCGCGCCAACAAGAACAAGTCCGCCCAGGACGGCAAGACCGTCCTCGACGCCGACTGCCTGCCGCAGACCATTGCGATCGTAAAGGGCCGCGCGGAAGCGCTCGGCTTCGAAGTTGAGGTCGCTGACCTGAGCGCCGGTCTTCCGGAAGGTGCCATCAACGGCGTCGTCCTCCAGCAGCCCGGCGTTTCCGGCCGTGTGTTCGATCATTCCGCCGTCATTGCAGAAGCCAAAGAGCGCGGCGCGCTGGTCACGGTCGCCGCCGACCTCCTGTCCCTCACGCTCATCACCCCTCCGGGTGAGCAGGGTGCCGACATCGCCGTCGGCTCCGCCCAGCGCCTGGGCGTTCCGCTGTTCTTCGGCGGCCCGCACGCCGCGTACATGGCCGTCCAGAAGGGCTTGGAGCGCTCCATGCCCGGCCGTCTGGTAGGCGTTTCCAAGGACGACGCCGGTGTCCCCGCCTACCGCTTGGCGCTGCAGACCCGCGAGCAGCACATCCGCCGCGAGAAGGCTACGTCCAACATCTGTACCGCCCAGGCATTGCTGGCCATCGTGGCCTCGATGTACGCCGTCTACCACGGCCCGGAAGGCCTGAAGGCGATCGCGGAGACCGCCCACAACCACGCCCGGACCCTGGCCGCATCCCTGAAGGCTGCCGGCGTCGAGGTCCTCCACGGCTCGTTCTTCGATACCATCACGGTCCGCGTTCCGGGTAAGGCTGCCGAGCTGGTGGCCGCAGCTGAGGCCAAGGGCATCAACCTGCGCGGCGTCGACGCCGACACGGTTGGCATCTCGGTGGATGAAACAACGACGACGGCGATTGTCGCCGACGTCGCAAGCGTCTTCGGCGCTTCGGTCACTGAAGCCGTTGAAGGCTTCGCGCTGGAGTCCTCCGTTGAGCGCACCAGCGGCTTCATGCAGCACCCGGTGTTCAACACCCACCGCTCGGAAACCCAGCTCCTGCGTTACATCCGCAAGCTCTCTGACCGCGACCTCGCGCTGGACCGCACCATGATCCCGCTGGGTTCGTGCACCATGAAGCTCAACGCCACGGCTGAAATGGAAGCTATCTCCTGGCCGGAGTTCGCTTCCATCCACCCGTTCGCGCCGGACTCCCAGACAGAGGGTTGGCGTGAGCTCATCACCGACCTCGAGGCGCAGCTGACCGAGATCACCGGTTACGACCAGGTCTCCATCCAGCCGAACGCCGGTTCCCAGGGTGAACTCGCCGGGCTCCTCGCGATCCGCGGCTACCACCTCTCCAACGGTGACGAGCAGCGCAACGTCTGCCTCATCCCGGCTTCCGCCCACGGCACCAACGCTGCCTCTGCAGTCCTTGCGGGCATGAAGGTAGTGGTCGTTGCCACCGCGCCGGATGGCACCATCGACCATGTTGACCTCAAGGCCAAGATCGAGGCCAACCGCGACGCCCTCTCGGCAATCATGATCACCTACCCGTCCACGCACGGTGTCTACGATGCCGACGTCCGCGAAGTGTGCGACGCCATCCACGAAGCCGGCGGCCAGGTCTACATCGACGGTGCCAACCTCAACGCCCTTGTTGGCCTTGCCCAGCCGGGCAAGTTCGGTGGCGACGTCTCGCACCTGAACCTGCACAAGACCTTCTGCATCCCGCACGGCGGTGGCGGACCGGGCGTTGGTCCGGTTGCTGCCAAGGCACACCTGGCACCCTTCATGCCGGGCGATGCGGCTTCCTGGACCGAAGGCAACGACGTTCCGATTTCCGCATCCCGCTTTGGTTCCGCCGGTGTCCTGCCGATCTCCTGGGCATATGTGAAGCTCATGGGTGGCCAGGGCCTCACCGAAGCAACCAAGTCCGCACTGCTCGCTGCGAACTACATCGCGTCCCGCCTCAACGACCACTTCCCGGTGCTCTACACCGGCGAAGGCGGACTCGTGGCACACGAGTGCATCCTGGACCTGCGGGAACTGACGGCCAAGACCGGCGTCACCGCTGAAGATGTGGCCAAGCGCCTCATTGACTTCGGCTTCCACGCCCCCACGCTCGCCTTCCCGGTTGCAGGGACCTTGATGGTGGAGCCCACCGAGTCCGAAGACCTCGTGGAGATCGATCGCTTCATCGAAGCCATGATCACCATCCGCAAGGAAATCGACCAGGTCGCTGCCGGTGACTTCTCCGTGCAGGACTCCCCGCTTCGCCGCGCGCCCCACACGGCAGCCGCCGTCGTAAGTTCCGACTGGGACCGCGCCTACCCGCGTGAGCAGGCTGCCTTCCCGGTCCACCACCTCAAGCAGGACAAGTACTTCCCGCCCGTTGGCCGCATCGACGGCGCAGCCGGAGACCGCAACCTGGTCTGCTCCTGCCCGCCGATCGAAGACTTCGAGAACTAGGGGGTTCCGGAAAATGACTGAGAACTACACGGCCCTCTACGAAGAGCACAAGAAACTCGGCGCCTCCTTCACCGACTTCGGTGGCTGGCAAATGCCGCTCAAGTACTCCTCGGAGCTGGCTGAGCACCACGCCGTCCGCAAATCCGCAGGCCTGTTCGACCTCTCCCACATGGGGGAGGTGTGGGTCAGCGGCCCTCAGGCTGCCGAGTTTCTCGACTACGCCTTGGTAGGCAAAATCTCGGCCATGGCCGACGGCAAGGCCAAGTACTCGCTGATCTGCCAGGAAGACGGCGGCATCATCGATGACCTCATCACCTACCGTCGCGGTGAGGACAAGTTCCTTGTAGTCCCCAACGCGGGCAACGCGAAGGTAGTGGCTGACGCCCTTGCCGAACGGGCCGCCGGATTCGACGTCGTGGTTCAGGACGCCTCCGCCGAAACCTCACTCATCGCCGTCCAGGGTCCCCTTGCGGAATCGATCCTGCTGCGGCTCGTGCCTGCCGAGCAGCACTCCCTGGTCACGGAACTGAAGTATTACGCCGCCGTCGAGGTCACGTTCCTGGTGGCCGGCAGCGGCCAGGACCTGCTTCTGGCACGCACCGGCTACACGGGCGAGGACGGCTTCGAGATCTTCGTGCCCAACGAATCCGCGGCAGCCCTGTGGCAGGCCATTGCCGCAGTCGCGGATGACGGCGAGCTCATCCCCGCCGGCCTCGCATCCCGCGACTCCCTCCGGCTCGAAGCGGGCATGCCCCTCTACGGCAACGAACTTTCCCGTGAGGGCAACCCCTTCGCCGCAGGACTTGGGCCCGTGGTTGCGCTGTCCAAGGAAGGCGACTTCGTGGGCAAGGAAGCCCTGGCTGCCCTGAAGGCGGACGGGGCCGGGTCCACCACCGGCCGCAAGCTCGTTGGCCTCAAGGGCCTGGGGCGCCGTGCCGGACGCAGCCACTACCCGGTCCTGAAGGACGGAGCGGTTGTTGGCGAAGTGACCTCCGGCCAGCCCAGCCCGACGCTCGGCTACCCGGTAGCGTTGGCGTATGTCGACGTCGAGTTCGCCGAAGTTGGAACTGCGCTGGACGTCGACCTGCGCGGCAAGGCCGAGCCTTTCGAGGTCGTTGCCCTGCCGTTCTACAAGCGCCAAAAGTAGCCAGTTTTTCATTCACCACACGTTAGGAAACAGAATGCCCAAAGTAGCGCCCGAACTTCAGTACTCCGACGAACACGAGTGGGTTTCCCGCGGCGAAGGGAACTCGGTGTCTGTTGGTATCTCCGAGGTTGCCACCGACGCCCTGGGCGACATTGTCTACGTTGACCTCCCCGAGGTCGGTTCAACCGTGACCGCAGGCGAGACCTGTGGCGAAGTCGAGTCCACCAAGTCGGTCTCCGACCTGTACTCGCCCGTCACCGGCGAGGTCACCGAAATCAACGACGCAGTTGTTTCCGACCCCGCACTGATCAACAACGATCCCTACGGTGCAGGCTGGCTGTTCAAGGTGGCCGCCGAGTCCGACGGTCCGCTGCTTTCCGCCGAGGAATACGCCTCCAAGAATGGCGGAGACCTGTCCTAGGTATCCCGCCACGCGAGCTCCATGGGCGTAGCGTGGTAATTAGTAACTGAAAAATTGCGACGCCGGGTTGCCGCCTTTGGGGGCCATCCGGCGTCGTGCTTCGGTTGACTTCCGCCACAAGCGGTAGCGGCCATCCGGCAGGACCATCTGCCGGGACATCTCAAGTTTTTATGAAGGAATCACGGCTATGGCTGTTGGTGTTTTCGATTTGTTCTCCGTGGGCATTGGCCCGTCGAGTTCGCATACGGTGGGCCCGATGCGTGCCGGGGCGGTGTTTGCGCAGGAGTTGAAGGACGCTGGTGTCCTTGATTCGGTGGCGTCCTTGCGGGTGGACCTGTACGGTTCGTTGGCGGCGACGGGTCGTGGGCATGGGACGTTCACTGCGACCCTGTTGGGCTTGGAGGGCTACGAGCCGGAGTTGATCCTTCCCGATGAGGTGGAGGAGCGGTTGGCGTCGATTGCGGAGACGGGGAAGCTGAACCTGGCCGGCGAAGTGCTGCTGGATTATGCGGTGGAGGACATGGTTTTGCATCCGTTGACGGTGTTGCCGCGGCATACGAACGGGATGAAGTTCGCTGTCTCCGATGCCGAGGGGAATGTTCTCAAAGAGGCGACGTTCTTCTCGGTCGGTGGCGGGTTCATTGTCCGGGAGGGTGAGGAGTCCGCGGCGCAGGCGGAGTTGGAGGAGTCGAAGAAGGAGTTGCCGTTGCCGTTCCGGACGGCGGCGGAGTTGTTGGGCCGGTGCGCGTCCAAGGGTTTGGGGATCAGCGACATCATGTTCATCAATGAGCGGGCGTCCCGGTCCGAGGAGGAGATCCGGGAGGGTCTGCTGCATATTTGGGCTGTGATGGAGGCTTGTGTTGAAACCAGTTTGCAGCGTGAGGGTGTGTTGCCGGGTGGGTTGAAGGTCCGTCGTCGTGCGCCGGATTGGTTGGAGCGGCTCCTGAAGGAGGACAAGGACCGGAACGATCCGAAGTACTGGCAGGAGTGGGTGAACCTGATCGCGTTGGCGGTGAATGAGGAGAACGCCTCTGGTGGGCGGGTGGTGACGGCTCCGACCAATGGTGCTGCGGGGATCATTCCGGCGGTGTTGTATTACGCGTTGAATTACGCCCCGGGCATGGATAAAGCGACCCAGGCTGATAAGGACGATGTGGTGGTGAAGTTCCTGCTCGCTGCCGGTGCGGTGGGTGTGTTGTACAAGGAGCAGGCGTCCATTTCGGGTGCTGAGGTGGGTTGTCAGGGTGAGGTCGGGTCGGCGTCGTCGATGGCGGCTGCGGGGTTGGCTGAGGTGATGGGTGGTTCCCCGGGTCAGGTGGAGAATGCTGCGGAGATCGCGATGGAACATAACCTGGGGTTGACGTGTGATCCGATTGGCGGGTTGGTGCAGATTCCGTGTATCGAGCGGAATGCGATTGCTGCGGCGAAGGCGATCAACGCGGCGAAGATGGCGTTGTGGGGTGACGGGACGCACCGGGTCTCGTTGGACGAGGTGATCGTGACCATGCGTGAAACGGGTAAGGACATGTCCCACAAATACAAAGAAACAGCGATGGGCGGCCTCGCCGTCAACGTCGTCGAATGCTGAGTCTGTTTACTGTCGGTGCCTAGTGCCATGCTGTATCCATGAGCGGGGGATACGACAGGGATTTTTTGCGGGCACGCCTTGAGCTGCCCAGTCCGTCGGCGACGACGACACTTTTGGACTACATCCACTTCTCCGTGCGTTTCCGGGTTTCCCGGAAGCTCGCGGCGATCGTGGGGGTCAACATTAACGGCAAGGAACTGAACCCGCTGGCCCGGGAAGGTACCTGGCACTTCGATGACCGGATTCCCCGGGAGCAACAGGCCGGTCCGGACGTCTACAAGAACAACGCGTTTGACCGCGGGCATCTGGTGCGGCGTCTGGACCCGGTGTGGGGAGATCCTGCCACCGCCAAAAAGGCCAACCAGGACACCTTCGTGTTCACCAATGCTGCGCCGCAGGTTGATGACTTCAACCAAGGCAAGGAACTGTGGGTGGGGCTGGAGGACCATGTCCTGGAACACGCTGACGCCTACGATGCCAAGCTCAGCGTCTTCACGGGGCCGGTTCTACTCGACGACGACCCCCCGTACAGGGGCGTGCAGGTTCCACGGAAATTCTGGAAGATCGCTGCGTGGACCAGTGATGCCAAACTGGCGGCCGCGGGATTCGTCCTGGACCAGTCGCCGCTCCTGGGCAAAGTAGAGCTGAAACGGGCCATCGACCAGCGGCTCCTGGAAGGCGAACCGCCGCCATTGGGGCCGTTCCGGACGTTCCAGGTGCCTATCGGGGAGATTGCGGATCTGACAGGGCTCAGCCTGAGCCGGTTGGTCAGCGCGGACCGTCTGTCCAGCAGCCAGCGGGAGCTCGGAAAAGCGCCGAAGGCCATTAGGTTGGAAAGCACGGATCAGATCAGGCTTTAGGACGAACCAGAGGATTTTTCCCGGCCCGATAGACTTGGGGCTGCATGTCCGCATGCCTTTGAACACTGCACCAAAACCCTGAGATTGGACACGGCCACCTTGCGAGAATTTACTGCCCGCTTTGCCACCGCCGAGGAAACCGATAACTGGGACAAGCACGTCACGGCCAATCCGAACGGCGGCAACATGCTGCAGTCGGACGCCTACGCCGCAGTCAAGGACGGCAACGGCTGGCTGGTCCGCCGCGTAGTGGTGGAAACCGCCGAGTACGCCAGCTACAACTTGCTGCTGGAGAAGAAGTTCCCCGTTCTCGGCCGGCTCTGGTACCTGATCAAGGGACCGGATGCTGCCTCGGCGGATGACATCGAGCCCATGCTCAGGGCGGTAGCTGCGTTGGCACGGGAACAGAAGCTGAACGTCTTCAGCATCAAGATCGAGCCCGACGTCGTGGAGTCACCTGAGGTGGTCGCGAAGCTGAAGGCGTCTGGCCTGGTCAAGGCTCCGAATATCCAGTCCAACGATTCCACGGCGTTGTTGGACATCTCCGCCCCGGCGAACGAAGTCCTGCGGAGTATTTCGTCCCGGGCCCGCAATGCGGTCCGAAGGGCGGAGCGCGAAGGCTGCGAAGTTGTGGAAGCAGAGCCGGGCCAGGACAGCTACAAGAAGCTCTACGCCCTGATGCAGAACACCATGAACGCCAAGGGCGCCATGCCGCTGCGAAGCTACGAGTACTACGCCACCTTCTGGGAGCAGTTTTGCAGTCGGGGCCAGGGACACTTCTTCTTCGTCTACGAGGACGGTGCCCCGAGCGTTGGCGCTTTCGTCATCAACTACGGTTCCAAGGCAACCTACAAGGACGGCGGTTCCACGCAGAACCGTAAACAGTATGGCGACTCGCACTTGGTCCAATGGGCAGCCATCCAGCGCATGCAGGAGCTCGGCTGCGTGGAATACGACTTCTGCGGCACACCCCCCGCTGCCAGGATCAAGGACAAGAGCCACCCGCTCTACGGCCTGGGATCGTTCAAGACGAGCTTCACCAAGACCGTTACGGACTTTGTGGGCTGCTACGACCTCGTGCTGGGCCCTGTCCGGTACAAGCTGTGGCTCAAGGGCGCAGAGAAGGTGTTCAGAAGGCTCGAAACCATGCGCACCGGCGGTCAGTTCTACTGACGGACACCCAAGCCAGCAAGCCAACCCACAGGCCCGCCCCGGCCACCAACGGGCGCAAATCTAATCTAGGTGAGGTAATTTCTTTGACTCCGATCGAGGCTGGAACCGACATGGAATTCGTGATTCTCAGTGACGCTGATTTCGAGACGTTCGCCAAGGGACACCCACAGGGGAGCTTCATCCAGTCCATGGACCTGACGCGCTTCCAACGCGCCCGTGGCCAGGAGGTGGAGCTCTTTGGCGTAACCCGCGCCGGCAGCCTCATTGCCGCGGGAAAGCTCGTCTACACGTCCAACCGTTTTGGCTACAAAACCGCGGACTGTGCCAAGGGACCACTGATGGACTACAGCGACCCCGCAGTGGTTCGCTTCGTCGTCGAGCAGTTGAAGAAGCATGCCGCCTCCAAGAAGGCGGCGGAACTGCGCATTTCGCCGAACGTCCGTTACATCGCCCGTGACGAGGACGGCGCCGAGCACCCGGAGATCGAAGACAACCGGCCGCTGTTGAAGGAACTCGAGGGCCTCGGTTTCAAGCACCAGGGCTTCGACATGAACTTCGCCAATATCAACTGGATGTTCATCAAGCAGCTCGACGGGTTTGCGGACTCCGAAGAGCTCATCATGGGCATGAACTACCGCACCCGCAAGGCGATCCGGAAGGCCGAGAAGAACGGCGTCTACCTGGAACAGGCCACGCTGGAGACCCTCGATGACTTCTACAACGCGCTGAGCACCGCAGGCGACGAGAAGGGCTTCACGTACCGCGAGCGGGAGTACTACGAGCAGCTGCTCCGGAACACCTCCGATGAGTTCACCAAGCTCATGATGGCCAAGATCAACATCCCCGAGTACCGCGCGTCCATCACGGAGCGGCTCGAAGCCGAGTCCAAGACGCTGGCCGAACTGAAACGTGAAGTCGAGGAGACCGGCAGCAAGAAGAAGGCCAACCGCGTCAAGGTGGTCCAGGACCTCGTGGACAGCTACGAGCGCAGCCTCAAGGACATCGAGCGCTTCCCCGATTCCGTGGGAGTGGCCACGGTGGCGGCCATCCACTTCGCGTGCTCCGGCGACGAACTGACCTGCGTTATCGGTGGCACCGTGCAGGACTACATCTACTTCAACGGCGCCACGTCCCTGTACTGGGGCATGATGCTCCACGCCCTGAACAACGGATACTCGCGGTACAACTTCTACGGCACATTCGGCATCCAAGGCCAGGACGACACCGGCCACGGCGGTTATGAATTCAAGAAGGGGTTTGGCGGCGAGGTGGTCCAGCTGATAGGCGACTTCGTGGCTCCGGTGAACCCGCTCACGTTCAACGCCTACCGCGTGGCCAGAAAGCTTGCAGGCGCCGCCCAGACAGTATTGGGACGATTGCCACTTGAGAAATTGCCGGTTGTAGGAAAGCTCCGGAGGAACCACTAATCACACAAGCGCACGGGAGGATCACCGCGTGACTGAACGCCCCGAGGGGTCAGCGAGCAGGCCGCACACGGACGGCTTGCCCAAGACCCAGCCGCTTCGGCCCTCGCAGGTCCGGCAGAACGTCAACGCCAAACGCATGCTGATGCGCCTGGTGCAAGGCGACAGCCCACCTACGGCTCCCATGAACATCGTGGACCGGCTGGCGGGCAGCCCCTACGCCAACCCCACCATCCAGGTAGTGGGCGTGGATGCATCCGCCCGCAAGACCATCGACTTTGCCTTGCACCTGGCTGAGGTCATGTTCCGATACGGTGCCGGCGCGTTGGAGGTCGAGACGAGCATGATCGCCGTCACGGCTGCCTTGGGCCTGAAGAACGTTGAAGTGGATATCACCAACCAGTCGGTGGCCATCAACTACGCGCCCAAGGACCAGACGCCCATCACGCTCCTCCGCGTGGTGCGCTCCTGGACCAACAACTACGCCGGCCTTGCGCAGGTGCACCAACTGGTCACCGACATTGTGGCCGGGGGAGTGGGCCGCGACGAAGCCGTGCGCCGGTTGAACGAGGTCATCCGCAGCGCCAAGCCCTTCCCGCGCTGGATGGTGACCATAGCGTTCGGTATCTTCGCGGCGGTCTTCGTGGGCGTTCTGGGGGGCGGGCTCGGCGCATCAGCGGTGGCCTTCGGCTCCAACATCCTGATCAGCCTGCTTTCCCGCCAACTGGCCAGATGGAGGACTGCGGACTTCTTCAACACCATGGCTTGCGCGTTCCTGGTCACCTTCATCGCTTTGATGCTCCGCTGGGCAGGTGTGGACATCGCTCCCTCCATAGTGGTGGCGGGCGGAATCCTGCTGCTGCTCCCAACGGGCAGGCTCGTGTCGTCGGTACAGGATGCGATCAACGGCTTCCCGGTCACTGCCGCGGGCCGGTTCCTCTCCACGCTGCTCACCTTCGGGGCGATCGTGGCAGGGATTGGTGTGGCTGTCGTGGTGGGCACCCTCATGGGCAGCGCTGTCCTGGATGTCACGCAAACATTCCCCGACGCGTATCCGTTGTGGGGCCGCGCCATCCTCATCGCCGTCGCTGTGGTTGCCATCGGCGTCACGGAACAAACCCAGATGCGGTTGCTGATTCCGACGGCGGCAGTCGGCATAGTGGGCTTCTTCGTTTTGTGGGGGGTCGGCCAAGCCGGTCTCGGCGATCGTTTGTCGCCCGCTGTCGCGGCGGTGGTCATCGGTTTGCTGGCCCGTGTGGTTGCCCTGAAGCTGGGTGCTCCCCAGCTGGTTGTCGCTGTGCCCGCGGCTTTGATCCTGCTGCCCGGCCTGACGATCTTCCGTTCGATGTATGCCCTCACCGTTGAAGGGGGCGACTTCCTGGCCGGTGCCGGCGGGATGCTTAACGCCGGAGCGATTGTCCTGGGAGTGGCCGCGGGTATCGTGCTCGGCGACAACCTGGCCAGGCCGCTGACGAAGGGCCTGTCCAGCAACGAACGCCGCAGGGTGCGTCGGCGCTAGCCTCTGAGGGGCGCTGGAGCTTGCTAGATCTTCCCTACGGGGAGCTTCTTCTCGGCTTGGAAGACCTCTTCGACGCGCCCTTGTGCCCAGTATCCGGACAGGGAAACCTGCGAACGTTCCAAGCCCCGCTGGACGAAGAAGATCTCCCGAAGACCCTTCATGTAGCCCCGCTCGCCGTGGGCGAAGACGTCCACTTTGCCGGGCAGCCACTCGGTGGTCCTTAAGGCTTCGAGCAGGAGGTCACTGGAGCCGGCAGGCACGCCGCCGCGCAGCAGCCAGCGCAGTTCCAGGCCGGCAGGTGCCGCGATAGGCAAGATGTCCGCCTCACTGTCCACCTCCAGGTAAGCAACGCCGCGTGCGTCAGGAGCCAGTGCCTCCACGCAAGCGGCAACCGCTGGGATGGCGGCGTCGTCGCCGGCGAAAAGGTACCAGTCGGCGTCGGGGTCGGGATTGTAGCCACCGCCGGGGCCCGTAAAGACCAGCGTTTCACCTGGTTCGGCTGCTGCAGCCCACGGCCCGGCAAGTCCCTCGTCACCATGGACAACAAAGTCGATCGCCAGCTCCTGCGCAGCCACGTCCACCCAGCGGATGGTGTAGGTCCGGGTGTGCGGCCATTGCTCGCGCGGCATGGTCTCGCGGATGGTCCAGAGGTCCAGCGGGAAGTCGTAGTCGACGCCCGGCTGGGGAAAAACGATTTTGACGTAGCGGTCCACGTAGTCGTTGTTTGCGTAATCGCTGAACCCCGGCCCACCGGCCACAATCCGCACCATGTGCGGGGAAAGGAGTTCTTTCCTGAGCACGGTCAGGGAGACCTGTGGGCGGGTATTGCGGGTAGCGGACGAGGTGACGGGGAGAGCAGCCATATAGGCAAGCCTAAGCTAGTGCGCTGGACGTCTGCTGGATAGGGCCGAACGTTACACACCCTCGCTCACGTTCCGTCCGCTTCGCGCGGACGCTCGCTCACGTTCCGTCCGCTTCGCGCGGACGCTCGCTCACGTTCCGTCCGCTTCGCGCGGACCCTCGCTCACGTTCCGTCCGCTTCGCGGCCTTCGGTGGAGGAGCGCTAGAGGACCGGCAACTCCCAGTCGATCGGCCCGGCGCCCTGCTGGACCAGAAGCTCGTTAGCCCGGCTGAACGGCTTGGAGCCAAAGAAGCCCCGTGACGCCGACAACGGACTGGGATGGGCCGACACGAGCGACGGCGCTCCCTTGAGCAGCGGCACGACACCCTCAGCGTCCTTCCCCCACAGGATGGCGACGAGTGGCTGTTGCTGCCCGGTACTGGTTCGGTCGGCGACGGCGGTGACAGCCGCCGTCGTAATGTCCTCCCAGCCTTTGCCGCGGTGCGATCCGGCTTTTCCCGCCTCGACGCTGAGGACACGATTCAGCAGGAGCACGCCCTGGCGGGTCCATTCGCTCAAGTCGCCATGGACCCGAGGTGGCAGGCCGAGGTCGTCCTGAAGTTCGCGGTAGATATTGGCGAGGCTCCGCGGGATGGGTCGCGTACTCCCTGAAACAGCGAAGGAAAGGCCGACGGCGTGTCCCGGGGTTGGGTAGGGGTCCTGGCCGAGGATGAGTACTTTGACGTCAGCCAGCGGCTGTTTGAACGCGCGCAGGAGATTGTCGGCTGCCGGCAGGACCTGGCGCCCCTTGGCGGCCTGGCCGGCAACGAACGCGAGGGCGGCGCGGAGTTGGTCTTCCACGGGCAACAAGGCGTCCGCCCAGTCGGGCGCCATCAGCTCTTCCAGCGGACGATCGATCAGTTCCGCGAAGTCGCTATCCGCCACGCCTGCCGGTTCAAGTTCAAACAGTGCATCCTCGCCAGTCATCACGCCATTGTCCCCCGCGCCTGCCAGGCGGGGCGAATGACAGCGTTGTTATTCACCCGTAACATAGGGGTAGGACAATTTCCCATCAAGCGTCGAAGGAGTATGCCGTGGCGGAACCAGCACCGGAACCGATGGCGCAGCAGTCGACAGGTTTTACCCTCGAGGACCTCGCGGCTGAAACCCGCAGCGAATCGCCCCTGAGTGAACGCGACCAGCAAATGCTGGCACTTGAACGGCAGTGGTGGAAGTACGCAGGCGCCAAGGAACAGGCTATCCGTGAGCTGTTCGATCTCTCCGCGACGCATTACTACCAGATCCTGAACGCGCTGATCGATACCGAGGACGCGTTGGCCCACGATCCCATGCTCGTCAAGAGATTGCGTAGACTACGTACGTCCCGCCAACGTGCGCGGACGGCACGTCGCTTGGGGTCCGACGCGTAAATCGCCAGGCTGATCTGTCAGCAGCAACCAGCAAGGACAACGCTTCACCATGACCAAATTTGCCAGGGATGAATTCGACCAGGTTCCGCAAAACACCAATCGCCAGGGCGTCCACCGCGACGCCCAGGAGACTGCCCGACCTGCCTTGTGGCCGGTTCTCACAGTCGGAGCTGTCGCTCTGGTGCTTGGCCTGGTGGCCTTCCTGATCCTTCCGAACCTCGGCGTGGTGGGTCCCAGCGCCTCCTCGAACGTCTCGACGCCGGCACCCCAGCAGACTGATGCCTCGCCTTCCGCGGCGCCCAGCGAACCGGCCCCCACGGCTTCGGGTGAACCGAGCTCCGAGGCGTCACCGTCCAACGTTCCGTCCGCTACTCCGTCCTCGGCTCCGGTAGACAAGTCCATCCCCGTGGCTGTCTACAACGGTGCTGGCACGGCTGGCCTGGCAGGCCGGGTGGCCGGCCTGGTACAGGGCGATGGCTGGACGCTGAGCACAGTTGGGAACTGGGGCGGCCTGCCGCAGCAGACCTCCGTGATCTTCTACAACAGTCCTGCGCAGAAGGCCAACGCTGAGGCGTTGGGAACCCTGCTGCGCATTCAGTCGATCGTTGAGTCCCCGGAAATCCAGCAGCCCCTGGTGGTTGTTGCCGGTCCCGGATACCAGTAGCGGACCGCTGTAGGAGCACCTGTGAGCCCCAACTCGGTTAAGCATCAATAACAAAACCGAAGCACTGCCGCTCACCGGCAGCGCCGCAGGAGTGACTGTGGTTACAGTGGATTGATTCCGGTACGGAGATCCCGGCAACCGGTCTTGGCTACTGCGAAAGTGTGGGCATCATGGCATTGGGAACCGTCAAATGGTTCAACGCCGAAAAGGGCTACGGATTCATCACTGTGGATGAGTCCGGCGACGACGTTTTTGTGCACTGGTCCGCCATCCAGATGGATGGCTTCCGGGCCCTCGAGGAGGGTCAGCGGGTGGAGTTCGAATTGGGGGAAGGCCAGAAGGGGCCGCAGGCAGAAGGCGTGCGCGTCGCCTAGCCCTGGAGCAGGCCAACGCCTGACCGGCTCAGCTCATGGCTGAAACCCTTGGTTTTCTGTCGCATTGACGCTTTCCTGCTTGCACTCTCCCCGGTCGAGTGCTAATTATTGATTTAGCACTCCTACGGTTCGACTGCTAAGTGCGGATCGGTTGACGCCGGTCCCGGATGGCTGGCGTGCCGCTGGAGGATCAAGAACAACCTTGGTGTGGTGAGGTTTGGAGCGCGGGGCGTACATAGGCCGCAAGCAAAGAACCGTCCGTCGCGGGCACCGCATCTGACAGGTACCTTCTTATCGACTGTCCCGAAAGGACTACCGCCGTTATGGCCAAGATCATTGCATTTGATGAAGAGGCACGCCGCGGCCTCGAGCGGGGCCTGAACACCCTCGCTGACGCCGTCAAGGTCACCCTCGGCCCGCGTGGACGCAACGTCGTCCTCGAAAAGAAGTGGGGCGCCCCCACGATCACCAACGATGGTGTTTCCATCGCCAAGGAGATCGAGCTGGACGACCCTTACGAGAAGATCGGTGCAGAACTGGTCAAGGAAGTTGCCAAGAAGACGGATGACGTCGCTGGCGACGGTACCACCACTGCAACCGTCCTCGCCCAGGCGCTGGTGAAGGAAGGCCTGCGCAACGTTGCCGCCGGCGCCGACCCGCTGTCCCTCAAGCGCGGCATCGAGAAGGCTGTTGAAGCAGTCATCAACGAACTGCTGGCTTCCGCCAAGGAAATCGAAACCAAGGAAGAGATCGCAGCCACGGCTTCCATCTCCGCCGGTGACCAGGAAATCGGCGGCCTGATCGCCGAAGCCCTAGACAAGGTGGGCAAGGAAGGCGTCATCACGGTCGAGGAATCCAACACCTTCGGCCTGGAGCTCGAGCTCACCGAGGGCATGCGCTTCGACAAGGGCTACATCTCCGCTTACTTCGTCACCGACGCAGAGCGCCAGGAAACGGTCCTCGAAGACCCGTACATCCTGATCGTCAACTCCAAGATCTCCAACGTGAAGGAACTCGTCACGGTTCTGGAGAAGGTCATGCAGTCCAACAAGCCGCTGCTGATCATCGCCGAAGACATCGAGGGCGAGGCCCTGGCCACCCTGATCGTCAACAAGATCCGTGGCACCTTCAAGTCCGTCGCCGTCAAGGCCCCGGGCTTCGGTGACCGCCGCAAGGCCCAGCTGGCCGACATCGCCATCCTCACCGGCGGCCAGGTCATCTCCGAAGAAGTTGGCCTCAAGCTCGAAAACGCTGGCCTGGAACTCCTCGGCACCGCCCGCAAGGTTGTTGTCACCAAGGACGAGACCACCATCGTTGAAGGTGCCGGCGACGCCGAGCAGATCGCAGGCCGCGTGGCCCAGATCCGTGCCGAGATCGAAAACTCCGACTCCGACTACGACCGCGAGAAGCTGCAGGAGCGCCTGGCCAAGCTGGCCGGTGGCGTTGCAGTCATCAAGGCCGGTGCCGCAACCGAAGTTGAGCTCAAGGAACGCAAGCACCGCATTGAGGACGCAGTCCGCAACGCCAAGGCTGCTGTTGAAGAAGGCATCGTTGCCGGTGGTGGCGTAGCCCTCATCCAGGCAGGCGCCAAGGCATTCGCCAACCTCACCCTGCAGGGTGACGAGGCAACCGGTGCCAACATCGTCAAGGTTGCCATCGACGCTCCGCTGAAGCAGATCGCGTTCAACGCTGGCCTCGAGCCGGGCGTTGTCGTCGACAAGGTTCGCGGCCTGCCTTCCGGCCACGGCCTGAACGCTGCCACGGGCGTCTACGAAGACCTCCTGGCTGCCGGCGTCAACGACCCCGTAAAGGTCACCCGCTCGGCTCTCCAGAACGCTGCTTCCATCGCTGGTCTGTTCCTGACCACTGAGGCTGTAGTGGCTGACAAGCCCGAGAAGAACGCTCCGGCTCCGGGCGGCGACGACATGGGCGGCATGGGCGGCTTCTAAGCCCCCTCGCTGAACATTTCGTTTCAGAGCTAACGACGGCGGTCCCCACCAACTGGAGGGGGCCGCCGTTTTGCTGCCTACCACGGTTTTAGTGTCCGTGGGTTCTGGCAGGATTAACGGTATGACGATTATTGCTGCCGCCGACGGGTCCGCCCTCGGTAATCCTGGGCCGGCCGGTTGGGCCTGGTACGTTGACGACTCCTGTTGGCATGCAGGAGGTTGGCCACATGGCACCAACAACCAGGGCGAACTGATGGCAGTCCTGGATCTTTTCCGCTCCACGGCCCATGTTGCCCACGAGGAACTGCTGATCCTGTGCGATAGCCAGTACGTCATCAACTGCATCACCAAATGGATGCCGGGCTGGAAGCGCAAAGGATGGCGTAAGGCGGACGGCAAGGCGGTGCTCAACGTCGATCTCCTCAAGGACATCGATCAGGCGATCGTTGGCCGGAAATACACTTTCGAATGGGTCAAGGGCCACGCAGGACACGATCTGAACGAAGCCGCGGATGAGCGTGCCCGGGCTGTCGCCGTGGCGTATCAACAGGGCGTCGCACCGCGGGTTGGACCAGGTTTCCCGGGCGCCAAGCATGACTCCGTAGCCGAGGGTTCCGGGATCTCCGAAGCCTCCTCGATGGGGACAGCTGCGAGCTCTGCGACGGTCACCGCCGGCAGGGCCGCCACCGCGACGGTTTCCGCGGCAACCACTGCTGCCGCGCCGCCCAGGAGTTCCCGGCCGCACTTTGAGCCGACGCTCTTCGGCGAGTCAGGCATCTTCGGCCAAGCGGACCTTTTCAGTGAACTGGAAGGTGATGCAGCGGCCCCGGAGCTCTCGCCGGAAGACACGGTCCTTGCCTTGGAACGGGAACTGCTGAGGCCCGATGTGAGGGCGGACATTGGCAGGATTGGAGTGCTGCTCCACCCGGACTTCGCGGAGATTGGCAGTTCCGGCCGGTTTTGGACGCGAGACGCCATGATGATGGCGCTGGAAGAGGACCCGGGCGAACCGGGAGAGCTGGAGCTCCTGAGCGCCGACCGCCTCAATGAAACCACCATTTTGCTGAACTACCGCAGTTACGCCCACGCGGGCTCTGCCCTTCGCAGCTCGATCTGGATGTTGGACCGCGGCCAATGGCGGCTGAGGTTCCACCAGGGCACCTTGGAGCCATAGAGACAGCGACGCCAACCCAGGACAAACAGGTGCGGCGTGACCTGCGGGGCCGGATAGTTCAGGGGAAGACATCCGGCCCCGCAGGAGTGCGCGGGACTGTGCAGGCGGGCTGGCGGTTCCTAGTAGGTGAACCGCTGGGTGTTGCCCTGCTCGACTTCGGCGTAGTTTGAGGCCGCAGTGGACAACGCCACGGTGATGGAAGCCAACGATGCCTCCACCTTGCTTTGCGTCAGGGACCATTCCAGGACCAGGGAATGAAAGTTCGCGGCCGCAGTTCCTTTCCATGTTGCCTGAAGTTCCTCAAGCCCGCGCTTCATGGTGTGAACGTCCGAACTGATGCGGTCAATAGTTCCCCGGACATTGTCGGACTTGAGCTGGAGCATCTCGGTATCGACGGAGATGACGGACATGGTTGTGCCTTTCGACGAAGGTGTTCCGCATGGTGCGGCGGTAAGTGTGGGCCACACCATCGAGCCTAGGCAGCAGGCCTCAACCGCGGAACGAACGTCTGCCGCTATGTGGAAAACGGCGTCAAAAGTGCGGTACTACGTAGAGAGAAGCTCGGCGGGTTCCTCGTGGAAAGGGAGGCTGACCACCAGAGTGGCGCCGCCGCCGTCGGTCTCTGAAACACGGACGCTTCCGCCGTGCGAGCCCACGATGGCAGCCACAATCGCCAGGCCAAGGCCGCTGCCACCCGTCTCGCGGGTGCGCGAGGTGTCAGCGCGGTAGAAGCGTTCGAAGATCTTGTTGGTCTCGTCTTCCGGAATTCCCGGTCCATGATCACGGATCTCGATGACCGACTCGGCGCCAGCGGGCGTGTTCCGGACACCAACGGCAAGCTCGATCGGGCTGCCTTCCGGCGTATATCGCAGGGCATTGCCCACCAGGTTCCCAATGACCTGCCGGAGCTTGGCCTCGTCACCTTGCACGGGGGCAGGGGCGGGGGAGCCGCCGTCGAGTCCTGTCAGGGTGATGGTCCGGTCGCCCGAGGAAGCTTTGGTGTCCACCATGGCGTCGTGGGCCAGGAGGTGCAGGTCCACGGGCTTGAGCTGCAGCGGCCGCTGCTCGTCCAGCCTGGCCAGCAGCAACAGGTCTTCGACCATGGAGCCCATCCGTTTGGCTTCGCTTTCGATCCGGCCCATGGCCATGGCCACATCTTCTTCCGTGGTCAGGGCGCCATGCCTGTAGAGCTCCGAGAAGCCCCGGATGGTGACCAAGGGCGTGCGGAGTTCGTGGGAGGCGTCGGCCGCAAAGCGCCGCATCCGCCCCTCAGAAGCAGCCCGGGCTGCGAACGACGCCTCAATGTGCGCCAGCATGGCGTTCAGTGATCCGCCGAGGCGGCCCACTTCTGTATGTGGATTATCGATTTCAACACGGCGGGACAGGTCGCCGGCCGCGATGGCCGCAGCCGTCTTTTCCACTTTGGCCAGGGGCCTGAAGGACCGGGCCACGGTCCACGTGGCAATGAAGAAGGCCAGTACCAGCGTCAAAAGGCCGACGCCGACCACCACAAGGACGGCGTGCTCCATCACTTTGTCCACCGGGGTCAGCGGCAGGCCGATGATCATGACGCCGTTGCGGCCATCGGAGGTGTTGACTGCTATCGCCACCACCCGCCAGTTGCTGCCTGCAGTGCCCTTGACCTGATAGGGCGTGTTGCCGCGAAGCTTGGCTTCAGCGGGGGTGATGTTAGCGATCGCGGGGCGGTCGCTTTGGCTGCCGCCGAAGGGATACGGTTCCAGGCCAGGTATGTACAACGTCAGCGAGTAGTCCGTGGGAACGGCGGCGTCAGTAGGGGTCGCCGTGTTGGGCTGTGCCAGCTTGTTGAAGCCCTCCTGCTCCTGCGCCAAGGCAACTGCAGCCTTGAGCTTGTCGTCCACCTGGCCCTGCAGGTAGCTCTTGACCAGGGTCAGGGTTCCCGCGCCCGTCGCTGCCAGGGCCAGCAGGAGCAGACCCATGATGATGGCGACGAGCTGCGACCTCAGTGAGGCCGACTTCCAGCGTTGCAGCAAGGTCAGCGCTTCTCAGCCGTCCGCAGCACGTAGCCCACGCCGCGCTTGGTCTGGATGAGGGCGGCGGCGTCGGGATCGATGTCCACCTTGCGGCGCAGGTACGAAATGTACGACTCAACAATTGAGGCATCGCCGTTGAAGTCGTACTCCCACACGTGGTCCAGGATCTGCGCCTTGGAAAGGACCCGGTTGGGATTGAGCATGAGGTAGCGCAGGAGCTTGAACTCCGTGGGGGACAGCTCGATGACGGTTCCGCCGCGACGGACCTCGTGGGCGTCGTCGTCGAGTTCGAGGTCGTCGACGCGGATGACGGCGTCGTCGTCTTCGAGCGGCTGGGTACGGCGGAGGACGGCCCGGATACGGGCCACTACCTCGTCGAGGCTGAAAGGCTTGGTGACATAGTCATCGCCGCCCACAGTGAGGCCCGTGACTTTGTCCTCGGTGTCGTCCTTCGCTGTGAGGAACAGGACGGGGAAATGCTTGCCGGCGGCGCGGAGGCGCCGGGTCACGGTAAATCCGTCCATATCCGGCAGCATGACGTCCAGGACGGCGAGGTCCGGCGCGTGGAGATCGGCCGCAGCAAGGGCTTCGCGACCGTTGGAAGCAGCCACTACCTCAAACCCTGCGAAACGCAGCGACGTGGACAGCAGCTCACGAATGTTGGGTTCGTCATCAACCACAAGAAGCTTGGCTTCGGGACCGTTCTTTTTCATGCCATCCATGATCCTCCCAGTAACTGGGAGTTTTCTGAATGCTGCATGTGAGCAAACTGCGCGGGAAGTCCACGGACGGCATCATGCACCGAGGACCAGGCCCGCTCCCAATGCCACCATGGTCACGGCGATGCCGCCGTCCAGGATCCGCCAGGAGCGGGGCCTCGAAAAGAAGCCACGAAGGTACCGCGCACCGAATCCCAGCGAGCAGAACCAAAGAATGCTGCCCAGCATTGCCCCGGCGCCGAACCACCATTGCAGGGGAGTTCCTTGCGCGCTGGCCAGGGAGCCGATCAAGGCAATATCCAGATAGACGTGCGGGTTGAGCCAGGTCAGGGCCAGGACGGTGGCGACGGCGCCCGCCAGGCCGCGCCTCGCGCCGCCGTCGTCCGGGCCATCGCTGGTCAGCGACTGGGGGCGGAAGGCCCGCCGTGCGGCCATCAGGCCATAGGTCACCAGGAACGCTGCGCCCACATAGCGGAGGACGACGACGGCGGCCGGTGCGGCAGTGACCAGGGCGCCGATGCCCAGAACGCCGGCAGCGATAAGGACGGCGTCGGAGAGGGCGCATACCGCGACGATCGGACCTATGTGTTCGCCACGGATCCCCTGACGAAGCACGAACGCATTCTGTGCCCCGATCGCGACGATGAGGGCCAGGCCTGTGGCGAGCCCAAGGCCCGCGGAGTGGGAGATGTCAGTAATAGTCACGCTTCGAAATTACGGATGCGCCAAGCATTAGACCAGCTAAGTATTTTGATGCGGCGTAAGCTGTTCTAATGTTCCAGTTTCCATCCGAACAGCTGCTCACATTCGCCACCGTCCTCTCGGAGGGAACGCTGGACGCGGCCGCGCGCCAACTACATGTCACGCCGTCGGCAGTGTCCCAGCGGCTCAAGGCGCTCGAGCAGGCGGCGGGCCGGGTGCTGCTAAGGAGAAGCAACCCCGTGCAGGCAACGGAAGCTGGAGAGGTGGTCTTGCGGCTGGCACGCCAGGTGGCGCAGCTCGAGGCCGACGCGGGCAGGGAACTTGGCTTGGGCTCGGAGGGAGCGGAACTCGCCGTGCCGATCGTCGTCAACGCGGATTCGCTGGCCGTGTGGTTTCTGCAGGCGCTGGTGAAGGTTCCGCAGGAGCTGAACGTGACGTTCGACCTCCATCGGGATGACGAACAGCATTCAACGGCGCTGTTGCGGTCCGGGACAGTCATGGCGGCAGTCACGGCCACCCCTGAACCAGTGCAAGGATGCCGCGTCGAGAGCCTTGGGGTCATGCGATACCTTCCCGTTGCTGCGCCGCAGTATCTGGCGCGATGGTTCCCTGATTTCCCGAAGGGCATCAACGGGGTGTCGCTGAACGCTGCCCCCACGGTCGACTTTGATCGCAAGGACACCTATCAGTGGGCTTTCGTCCAGTCGTGGGCTGAGGCCGGGAGCGTGCCGGAGCGCCGGGGTCCCCGCCATTTCGTTCCGGCCTCGCACGATTTTGGGGACGCCATCCGCCTGGGCCTTGGCTGGGGGCTGATCCCCGAAGTGCAATGCGGGCCGGACATAGCGGACGGCCGGCTGGTTGAGCTGGCACCGGACAGGCCGTTCGATGTTCCGCTTTACTGGCAGCGGTGGCGCACGGCATCCAGGGTCCTGGACGTCCTCAGCGAGACGGTGCGGGACGTTTCGGCACAGTATTTGAGGAGGCCGTAAATGTCCCTGAAACCGGACACGCCAGCCGATGCTTCCAATAATGTCAGTGCCCCGTTCCACACTTAAAACATGGCAAACACAGCAGCTCCCACCACAGCAGCTTCCAACACTGTCCACCAGCTCCGCGACAGGGACGACGTCGAGTTCCATGTGACATACCTGGACACCGACACCGGCCATGTCCGCCGCGAGGATTTCCAGGACCTCGCCGCAGCCGAACGCTTCGCCAGTGCGCAGCTCCGCGATGAAGAGTGCTGGGCCGTGGTGGACCACGTCAGCATCTCGGCCACCAGCCGCATGGTCGCCTGACCCACTTCACTCCGGCCTGTTGTGGGCGTGGCCCCCGTGCATGAAAGGCGATGACACCCCCTGATACTTCAGGAGCATCATCATCCCTTCCGCCGCGTGATCCAGGTTGTGGCAGTGGTCCATCCAGATGCCCGGGTTGTCGGCGTGCAGCAGCAGTTCCCAGACTTCGCCAGGCTGAACGTCCACGGTGTCCAGCAGCAGCGGCGAGCCCGTGGGGGCCACGCCGTTCCGGCTCAGGACCTGCACATGGTGCCCGTGCGGATGCATGGGATGTGGTTCGGCGGTGCGGTTCACCACCGTCACCTTCACGGTGTCGCCGAGAGACACGTCAATGGAGGGGACCAAGGGGTAGGCTGCGCCGTTGACGGTGAAGGCAAAACGCGGAATTCCATCGACAAAACGGAATTGCCGGTCCAGGACCATTACTTCTTCCCGGGTAATCGTCGGCTGCGCCGAACCGGAACCGGCTACGGGTTTGCCATAGGCCAGGAGATCCAGCGCAGGAACGGTGGCGAAGATGCCCGTCGGCGCTTTGTCCGGGGCCGCACTCAAAGCAGCGGCCGAAGCTTCAGCCAGGGCTGCGGAACCGGGTGGGGCAATGATGACGGCGGCTCCTGCTGCGGAGTCCGAACGCACGGTTACCGGTGACGCCGGCATGGTGAAAGCGACGTCCATCCTGCCTCCGGCACCAAGCCTGAGGAGTTTGCCGGTCACTTCCCCCGGCTGGTTCACCTCCGTTCCGTCCACGGCGACTACCCGGAACGGGGCGCCGTCCACCCAGTAACGCTGCGGCAGGGAATCAGTGTTGACCAGCCTCACCCGCACCGCGAAGCCGGGTGTGGCGGGGTGGGCACTGATGCGGTCTGAGGAGCCCAGCAACCCCAGACCGCCGAGGTCGTGCGCAGCCACCACAAGGTCCGTCCCGGCACGGGGCGTTGCGGGGTTGTGCACGACGAATGTGCCGTAGAGGCCCTTACGGACTCCCTCGGCTGAATCCTGGTGCGTGTGGTACCAGTACGTGCCGACCTGTTTGGCCTGGAAGCGGTATGTCGTGGAATGTCCCGGCATGACGGCGTCCTGGGTGGCCCCGGCTACTCCGTCCATGGCATTGGGAACGTCGTAGCCGTGCCAATGCAGGGTCACGCCCGCGGCGATGTCACGGTTCTTGAGTTCCACCTCCATGACCTCGCCCAGCTGGGCTTCCAGCGATGGCCCCGGGACGCTCCCGAAGGTCCAGGCTTCCACCTTCTGGCCCGAGGGCAGCGTCACCTGTTCCACGCGTGCTGTCAGCTCATAATGCCGGACCACGGCGTCCGCCGGCACGGTGCCCAGCAGATCCGTCACTTGGGTGGGTTTTGCCTCCACGTACCTGTCCGGTGTGCCGTGATGTCCGACGGCGGCAACGATCGCTGCGCCGTCGGCGGACCGGCTCCCCAGCCAGGCAAAAGCTCCCGAGCCCAAAGCGGTACAGGCCATGAGGGCGGCAACTGCTGCAGCCGCCGTCGGACGCTTGCGGGCGCGCCGGACCGTTCCTGGGAAACTGCGCCCGGGACGGCCAGCTTCCCGGAGCGCAAGCCTGGCGAGAACCACCGTGCCGCCCACCATGAACAGGAGGACAATCACAGTCCATGGGGCCGGGAACGGACCCACTACGAGCGACAAGGCCAGCGATGCCACGGACGCCGCGGCCGCAGCCACCACGGCCAGGACAACTCCTTCACGGGACCGCGAACAGCCGGGCCTCCGGGAAGTGGTGGAGCCGGTGTTCCGCTTCCTCAGCAAATACGGAACACCGGCCATCGCGGCCCAAGCCGCGGGGATGGCGGTCAGGGGCAAGCTGATGGTTATGCGCTCACTGGCAAACCACCAACTGCCGGCCACCAAAGCGGGTAGCAAGGCATAGCGGGCCACCGTCGCAGCGGCGGCCACGCCCAGGAGCAAGAGGGCCAGATCGGTCGCGTGGGGTGGTGCTTGCTTCCGATCAGTGGTCGCGGCACCTGTCATCCACGCGGCGGCGACCCAGGCGCCGGCCGCGAGGATGGACAACACCAGGTCCACGGCCAGCAGCTGCGAAGTGTTCACAGCTGCCGCTGGTCAGGCAGTGCTGGGAGAGGCTGAAGCATCCGGGGCTGCAGCCTTGGGCGGAAGCGGCTGGGGGTTCAAGGCCACCGCGCGGGCACGCCTGAAGAGCCAGTACGACATGAAAATTATCAGGACGCCGGTCAATGGGTGGATGGCGGCCACCCACGAGCCGGCCGGGGTGATGAAATCTTCGGACGAACCAGTCAGCATGCCGCCGATGATGAAGATGAACAACTGTACCCAGCTGAGCAGGAAGATCCCTGCGGCCAGCCAGATGGTCCGGGATCCGGCCCGGGCGATGGCGGCGACGATGGCGGCCAGGAGCGCGCCGTAACGCAGCACGTATTGGCCGTTCATCACGTGGTAGACGCCCGCTTCATGCTGGGCTTCGATGGTGTTTTGAAAATGGAAGTAACCGGCGAACAGTAACTGTGCGAGTGCTGACAGCAGGACGATCGCGGAAAGGACCAAGAGGGCTTTACGCATGGGGAATCCTCTGGATGAAAATGCTCAGATTTTTCTAGGCCTTCGAACCGCCGGCTCCCTGGCTGCGGGATTACCCCCACTGCCGACGGCTGGCCGCCGGATTGCCTGGACCAGGGGCAAACCTTAAGGGCGGAGAGCTTCACTAGGAATCGTAAAGTTGCTGGACATTAACCGCAAGGGCCCTGACCTTAAAAAGTACCTGCGGCCGCCCTACTGTTCCTGGCCGACGTCCTTGCCGATGTCCTTGGCGTCCATGATGCGGTAGGCGTAGCCCTGCTCGGCCAGGAACCGTTGGCGCTTGGCTGCGAAGTCCTGGTCCAGGGTGTCGCGGGCCACCAGGGAGTAGAACCTGGCGGCGCGGCCGTCCTGCTTGGGGCGCAGGAGGCGTCCCAGCCGTTGAGCTTCTTCCTGGCGCGAGCCGAACGAGCCCGACACCTGGATGGCTACCGAAGCTTCGGGAAGGTCGATCGAGAAGTTCGCCACTTTGGACACCACCAGGGTGTGGATTTCGCCCTTGCGGAAGGCGTCGAAGAGCTTTTGCCTCGCCTTGACGCTGGTTTCGCCCTTGATCAAAGGGGCATCCAACCGTTCGGAAATCTCATCCAGCTGGTCGATGTACTGGCCGATCACCAGCAACTGCTCACCCTTGTGGACCTCCACCAGTTGCTCCACCAGCTGGGTCTTGGTTTCCGACGTCGCGCATAGCCGGTACTTATCGGCGTCGTCAGCCATGGCATAAGCCACGCGCTCGTCGCGGGGGAGGTCCACCCGGACTTCCACACAGTCCGCAGGAGCGATGTAGCCTTGGGCTTCAATGTCCTTCCATGGAGCGTCGTAGCGCTTGGGACCGATCAGGCTGAAGACCTCGCCTTCCCGTCCGTCCTCCCGTACCAGGGTTGCCGTCAGGCCCAGCCGGCGCCGGGCCTGCAGGTCCGCGGTCATCCGGAAGATCGGAGCGGGAAGCAGGTGGACTTCGTCGTAGATGATGAGTCCCCAGTCGTGTCCGTCCACCAATTCCAGGTGGGGATACAGCCCCCCACGTTTGGTGGTCAGGACCTGGTACGTGGCAATGGTGACCGGCCGGACTTCCTTCACCGCGCCCGAGTACTCGCCAATCTCGTCTTCGGTCAGGGACGTCCGTTTGAGGAGCTCGTCCTTCCACTGCCGGGCGGAAACCGTGTTGGTGACAAGGATGAGGGTGGTGGTGGAAGACGTCGCCATGGCTGCCGCTCCCACCAGCGTCTTACCGGCACCACAGGGAAGCACGACGACGCCGCTGCCGCCGGCCCAGAAGTTCTCCGTGGCCAGCTTCTGGTACGGCCGGAGCTGCCAGCCGCTCTCGTCCAGCATGATCAGGTGCGGCTGCCCGTCCACGTAGCCGGCAAGATCCTCTGCGGGCCAACCCAACTTGAGGAGCAGCTGCTTCAACTGGCCGCGCTGGGATGAATGGACTACCACCGTTTCGCCATCAATCCGCGGCCCCAGCAGGGGAGCGATCTTCTTGGCCCGAATGACTTCTTCCAGCACGGGGTAGTCATCGGTCCGCATCACCAGGCCGTGCTGGGCGTCCTTTTCCAACCGCAGCCTGCCATAGCGCGACATGGTCTCTTCGATGTCGATCAGCAAAGCGTGCGGCACGGGAAAGCGCGAGTACTTCAGCAAGGTATCGAGCACCTGCTCCGCGTCCAACCCCGCAGCACGGGCATTCCAAAGACCCAAGGGCGTCAGCCGGTAGCTGTGCATATGTTCCGGGGCGCGTTCCAGTTCAGCGAACGCGGCGATGGCATGCCGGGCCTCGGTGGCGAGTTCGTGGTCGACTTCCAGCAGGATGGTTTTGTCGCTTTGAACGATCAGCGGACCGTCGGTCACTGTTGAATCCTCACTTGCGCAGCTTCACGGCGCGGTTTTCACAAACTGTGCGTTTCACGAACGCAATTCCTTGGCGGGTTCCACGTCGATGATCCGGTGGATGGACAACACCCGCTCGGTTTCCTTGGCGGGATCGAACACCCTGACGCGTCCGCCGGAGACGGATACAGGAACAACCGTTTCGGTGTTGGCATTCCCCAGGCTGTCCACCACATTCATGATGACTGCCTGCTTCAGCCGGATAGCCGTCTGCAGGGTCTCCAGACCGAGTTGCGTAGACGCCTCGCCGGCCGTCTCTGCCGGAACTCCGCGGTGCTGGCGCAGCACCGAAAGCTGGGCCTCGACATCCTCGTCCGGCGGAGCCGTTCGGGGCGCCGTGTAGACGGGGCGCGCGCTCCCGGGTACCGCTGTTGTCCGTTTGAAACGCACGACGGCGGGTTCGGCCTCCTGCACTGCAGGCGACAGTCCCAGTTCGCGCAGCACACGTGCCGTTTCCCGCGGACTCGCGGACGACGTCAGAACGGTCGGTGCGATGCGTACCAGGCTCAACACGGACGTTCTTGCCTCTTGGAGGAGATCGGTGATGGCGGTTTCGTCGTCGCTCTGGATAAAGCTGGCGCTGGAACCAATCCGCAACCGGCCATGCCGGGACGCGGTGTCCTGGACCAAATAGGCCAAGGGCTGGGGCACGTCGGTTGCAGAATGCTCACGAAGGAACGCCAACAGCGATTCCGCATCTTGTCCGGCGTCGAGCGCCCTGCGGATGGTGGCGGCAGAAAACCGGTAGATCGACGCCGGACCCTGGCCCTCGGCGTCGGCCATCAACAGCAGGGTTTCGCTGAGTTCCGGCGCGAGGTAACCGGGCGCGACAGCCGTCAGGTCGGCCTGCAGCAGGATGTGGTTCACGGCGGCGGGCAAATGCTCGCCAAGGATGGTCATGGCTTGTTCCGGTTGCCCTTCCGCGATAGCCGATCCCAGCTGGGTCAGGGCGCCCGAACCCATCAGGCCCAGGAGCGTTGCCTCCTCCAGGATGCCGCGGACCAGTGAACTGAAACGCCTCGACATCCGCGGCTGTGCCCACTCGGCCCGCTGCAGGACGGCCCGGGCATCGAGGACAGGCGCTTTGCCGTCCGGCGCCGCTGCTTCCACTGTCAGTTCATTCAGGATTTCCAGGACCCGCCGCCGGACAACAGGAGCATCGGGCCGTTGAGCCTCCGCGGACAAGGCGTTGATGGTGGTGCCTGCAGCGCCCTGGTGCGTGGGAGAGGATGCCGAACCCGTGAGCGGCTGTCCCACCAGTGATGGCGCGCGCTCGCTGGCCAACCAGGCATTGACCAGCCAGAGCCATTGCTCCTGGCGGGGCAGGTTCAGCCACTCCAACGACGGCGGCTGCACCCAGGTGGAGCTGTCCACGTCCAGGCGCAGAAGTCCCGCCAACGCAGCCAGTTCCAGGAGGATCGCAGTCTCGTGCACCCCGTTCCGGACGGACTCGGCCAGGCGCCGGAGTTCGCGTACGCCCACGCCGCCGCTCCGGAGTGTGGCCAGCGGTTGCTCGCGGACGGCAAACAACAGCTCACCGGTCAGCCGCAGGGTCTCGGCGATGGCACCCATGGCGGCATTACGGCGGAGGGCGGCACTCGTGTGGCCAAGCTCGGGAACCGGCGGGGCCAGCGTGAAGTCATCCACGATCGCGCCGCCCCGCAGTGCAAGCCCCACGCTGTGGGGGAGCTCCACGTGGCCGGCGTCCAGGGGGACCAGCAATCCGCGCGCCAGCAGCCAGTCGATGGGCCCGACGTCGCGGCTTTCATGGGTGACCGACGCCCGCCGCTGGGCCTGAGGTACAGCACCCATGGCCCAGCTCCCGAATTTCTCCAGGAGGGCCACCGTGCGTTCCGGAGCTGTGGCCAGGATGGCCCGCAGTTCCGCGGGACTGGAGGTCCAACGCTGAAGAGCAAGGGCCGCGTCCATGGGCGTGCTCGCTGGATGGATGCCGAGCCCGCTTTGGTGCAGTTCGGCCACCAACTGGACTGCCCGTTGGGCAAAGGCGGGTTGGAGCCGGACCAGCTCGGTGTAGCTTCGTCCCAGTCCTGCCGGGTAGATGCCGATGACGTCCTTGAGGCTGCCCACCGGGAGGTAGAAGCGCTGCCGTGAAGTGGTCGCAGGGGAACCGGCGGGTGGATCCGCCCGATGGATCAAGGCCAGTTCCTGCAGGTTGGCGAGGATGGGATCCAGGGCAGAGAGAGTGGAACCGGCAATGACTTTTTTCAATCCGGCCGCCGAAACACTGTGCCCGGTATCGGTATTGGTACAGAGATGGAGGGTTTCGAGCACCTGCATCTCCGGCTTGTTCAAGCGTTCCAAGGCCCGCTGGACACTCACGCGGGCACTCGCCCTGGCTGCCAAGGCGGCGAAGTCCGGTGCCATGGGGGAGATAAGGTCCGGCCGCGCGGCAAACAAAGCCCGCAGCGAATCGTCGCTGCGCGCTTCCAGTTCCTTGCTGAGCGCGCGAATAAGGGACATCAATCCAACGGTACCGCCCTTGGGCCGCTCATGCCCGCCGGAGCGAGGGACCGGTTACTGGCGGCGACGAAGACGGATGGCGTCCACCACCAGGACAGCCGCCAGCATGAACGCCGCGGGCAGCCCGTAAAGGGCCGTGGAAGTGATCCACACGGGGGCTGCGCTGCCCGTGGAAGCGATGGCGATGACGGCGGCGACGGCCGCCAGTGACACCACGGCAATGACGGCGGCAGCAATCACGAGGGGGCGGCGGTAACCCGGGGAATTCATGCCATCAACGCTAGCAGGAGCAGTCCGCCGTGACCGTTGCTGCACGTCATGGGCCCCGCGGGCATGCACGCGGGCGTCCCAAAGCGGGATTAGGGGGTCCGGCAGGATAACCTTGAAGGAACAGACCAACACGGACCGGGCTGTCACCCTCGATCCCGCAGGACCCTGCGGATGCGGTAACGGCCCGACGTGTCTCCCAGAGCAAGAAAACGAAGAAGGTTGATTACGTGCCTACCGGCAAGGTCAAATGGTATGACAAGGAAAAAGGCTTCGGATTCCTCGCGGCAGAAGACGGCCAGGAAGTATTCCTGCCCAAGACGTCCCTGCCCGCGGGCGTAACGGAACTCAAAGCCGGCACGCGCGTGGAATTCGGTGTGGCCGACGGTCGCCGCGGCGCACAGGCACTGGGACTTCGTGTCCTGGAGAAGACGCCTTCCATTGCCAAGGCCAAGCGCATGAACGCCAAGGACCTTGCACCGATGGTGCAGGACCTCGTGACGGTGCTGGACAACCTCTCCGGCTCCCTCTCGTCCGGCAAGTACCCGGACGGCAACAAGGCCAAGGCCATCAGCATGGCGCTCCGCAAGGTTGCCGACGAGCTGGAAGCCTAGGCCCATGGCATCGGAATCCGCACAGGACACGAAGGGCGGAAAGGGCGCGCAGGGAAGCCCTGATTCAGCCCCCGACGATGCCCAGGCTCCTGGAAACGGGGAAGCCCCCGCGCGGAAGCCTGCGGCGGAGAAGCCGCGGGCCGGTTTGCCTGTGTGGCGAACCGGCAAGCCTGACGCCTTCCTGGCTGCCGCCGTCGATACTGCACGTGAGGCAGTTCAGGGCATAGCCAACCCGGGCGAAGTGGGTGCGCACCTCGGTGCAAAGTCGGAGGGCGACCGCGTGGTCACCCACTTGTTCGAATCCAAGCTCGCGGGTTACGGCGGCTGGCAGTGGTACGCCGTGGTGACGCGTAACTCGCGTTCCAAGATCGTGACCGTCAGCGAGCTCGGCCTGCTGCCCTCCGAGGATTCCATCCTAGCCCCGGAATGGGTTCCGTGGGCCAAACGGGTCCGCCCCGAGGACGAGACTCCGCTGGTGGAGGAGACGGTCGGCGATGTCACGGAGGAATCCGTCCAGGCCGACGAGGACGACGCTACAGGACCCGCCGATGCGGATGACACCGAAGCGGACGACGACGAGGCTGACGACGCCGAAGACGACGAAGCCGGGGCTGAATAAGCATTGCGGAAACCCGGGGTGAACCAAGCGATGGTGGACACTGATGTCCACCTTTAAGTCGCTGGGGATTCCCAACTACCGCATCTGGTTCTTCGGTGCCCTGATCTCCAATATCGGCACCTGGATGCAGCGCACTGCGCAGGACTGGCTGGTGTTCGACCACCTGACCGCGCACGATGCCGGCGCCATGGGCATCACCCTGGCCCTCCAACTGGGTCCGCAACTTTTCCTTGCCCCGTGGGCCGGCCTGCTTGCCGACCGCTACAGCAGGCGGAAGCTGCTCCTCCTCACCCTGGTGGCAATGGCCCTGCTCAGCACGGGACTGGGCATCCTGGTGTTGTTGGGAGTCGCGGAGCTGTGGCACGTGTACATCTTTGCCCTGCTGCTGGGCATCGTGACGGCGTTGGACGCTCCGGTCCGCCAAACGTTCGTCTCGGAACTCGTCACCGATGATTACCTCCCCAACGCGGTGGCACTGAACAGCGCATCCTTCAACGTAGCCCGGATGATCGGTCCGGCAGTATCCGGTGTCCTGACTGTGGTGGTGGGGCCGGGATGGGTCTTCCTCATCAACACGGTGTCCTTCGCCGCGATGCTCTGGGCGCTCAAACTGATTCCGGCGTCGTCACTGCGGGCACAACCACGTGCGGCTCCAGGTAAAGGGCGCATCCGCGAAGGCCTGCGGTACGTCCGGGGAAGGCCTGATATCCAAGTGGTCCTGGTGGCCATCTTCATCGTGGGCACCTTCGGACTCAACTTTCCGCTGTTCATCGCCGCGATGGTAGGCACCCAGTTCGGCATGGACGCCGGCGCCTTTGGGGCCCTGAGTTCCATCATGGCCATCGGCTCAGTAACGGGGGCATTGCTCGCCGCCCGACGCGGCCGGCCCCGCCTCAGGCTGATCTTCCTGGCGGCCGGAGGCTTCGGGGTCTCCAGCACGCTCGCTGCCCTGGCGCCCAACGCAACCCTTTTCGGTCTCGCGCTGGTTCCCTGTGGCCTGTTCGCGCTGACCCTCATCACCAGTGCCAACGGATACGTGCAATCGACCACGGAGGCCGTTATGCGGGGCAGGGTCATGTCGTTGTACATGGCGATCTTCATGGGCGGGACACCCATTGGTGCCCCGCTGGTGGGTTGGGTGGCCAACATCGGCGGTCCGCGCTGGGCGGTGGGCGTAGCCGCGATAGCCGGCATCAGCACCGCCGTCGTGGGTTTGGTCTGGATCATCCGGGCCAAACAGCTGAGGCTCCGCTTTGACCGGCGGGCGCGTGGCCTGAAACATTTCCGGGTGGAGTCGCTGCTTGCCCCTCCGGGTACGGAAGAGGGCGACGGCGGCACCGCCCGTTAAGCGGCGACGGCGCCGTCCGGGCTGACCGAACGACGCCGACCCTCGGGTCCGGCTGGCTACCCGCCGAGGGTTACTTCTTCAGTTCACCCACGACGTAGTCGATGCTGGCAAGGAGCGCTGAGACATCGTCCGGCTCAATGGCGACGAACGTGGCAATACGCAACTGGTTGCGGCCCAGCTTGCGGTACGGCTCCGTGTCCACCACACCGTTGGCGCGGAGGACCTTGGCGATCGCGGGCGCGTCGATCGAGTCGTCGAAGTCGATGGTGGCAATGACGTTGGAGCGGTCCTCAGCCTTGGCCACAAACGGGGTGGCGTACTCGGAGGCTTCGGCCCAGGAGTAGATCCGGTTGGCGGAGTCCGCCGTGCGCTTGCTGGCAAAGTCCAGGCCGCCGTTGCTGTTCAACCACTGAACCTGGGCGTCCAGGGTCACCAGGGTGGACAACGACGGCGTGTTGTACGTCTGGTTGAGCTTGGAGTTGTCGATGGCAGTCTGCAGGTCCAGGAAATCCGGGATCCAGCGGCCGGATGCCTTGATACGGGCAGCGCGTTCCAAGGCTGCGGGGGAGAAGAGGCCGAGCCACAGCCCGCCATCTGATGCGAAGTTCTTCTGCGGGGCGAAGTAGTAAACGTCGGACTCCGAGACGTCGACGTCCAGGCCGCCGGCAGCGGAGGTGGCGTCCACCAGGATCAGTGATCCTTCGTCGGCGCGCTGGACCCGCTTGACGGGAGCTGCAACACCCGTGGACGTCTCGTTCTGGGGCCACGCGTAGACATCGACGCCGGCTTCGGCTTGTGCCACGGGGCGGGTGCCGGGCTCGGACTTGATGATGGAGGAAGCATCAAGGAACGGGGCTTTGTTGGTGGCGGCGGCGAACTTCGAACCGAACTCGCCAAAGGACAGGTGCTGGGCCTTCTTCTCCACCAGGCCGAATGCGGCGACGTCCCAGAAGGCGGTTGATCCGCCGACGCCAAGGACAACCTCGTATCCCTCGGGTGCGCGGAAGAACTGGCTGAGTCCTTCCCGTACCGATCCAACGAGGTTCTTGACCGGGGCCTGCCGGTGGGAGGTACCCAGGATGGTGGCCGATGCGGCAGACAACGCCTCGATCTGTTCCGGGCGGACCTTGGACGGTCCTGCGCCGAAGCGTCCGTCCTTGGGCAGCAGATCGGCGGGAATGGTGATGCTGTTGTCGCTCACGTGTGGCTCCAATGGGTATCGGCTAGAGATGGGTCGTGGCAGGTGGCATCCGCTGCCCCTTCGACTCCCCAATTCTGCCTGACTCGGCCCGGGGGCTGTAACCTGCATCCGTCATAGTCCGCCACGTGGAATGCGAAGCAACAGGATGCGACCGGAATTATCCAGAGTAATTCCAAATAAGCTAGGCTGGGTGTCGGCGTTCAAGGGCCAGCGGTAAACACCGGCTGCCCTGGCCAAGGACGCGGTACGGTGGAGATTACGCAAGGAAACTGCGTTCGAGGAGAGCTGAGCTGGATGACGGATCTGATCGATACCACTGAGATGTATCTTCGGACCATTTTGGAGCTGGAAGAAGAAAACATTGTGGCGCTCAGGGCCCGCATCGCCGAGCGCCTGCGGCACTCCGGCCCCACGGTTTCACAAACCATCGGCCGCATGGAGCGCGATGGCCTGGTGATCGTATCCAACGACCGTCACCTTGAACTGACCCAGATGGGCCGCAAGCGCGCCACCGAGGTCATGCGAAAGCACCGTCTCGCGGAGCGGCTCCTTGCCGATGTCATTGGCCTCGACTGGGCGTACGTCCATGACGAAGCGTGCCGTTGGGAACACGTGATGAGTGAGCGGGTTGAACGCCGGCTCTACGAACTCCTTGAACACCCCACCGAGTCGCCCTACGGCAATCCGATTCCAGGACTCGAAGCCCTGGGCGGTCTGCCGACGCAGACCATTCCGCGGCTCGACATCAACCTGCTGCAGGCCATGGATGGCTACGCCGCCGATTCCCGCGTGGTGGTCAGCCGGCTTGCCGAGCCCATCCAGGTGGAGCCCGAACTCCTCACCCAGCTGGACGAGGGCGGAATCCGTCCCGGGGCAGCGGTGTCATTGGAACGCGTCGGCGAGTACATTTCTGTCCGGGTTCCCGGCATCGAGGGAGCGCTTGAGCTTCCGCCTGAAGTTGCGGCCCACGTGTTCGTCTCCCTGGGCTGACCTCCCTTCGGGGCGCCGCCTCCTCGGGGATGCCGTGTCAAACCTCACTTTTGTGCCCTGCGGGACAATGTGACCTGCGGTTTTTCGGGATTGATGATATGGGAGTGCGTCGTCCTGTTGATAACGAATTTATTACTGCAGGCTTTAATCGCCTATAGTTATCTACTAGCGCCGATACCAAAGCGTTACCTGATCCGGAGCCGAGCTCTGCCAGCGGATCAGGTGTGCCATCCACCACTGGCAGAGGCGGGGGAACCACAAGCGGCTGTCTAAAGAAGCAGCCTTGGGGTGAAGTCCGCAGCAGAAGTGCCCATTTACGCAAGTCCCTCCTTGGATACCTGTGTGCCATGAGCGCTTCGTGCGGACCGGGTCTTTGAACTCTCTGACCCGAATCCGACAGCTAACTTCGCAGGCTTTCCAGAGAGGAACAGAGTTTGACATCGCAGAACGTCAGGGGTCGTCGCCGCGCGACCGGCCCCGCTGTTGAGCTGCGGCCAGCCCGCGCAACAATGGAGGTCCGGCCCCGTGACACTGAGCGCCAAGTCCGCCGCCGTAAGAGCCCATTGCGCCAGGTTGCCGATTTCGCCGCAGCCAGTGGTGTCGGCCAGAAAGCCGGAGTAGCCCTCGCTGCCACCGGTTTGGCGCTGACTGTCGGACTGCCGGCCACAAGCCCAGTGATGGCAACGTCGGAGTCGGGCCAGACCGAGTCCGCCCTCGCCGTTTCCGGCGGCAGCCAGCCAGAGGTTTCCGCAGCCGCATCGGCAAAAATCGACTTCAGCCGCGCCGCCGTCGCAACCGCAGCTGACCCCGACGGCAAGCTGAAGCAATTGCTCAGCGCCCAGTCGGTCGGCAGCATCCAGCGCGCCTCGTCCGTAGGCACGCTTGCCAGCCCCTTGGACAGCCTGGTCACGGCCTCGCCGTTCGGCTACCGGGTCAGCCCCCTCACGGGCGGCACGGGCGACTTCCACCGCGGCCAGGACTTCGTTGCCCAGTGCGGCACCGCAGTGCATGCGGCTGCCACGGGCAAAGTCACTTTCGCCGGATGGCACGAGTATGGCGGAGGCAACCGCGTGGTAGTGGACCACGGCAACGGCCTCGAGACCACCTATAACCACCTGTCGTCTTTCAACGTCAAGGTCGGCCAGACCGTCACCCGTGGCGATACTGTCGCGTTGAGCGGCACCACGGGCGCTTCCACGGGCTGCCACCTCCACTTCGAGGTCCAGGTCAACGGAGAAGTTGTCGACCCCATGGGCTGGCTCTAAGCCAGTTGATGGTCGCCTCTCGCATTTTGCGACACCCCGTGACCTGAATGTGACATTCGCGTTCAACTGTTGTACCGTACAAAGCGCATCGGCTTTTTAGGGGGCCGGTGCACTTGAGTGGATTGCCTAGCTCTGCCACCACTCAAGGTCCGTTCGCATAAATCGTCTGGCAGGGGCGGGGGAACCACTTTTGGTCTTCGATAGAAGGCCTTGGGGTTAAGTCGCAAAAGCTTCCTTGAAGCAACGCGGCCGGATGACTCCCATCCGAATCCGACAGCTCACCTCGCAGGCATTGGGAGAGGCTACCTACGTGTCATCACGCACTACCCCTGCGCGCCACCGCGCTGAAACGGTTCGTACGAACCCCTTGAACACTCTTTCCAAGGCTGTTTCGTCCAACGCCGGTTCGGTTGGCCGTCAGGCCGTCGTCCTGGCAGCAGCTTCGGGCCTTGTCCTTACCGCCGGTCTTCCGGCTACGGCAGCTGATACGGACATCTCCAAGTCGGAAGCCTCCAGCACCCAGCAGATGGTGGCAACCGCCGTCGTCACTGCAGAGCCAACCGCCACCGTGGCCTTCGAGAGCCCGGTCGTGGCCACCAAGGAAGCCCCCAAGGTTGTCCAGCGTGCATCGCAGGTCACCCAGCGCGCCGCTGGTAGCCAGGACGCCGCAGCTGCGGTCACCGCAAAGTCCTCCGAGGTTACGGACGGTGCTGCAAGCGCTGCTGCTTCGGGCCTCGCCGCCATTGCCTACACCGGTATCGGTCACCCCTACGTATGGGGCGGCACCACCCCCAACGGCTGGGACTGCTCCGGCTTCACCCAGTGGGTCTACGCGCAGGCCGGCATCAGCATCCCCCGCGTCAACGCCTGGACGGCCATGAAGCCCACCAGCAACCCCCAGCCCGGTGACCTCGTCATGCAGAACGGCGGAGCCCACGTCGGCATCTACGTCGGCAACGGCATGATGATCAGCGCACTGAACCCGAGCCAGGGCACCCTCCTGCACTCGGCAGCCTCCACGGGCACCTCTTCCTTCTTCACCCTTCGCTAGAAAACATCCGGTTCGTGGCCGGCCAGCATGCCCCCAAGTGCTGGCCGCCCATTACCCGCGTGTAACCCCACTGCACGCGGATACGAAAAGAGAAAATCATGACCAGTGCAAACAAGGTTGCACGGCATCGCGCTGAGGCCCCCAAGACCAGCTCGCTTGCCATCATCGCCAAGGCTGTCGGCGGCAACGCCGGTACTGTGGGCCGCCAGGCCGCCGTCATCGCAGCGGCTTCCGGTCTGGTCCTGACCAGCGGTGTCGCGGCCAACGCCGCCGAAACCAACGTTGACCGTGAATCCACCGCGACGTCCACCCTCGATGTCCAGGCAGTGGTCCAGTCGACCATCGCTGCGGACTCCACGGTAGCCATCTCCTACGAACGGCCCGTCGTCACCACGGTTGAAGCTCCGGCTCCCGTGGAGAAGAAGGCTCCCGCCAAGGCAGAAGCCAAGGCCACGGAGAGCGCCAACACGGCTGCTTCCACCGGCAACGCGACGCTTGCCGTCAACAGCTCGGCTACGGCTGCCAAGGCTCCGGCAGCTTCCAGCGGCCTCGGTGCAGCTATCGCCGCCGCAGCGTACGCCCAGCTCGGCGTGACCCAGGACTGCACCATGCTGGTGACCAACTCCCTGGCAGCCGTGGGCATCCACTTCCATGACTGGCCGGCCGGGTACCTCTCCTTGGGCCGTACGGTCAGTGCTGCAGAAGCCCAGCCGGGCGACCTCGCCTACTACGCCAACGGCGGTTTGGCCGGACAGGCCCACATCGCTGTCTACGTCGGCAACGGCATGGCAGTGCACGGTGGATGGAACGGATCCACCACAGCATTGTTCAGCGTAAACGTTGGCTCCGGCCCGGTTTTCATCCGCGTCAACGGCTAATAACGTACCTTTTGGAACACCCCGCAGGCTCCGGCCGGCGGGGTGTTCCGCTTTAACCACGCATGAACATTTGCCGACACCGCACGGGAAACGACAGAAAGATTCGTTGATACGGCATATAAGTGCTTACCCTTATCTTGTCGATCCACAGCCCGTACATGCAGAGGGCAGCCGGCCCTCGTGCCCCTGACGGGTGCGGCCGTGAAGAGGTACGTGCATGCGCACACTCGTTCTGAATGCTGGATATGAACCGCTGGCGGTAATAACATTCCGCCGGGCGCTGGTCCTTGTGCTGACTGGGAAAGCGAGCGTAGTGGCCGAAGGCGACGAGCCTGTCGTCGGGCCACAGGAGATTCTCGGACGACCATCCGTGATCCTCCTCAACCGCTACATCCGTCCCAAGTACAACAGGATCACCGCCGTGAGCCGCCGGGGCGTCCTTCGCCGCGACGGCCACCGCTGCGCCTACTGCGGGAAGACAGCGCACACCATAGACCACGTCCACCCCAAATCCAGGGGCGGCGCGGATTCCTGGGAAAACCTGGTTGCGGCGTGCTTGAAATGCAACAACGCCAAGAGTGACCACACGCTGGCTGAGATGGGTTGGAAACTTCGTTTCAAACCCGGCGTGCCCCAGGGAACCATGTGGCAGATCAAGGAACTCGAGAAACCTGCGCCGGACTGGGACCCGTTCCTGTTGCCGGAATCCGCTGCCTGATCGATTTCTGACGACTCCGCCCGCCCCGGGTAATCTGGGCGGATGGAGTTCAACGCCGTCGTCCTGGCGGGTGGCAGGGCCACCCGCCTTGGTGGCGTGCCCAAGCCGTCCTTAACGTACGACGGCGCCACCCTCCTTTCGCATGCCCTGCAGGCATCGGGCGGTGCAGCCGCCGTCGTTGTTGTAGGCCCTGAGGTCCGGGGCGACGACGCGGCCCTGCACGAAGGCATCCTGAAGGCGCGGGAAGAGCCGCCGTTTGCGGGCCCTGCTGCTGCCATCGCTGCCGGGCTGGCGGCGCTGAGGACCCGGGCCCTGCCGTGTCCGTGGACGCTGGTTTTGGCGTGCGACATGCCCCACGCTGCCCGCGGAGTCGATGCCCTCTGGAACGCGCTCAGGAGTCATCCGGACGTGGACGGTGCCATGGCAGTGTCTGCTGACGGTCGTAAGCAGCCGCTGCTGGGTGTTTACAGCACGGCGGCCCTGGAACGGAAAGTGGCGGAATCCGGGGACGGTTCCGGCTTAACGGACTCTTCGGTGTTCCGGCTGCTTGCTAGGCTGAACCTGCTGGATGTCGCCGTCCCCGCCGGTGCCACGGATGATGTGGATACCTGGGATGACGCCACGGCGTTGGGCATTGACTACGACTTGGAGGCCGACGTGAAGAGCCAGGAAGAGACGCTCGAGGAATGGTGCCGCACACTGCTGCAGGCCTTCGAGCTGGAAGGCGTCGAAGTGGACGTCAATGAGGTCCTTGCCGTCGCCGGAGTAGCTGCGCATTCGGTGGTGCGTCCCGCGGCTCCCTTGACCACGTTCATCGCCGGGTACGCCGCCGGCATGGCCCGCGGAATCGGCCAGGCCAGCGACGATGCCGCCATGAATGCGGCTTTGGACCTGGCACGCAAGGTGGCCAAGGAGTACGCGGAGACCGGGACAGACGCCGAATGACCGAGGCCCCCAGGGAGGGCCATCACGCGGCACACACGTGGCAGGAGGCCCGCAGCCGGGCATTCGAGGTTGCTGCGCCCATCCCGCCCGGTCCGGTCCCGATCAGTTCCGCCATTGGCCGCACATTGGCCTCGGATGTCCTGGCCGTACAGGACATGCCCCACTACGCGTCGTCGGCCATGGACGGATGGGCCGTCAATGGCAGTGGTCCGTGGATCCTCAGCGAGCCCGGGCAGCGGCTGGCACCACACCAGGCGAGCCCCATTGTCACTGGTGGCCTGATTCCGCCCGGCGCCAAAGCTGTGTTGCGCAGCGAGAGCGGCGAGATCACGACGGACGACGACGGTCTGCCGATCCTTGCGCTTGGCGGCACAGCGAAACCGGGGGAGCCACGCAACGGCCAACATATCCGTAAAGCCGCCGAAGAAGCCGTGGAGGGGGAGGTCCTGCTCAAAGCGGGGACGGTACTGAACCCGGCGCACATAGCTTTGGCGGCGCTGGCCGGACTGGACCATCTGAACGTTCAGGGCAAGCCTTTGGTCCGCTTCCTCCTGACAGGCTCGGAGGTAGTAGTGCAGGGGGTTCCAGGTCCGGGGCAGGTCCGGGACACGTTCGGTCCGCAGTTGGGTTCTGTCGTGGAACTTTTGGGCGGCATCGCCGGTGAGCAGCTCAGGGTTGGTGACAGCTATGAAGAGTGGCTGGCCGCCCTCCAGGATACTGAGCCGCTGCTTGGCGGACCTGACGTGGACGCCGAACCGCCGGCCGACGTCGTTATTACCACCGGGGGCACCGGGCTCTCGGGGACGGACCACTTCCGGAAGGCGGTGGCCGAGCTCGGAGGCGAGTTGCTGATTGATGGCATCGCCATGCGTCCGGGCCATCCCGCGGTGCTGGCCGAGCTTCCCGACGGCCGGTTCGTGCTGGGCCTGCCCGGGAATCCGCTCGCGGCGATGATGGCCCTGTTTACGGTGGGTGGGCCCCTGTTGGCGGCCTTGGGACACGGCAAACTTGAAGACGTCGCCGAGGTGCCCTGCGGCGCGATGATTGACGCGGATCCCGGCCGTACCCGCCTGATGCCCTTCAGGCTGATGTATGGCCTGGCGTCGCCGGCCCAGCATGCGGCTCCCGGGATGATGCGCGGCCTCGCAGCTGCGGATGGGGTCATGGTGGTCCCGCCGCATGGAGTGCAGATGGGGGAATTGGTCCCTGCGTTCGCCCTGCCTTGGGGCAAGCCGCTGCCCGCACCCAAGCCGGCAGATGACAAGCCCCACAAGGCGCCGGGCAGGCAGGCGAAGAAGGCTCCGGCCGGCCCGGTGGACTGGAGTGCCCTGGACGCTTGAGCGGTGCGCTCGCCTTGGACGGACAGTCCGGCCAAGATGCAATGATGGACTCATGAACAGGCATGCTCCCGAACAGGACATCAACGAAGATGACCTGCAGATCCACCCGCCCAAACGAGCCGCAGCAGGCGTCAAAGCCGTCACGGTGGCGCTTGAACGCGGCTATTCGCAAGCGGGGGTCACCCGTACGGTCCGCTCCATGCTGCGGGTCAACCAACACGGCGGGTTCGACTGCCCGGGATGTGCGTGGCCCGAATCGATCACCGGCCGGCGAAGCCCGGCAGAGTTTTGCGAGAACGGCGCCAAGGCAATCGCCGAAGAAAGCACCACCAGGACGGTGGGCGCGCCTTTCTGGGCCGAGCACTCCATCAAGGACCTCGAAGGCAAGACCGAGTACTGGCTGGGGAGCCAGGGCCGGATTTCCGAGCCTGTGGTCATCAGGCCCGGTGACACCCACTATTCGCCCATCAGCTGGACGGACGCTTTCGCTCTCATCGGGGAGCACATCAACGCCACCACGCCGGACAAATGCGTGTTCTACACCTCCGGCCGCACGGCCAACGAGACCGCCTTCATGTACCAGTTGTTCGCTCGAAGCCTCGGCACCAACAACCTCCCGGACTGTTCGAACATGTGCCATGAATCCTCCGGCAGCGCACTGAACCCCACCATCGGAATCGGAAAGGGCACGGTGTCCCTGGAGGACATCCACCATGCGGAGCTGGTGCTGGTGGTCGGCCAGAACCCCGGAACCAACCATCCCCGGATGCTCTCAGCACTGCGGGACTGCAAGAACAACGGTGGAAAAGTCGTTGCCGTGAACCCGCTTCCCGAGGCGGGCCTGTTGAACTTCAAGGACCCGCAGTCCCTTAACGGAGTGATCGGTGGCGGCACCACCATCGCCGATGAGTTCCTGCAGATCAAGGTCGGCGGAGACCTTGCCTTGTTCCAGGCCCTCGGCCACCTGCTCCTGGAGGAGGAGAAGCTCAACCCGGGGACCGTCGTCGACCATTCCTTTATTTCGCAGCAGACCGACGGCTTCGCCGCCTACGCGGAGGCCCGGTCTACGGTGGACTGGGATGAAACAGAGCGCGCCACCGGCCTGGGCCGTGCGGAGATCACCAAGGTGGCGAAAATGATGGCTGCCTCCAAGGCCACCATCATTTGCTGGGCGCTGGGATTGACCCAGCAGCCCCACTCGGTGGATACCTTGCGCGAAATCATCAACCTCCTGCTGCTCCAAGGGAACTTCGGCAAGCGGGGAGCGGGAGCCTGCCCGGTCCGCGGCCACTCCAACGTGCAGGGTGACCGCACCATGGGTATTTGGGAGAAGCCCAAGGAGTCGTTCCTGGCAGCCTTGGACAAGGAGTTCGGCTTCCGGATGCCGCGCGACCATGGCTACGACTCCGTGGAAACCCAGCACGCCCTCGAGAAGGGTGAGGTGGATGTCTTCGTGTCCATGGGCGGCAACTTCGCCGCGGCGGGTTCGGACACGTCAGCACTGGAAGAAGGCCTGAAACGTGCAGGGCTGACGGTCCACATTTCCACCAAGCCCAACCGGGCCCATGTGGTCCATGGCAAGACATCCCTGATCCTGCCCACGCTGGGCCGGACAGACACCGATGACAAACACCCCAAGGGCAAGCAGTTCCTTTCCGTGGAGGACTCCATGTCGGTCATCCACAAAACGCAGGGACGGCTGGAACCGGTCTCCGAACACCTGCTCAGCGAACCGGTGATCGTAGCCCGTATGGCGCAGGCGACCCTTGGCGATGACCACGGCGTGGACTGGCGGGCCATGGCTGAGGACTACGACGTGATCCGCGACCATATCTCCCGTGTCATCCCCGGATTCGAAGACTTCAACGCCCGGGTCCGTACCAAGAATGGTTTCGTGCTGCCCAACCCGCCCCGCGATACCCGTACCTTTGCCACGGATATCGGGAAGGGTCGCTTCAGCGTGCGCCCCTTGGAGTACCTCGAAGCCCCCGCAGGCCACCTGATCCTGCAGACCGTGCGAAGCCACGATCAGTACAACACCACCTTCTATGGGCTGGATGACCGTTACCGTGGAGTCTCGGAGGGCCGCCGCGTGATTCTCGTCCACTCCGCCGACCTGGAGGAACTTGGCTTCCAGGACCGTGATTTGGTGGACGTCATCTCGACATTTGCCGGATCGGAGAGGCGGGCCAACAAGTTCCGCCTGGTGGATTACCCCACGGCGAAGGGCTGCGCTGCCGCCTACTTCCCGGAAGCCAATGCACTGGTACATCGCGAGTTGGTGGCCAGGGAGTCCAACACGCCCGGTTACAAGGCCATGACGGTGCGCTTCGTCCGGCATGAAAGTGAGGTGGCTTAGCGTGGGACGCGTAACCCAGCGCCGCAAGGTGCATAAGTTCGTCCTGGATGGCTCTCCCCAGGCACTGGAGCACCCAGTCCGGTTCAAGGAGGATGTCCTTGCCGTGGAGGAGCCCCTGGAGATCAGGCTTGGCGAGATGTCTTTCTCGGTGACCATGCGTACCCCGGGTGACGACTTCGACCTCGTTGCCGGCTTCCTGGTGTCCGAGGGCATCATCTGGGAGCCTTCGCAGTTGATCTCCGAGCGGTTCTGCTCGGGGGAGGACGAGAACGGCGTGCAGACCTTCAACGTTGTGGACGCCCAGTTGCGCCCCGACGTGGAACGCCCGGACACCGGACGCAATGTGTACACCTCAAGCTCGTGCGGCATCTGTGGCACGGACTCCATTGAGGCAGTCCGCAAATCCTCGCACCACACGCCGCACGAGGACGACGTCACCGTCCCCGTGAGCGTCCTTGCGGCCCTCCCGGACCGTCTCCGCGAGGCACAGGCGGTTTTCGATAAGACAGGCGGCGTCCATGCCGCCGGGCTGTTCAGGATTCACGACGACGGCACTTCCGAGCTGCTCTGCCTCCGGGAGGATGTGGGGCGCCACAACGCGGTGGACAAGGTGGTGGGCTGGGCTTTGCGCGCCGGAATGCTCCCGTTGCGGGGGACGGTGCTGCAGGTTTCCGGCAGGGCGTCTTTCGAGCTCGTCCAGAAGGCTGCAATGGCGGGCATACCCGTTCTTGCCGCAGTCAGTGCTCCGTCCAGCCTTGCCGTGGAGCTGGCCGTGGAATCGGGCATCACACTGGCGGGCTTCAGCCGGGGTTCCAGCCTCAATGTGTACGCTGGTCGGGACAGGATCACGGGAGAGCAGGGCTCATAGGGACACCCCGGTGGTGGCCCCGTCACTTGGCTATTGGGCTGGAACAACGTAGATTTTATCCATCGAATGGAACCGCGGGTATCAGGAACAGGCGTTGAAAAACAGCCTGTGGGGAACCTGCCATCACGCTGTCCTTAACCCGACGCCCAAAGGGGAATTAATTGCACGACGACCGCCGGATCACTGAACAGCGTCTCGATCGATTTGTTCGGGAACGCATTCTTCCGGCCATTTATGGCAGGGCCTTACCGCTGGAGCTCAGCAGCTGGGATGCTCCCGGTGAGCCGGTGCCCGCCGCCGAGGCCATGCGCCAGCTCTTCACCCCACAGGAGCCGGGCGCTGCATGGGGCAAGGCCTGGAGCACAAAATGGTTGCGCCTGCAGGGCGAGGTGCCCCAGGACTGGGGCATGGCGGATTCCACTGGGGTGGAGATCATCGTGGACCTTGGGTTCAACAGTGACGTCCCCGGTTTCCAGTGCGAAGGCACCGCCTGGCGTGCGGACGGCAGCATCATCAAGGCAATCTCGCCCAGGAACTACCACGTACCTCTGAAACTTCTTGGCGGCGGACACTCCGTGGACTTCTACGTGGAGGCCGCGGCCAACCCTGACGTTGCACAAGGCTGGTCCTTTGCGCCCACTCCGCTGGGGGACAAGGCGACCTCCGGTGATGAACCCCGGTACCGCTTTGGCCGGATTGTCATGGCAGAGCTGAATGAAACTGTGTGGGAACTCAACCAGGACATCTGGACCCTCAGTGGCCTGATGTATGAGCTGCCCATCGAATTGCCCCGGCGCAACGAGATCCTGCGGGCGCTGGAACGCATGCTGGACATCATGGACCCCGACGACGTCGCCGGCACGGCAGCCGCCGGCCGTGAAGCGCTCAGGGAGGTCCTGAGCAGGCCGGCGTATGCGTCCGCGCACGAACTCCTGGCCACGGGCCACGCACATATCGACTCGGCGTGGCTGTGGCCGGTCCGGGAGACCATCCGCAAATGTGCACGGACTTTCTCCAACGTGGTGGCCCTGATGGACGAGGACCCGGACTTCGTCTTCTCCTGTTCCTCCGCCCAGCAGATGGCATGGATGAAGGAGTACTTCCCTGAGCTGTTCGTCCGGATCAGGGAAAAGGTCAAAGCCGGACAGTTCGTTCCCGTGGGCGGCATGTGGGTGGAGTCCGACACGAACATGCCCGGCGGGGAGGCCATGGCCCGCCAGTTCGTGGAGGGCAAGAGCTTCTTCCTGAAAGAGTTTGACGTCGAATGCCAGGAAGCATGGCTGCCCGACTCCTTTGGGTACTCCGGGGCCATCCCCCAGATCGTCAAGGCTGCGGGATCGCGTTGGTTCCTCACCCAGAAGATTTCCTGGAACAAGGTCAACAGGATGCCGCACCACACGTTTTCCTGGGAAGGGATTGACGGGACCCGGCTGTTTACGCACTTCCCTCCCGTTGACACCTACAACGCGGAGCTGCACGGCCGGGAGTTGGCGCATGCCGAGCGCAACTACCGCGACCACGGCCGTGGCACCATGTCGCTGGTGCCGTTCGGCTATGGCGACGGCGGTGGCGGACCAACGCGCGAAATGGTTGCTGCCGCGCACCGCACCGCAGACCTTGAGGGATCGCCAAAGGTCCGAATGGGAACCGCCCGGGACTTCTTCACCAAGGCTGAGGCCGAGTACGGGAATCTTCCGGTGTGGGTGGGGGAGATGTACCTGGAGATGCACCGCGGAACGTACACGAGCCAGGCCAAGACCAAGCGCGGAAACCGCCGCAGCGAGCACCTCCTCCGCGAAGCAGAGCTCTGGTGCTCCACGGCTGCGGTGCGACTCGGCGCGGATTACGAGTACCCCTACGAGGAACTTAAGCGCCTCTGGCAGCTGGTCCTGCTGCAGCAGTTCCACGACATCCTGCCCGGCAGCTCCATCGCGTGGGTCCACCAGGATGCCGAACGCAATTACGAGGCCATCGCACGCGACCTCGAAGCAATCATCAGTGCCGCCGCGACGGCCCTGGTGGGACCAGGCGGCAACGAGTACCTGCTCAACGCCGCCCCGCACATGCGTGCCGGAGTGCCCGCCCTAGGCGCCGGCGCAACCAACACCCCCGGTTCTGCCGTTGATGTCCAGGAGGACGCCGGCGGCTACGTCCTGGACAACGGGGTCATCCGTGCGGTCCTGAACGCTGATGGTCTCCTGAGCTCGCTTGTGGACCACGCCAGCGGCCGTGAGGCGATCGCTCCGGGCCAGGCAGGAAATCTGCTGGAGCTCTTCAGGGACACCCCGAACGAGTGGGATGCCTGGGACATTGAGGAGTTCTATCGTCGGAACGTCACTCCGCTGACCCGTGCGGACAGCTGCGACCTCGAGCGCACCGCAGCGGGCGCGGTCGTGGTGGTCAAACGCAAGGTGAACGCCTCCACCATTACGCAACGCATCACGCTCGACGCCGGCGCGAAGTCCCTGGGCATCGCCACCACCGTGGACTGGCAGGAACGCGAAAAGATGCTGAAGATTGCGTTCCCGCTGGACGTCCGAGCTGACCGCTCGGCCTCCGAAACACAGTTTGGCCACGTCTTCCGGGCCACCCATACCAACACGTCCTGGGAAACCGCTAAGTTCGAAATCTGCGCGCACCGCTGGATCCACGTGGCCGAACCCGGATACGGGGTGGCGGTCAGCAACTCCTCCAGCTACGGCCATGACGTCACCAGGGCGGTCCGCGGGGACGGCGGAACCACGACGACGGTGCGCACCTCGCTGCTGCGCTCCGCCCGTTTCCCGGACCCGGAGGCGGACCGGGGCGAACACACCCTGGGACTGTCCATCAGGCCTGGCGCGGCGATAGCCGACGCCGTGGAAGAGGGCTACCGCACCAACCTCGCACCGCGGTACGTTACCGGCGGGCACGCCGTGGAGCCGCTGGTTTCAGTGACCAATCCTGCGATCGTAGTGGAGGCCGTCAAGCTGGCCGAGGACGGATCGGGCGATGTTGTGGTCCGGCTTTACGAATCCTTGGGGGAGCGCTCAACCGGCAAGGTAGTACCCGGATTCCAGGCCCAGGGTGTCGCGGCCACGGACCTGTTGGAACGGCCCGTCGATGCCCCCGGTGTTGCTGTGGGGGAGGACTCCGTGGTGGACCTGGTGCTCCGTCCGTTCCAGTTGGTGACGTTGCGCTTCAGCCGGGGCTAGAGATCGTGCTGTAGCCGTTTCACGAAGAGCTTGGTCCGTTCCTGCCGGGGTGCGCGCAGCACCTCGGCAGCAGGGCCCCGCTCCACCACGACGCCGCCATCCATGAAGATGACTTCGTCCGCCACGTGCTGCGCGAAGGCCAGCTCATGGGTGACGATCACCATGGTCCAGCCCTCTTCGGCGAGTTCCTTGATGACGCCCAGAACGTCGCCTACGAGCTCGGGATCGAGGGCGGAGGTGGGTTCGTCGAACAGGAGTAGCTGGGGTTTCAGGGCCAGGGCGCGCACGATGCCGACGCGCTGTTGCTGGCCGCCGGAAAGCTCAAAGGGATAGGCGTCGCGCTTGTCGGCCAAGCCCACGCGTTCCAGGAGCCGTTCGGCTTCGGCAATGGCCTCGGCCTTGGGACGCTTCTGGACCTGCACCGGCCCCTCAATGATGTTCTTCAGCACGGTCATGTGCGGGAACAGGTTGTAGTGCTGGAAGACCATGGCGCTGCGGTCGCGGAGGGCGGCTACTTCCTTCTTGCCCACCTTGGCCCCAAAATCGATGGCCAGCTCACCTGAGGCATCACCGCGGCCGAAGGTAACGGTGCCGCCGTCGGGAATTTCCAGTCCGTTGAGCGAGCGCAGGACCGTGGTCTTACCGGAGCCCGAGGGCCCGATCAGGGCCACTACCTGGCCACGGCGGATATCGATGTCGATGTCGCGCAGCACCTTGTTGCTGCCAAAGGCCTTGGCGAGGTTCCTGGCCTCCAGTACCGGGGCGACCCGCGGTTCCGGGGTATCAGTGGGCGACATAGCGGTCCAATCTCCTCTCCACGGCGGACTGCGCGGTGGAAAGGACCAGGCAAATGACCCAGTAGACCAGGGCAGCCTGCAGGTACAGGGCCATGAACTCCTGGCTGAAGGCAGCAATCTGCTGGGCATTGCGGAACAGTTCGGTGACCAGGATCAAGGATGCGAGGGACGTGTCCTTGACCAGGGAGATGAAGGTGTTGGACAACGGTGGGACGGATACCCGGGCCGCTTGCGGCAGGATGATGCGCAGCAGGGTCTGCGGCCGGGACATGCCGATGGTGTGGCCGGCTTCCCACTGGCCCTTCGGCACGGACAGGATGGCGGCACGGATGATCTCAGCCGCGTAGCCGCCAACGTTAAGGGAGAAGGCGATGATCGCGCTCGGCCAGGGGTCCAGCTTCACACCGATGCTGGGCAGCCCGTAGAAGATCACGAAGAGCTGCACCAGCAACGGAGTGCCGCGAATGACTGAAACGTAGAAACGGCCGATCCCCGAAAGGACCACGTTGGGGCTCAGCCGCAGCAGGGCAACCAGCAGCGCCAGCACCAGGCCAAATGCGAAGGACGCAAGCGTCAGGGGAATGGTCCCCGTCACGGCCCCCGTAATCAGGGGGCCGAAGGAGCTCCAGATGAGGTCCCAGTTCATCTATTTGGTGACGTCCGCGCCGAAGTACTTGGTGGAGATCTTCGCCAGCGTTCCGTCGGACTGGAGATCGGCGAGGGCTTTACTGACGGCCTTGCTGAGTTCCGTGGATCCCTTGCGGAAAACGAACGCACTCTCGGTCTTGTCCGGCGCCTCAGCTGCAACCTTCAAACCCGAGTCGGGGGTGGTCTTCGCGTAGTCGAGGTAGGTGAGCTTGTCGTTGACGGTGGCATCGACGCGTCCTTGCTGGACCAGGGTGGCGGACTGGGCCCACCCCTCCACAGCCTGGACGTTTGCGCCGGCTTCGACAGCCATCTTGTAGAAGTTGCTGGTCAGCGACTGGGCAGTGGTTTTGCCCTTGAGGTCGGCGAAGCTGTTGATGCTGTTGTTATCGGTCTTGGTGACCACAACGCCCGTGGAGACGGTGTAGGGCGTGGAGAACTCGTACTTGGCTTTGCGTTCGTCATTGATGGAGATCTGGTTCGCGATGGTGTCGAAACGCTTGGCTTCCAGGCCCGCGAAGATGCCATCGAACTGGGTCTCCTGGAAAGTTGCCTTCACGCCAAGCTTGTCTGCCACTGCCCGTGCAATCTCGACGTCGTACCCTGTCAGGTCGCCGGCGCCCTCAGCATGGAAGGTGAAGGGGCGGTAGGTTCCTTCGGTGGCAATGACCAGTTCGCCTTTGGACTTCACATCGGAAAGGGACGTATCCGCGCCGGACTGGGCAGGAGCGGAGCCGCCGCCGCAGGCAGCAAGCGCAAGGGCGGCCGAGGCCAGGGTGGCAGCGAGGATTGAGCGTCGGGTGCGAAGGCTGTTCATGGAGCCATCTTAGTCACGGTGTGTGCGCCGCATTTGCTCCTGCCCGGCGAGGAAACAATTTTGCAGTTAAAAAGGCTGAGTGGGGGCGGTCCCCAACAGCCCGCCACCACTCATCCCCCCAATTGTGATCCGGTGGGCGCCACATCCACCGGAAACCCGTTCTCTGATTCCGGTGTCAGGCTGCAGCCGCTTTCACACATTCATGATTGTGCCATGATCTAATGCTTTTGTGAAAGTCTTACGCCAAGAGTCGTCGCTTTCGACGGGCGTAGGTCTTGGAAAACCAGATTCCGGCCAATCCGATGCACGTGGACATGGCAGCTGAGTAGTTGATGAGCACCCGCAGCCAGGCCTCTGAAAAAGGGATCAACGGGAAGAACTGGGAGAGCAGCAACAAGCAAAGGCCCAGGAGCAGGAACCCCGAAGCCACGCGCAGCAGCACGGGAGCCGTGCTGGCCACGGTCCGCCAGATCGCAGGAACCAGGCAGGCGGCAACAAACCCGGGATACAGCCGGCCCATGGCCGCATAGCCGTCCAGGGAGGGCCCCCAGGTGAGGCCGCTCATTCCGGCCGAGGAACCCCGCGTGTCCGTGATGGCGAAGAAGTAGATGGTCAAGGCGCCCACCAGTACAGCCGCGGTGATACCGATGGGTCCGCGGATTGCACGTACGGCCGATTCTGATCCGAACGCCATGGCGATCTTGACGCCCATGAAGTAGAACGTGGCATACAGGAGGAACCGCAGCACCAGGTTGCCGATGTTCATCCCGCCAAGCCAGCCGTCAATGACCAGATACGGCGCTTCGATGCTGATGAAAATGCTCAGGGTGATCAGCGAGAAGATGTAGAAGACATCCCGGTTCTCGCCGCGCAGGGCGCTGGGGATTCGTGCGAGGGTAATCGCGAGGCAAACAACCAGCGTGACCCAGGGCAGGACAGCCGTCATCCGAGGTTCTCCCAAATTCTTTCAGTACGTTCGTGGTCTTGTTCTTGTCGGCGCAGTGTCTTACCGAGTGCCAGCAGCCGGTCGCCGGCCAGGGTCACCAGTGAACTCTGGGTCATGGCGTCCAAGGCTTTCCGCCGGGCATCCGGTGGCCACCCGGCCTCCGCTTCGGTGATGAGTCCGCCGGCCACCAGTCCTCCCGCGGGCCCCACCCCGGCAGCGCGGGAGGTTGCGACAGCGAGTTCGGGCGGAAGCCTGTTGGCTGTCAGGTGCGCCGAAAAGTTCTGGGGAGCTATCCCGGTGGCGACACTGACGCGGTGCCGCAACTCGCCGTCGTCGATCGCGTCCACCCAGTTCCGCACGGACGTGGGGTGCGGTGGCTCCGAAAGGTGCGGGGCGGGGGCGGAACCTGGCTCGCTTCGCTCCACCACGGCCCGCAACAAGTCGATGGTGGCCACCTGGCTCACCAGTTCGCAGGGCGTCGGTGGGACGGGGTCGCCACGAAGATCGGAGTAGAGGTCGAAAGTCGAGAGCGCCTGTACCGGGTTGATATGGAAACCGCGACTGATGCTGACCAAGGTGGATTCGGCCACCTTGCCGCGAACCAGCTGCTGGGCAAGGGTGGTCCTCTTGATGCCGGCGATCCTGCAGACGTCAGCCGTGCTGGCATCGGGCGCAACGCCGTGAAGCCAGCGCTGGAACGCCTTGGACTGTAATGGCATGTGGAACTTTCAGGAATGTGTCGCAGGGGCGGCCCGGTTTCGCTCAGCGGGAAACCGGAAGTGGGAGTACGAAACGATTTTACGCTGACGCCACATTGAATTATGCTTGATGATTGAACCCGTTGGTCCGTACACCCCCCCAAGTCCGGACCAACGGGTTTTTCCATGCCTGCGGGAATCGCAGCCTGATTCCCTGCGTTCCCTTGCTGGAGGATAGACACAATGACTGCAACCTTGGTAGCCAAGGATCTTGCCGGTGGTCACGGCCACCGCACACTTTTTTCGAAGCTTTCCCTCACCGTGGCGCCAGGCGACGTCGTTGGTGTGGTGGGCGCGAACGGCGCAGGTAAATCGACGCTGCTGCGTATCCTGGCCGGGGTCGACCAGCCGCAGGAGGGGACCGTCAGCCTCGCGCCGTCGGACGCTTTCGTGGGCTGGCTGCCGCAGGAACATGAACGTACGGAAGGCGAAACCGTCGCCGCGTACATTGCCCGCAGGACAGGCTGCGCCAAGGCCACAACCGAGATGGAATCCACCGCCGAAGCGCTCGGATCCGGTGCTCCCGGGGCCGACGACGCCTACTCCCTTGCGTTCGACCGGTGGATGGCATCCGGTGCCGCTGACCTTGAAGACCGCATCCCGGCAGTCCTGGCCGACCTCGGCCTGGAACTGGGCACCGACGCGCTCATGACGGGGCTCTCCGGCGGGCAGGCGGCCCGCGTGGCATTGGCCGCGCTGCTGCTCAGCCGTTTCGATGTGGTCTTGCTGGACGAACCCACCAACGACCTTGACCTGGACGGCCTGGCCCGGCTTGAGTCATTTGTCCAAGGCCTGCGCGGCGGCGTGGTGCTGGTCTCGCACGACCGCGAGTTCCTGGCCCGGTGCGTCACCGCCGTCGTGGAACTGGACCTCGCCCAGAACTCAGTTGCCGTATACGACGGCGGTTACGAGTCTTTTCTTGAAGAACGTGCCATCGCCAAACGCCACGCCCGCGAACGCTACGAGGATTACGCCAACACCAAGGCGGACCTCGTCTCCCGTGCCCGCACACAGCGTGAATGGAGCTCCCAGGGCGTACGGAACGCCATGAAGAAGAACCCGGACAACGACAAGATCCGTCGTGCCGCCAGCACCGAATCCTCCGAGAAGCAGGCCCAAAAAGTCCGCCAGATGGAGTCCCGGATCGCCCGCCTCACCGAGGTGGAAGAGCCCCGCAAGGAATGGCAGCTGCAGTTCAGCATCGGCCAGGCGCCCCACTCAAGTGCCGTCGTCGCCACCCTGCGCAACGTCGTCGCGCGCCAAGGCGACTTCACGCTCGGGCCGGTGAGCCTCCAGCTCAACGGCGGTGAGCGGATCGGCATCACCGGCCCCAACGGTGCCGGTAAGTCCACTCTGCTCCGGCTGCTGCTGGGGACACAGGAACCGGACGACGGCGACGCTTCCATGGGGGCGTCGGTGGCCGTTGGCGAGATTGACCAGGCCCGCGGACTGCTCGACGGCGGCAGCAACCTTGGCGACGCGGTTGAAGCCGTGCTGGTGGATTGGACTGCCGCGGACGTCCGGACGCTGTTGGCCAAGTTCGGCCTGAAGGCGGATCACACGTCCCGGACTGTGGATTCCTTGTCACCGGGGGAGCGGACCCGTGCCGCGCTCGCATTGCTGCAGGCCCGCGGAGTAAACCTGCTGGTCCTGGACGAGCCCACCAACCATTTGGACCTTCCTGCGATCGAACAGCTTGAAGAGGCACTGGAAAACTACGAAGGTGCCCTCCTGCTGGTCACCCACGACCGCCGCTTGCTCGAAAACGTACGGCTCGATTCGCGTTGGCACGTGCACAATGGCCACGTCCAGGAGCTCCATCACACCCCAAGCCAGGAGAAATAACCATGAGCATGGACCGCGTGGCCTGGAGCTCGCTGTACAACATCACCACTGCCAAGTCCGGCTCCAAGCCGTTCTCGAAGGAAACACTGAAGCGGGTGATGGCTTTTGCCGCCCCGCATAAGGGCAAGCTCATTGCCTTCGTCATCGCTTCTATCGCCGGAGCGTTCCTGGCTGTCGCTACCCCGGTCCTTGCCGGCCAGGTGGTTGACGCGATCATCGCCAACGCCGGTGTGGGAACCGTCATCTGGTTGGCTGTCCTGATTGCGATCGTGGCCGTTGGCGAAGCAGGCGTAGGTCTTTTGACGCGCTGGTTGTCGTCGATCATTGGCGAGGGCGTCATCGTGGACCTGCGCACCCGGGTCTTTGACCACGTACAGCGGATGCCCATCGCATTCTTCACCCGGACCCGGACGGGTGCGCTGGTGAGCCGCCTGAACAACGACGTCATCGGGGCCCAGTCTGCCTTTGCGGGCACCTTGTCCGGCGTGGTCAGCAACGTGGTGGCGTTGGCCCTGACATTGGCGGTCATGCTCAACACCTCCTGGCTGGTCACTGTGCTGGCCATGGTGCTGCTGCCGATCTTCCTGATTCCCGCACGCCGGATGGGCTCCAGGCTGGCGGATCTCCGCCGTGAAGCTGCCGCCCACAACGCCGCCATGGGAACCCAGATGACGGAGAGGTTCTCCGCGCCCGGAGCCACTTTGGTGAAGCTCTTTGGCCGCCCGGATGAAGAGTCCCGTGAGTTCGCCGCACGTGCCGGACGCGTCCGGGACATCGGTATCCGCACCGCGATGCTGCAGTTCACGTTCGTCACAGCTCTGACGTTGGTCTCGGCGTTGGCCCTGGCCTTGGTCTATGGCCTGGGCGGCTGGCTGGCGTTGGGAGGCCAGTTGGCTCCAGGCGATGTTGTGGTCCTGGCGCTCCTGCTGACCCGGCTGTACGCTCCGCTGACGGCCTTGTCCAATGCTCGCGTGGAAATCATGAGTGCTTTGGTTAGCTTTGAACGCGTCTTCGAAATCCTGGACCTGAAGCCCCTTATCACCGAGAAGCCGGACGCGGTTTCCGTGCCGGCCGGTCCGGTTGCGGTGGAGTTCGACAACGTCCGCTTCTCCTACCCGTCCGCAGACAAAGTCTCCCTGGCCTCGCTCGAAGAGGTTTCCACGTTGGACACCCGCGGTGGCGAGGAAGTCCTGCACGGTGTCAGTTTCCGTGTCGAGCCCGGCCAGACGGTGGCGTTGGTGGGTTCCTCAGGCGCAGGCAAGTCCACGGTGGCACAGTTGTTGTCCCGGTTGTACGACGTCGATTCCGGTGCTGTTCGGCTTGGCGGCCAGGCTCCCGGGACAGGCGTGGACGTCCGTGACATCCGCTTCGATTCACTGCGTGACACGCTGGGCATGGTCACCCAGGACGGTCACCTGTTCCACGAAACCATTGCATCCAACCTTCGCCTTGCCCGTCCCGACGCCACCGAAGAGGACATGTGGGATGTGCTCAGGCGGGCCCGCCTGGAACCGATGATCCGATCACTGCCCGACGGCTTGGAAACAGTGGTAGGGGAGCGGGGCTACCGGCTCTCCGGCGGCGAACGGCAGCGGCTCACGATTGCCCGGCTGCTCATCAAGCAGCCGCGCGTCGTCATCCTCGATGAGGCAACGGCTGCGCTGGACTCCACCAACGAAGCCGCCGTTCAGGCGGCCTTGGGGGAGGCGCTCGAGGGGCGTACCGCCGTCGTTATTGCGCACCGTCTGTCCACCATCCGGGCAGCCGACGCCATCTTGGTGGTGGAGGACGGCAGGATCGTGGAGCGTGGCACGCATGCCGAGTTGCTGGCCGCCGATGGCCGCTACGCCGAGCTCTACCAGACCCAGTTCGCCGAAGCCACGGCCGTGGCGCAGGAAGCCGTCCCGGAGTTGTAACGCCTCCCGCGCCTTGCTTAGCTGCGACCTGCTTAGCTGCGACCTGCTTGGGCTGCGGCAAGGGCGGGGAGCACATGGTCGGTCAGGAGCGGGGCAAGGTCCCCGGGCAGTGGGGCGTGGAGGTCCAGCCAGCGGACCTCGGCGATCTCCGCTGAGGGGTGGGCATGCCAGGTTCCGGGTGCCGTGAAGACGGTGGCTTGGATGTTGGTCGCTGCCTCGTTGGCGGCCGCAGCGAGCCAGGCGCCCATGGGTTGGAGCTCTTCGGCCGGCACGTCGATGCCGACTTCCTCCATCAGCTCGCGGGAAGCGGCCTGGGCCGCGGTTTCGCCGGGCTCGGGCTTGCCGCCGGGGTGCATGAACTTGTCCGTTCCGCGCTTCCGGACGGTAAGGAGGTGCCCGTCTTCGTTGTAGACGCAGACGGCGCTGACAATGATCAGGTTCATTTTTGCCTCGTTACATGTGATTCAAGCAGCAGGTCCTTTGCGGGGCCGTGGACATCCCAGGCGAAACTGAACGAATCCGGCCCCTCGTAGCTGTAACTGACGCGGTAGTCGTCGGGATCGCACCAGTGCTCGTCCTCATGGCCCTGCTCGGAGAAGCTCATGGTGTGGAAGGGCCTGCCGTCCGGGAAAAAGACATCCATCCGCTCGGGCGAGGTGCCAGGCTTCAGGAGGTATTCGCGGAATGCCGCGCCCGAATGGGTGGGCCAATGCATGGTTCCGTCTTCACGGTAGTCCAGGCCGCCGTCGGGGTTCTCCGTGTAACGCACGACGCCGGTAAAGGTACCGCGGGTGCCGGAGGCCCGGTCCAGGAGGGTCCGCTCCACGTGCCAGCTGCCGGCCAGGTAGGCCCGCAGGTCCGGGGTGGGCTGCTGGTGGTTCAAGTGCCCTCGATTGGAATCGAACCAACGACACCGGCTTTAGGAGAGCCGTGCTCTATCCACTGAGCTACGAGGGCCTGCGTCCATGGCATGAAACCCATTGCTGGAGCTCAGGGCCCGGACACGACTACAAGCATACAAGCTGCCGGGGCAGTGCCTGAACACGGCTAGGCTGGCGACCATGAAAGGGCACCTGACCACGGCGGCTCCAGCCGGATCGTTCCTACCCGATGTGCGAAGCGTCCGCGCGACCATTGGAGGCTGGGCGCAGCTGAGCGTCGTGCAGTACTTCGTGGCGGAGGCCGCGGTGATCCAGGCCTGGGCTGGTCCGGAGCCCTACAGCAGGGCAACCGGGTACATCAGCGACCTCGGGGCGGTGTCCTGCGGTGTCTACGCGGACAGGGCGGTGTGCTCGCCGTTGCATCTGCTGATGAACGCATCCTTTGTGGTTCAAGGCCTGGGGCTGATCCTTGGTGCACTGTTCCTGACTGCCGGGCTCCTGTACGTCGCTGCGCGTCCGGGCATGCCTGCCCGGCGATTCCGGGACGCACCGAACACCCCGGCTCCCGTCCGCGTGCTGACTGTCCCGTGGCTGTTATCGGTCGCGGTCCGGGTCCTGGACAGGGGTGGCCGGAGTGGGAACGGTGGTTGTCGGCCTGGTACCCGAGGACCTGGGTTCTCCGTGGCATTTCGCGGGGGCACTGATGTTCTTCATCGGTGGCGGGTTCACCCTGCTCCTGCTTGCCGTCCTGTGGTTCCGGCAGACCCCGGTGAGTTGGTTCCTCGGCGCCTGCGGGCTGGTCTGCCTGGGGGCGCTCATTGTTGGCGGGATCACCGGTATGCACGTGCCCCAGCCCGGAACCCTGGAGCGGCTGATGGGCTATCCCGTCACCATTGGGTTGGCGGCGGCGGGCCTGGTAATCGCCCAGCGCGTGCGGCGGCACCGAAGGGAGCTCAAGACGCGAGGTGTGCTGGGCTCCGGGCCTCGCATCCTTTCCCGCTGATCGCACCCGTTGCTTCTGGTGCGCGTGGCGGGTAGTGGTGCGCCGCTGGCGAACAGGTGGTGCGCTGGGCGGGCAGTGGTGCGCCGCAGGGTGGGGTGTCCTGGGCTCGAGGCTTCGCACCCTTTTCCGCCGATCGCACCCGTCATCCGTGGCGCGCGTGGCGGGTAGTGGTGCGCCTCTGGTGAACACCTGGTGCGCTGGGCGGGTAGAGGTGCGCCGCTGGCGAACACGTGGTGCGCTGGGCAGGTAGTGCTGCGCCGCCGGCGAACAGGTGGTGCGCTGGGCGGGCTGGAGTGCGGAGAGTCAGGCGGGCTTGGCGTTCTTTCGGCCGAGGAACACCGCAGCCACGCCGCAGACGAGGCTCACCAGGAAAAGCACCCACGACGCGACCGTCACTGCGGAAGCCAAAGCCACCGCACCGGCGTCGGGCGTTTCGGTGGCAAGCACGGAATCGATGGCCACGTTCGACCACAGGTGGGCCACCGCGAACAGCAGCGGAGCGGCCCACATGGCCCAGCGCCAGGACTTGCGGGCCACGTTGGTACCGATCAGCAACAGCCAGCTGAAGCCGAAAATCAGCGGAAACAGCGTGCCGGCGGTCTTGTGGACATAGTTCAACTGGCCCCGCGCGGAGTCGTCCATCGCGGCGCGAAGCTGCGACACGTAGTCCTGCGAGAACCCGCCGATCAGCGAATCCGGCATCGCCAGGCCGCCGGAGAGCTGCGTCATCTGGTTCAGGGTCAGCAGGTGCAGGTACCAGAACAGGAACAGGCTGGCCACGACGCCTGCGATCACAATGAGCTTGGAGTTGCTCTGGGCCTTCTGCGGGGTGCGCTGGGTGGTGGTGTTGATCACTGGCGGCAAGGAGTGGTCCGGGACCGCCGCCTTTGCTCCGTGCTTCCTGATGCGCTGCGCTGGTGTCTTGGCCATGTCATTCATTATCCCGCCACATAAGCTGGACCCATGACCACCGGCAGGCACACCGCAACTGAACTCGATCCCGCACTCGACGATTACCAACTGGCCAGCGCCCTGGTCCGCGAAGCAGGCCAACTGGCGCTGCTCATGCGGATGGGCGGCCTGCAGGGCGAACGGAAGACGTCGGTGTCCGACGTCGTCACGGCAGCAGACCACGCGGCCGAGGCCTACGTCCTGGAACAGTTGCGGCGCTGCCGCCCGGATGACGGCATCCTCGGCGAGGAAGGCGCGTCAGTGGCCGGCACCAGCGGCCGCACCTGGGTGATCGACCCCGTGGACGGAACGTACAACTTCCTGCACGGCTCCACCTACTGGTGCTCGGCGATTGCGTTGAAGCGCGACTCGGACGAAACCTCCGTGGATCCCGAGGTCCTGTTGGGCGCCATCTTCCAGCCGGAACTGGACAAGCTCTGGGTGGGTGGCCAGGAACACCCGGCAACCCTGAACGGGGAGCCGATTTCCGGTTCCGGGGACCGCCTTGTCGGCGAGATCTGCGCGGCAACCTACATCCACCCCACCTGGCTGGCAGACCCCCGCACGGCCATGCCCTGGCACGCCGCCGCCATCACCGCCGCGTCCCTGCGCATGTTCGGTTCCGGTTCGTGCGATCTCGGCCGTGTCGCGGATGGCGAACTCGGATGCTGGTTCCAGCACAGCTGCCCGGAATGGGACTGGCTCCCCGGCAAGGCGATCGTCCGTGCGGCCGGCGGGGACACCGCCGTCGTGAAGGTTAACGGAATGAACTGGTTCGTCGCGGGAGGCCCGACGGCGGTCCGCGACTTAAGCGCGGCCCTCACCTCAGTTCCCCAGTTTGCCTAGGAGCCCTATAGGGCGTTAACCCCTTCGGGTACCCCTGCGAACCGCCACCGTTTGCCCTTGTTACTTTGCACCCGGGGGGCGACTGCCCCCACGGTCTCAGCTGCAGAACAGCCCTGTCCTGCAGCGTTCGCAAGGGGGAAGTACTTGAACAGCAAGAGCAAGCTGTGGCCCACAGCCGTCGGCGTTACTGCCGTCTCGGCTTTGGCCATCGGCCTCGTCGCCGCACCCGCGGCAAATGCAGCACCCACTGACGTGATTTCGCTCGGCAGTGGACAGATCATCGATGGTTCCGTCCTGGCCATCCCGAACTTCGCCAACCTTGCCGCCAACGGCGCCGCAACCGCCCAGCAGGTAGGCACTCCGCCTACCGGTCCTGCGGTCATCGAAGCCACCGACCCGCTGGACCTCAGCGCCGTCTTCGGCGTCGTCAACGTCGGTGCGGGCAACATTCCGCTGCTGCAGAACAACGGCATCATCCAGGTTGGTGCGGTCAGCCAGTACGGCAAGGCCGTCAACGATGGCTCCTCGGAAGCTTTCTCCGGCACCGTCAGTGGTGCTCCGGGACTGGTCACGCTTCCTGCGGGCCTTCCGACCTCCGGTGACCCGGCCATCCCGGCAGCCCGCATCACAGCCGGAACTGCCGCCATCCTCGGTGGCACCAACCTGGTGGACCTCACTTTGGACATCTCCACCCTTGCCGCAGCAGCCAAGAAGGACCAGGGCGCTGCACCGCAGGGCGCCTACGCCGTCGCGGGCGTTTCGGCCAACGTTGGCGGCACGCTGGTGGGGGGCGTCTCCACAGCACTCACTCCGTTGCTGAACACCGCCAACGTGGCTTTGTCCGCTGTTGGCCTGCCCATCACCAACCCGCTCGCCAGCGGCGTCATCCAGATCACCGAGGCTGACCTGTTGGCCGCGGCGGGTGTCGCAGACCTGAACTCGCTGCCGGCCGGTACCGATCTGGTCTCCTTCCTGCCCGCGGCAGTGTCCACCAAGATCCAGAGCATCCTGGCAACTACCTTGTCCAGCACCCGCGCGGCTGTTCAGGCACTGCCCGACACTCTTCCGCCGCTTGGATTGCCGAACGTCGCCAAGACCACTGCCTTGCTGGCAGTCACCACCCTGGAAACGGCAGTCAACGGGTTGGTAGGTGGCCTGAGCACCAGTCTGGTTACTCCGTTGGGCGACGCGTTGACGGCCTTGGTTTCGGCCAAGGTCAACATCCAGGAAACAGCACCCTCGGGCGCCTTCACCCAGCGCGCCTTGCAGGTCGGTGTTGCCGGTGGCTCCATCGCCACTGTAAACCTCGCCAGCGCCACAGTTGGTCCGAACCTGGACGCGGCGGCCATCCCGCTGGTCAACACCGACACCATGGCCATCAGCGGTGGCGTGGCACTCCTGGCACTGCTCACCTGGCTGTTCGTTCGCTCGCGCCGCCAGACTGCGGTAGCTGCTGCCTGATCGCCGTGAGCGCATCAAGCACCAGCGAAAGGAGAACGCCTTATGTACGGCCATAACTGGACTGCAGGCGGCACGGCAGCCGGGGGCACCGCCCTCGCTGCTACCGGTGCCCCAACCCTCGGCTGGGTCATCCTGGTGGGTGTCGCACTGCTGATTACCGGCTTCGTGGTCCTGCGTAACAGCAGGCTCAAGGCTGCGAAGCGGGATACGGGCCCCAACCCGTAGCACTACCGGCGGGACGGCTCCTGCAAGGGCCGTCCCGCCACCCTTACCTCCCATCCCGGCCGATCGGCCAAGCCCTAAGCATCGGAAATACATGTCGGTACTCGAATCCGCCCAAGCATTGGCTTTTGTGCTGCTGGTGGTTTTTCTGTCGTACATCCTGGTGATCCTGGTCCCGTTCCTGCGGCGAAAGCCTGATCCCGAAGGCGATCCCGGCACCTTCTCCTGGCACGTCTTCATTCCTTGCCGTGACGAGGAAGTGGTGATCGGCAAGACCCTTGAACTGCTCAGGGCGCAATTCCCGCAAGCCCACGTCTGGGTTGTCGACGACGACAGCGACGACGCGACCGCGGAACTCGTCAGCGCGGCGTCCCGCCACGACGACATGATCCACCTGGTCCGCCGCCGGCGTCCGCTCGCCCGCACCGGCAAGGGCGACGCCCTCAACGCCGCATACCGCACCCTGGATTCCTGGCTGCCCGCCGGCGTCGACCGTTCTTCGGTGATCGTCCTGGTGGTCGACGCCGATGGCCACCTTGCTGACAACGCCTTCCGGCAGGCGGCCGGTCCGCTTGCGTTCGGCGACCCCGAAGTAGGTGCCGCACAGACAGCGGTCTGGATGTCCAACCTGGACGATCCCGATCGTCAGGGCGGCGCAGGCCGGGAACGGATCAAGCGCTCGTTCGGCCGCTACCTGGTCCTGATGCAGGACATGGAATTCAGGACCACCATCGCGGCCATGCAGTCCCTGAGGCGGCACACGCTGACGGTCGGCCTGGGTGGCAACGGCCAATTCACCCGGCTGTCTGCTCTCGACGCGATCGCCAGGACCTCGGGCCAACCGTGGCATGGGGCATTGCTGGAGGACTACGAACTGGCCATCCACATCATGCTGGGCGGCTACAAGACGGTCTACATGCACGACACGCATGTTGCCCAGGAAGCTTTGCCGGACCTGCGCCGGCTCCTGACGCAACGGACGCGCTGGTGCCACGGCGGCATGCAGTGCAGCACCTACCTGAAACGGATCTTCGAGTCGCCGTACTTCAGTAACGTTGGCGCCATCGAATCCAGCTACTTCCTCATTCAGCCCTTCATCCAGATCATCGGGCTGGTGCTCTGGCCCACGCTGTTCGTCACCATGGTGGCGCAGGGCGCCCTGACCATGGGCAGCTTCGTTGCGTGGATCTCGGCCGCGTGGTTCATCATTCCCTTGATCATCGCGACGGGCGTCCTGCCTTTCGCCCTCTGGGGGCTCGTGTACAGGCGGCACGTCGCTCCGGAGAAGAACTTCATGACGGGTATCGCGTGGGGCCTTGGCTATTGGCTTTACATGTACCAGAACTACGTCACCGTGCTGAGGGCCACGTACCGCCTCATCACCGGCCGCCAAGGGTGGGCGAAAACACGCCGCAACCATGAAGCCGACGTCAAACTACTAGCGAAGGAAGCCTAGTGGCTGCGAGCGCCAACCTCAGCGACATCAACGTTCCCCGGGGGCCGCGGGCCATCCCCGTGCAGAAGGCCCGCGGCGGAGGCGTGCTCGGGTTGCTGTTCCTGGCCGCCGCCACGGTGGCCATGCTGCAGCAGGACCACATCAGGGCAGCGGAAGCATGGCTGATGGCTGCGGTTTTCGATGGGATCCTGGGCGGGGCGTCCTACAGCGTGGACGACATCATCTTCCACAACGTGGGGGCAGGCCAGCCCTACGCCCTCATGGTCACCGGACTGTGCTCCAGCGCGGTCCTCCTCACACCTATCGCCGCGTTGGCGGGGGTCCTGTTCCTGATGGGGCGGATTCCTGTGTCGCGGCTCATGCCTGCCGCCCTGATCGCCCTGGCTATCGTCTGCCTGAGCAACGCAACCCGGTATTTCATGATTGCCGCAGCCCAACAGAGCTGGGGACAGCAGGGCTTTGACCTCATGCACCACTTCCTGGGTTCGTTCGTGGTGATTTTCGGCTTCGTGGCCGCCATCATCGTCCTGGTGCGCGCCGCCGTCGTCCGCAAGGACCGCTCCGTTGCCAAGAGGAGGGGCCGGCGTGCGTCATGAACTGCCGCCCGTGCTCCCGGCGCTCGCCATCGCTGTGGCTTTGATCGTGACCGGCTGCGGTGCTGGTCCCGCTACCGATGCGGAGGTTGGTGCGGTCTCCGGGGACAACGCAGTCCGCGTGGGCCAGTGCTACCTCATTTCCACACCGGAAGAGTATGGTGCCAGCAGCCATACGGGTCCGGCGGTTGCCTGTTCCGAGCCGCACACCACCCAGACATTCCTGGTGGCTACGGTGCCTCAGCCGCTGTCCGGACAAGCGGAGCGTCCGCTCCACGAGCAACTCCAGAACCTCACTGCCCGTTTATGCCCGGCCACGGAACTGCGCCGGTACCTTGGCGGCGCCGAGCGCGACGCCACCACCGGGATGGCCATCACCGGGTACTATCCCACCCGCGCTGCCTGGTCGGCCGGGAGCCGGACCGTCCGCTGCGACGTCCTGACCACCACCGCTGACCTGGCGCCCAGGGAGACCAAGGCCGATCTCAAGGACGCCCTGGCTGGGCCGGAATCCGCCCCGATCCGGCTTTGCTACACCCAGGAAATCACAGACGGCGTGCTGGGTTCCGAAGGTACTGACACCCCCTGTTCCGAGCCGCACACTACCGAGGATGTCAGTGCTTGGTTCGGGCAGGACGCTTCGCTGGTGCCTTTGGCGGCGCAGCAGGAACGCTGCCTTCCCTTTGTGCTCGATTTCCTGAACGTGGATGTTCTCCCCGCAGATGTGGAAGTTCGGCCGATAGTGCGCGTCGACGGCGGTGCGCGGGCTGTCCGTTGCGGCGTGGCACCGCGGCAGTCAGCGGGTCCGGAACGCTGGACCGGGACCCTTGCACCCGTTGCCGGCTCTGTGAGTGCGGAGGCAGCGAATGGTTGAGACGACGGTTGGGAAATCAGCCACGACCGAGGACGCTGGGGAGTTCGCTCCTGTTCCCGTGCGGTCCGGCGGGGGACCACGGCAGGGTGCCCTGCGTCTGGCAGGTAGGTTCCTCGCGCGGACGTTCGGTCCTGGAGAATTGACCCTGGGGGGAGTCCGTACCCCTGCCCTCGTTGCTGGGCTGGTGTCCGCCATTGCGATGCTGGTGCGGCTGTTTGTGCCGGGTCCGGTGGGGGTGGCCGACCAAGGAGATGGCAATGGCCTGGTCTGTTCCCTGGGCGTAAGCAACGTCCGGCCCTGGGACTACGCAGATTTCACGCGGTTCATCTACCCCAGCTGGACACCCCACCCGCTGGTGGGTGAGGCGTGCGGTGCCGCCGGATCCGGTGAGCCGGTGTACTCGTCCCAGCTTGCCTTCCTGTGGTTGGGGAAGCTGCTTACCCCGCTCTTTGGTTGGGGTGGCGGTCTGGATATGCGCGCAGCGGGCATCGTCTGCTGCCTGGTTTTCGGCCTGTTGATCGCCGCGCTGGTTGCTGTGCTCCCGGGCCGTGCCAGCTTCCGGGTCCTCATCGCCGCCTTGGTGACCGTGGTGATGGCCGACGGCGTTTTTGCTGATTTTTTCATCTCTCCCTACCCCGAACCCGCGGCTTTCCTGGGAACGCTGGGGTTGTTGGTGGCCCTGTTGAACTACTGGAACGGTGCCCGGAGCCGGTGGGTGACCATCCTGCCGGTGGTCGGTGCCGGCGTATTCACCATCGCGGCCAAACCCGAGATGGTGTCGTGGCTGCCTGTGCTGGCGTTGGCATTGTTGTGGTTGCCGCAGGGGAGCACGCGGCGTTCAGGCCGCCGCGCGCCGGAAGGAAGCCGATGGCGTCGGTTCGCGATGCCGCTGTTGGCGATCATGGCCATTGCAGCCTTCACCGTGGCCTTCATGGCGGTGCAACCGAAGCGCACCGCAGACCTGAACATCTACAACGCGGTCTTCGCTGAACTGCTGCCCCACAGCCCCACCCCGGAGGAGGACCTGAAGTGGTTGGGCCTTGATCCGGGATTTGTTGCCGCGAGTGGCACTACCGTGGCGTCGTCGAGGTCGGCTGCCTTGAACCCGAAATTCCACGAGTTCCAGGAAGAGATGGGCGCCGGCAAACTTGCAGCTTTCTACCTCACCCACCCTGAACGGCTGATTGGGATGGGCGAACGCGGGATTACCGCCATGCTGACGCCTGAACTGGGCTACGTCGGTTCGTTCATGGAGGGACAGGGCCACGAGCCGTTCGCGAAGGACCACCGCTTCCCGGTTGTCTTGGGCCTGTTGACGGCACTGAAGGCGGCGCCCGTTGCTTTGGTGGCAATGCAGCTGCTGACGCTGCTCCTTGGACTCGCCGTGGCCTTCCGCAAGAAGGCCGCCGTAGGACGCCTGGCGGTGGTGGTGGTCGTGGCAGGGTGGCTGCAGTTCTGGGTGGTGGTGCTGTGGTCCGGGCAGCCCGAGATCTATCGGCAGCTACTGCTCTCAGGTTTCCACGCGGCTTTGTGTGTCCCGTTGCTGGTTGCACTGATCAGCATCCTCGCATCCGGGCCGGAGCGGGGACAGCAGCAAACGGCTTCCCAGGCCACGCCCGGATTACGTGATCCAGCCGTCAGCGCTTAGCTGATTCCGCAGGCTGATCACGTTGCTGAGCCTGATCCCGGCGGCCGCATACCGCTGCCTGATCCGATGCAGGTGGGCCTTGACGGTTTGTTCGCTGATGCCCATGGCATCAGCCACCCCACGCACAGGCAAGGCGTCGCTGCCCAGGTAAAGTTCGGCGAGGCGTTGTTCACGAAGCGACAGCTTGATCCGTTCCGGTGCCGTGTCCACCATGACCGCCGCGACTTCCGGGGGCACATAAAGCTTCCCGGCGGCCACGGCACGGATGGCGTGCTCTATATGCTGGGGCCCCGCGGCCTTTGGGACATACCCAAGGGCCCCAGCGGTACAGGCCGCCCCCGCGTCCCATCCGTCCAGCACAGTGGCAAGGACGACGACGCGAAGGCCCGCCCGTACCAAATGGCGCACGGCCGGTAGCAGGTCCTCCTGGCTGTCCAAGGTGCCCAGCACAGCAACCTCGATCTCTTCCGCGGCCCAGCCACTGCCCTGCTCGCTGGGCAGAAGGGCGGTGGAACTTGCCTTGATCATCAAGTCCGGCGCGTTGCAACGAAGCCAGGCATCCAGTGTGTCGATCATCATTTGGTGGCGGTCCACCACCAGTACCCGCGTCACCACAGCCGGGGCGCTTTCATGTGGACAAGGATGCTGGCACCGCCAGGATCCCTTTGGACTCGGGTGTCTCCCAGGGTTTCCAATTCGCTCCACAGAGCCGGGGTGCAGCGGCTGGGATTGAGGTTGCGCACCCTCCACGTGATGAGGATGCGGTCTTCCATGTCGGGTTCAAGAAAGACCTGGAGCTTGCCAGCGCCGTCCGCGCCCGCTGCCGGGGTGCCACCGCCATCCGCGCCCCCGACCGGGGTAGCCAGGAGCATGGTCACTGCCAGGACCGCCGAACGCTGCGCGTGGGGGATGCGCTCCGCAAGGTCCGGCTGGGCCGCCACAGCCACCGTGGATTCCATCCGGGCCAGGCGCAACGCGGCGACGAGCCACGTGCCCGATTGCAGCAGCATCAACTGCCCCCTGAGTTGTGAGGCCAAAGCCTGCGCTTCTTCGGCCACTGTTGGATCCAGGGCAAGCTGTTGGTTCCTGGCCACCTTGGCGAACAGCTCCTGGATTTGGTGGTGCGTCTGTGCCAGCAGATCGGACGGCGAGAACAGATCGGACGGCGAGTCGCCGATCGGATCAGCGCGTGGTTCCTGCGGAGCTGGTAATGCGTCGCCTTGCCGGGACACGGCCAGTTCCATCCGGCTTTGGATACCGATGACCGCCAAGGCTCCCAGAAGGCCCGGAATGAGGGTGATAAAGAAGATGAGGAGCCCTTCACCGGACCCAAAACGGGGCGTCGTAGCGTAATAGACGGCGCTGAGGACCGCGTTGACTCCCACCAGGAACAGGAAACCCATCAGGTCCCATCGCATGCTCAACAGAAAAACCAGGGCCGCCCCCATGAGGACGTTGAACGCCAACGCGGCGTAGCCGGAGTCCGCGGTGACCGTACTCGCCGTGGCAAGACCGGAGGCGATGGACGTGCCGAGCCAGCCTAAGCGCAGCCAGGGCAAACGCGATGCCCTGGTCTTTGGATCCGAAGCGAACATCGCAAGAGTGAATCCCAGCAGGTCGAAGGCTTGTGCGCCTAGTCTCATGATGTCCCGGTTGCTTCCGTCCAGGGAGTTGGCGGAGGTGATAAAGGAGATCGACCAAACGGTCAGAGTCCCGGCCAAGAGGATGCTGCGGGACAGGAACAAAGGACCGGCTTTGCCCGAAATGTACGGATGTTCCGCCTTCATGCCGGGTCCGCGTTTCATGGTGCGTCCACGTCCAGGACCACGGTGGTGCCGCGGCCGGCGGCGGACAACACCCTGGCATGTCCGCCGACGTCGTTCATGCGCTGCAGCACCGACTGCCGTAGGCCGAAACGCTCCGCCGGCACGGCTTCTGCGTTGAAGCCGGAGCCCGCGTCGCTGATCAGTACCGACACCGATGAACCGGACCGGGAGACGAGGACATCGACGTGGTCGGTGCCGGCATGCCGGGCAGCGTTGACCATGCACTCTTCTGCCGCGTCAACGAGAGCGCTCTGCAGGTTCTCCGGCAACGCGCCAGCCTCGCCATAGACCTCGACCGTGAAAAGCTTGCCGCTTTGGCGGGCGGCCCGGTCCCTCAGCACCTCGGCCAGTTCGGGAACCCCGGAAGGTTCGACGACGGCCATCCCCGCCTGGGTGCGCGGCCCGCCGTCGCCCCGCACTGCTGGGGCGACTGCGGCGTTAGGTGGGGTTGGCCCGGCAACCGGCCCGCCGGCGTCGTGCGTGGCGGAGGCCAGCAGGGCACGTAACTCGTCAGGATCGGCCCCGGCCCCGCCGCGGGCGAGCACTGTCAGCGTCCTCAGGGTCGTGTCGTGGAGGAGCCTGGCCTGGGCCATGGCGGCGTCGGCCGCATCCCGTGCCTGGGCCTGGGCCGTGGCGGATTCCTGCCGGATCGCCTGGTCATCGCAGTGGATGGCCACTGCCTTTGGTGCTGAATGGCGGATGACGAGCATGACGAACCAGGCGCCCAGGACCGTCAACGCGGTGGTGGGGCCCAAGCGGTGGATCACGGACACAGCGTAGCTGTGCCCGAATACCAACAGACCGAGGAACGCGGTAAACAGAACGGAGCGCCACGTGTTCCGTAACGCCAGGACCAGGACAGAGCTTGTAGCCAGAAGAACCGAATGTGCCAGGAGCAGGGAGTCGGAGTCCTGCCGGAACGTGACCCCGGTCAGAAGCTCGGACAAAGTGATCAGGGCCAGGACGGTGACAAGCCGGACGGGCCACGCATCGGTGCGGAGCATCGCAGCAAGGCAGGCGACGAGGACAACCACAACAGCGGTGGTGGCGGGGCTTCGCCAAGCGGGCCCGTCGCTGACCGGCCCGGCGTAGATCCATGCGGCCGCGACGAAAACGAAGCTGACCACGGCCCCGCCGCGGGCCAATAAATCCGAACTACCCAGAGCCTCCCGGCTGGCCACCGGTCGGTCGATCCATGCCCCCATGAATGTCTCCCCCGAAACGTGTCACCTAATATGGTGACGACTTAGGCAGAATCATATGTGGGGAGGTCTGAAATGCTGCGCTACCCACTATCCCGACCCACCATCGAAGTGGACATCGTCGAAGACCACGCGGTCCTGCGGGAGGGCCTCGCCCAGTGGATCCAAGCCAATGCCCCAGGGATCCGGGTTGTGGGAAAGTTCGCTTCCTGGGCCGAAGCTGCCGCCCACATCGGAGCCCTCTCGGATGTCGTGGTCCTGGACGTCCTGCTGGGCGACCATGTGCCGCTGCGCGCAAAAATCCAGGCAATCCTGTCCGCCGGACCCCAAGTGGTGGTCTGCAGCTCAGTCCTGGATCCAGCTGTCATGAGGCAGGCCATAGCGGCGGGCGCCCTGGCGTACATTCCCAAGACCGTGGCGGCCGGGGTGGTGGAAAGTGCGATCCGCAACGCAGCGCTGGGAGAGCCTTACATTACGGCGGAAGTCGCGGCGGCACTGGATTCCGAACGGTCCGGGCCGGTGTTGTCGGCCCGGGAACACCAGGTGGTGTCCCTCTATCTGGGCGGAACCGCGGGAACCCTTGCCGAGACGGCCAACGTCCTGGGGATCTCCGTCGATGGGGTGAAGAAGCACCTGGCTTCGGTGCGACGCAAGTTCCAGGACGGTCCCGAACCACTGACCAGGCTCGCACTCAGGGACAGGCTGGTTGCAGGAGGCTGGCTGGTGGAGGACCCGGACCACTAGTGTTCGAAGGCCTGGAACCAGGGTGTGTGGACAACGCGCGGCTGACTGTCAGGGGCACCGCCTAGACTGGTAGGCACCATGGATATGTTGTTCGACCCCTACGCAGATGGCCCCTTCAAAGCAGGCACCAAAGCCGCAGCCAAGGCTGCCCCGGAGCTTTCCGGCTCCGGTGGAGGCCTGGGTGGCGCCCGACTGCAGGAGGGCAACGGCGGCTCATCGGGCTCTTCCGACGGGCCTGCCTCGGGAGGGTGGAGCAACAGCGGTGCGTCCGGCCTGCCGTCCGCGAATGCGCTCCTTCAAGGGTTGAACCCGCAGCAGGAAGAAGCGGTCAAGCACGCCGGGAGCCCCTTGCTGATCGTCGCCGGCGCCGGTTCGGGCAAGACCCGCGTCCTGAGTAACCGCATCGCCTACCTCATCGCCACTAAGCGCGCCCACCACGGCGAGATCCTGGCCATCACGTTCACCAACAAAGCCGCAGCAGAAATGCGGGAACGCATCGAGGCATTGGTAGGTGCCCGTGCCAAGGCCATGTGGATCTCCACGTTCCACTCCTCCTGCGTGCGCATCCTGCGCAGGGAAGCCGCGAACGTCGGCCTCAACTCGAACTTCTCCATCTACGACTCCGCGGATTCGCTGCGCCTGATCACACTGGTGTCCAAGAACCTGGACCTGGATCCCAAGAAGTTCCCGCCAAAAGCCATCCAACACAAGATCTCGGCCCTGAAAAATGAGCTGATCGACGCCGACTCCTTCATTTCCTCGGCCAACCACAACGACCCCTTTGAGCAGGCCGTGGCAGAGGTCTTCAAGGGCTACGCCCAAAGGCTGCGCCAGGCCAACGCCATGGACTTCGACGACCTCATTGCCGAGACCGTCTACATGTTCCGGGCCTTCCCGGCGCTCGCAGAGTCCTACCGGCGGCGTTTCCGGCACGTACTGGTGGACGAGTACCAGGACACCAACCACGCCCAGTACGCGCTGGTCCGGGAGATTGTGGGCCTGGGAAGCGATAGCGGGGTTGAACCGAGCGAACTGACTGTAGTGGGCGATTCCGATCAGTCCATCTACGCCTTCCGTGGCGCGGACATCCGCAACATCGTGGAATTCGAAGCGGACTACCCCAATGCCCGGACCATCAAGCTTGAACAGAACTACCGCTCCACCCAGAACATCCTCAGCGCCGCCAACTCGGTGATCTCACGCAACCCCAACCGCCAGGAGAAGCGCTTGTGGACTGCGGAGGGCGACGGCGAAAAGATCGTTGGCTACGTGGGCGAGAACGAGCACGACGAAGCCCAGTTCATAGCCAAGGAAATCGACCGCCTGCAGGACGAGGACGGGCTGCGCCCGGGCGACGTCGCCATCTTCTACCGGACCAACGCACAGTCACGGTCCATCGAAGACGTCCTGGTCAGAGTGGGCCTGCCGTACAAGGTTGTGGGCGGCACGCGCTTCTATGAGCGCAAGGAAATCAAGGACGCCCTGGCTTACCTGCGCGTCCTGGTGAACCCGGACGACGACGTCAACCTCCGCCGCGTACTGAACGAACCCAAGCGGGGGATCGGTGACCGTGCGGAGGGCGCTGTTGCGGCTTTGGCGGAGCGGGAACGGACGTCCTTCATGGCGGCCGCACGCCGGGCGGACCAAGCTCCGGGAATGGCCACGCGCTCGGTGAACGCGGTGCTCGGATTCGTGAAACTGCTGGATGACCTCGCCGAAGTTGCCTCGGGCTCGGGTGCTGCGGCAGCCCTGGAAGCGGTGCTGGAACAGACCGGTTACCTCGCCGGCCTGCGAGCAAGCAACGACCCCCAGGATGAGTCCCGGGTGGAAAACCTTGCTGAGCTGGTGGCCGTGGTCCGTGAATACGAACGCGACAACCCCGAAGGCACACTCGGCGAGTTCCTCGAACAGGTCTCCCTGGTGGCCGATGCCGACCAGATCCCGGATGCCCCGGGCGCAGACATCGACGCCGCAGTGGCAGAGGCCAAGCGCATGGGCGTGGTGACGCTGATGACGTTGCATACGGCCAAGGGACTGGAATTCCCGGTGGTGTTCCTGACAGGCATGGAACACGGGATCTTCCCGCACCAGCGCTCGGCCACCGATCCCAAGGAACTGGCCGAAGAACGCCGCCTGGCATACGTCGGACTGACGCGTGCCCGCAAGCGGCTCTACGTCACGCGCTCCGAGGTCCGGAGCATGTGGGGCCAGAGCCAGTACAACCCTGCCAGCCAGTTCCTCGAGGAGATTCCCTCCGAGCTGGTGGAGTGGAAGCGTGAAGGGATGAGCCGCCAGGCCGGTGGCTGGGGAAGCGCCCCTATCGGCTCCAACCGTTACGGTGGTTCGTTCTGGGGCGCGGGCACTTCCCGGGGAGCCGCAGCCAGCCCCACCGCAGGTTTCGACGCCGACGTCCCTGCCGCCGTCGCCCGCAACCGGGTGCAGCCACAGAAGGAAGTCATTTCCGTGGTGGTGGGGGACAAGGTCAACCACACAAGCTTCGGCAACGGCGTGGTTCTCGGTGTTGAGGGCGCGGGGGACAAGACCGTTGCCAAGGTGAAGTTCGACGTCGGCGAGAAGCGCCTGCTGTTGCGTTACGCGCCCCTGACCAAAATCGACGCCTAGGGCCTGCACGGCATAATAGGTGGCATGCGACGGACTGTATGGGGGATTCTTGCCGCTTTGATGGTGGTTCTGGCCTCGGGCTGTTCCTTTGCCACCAAGGACCCGGACTACGTTCCGCCGGCTCCGTTGCCGCCGCTGGAGCAGCTCCAGCAGGTCCCGGTCACGGAGCAGACCACCTTGTCCGCGGGCGAGGACGTGACCGCCTTCGTCACCGCTGACCGGAACATCGTCTGTGCCATGACATCCTCCCGCGGCGGGCACCTCAACCTGCCCTATGAGCCCAATACCTACTCGGACGCGGCGAACAACAAGTTCGCCGTAGTCCCGGTGGTGCATTGTGAGTTGGCCAAATACGGCAAGCCTGATGTTGCGGACATCGCCGACGACTGCGCCGGGACCGGCCTGGGCTACCTTGGCGGGACAGTGCTGCTGTCCCCGGACAAGGCGGTCTATGGCGCGTGCCGTTCCGGCGTAACACAAATGGAGTCCGAGTTCGGTCCCAAAGGAAGCCGCAACGGACCCATTTCCAAGCTGCGCGAACTGGCTGACGGGCAAAATATCGAGCGCAACGGTCTTCGGTGCTCGGCCTACAACAGCGGGGTCGCCTGCGGAAACGTCTCCGGGGGCGTGGCGTTCTTCGTAACCAGGGATGGGTACCAGCTGATTTCCGACGGCGGCAAAACGGTCCGCGGGACCCTGAAACACACGCCGTAGCTGGCCCCAGCCAGCCCAAAAACCGCTACTTTATGCGGTTTTTCTACATCCGATAGAAGTGTAAGGTTACTCACTTAACGGGTAGTGTGTAGCTGGCGGGACTCCCTAAAGGGCTAAAGTTCCGAGAGGACCTTACGCAATGTGACCGGCTTCAATCCGGTTGTTGACCGCGTACTCTCCGCAGCTGGCTATCGCGGTCATCGCGGTTCCCGGCTGAACAGAAAACTACTTCGACGTAGAAGGACACTAAACCGTGGACCTGTTTGAATATCAGGCGCGCGATATGTTCGAAGCGCACGGTGTACCCGTGCTCGCCGGCATCGTGGCGCACACTCCTGAAGAAGCAAAGGCAGCTGCCGAGAAGATCGGCGGCGTAACTGTCGTCAAGGCACAGGTTAAGGTTGGTGGCCGCGGCAAGGCTGGCGGCGTCAAGGTTGCCAAGACTGCCGAAGAGGCGCTTGAGCACGCCACCAACATCCTGGGCATGGACATCAAGGGCCACACCGTCAACAAGGTGATGATCGCGCAGGGTGCTGACATCGCCGAGGAATTCTACTTCTCGGTCCTCCTGGACCGGGCCAACCGCAACTACCTGGCCATGTGCTCGGTTGAGGGCGGCATGGAAATCGAGCAGCTTGCTGTCGAGCGTCCCGAGGCACTTGCCAAGATCGCGATCGACCCTGCTGTAGGCATCGACCAGGCAAAGGCCGACGAAATCGTCGCCGAAGCAGGTTTCGCTGAAGAACTGCGCGGCAAAGTGGCCGATGTCATTCTGAAGCTCTGGGACGTCTTCAAGAAGGAAGACGCAACCCTGGTTGAGGTCAACCCGTTGGTCCGTACCGGCGCTGGCGACATCGTTGCCCTTGACGGCAAGGTCTCCTTGGACGAGAACGCTGGCTTCCGCCACGTGCACCACGCCACGCTGGAAGACAAGGACGCAGCTGACCCGCTGGAGGCCAAGGCAAAGGCGCAGGACCTCAACTACGTCAAGCTCGACGGCGAAGTAGGCATCATCGGCAACGGCGCCGGTCTTGTGATGTCCACCCTGGACGTCGTTGCTTACGCAGGCGAAAACCACGGCAACGTGAAGCCGGCAAACTTCCTGGACATCGGCGGTGGAGCTTCTGCCGAGGTCATGGCCAATGGCCTGGACGTCATCCTGGGCGACTCCCAGGTCAAGAGCGTGTTCGTGAACGTCTTCGGCGGCATCACCGCTTGTGACGCTGTTGCCAAGGGCATCGTTGGTGCACTGGCCGAGCTCGGTACCTCCGCGAACAAGCCGCTGGTAGTTCGCCTCGACGGCAACAACGTCGAGGAAGGCCGCCGCATCCTGACCGAGGCCAACCACCCGCTGGTTACCCTGGCCGCCACCATGGACGAGGGCGCCGACAAGGCCGCCGAGCTCGCCAACGCAGCTAAGTAAGGGACCCGAGAATGTCTATCTACCTCAACAAAGACTCCAAGGTCATCGTTCAGGGCATCACCGGCGGCGAGGGCACCAAGCACACCGCACTGATGCTCAAAGCCGGCACCAACATTGTTGGTGGCGTCAACGCCCGCAAGGCCGGCACCACGGTCCTGCACGGCGACAAGGAAATCAACGTCTTCGGCACCGTCAAGGAAGCCATGGCTGAAACCGGCGCGGACGTTTCCATCGTCTTCGTACCGCCGGCATTCACCAAGGACGCAGTGGTTGAAGCCATCGAAGCCGGCATCGGCCTCGTTGTTGTCATCACCGAAGGTGTTCCGGTCCAGGACTCCGCCGAATTCTGGGCCCTGGCCCAGTCCAAGGTGGACGCTGACGGCAAGCAGGTTACCCGCATCATCGGACCGAACTGCCCCGGCATCATCACCCCCGGTGAAGCACTGGTTGGCATCACCCCGGCGAACATCACGGGCAAGGGCCCTATCGGCCTGGTCTCCAAGTCCGGTACCTTGACCTACCAGATGATGTACGAACTCCGCGACCTCGGCTTCTCCACCGCTATCGGCATCGGTGGCGACCCCATCATCGGCACCACGCACATCGACGCCCTGGCTGCGTTCGAGGCTGACCCCGAGACCAAGGCAATCGTCATGATCGGTGAAATCGGCGGCGACGCTGAAGAGCGCGCAGCCGACTTCATCAAGGCCAACGTCACCAAGCCGGTTGTCGGCTACGTGGCTGGCTTCACGGCTCCTGAGGGCAAGACCATGGGCCACGCAGGCGCCATCGTTTCCGGCTCTGCAGGCACCGCCCAGGCAAAGAAGGAAGCCCTCGAAGCTGCTGGCGTGAAGGTCGGCAAGACGCCGTCCGAGACCGCCAAGCTGCTGCGCGAAGTTTTCGCCACGCTCTAGCCTTCACGACTGACTGACGACGGCGGCCCGTCACCTTCCGGATGGAAAGGTGACGGGCCGCCGTCGTACTTTAAGCGCCCGTTGTGGGGCCTGTTGAGCGCGCTTTTCGGGTGTTCTGAGGCGCAGAGTGGGCCTCGCAAAGTGGGTGCGCCCGTTGTGGGGCCCGTTGAGCATCCCCACCGCCCCCTAACCTCGCAAGCTCGGCCAGGGAACCCTGGCGTTGTGGGCCCTGCTGAGGATTTCTGGCGCAGAGTGGGCCTCGCAATGTGGATTGGCCTGTTGTGGGGCCTGTTGAGCGCGCAATTCGGTTGTTTTGAGGCGCAGAGTGGGCCTCGCAATGTGGGTGCGCCCGTTGTGGGGCCCGTTGAGCGCGCTTTTCGGGTGTTTTGAGGCGCAGAGTGGGCCTCGCAGAGTGGGGCAGGGGTCCGTCCGAATGTACCCGGGCGGGCCTTTGCTGTATCCAGGCTCGAAGTAGTTTGTTAGTATGTTAGGACAAACTATTCGAAGGGAATGCAATGCCACTTGTGCGAATCGACGTGAACCAGGGCCGCTCCGCGGAGGAGTTGACAGCTCTCAGCCGAGCCATCCACGACGCAATTCTGGGTGAGTACGGAATTCCGGAGCGCGACTACTTCCACATCCTCACTGAGCATCCGCAGGGGCAGATCGTGGCGCAGGATGCAGGGCTTGGCTTTGAGCGGACTGCTGGTGTGGTGATGATCCAGATCTTTACCCAGGAAGGTCGGAGCCAGATGGCCAAGAGCTCCCTCTTTGAAGCCATTGCGGGCCGCTTGGCGGCAGTGGGGGTCCGTGGCGAGGACGTCTTTGTGGGCTACGTCGAAAACACTGCGGGGGACTGGTCCTTCGGCTTCGGGCGCAGCCAGTATGTCACCGGAGAACTGGCCGTTCCGCGCAAGTAAAAGCAGTCTGTGTCATGTTGTAAATATGTCAGTACAAACCTTTGACAGGACATGAAATCTGGTGCAAAGTAGTCATGTGGCCCCGCTCACTGAGGGGTGGCAAGGCATCGGGGCCCAGCGCTCAGAGGTTCAGAGTTCACAAGAGAAAGGTCAACGATCATCGTGACCCACGAACTGCTCACAATCGGGCGCATCAGCGTTGATATCTACCCGAACGACATCGGAGTGGACCTGGAGGACGTGACGTCCTTCGGCAAGTACCTCGGAGGTTCGCCCTCCAACGTGGCTGTGGCGGCTGCCCGGCACGGACGTCGCACTGGCGTGATCACGCGGACCGGCGACGACGCATTCGGCACATACCTCCACCGGGAACTGCGCAAATTCAACGTGGATGACTCGTTCGTTTCACCCGTGACCCAATACCCCACGGCGGTGACGTTCTGCGCCATCAAGCCCGCAACAGACGAATTCCCGCTCTACTTCTACGGCCGCTTTCCCACGGCCCCGGACCTGCAGATCCAGGCCGAAGAGCTCGACCTGGACGCGATCCGCGAAGCCAGGATTTTCTGGTCCACGGTGACCGGCCTGTGCCAGGAGCCCAGCCGCAGTGCACACCTCGCAGCACACCAGGCCCGCCCCCGGACCAGCCTGAAGGAAGGCCAGTTCACCATCCTGGACCTGGACTACCGGCCGATGTTCTGGAACTCCGAGGAAGAGGCGCGTGGAGAGGTCGCGAAGATCCTCCCGTACGCCACGGTGGCAATCGGCAACGACAAGGAATGTGCCGTAGCCGTTGGCGAGGGGACGCCCGACGAGCAGGCGGACCGTCTGTTGGCAGCCGGTGTCGAGATCGCCGTCGTGAAGCTTGGCGCTGAAGGCGTGATGGCCAAGACCCGCAGCGAGCGTGTGGTCTCAGCGCCGGTCCCGGTGGAAACCGTCAACGGCCTGGGTGCCGGCGACTCCTTCGGGGGCGCGTTCTGCCACGGCCTGCTGTCCGGCTGGCCCTTGTCCGAAGTCCTGGACTACGCAAACGCCTCGGGCGCGATCGTCGCCTCCCGCGTTTCGTGCGCGGATGCGATGCCGACGCCGGACGAGGTCACCTCGCTGCTCGCCGAACGCGGCCGCCCCATTCCGGGTGCCACCCTTACCGAAGGAGCCGTGCGTTGAGCCCCAACGATGATCCCCGCCGCTATGAGCACCTGAGCCGGATCCGGCTCGAAGATCCGGACGCCGTCGCCCGCGCAGCTGCCACCCGCCGTCGGCATCCGGGCTTGAAGTACGGCCAGCAGAGCTTCATCGTCGCAGCGGACCACCCTGCCCGGGGAGCCCTGTCAGTAGGTTCCGAGCCGATGGCCATGGCTGACCGGCGCGACCTGCTTGACCGCTTGCAGATCGCCCTGGCCAACCCGGCCGTGGACGGGATCCTCGCGTCACCGGACATCATGGATGACCTCCTTCTCCTGGGTGCCCTGGAAGGCAAGCTGGTGTTCGGTTCCATGAATCGCGGCGGCCTGGCCGGCCTGGTCAACGAGTTCGACGACCGCTTCACCGGCCACACGGCAGCTGCCTTGGAGGCGCTGGGCGCTGACGGCGGCAAGATGCTCACCCGCATCTGCCTGGGCGACCCGGATACGGTTGCCACCCTTGAGGCCACCGCCAAAGCCATTGATTCGCTGGCCGAGCGCAAACTCATCGCCATGGTGGAGCCGTTCCTTTCCATCCGCGACGCCAACGGCAAGGTCCGCAACGACCTCCGCGCGGACGCCGTGATCAAGTCGGTAGGCATCGCCGAAGGTCTCGGATCCACCAGCGCCTACACCTGGATGAAGCTTCCGGTGGTGAAGGACATGGAGCGCGTCATGGCCTCCACCACCTTGCCCACCGTTCTTTTGGGCGGGGACCCGGACGGCAGCCAGGATGAAGTTTTCGCTTCCTGGCAGGCGGCCCTTGCACTGCCCGGAGTCCAGGGCCTCACTGTGGGGCGCACGCTGTTGTACCCGCACGACGGCGACGTGGCAGGTGCCGTAGCCACGGCCGCCTCGCTGCTGAACGCCCCGGCGCCCGCTGCCGCCGCCAACGCAAACGGCCATGCCTCCTCAGACCGCATTCCAGTGAAAGTATCGGAGTAAGACCAGTGGGAACAGCAACCCGTCGGATGACCGTGGCGCAAGCCGTGGTGGAGTTCCTGTCCAAGCAGTACACCGTTGACTCTGTTGATGGTGTTCAGTTCCGTGAGCGCTTGATTCCGGGGACGTTCGGGATCTTCGGCCACGGCAATGTCGCCGGCGTGGGCCAGGCCCTGAAGCAGTACCAGGCCGCGGATCCCGCGATCATGCCCTACTACCAGGGCCGCAACGAGCAGGCCCAGGTCCACCAGGCCGTGGGCTACGCCCGTCACGCCCGTCGTCGCCAGACGTTCGCGATCAGCACCTCCATTGGTCCTGGCTCATCGAACCTGCTGACCGGCGCGGCGCTGGCCACCACCAACCGTTTGCCTGTGCTGTTGCTGCCCAGCGACACCTTTGCAACACGGGCTGCGGACCCCGTCCTGCAGCAGTTGGAGTTGCCGTACGCCTACGACATCACGGTGAACGACGCGTTCCGGCCGTTGTCGAAGTTCTTTGACCGGGTCTCCCGGCCGGAGCAGCTGTTCTCCGCGTTCCACCACGGCCTCCGGGTCCTGACTGATCCGGCCGAAACGGGCGCGGTGACGATTTCCCTGCCGCAGGACGTCCAGGCCGAAGCTTTCGATGTTCCCGAAGAGTTCCTGTCCGAACGTGAGTGGCGGATCCGCCGTCCCGAGGCGGAGGACGATCACATCCGCCGTGCCGTGGAGGCCATCCGCGCCGCGAAACGCCCACTGATCATTGCCGGCGGCGGTGTCCTGTACGCCTACGCAAATGACGAACTTTCCAAGTTCGCTGAGCTGACGGGAATCCCGGTGGGCAACACCCAGGCCGGCGTCGGCGTCCTGCCCTGGGACCACAAGTTCTCCCTCGGTGCCATCGGCTCAACCGGTACGACGGCGGCCAACGCCATCGCTGCCGAAGCGGACCTGATCATCGGGATCGGCACGCGCTACGAGGACTTCACCACCGCATCCCGTACGGCGTTCCAGAACCCGGACGTAAAGTTCGTGAACATCAACGTCGCGCCGATCGATGCCTACAAGCACGGCACGACGCTGCCGATCGTCGCCGATGCCCGCAAGGCGCTGGTGAAGCTCAACCAGGCCTTGGGCGGTTACCGCGTGGGTGCGGACTTGGAAGAGAAGGTTGCGGCGGAGAAGAAACGCTGGAACGCGATCGTGGACGAAGCCTTCGAAACCCGCTACACGCCGTTGCCTGCCCAGAACGAAATCATCGGCGCCACCAACAAGGCCATGGACGACCACGACGTTGTCATCTGTGCCGCGGGGTCGCTGCCCGGTGACCTGCATAAGATGTGGCGCGTCCGGGACCCGTTCGGCTACCACGTGGAATACGCGTACTCCTGCATGGGCTACGAAATCCCCGGCGGCCTCGGCGTCAAACGAGCAGCGCTGGCCGAAGCGGCAGCCGGTGGCCCCGACAGGGATGTGGTGGTCATGGTGGGGGACGGCTCCTACCTGATGATGCACACCGAACTGGTTACCGCCGTCGCCGAACGCATCAAACTGATCGTGGTCCTCATCCAGAACCACGGCTACGCGTCCATCGGTTCGCTGTCCGAGTCCCTCGGTTCCCAGCGCTTTGGTACCCAGTACCGGGTTCTGGACAAGGAGCAGCACAGCTTCGACGCCGGGGAGCACCTGCCCATCGACCTCGCCACGAACGCCGAGTCACTGGGCGCGAAAGTCATCCGCATCGAACCGGGCGACAACGTCATCGAAGCCCTCGGTGCGGCGATCAAGGAAGCCAAGGCAGCTCCGGAGACCGGTCCGATCGTGATCCACGTCGAGTCCGATCCCTTGTTGGACGCCCCGAGCTCCGAGTCCTGGTGGGACGTCCCCGTCTCGGCAGTCTCCGAGCTGGAATCCACCCAGCAGGCCTACAAGACGTACACAGACCACAAGAGCCGCCAGCGCAAGCTGCTCGGCTGAATCCCAGACACACAGATCCCACAGACCACAAGGAAGTCCGCACATGTCGACGACGACCACACTGACCACCATCCACCACTTCATCAACGGCGCTGAAACCACGGGCGAGGGCGACCGTACCCAGCCGGTGTACAACCCGGCCACCGGCCAGGTCACCGCTGAATTGCGCCTGGCCAACGAGGCGGACCTGAACACCACGGTCGCAGCGGCCCGCAAGGCAGCCGATACCTGGGGTGACATTTCCCTGGCCAAGCGCACCGCCGTCTTGTTCAAGTTCCGTGAACTCGTCGCAGCCCACGTGGACGAGCTGGCAGAGCTCATCACTGCCGAGCACGGCAAGGTGCTTTCCGATGCCAAGGGCGAAATCGGCCGCGGGCTCGAAGTCATCGAGTTCGCCTGCGGTATCCCCACCCTGCTCAAGGGTGACTACTCGGACCAGGTGTCCACCGGGATCGACGTCTTCTCTTTCCGCGAACCCCTGGGCGTAGTTGCCGGCATCACGCCGTTCAACTTCCCGGTCATGGTTCCGTTGTGGATGGCGCCGATGGCCATCGCCACCGGCAACGCCTTTATCCTCAAGCCGTCCGAGCGCGACCCGTCCGCTTCGATGCTCCTGGCCAAGCTCTGGAAGCAGGCCGGCCTGCCCGATGGCGTGTTCCAGGTCCTGCACGGTGGCAAGGAGACCGTCGACGGCCTGTTGACGCACCCGGACGTGGATGGCATCAGCTTCGTTGGTTCCACCCCGATCGCCCAGTACGTCCACGAAACCGCCACCAAGCACGGCAAACGCGTCCAGGCATTGGGTGGGGCAAAGAACCACGCAATCGTGCTCCCGGACGCTGACCTGGACAACGCCGCCGACCACCTCGCCGCCGCCGCGTTCGGCTCCGCAGGGGAACGTTGCATGGCCATCTCGGTGGCCGTCGCCGTTGGGGACGCCGCGGACCTGATCGTGAAAAAGGTCGAAGAACGGGCTCTGGCCGTGAAGGTCAACAACGGCACCGAGCCCGACGCTGAAATGGGTCCGGTCATCACCCCGGCCTCCAAGGAACGCATCGTCAAGATCGTCACCGAAGCCGAGCAGGCCGGTGCAGCGATGGTAGTGGACGGCCGCGACCTCGTGGTCCCGGGCCACGAAGACGGCTTCTGGGTAGGTCCCACCGTGATCGACCACGTCAAAACCGAGATGACCGCCTATACCGAGGAAATCTTCGGACCCGTCCTGGTGGTAGTACGCGTCGATACCCTCGAGGACGGCATCAACCTGATCAACTCCAACCCGTACGGCAACGGCACCGCCATCTTCACCTCCAACGGCGCAGCAGCGCGGAAGTTCCAGCGCTCCGTCACCGTGGGCATGGTTGGTATCAACGTCCCGTTGCCCGTGCCGGTGGCCTACCACTCCTTCGGCGGCTGGAAGAATTCCCTCTTCGGCGACAAGCACATCTACGGCCCCGAAGGCGTCTCCTTCTACACCCGCGGCAAGGTCATCACGTCCCGCTGGCCCGAACCCACCCACGCCTCCGGCGCTTCCTACAACTTCCCCTCCAACTAAGTCCCCACCGCCGCAAAGGAAGACAACGCTGTCATGACCGACGTCGAGAACAAGCTCATCATTGGCACCGCACCGGACTCCTGGGGAGTCTGGTTTGCGGATGACCCCCAGCAGACCCCCTGGGAACGATTCCTGGATGAGGTTGCCGAATCCGGCTACAAGTGGATCGAACTTGGCCCGTACGGCTACCTGCCGAACGACCCCACACGCTTGGCTGAAGAACTCAAGCAGCGCGACCTCCAGGTCACCGCAGGAACCGTCTTCACGGCCTTCCACCGCGGTGCCGGCCAGTACGATGAAGCGTGGGAGCCGGCCCGCAAGGTCGCGGAACTGACCGCAGCCATGGGTGGAGAACACATCGTGGTCATCCCCGCCATGTGGCGCGACGACGTCACCGGCGAAGCTGTGGAGAACGGCGAACTCACGGACGAGCAGTGGGCGGACCTCTTCGCCGGCCACAACCGGATGGGCAAAGTCCTCCTGGAGGACTTCGGCCTGCACCAGCAGTTCCACTCCCACGCGGATTCACATGTGGGCGCGCAAAAGGACATCGAAACCCTGCTGGCCGCCACGGATCCGCAGTACTTGAACCTCTGCCTGGACACAGGACACGCGGAATACTGCGGAGCTTCCAGCCTGGAACTAATCAAGAACTACCCGGACCGCATCGGCTACCTGCACCTCAAGCAGATCAACCCTCAGGTCCTGGCCGAAGTCAACGAGAAGAACATGACCTGGGCGGCTGCCAACCTGGCCGGCGTCATGACCGAGCCGCCGAACGGCCTCCCGGACCTGCGCGCAGTCATCGAAGCAGTCGAAGCGCTCAACCGGCCCATCTTCGGCATCGTGGAGCAGGACATGTACCCGGTAGCGTTCGATGTGCCGATGCCCATCGCCAAGCGCACCCGCAACTACCTGCTTTCCTGCGGTTCCCGTACCCGCGTCCAGTAGCACCCCAGAAGAACTTCACGAAGGACAGATACAGTGACAAAGACTCTCCGCGTTGCCGTCATCGGCGCAGGCCGCATGGGTGCGGACCACATCAAGCGCCTCAGCACCCGCATCCACGGCGCTGAAGTGGCCGCCGTCGTCGACGTCGACCTCGCCAGGGCCCAGGCCGCCATCGAGGGTATCGACGGCGCCGTGGCACTCGCCAGCGCAGACGAAGCGCTCAACAATGGCGACGTGAATGCCGTGCTGATCGCCACTCCGGGCTTCCTCCACGAGGAAATCCTGTACAAGGCATTGGAGAAGGATTTCCCGATCCTATGCGAGAAGCCGCTGACCCCCGACGCCGAAAGCGCCTGGAAAGTTGTCCAGGCTGAGCAGGCTCTGGGCCACAAGCGCATCCAAGTGGGCTTCATGCGCCGCTTCGACGCCGAGTACTCGGCACTGGGCGCCATCATCCGCAACAGCGAATTGGGGGAGTTGTTGATGCTGCACCACCAGCACCGCAACCCCACCACGCCTGAGGGCTTCACCAACGAGATGCTGATCAACGACTCCGTCGTGCATGAGTTCGACGCCATCCGCTACTTCACCGGTGAGGAAATCACCTCCGTCCAGGTCCGTCTGGGCAAACCGACCCGCAGCGCACCCAACGGCCAGCACGACCCCCAGCATGTTCTGCTCGAAACCGAATCCGGTGTGCTGGCCGACGTCGAAATCTACGTCAACGCCAAGTTCGGCTACCAGGTGGCCACGCAGGCGTCCTTCGAGGATGGCATCGTGAGCATCGGCGGGGACAACGGCCCCTACGTCCAGGCAGCCGGTAAGTGGGGCGGCAATGTCACCCCAGGCTTTGAGGAACGATTCGGAGCAGCGTACGACGTCGAGGTGCAGGCTTGGGCGGACGCCGCCCTCCGCGGCGAAATCGGCGGACCTACCGCTTGGGACGGCTATGCCACGGCAGCATGCTGCGAGGCTGGTGTCGAAGCGCAGAAGTCGGGCGAAAAGGTCAAGGTCCAGTTGAACACCAAGCCGGACCTGTACAAGTAGGGGACTGAGCATGAAAATCGCCCTTGACCCCACACCGTTCCACCACAGCCACGGCCTGCTCGAATTCCCCCGGGTAGCGGCAGACCTTGGTTACAAATACCTGCAGATGACCCCGCATGCGGACCTCATCCCGTTCTACAACCATCCCAAGGCCGACGACGAGCTGGTAGGCAAGCTGAAAGCTGCGTGCAAGGATGCCGGCGTAGAGATCGCCTCTGTCCTGCCTGTCCTCCGCTGGTCCGGCCCGGATGAAGACGCACGCGAGGCAGCCGTCCGGTACTGGAAGCGGGCTATCCAGATCGCAGTGGACCTCGGCGTTCAGACCATGAACACAGAGTTCAGCGGCCGCCCGGAGAAGGCAGAAGAGTCCGAGCGTGCGTTCTACCGTTCCATGGAGGAACTGCTGCCGATCATCGAGCGCGAGGGCATGGACGTCCTGATAGATCCGCACCCGGACGACTTCGTGGAGGACGGCCTCGCCGCCCTGCGCGTCATCCGCGGCATCAACTCGCCCAACATCGGCATGGTGTACGTGGCATCGCACACCTTCCACATGGGCAACAAGCCGCTGGAAATCATGCGGGCCGCAGGCGACAAGCTGCGGCTGGTCCACGTCTCCGACACCATGAACCATCACGCGTCCCACGGCTTGCGGTACATCACCAATCCGCCGGGCAACGCGGTTCGCGTCCACCAGCACCTGAAGATTGGCGACGGGGACGTGAACTGGGATGAGTTCTTTGGCGGGCTGAAGGAAATCGGGTTCCTGGACAAGGAAAACACCGTCATGGTCTCTTCCGTGTTCGCGGAGGACGAGAATGCCGAGGACGTCTCCCGGTACCAGCTCAAGACAATGATCGACTACGTCGCCAGGACAAAATGACGGTTGGTACGCTCCCCGTAACCCCAAAGAAAACCGGCAAGCCGGCCAACCCCAAAAAGTTCCTTCGCAAGGTGGCGCTGTTCTCCACGTTCGGCGGACTGCTGTTCGGCTATGACACCGGTGTGATCAATGGTGCCTTGCCGTTCATGCAGAAAGACCTTGGCTTGACGCCGTTGACCGAGGGCCTCGTCACTTCGATGTTGCTCTTCGGTGCGGCGTTCGGTGCCATCAGCGCCGGACGTTTGTCCGACCGCTTTGGCCGCCGCAGGACCATCATGGGCCTGGCCGTCATCTTCGCCGTGGCCACCGTCGCCTGCTCCCTTGCGCCAACCACGGAGCTGCTGGTGCTGGCCAGGACTGTCCTGGGTCTCGCCGTCGGCGGTGCCTCGGTGATCGTGCCGGTCTACCTGGCCGAAATGTCACCTGCGGCTCAAAGAGGCAGGATCGTCACCCAAAACGAACTCATGATTGTGACGGGCCAGTTCCTGGCTTTCACGTTCAACGCGGTGCTCGGGAACCTGTTCCCTGAAGAGATGCACGTGTGGCGCTGGATGCTGGTCATCGCTACCTTGCCCGCCGTCATCCTGTGGATGGGGATGCTCGTACTGCCTGAGAGTCCCCGCTGGCTGGCGTCGTCGGGCCGGTTCAGCGAGGTGATGGACGTCCTGCGGCGGACCCGCGCCGCCGGTGACGTATCGGCTGAGTTCGACGACGTCCAGCGCGCCGCGCGCGAGGACTACCAGTCCCGGATGGGCACCTTCAAGGACCTGACCGTGCCGTGGATCCGCAGGATCTTCGTGGTGGGACTGGGCCTTGCCATCATCAACCAGATCAGCGGCGTCAACGCCATCATGTACTACGGCACGTCCATCCTGTCGTCCTCCGGTTTCGGCGACCAGGGCGCGCTCCTGGCAAATGTGGTCAACGGTGTGACTTCCGTGGTTGCCGTGATCGTGGGTATGTCGTTGATGACCAGGCTTCCCCGGAAGGCGATGCTCATTGCCGGGCTATCCGGTACCGCGGTGTCGCTCACAGCCATTTCGATCATCTCCGTCGCGGTTCCGGAGGGAACCCTGCGCGGGTACCTTGTCCTGCTGTTCATGGTGACCTTCCTGGCCTCCATGCAGTCGTGCATTGGTACGGTCACCTGGTTGACCCTGGCAGAGATCTTCCCGCTGCACGTGCGTGGGGTGGGAATGGGTATCTGCGTCTTCGTGCTCTGGATGTTCAACTTCCTGGTGGGCTTCTTTTTCCCGCAAATGGTTGCCTGGATGGGCGTCTCGGCGACGTTCCTGGTGTTCGTTGCGCTCCAACTGGTGGCCATCGGCTGGGTGAAACGCGCCATGCCCGAAACCAAGGGGAAGAGCCTTGAGGAACTGGAAGAGTTCTTCAAGGCCGGTTCGCGACCCTAGCGCAAGGCTTCAGAAGCATACAGCGAAGGCCGCCTGGAACATCCAGGCGGCCTTCTTTGTGTGGGTTACGCGCCGAACGGGAGCCGCGGATCGGTGTCCTGGCCTTCCCACGTTTGGCGGATCCAGCCGTGGTGGGGGTCGTCGCTGATGAGCCAGTCACGTACGCGGCCGGGGCCCGCCATGACGTTCAGGTAATACAGGTCGTAGCCTGGGGCGGCCATGGCCGGTCCGTGCCAACCATACGGGACCAGCACGACGTCGCCGGTGCGCACCTCGGCAGAGACGTCGATGGGACGCTCGTCGGAGGCGTAGACGCGCGCGTAGCCGATCGGATCCGTGTCCTCTGGTACAGGGGACCCCGGGGCAACGCGGGTCTCAAAGTAGTAGATCTCCTCAAGGCTGGTCTCGCCGTCCTTCTCCTCATCGTGCTTGTGGGGAGGGTAGGAGGACCAGTTACCGGCGGGGGTGATGACCTCGCACACGATGAACCGATCGGCTTCCAGCGCAGCCGGCGTGCCAAAGTTGTGGACCTGGCGTGAGCAGTTTCCTGCTCCGCGGAGCTCCACCGGGGTTTCCTTGGCCGTGATCAGGCGGGTGGGATAGCCGGCTTTGGCGGGCGCCGTCGCAATGGCCACCCTGCCGCCGTCGTTCGAGCTGATGCTGACGGCCTTGTCGATCCCCGTGTACAGGACGTCACTTGGCCCGTGGAAAACCGACTGCCGTCCCGCGAGGCTGTACTCGCCGTCGTCGACCGTTACGGTGAAGGATCCGCTCAGCGGCACCACGATGCGCTCCTCCGGAGCCGCGGGAAGCTCGACGGCGGCACCTGCGGCGAGCGTCGCGACCTTCAGTCCCGTGTGGGCCCAGCCGTCTACGGCCAGGGTGGAGTCAGAGGTTCCCAGGGAGATGTCCCATTTACCGTCAGTGGCTGTTCCCAGCGGGTATACCCAGTTGGTCATGTGTGTGTCCTTGTTTAGCGCTGTACGAGTGTCATTTCAAAGCTGTAGGAGTCTGCGCGGTAGACGTGATGGCCGGTTTCCACCATGCGTCCGGTGTCATCCACCGCGGTGCGTTCCATGGTGACCAGCGCCGATCCCACCTCGGCTTCGAGGAGGGGAGCCTGGTAGTCGTTGGCGATCATCGCGCCGATCCGTTGCGAGGCCAGCCGGAAGTTGACCCCGCCGCGGCGCAGGATCGCGTAGAGGCCTTCCTTGGCAAGCTGTGCCTCGTCCATGCTGGTGATGTCGTCGCGGACCCAGTTCTCCATGAGCGCCAGGGGCTTGCCACCTACTTTGCGCAGGCGGGTGAAGTGGTAGACCTTGGAACCGGCCGGCAGTTGCAGGGCGGTCAGCGTTGCCGCGTCGGCTTCGATGTGCGAGAAGCTCAGGACGTCCGTGGTGGGCTTTTTGCCGTTGTTGCTGAGGTCGTCATAGAGGCTGGAGAGTTCCAGGGGCCGGCGGACCTGGCTTGAAACCACCTGCGTTCCTACGCCACGCTTCCGGACCAGGAGCCCGGCCCGGACCAGTTCATCCATGGCTTTGCGCATGGTGGGGCGGGATAGGTTCAGCTGTGCCGCGAGGTCGATTTCGTTGTCCAAGCGGCTTCCGGGTTCCAGGATGCCGCTGTGGATGGCGGCCTCGATTCCTTGGACCACCTGATGGTAAAGCGGTACGGGGGACGAACGATCGATGCTGAGACTGAGTTGGTTCGCCACTGGATTCTCCTAGACGCCTGCTGAAGGCCGGCCGGGGGAGCGGGTCTGCGGCTCCTCTGCCGGATGGTAGCGTATGTCCGCTCATGTTCTCTTGATAGGACATACTGCCTTTTTCTGATGATAGCAGCCGCGGTAGGGCCGTCAAGGAAGGGGCCGGGTCGGCCTTCACGACAGCCATATTACGTTAAAACATCCTAATGTCAGGACAAACTATTGACAAAGTGTGAGGTCAGTCACCATGATCTGAGTAGCAGGTGTTCCGGATACGAGTCCTGCAAACCTGAAGCTGACATCAAAGGAGATAACGGTGGCAAAATTCTCATGGCGCAAAGCGGCGGTCGTCGCAGCAGTGGTTCCCCTGGTGGCACTGAGCGCCTGTTCAAGCCAGGGCGGCAAGCCGGCCGATAACGGCGGCGCCGCAGCCGCTGGCCAGGTGGCATCCACTGACCGGATCAAGGTAGCGCTGATTACGCACGCCGCTGCCGGCGACACGTTCTGGGACATCGTCCGCAAGGGTGCCGAGGAAGCATCGGCGAAAGACAACGTTGAACTCCTCTACACCAGCGACCCTGAGGCCGGTCGCCAGGCGCAGCTGGTCCAGCAGGCCATTGACCAGAAGGTGGATGGCATCGCCGTCACCCTGGCAACCCCGGACGCGCTGAAGGATGTCCTCAAGAAGGCCACCGACGCGGGCATCCCGGTGGTCAGCCTCAACGCCGGCGAATCAGTCTCCAAGCAGTTGGGTGCCTTCACCCACTTCGGTTCCAACGAGCAACTTGCCGGCGAAGCAGTCGGCACCAGGCTCGCCTCCGAGGGGTACAAGCACCCCGTCTGCGTGATCCAGCAGCAGGGCCACGTCGGCCTTGAAGCCCGTTGCGCCGGTGTGAAGGCCAAGGTGCCCGCAACCGAAATCCTGTACGTGGACGGCAAGGACATGACTGCGGTCCAGTCCACCGCCACGGCAAAGCTCCAGGCCGCCAAGGACGCCGACGTCATCATCGGCCTCGGCGCTCCGATCACCCTGACCCTGCTGAAGTCCGTCACTGACGCCGGCAGCTCGTCGAAGGTTGCCAGCTTTGACCTCAACGCCGACCTTGCCCAGAAGATCGTGGACGGCGCCGTGATCTTCACGGTCGATCAGCAGCCGTGGCTCCAGGGCTACATGTCCGTTGACTCCCTGTGGCAGGCCAAGCGCGGTGGCTTCAAGATCGGTGGCGGCCAGCCCGTCCTCACCGGCCCAACCATCGTGGACAAGACCAACGCATCCGATGTCCTCAAGTTCGCCCAGCAGGGCGTCCGCTAGATCCAGGAACCAGGCTGCGCGGCGGCTCCCTGCCGCGCAGCCTGACCAACAAGGAGTCCTCCCCTATGGCAAACACAGCAACCCTGCCGCCGGCGCCGGCTACGGCCCCCGGCGATGAACGGATCGGGCGGCGCAGCCCCCTCCAGAAGTTCCTCGCAAGGCCCGAAGTTGGAGCGTTGGTGGGCGCGGTGGTCCTCTTCATTTTCTTCGCGTCCGTTTCGCAGACGTTCACCCAACCCAACGCACTTGCTACCGTGCTCTACGGCTCATCGACCATCGGAATCATGGCGGTAGGCGTGTCCCTGCTGATGATCGGTGGGGAGTTCGACCTCTCCACAGGTGTTGCCGTGATCTCCTCCGCACTCACTGCGTCGCTGTTCAGCTGGAACTTCTCCCTGAACGCCTGGGTCGGCGTGGGGCTGGCCTTGGTGGTCTCCCTGGGCATCGGTTTCATCAACGGCTGGATCCTCGTCAAAACCAAACTGCCCAGCTTCATCGTCACCCTGGCCACATTCCTGATGCTTACCGGCCTCAACCTGGCACTCACCCGCCTCATCGGCGGCAGCGTATCCTCGCCGTCGATCTCCAAGCTGGACGGCTTCGAATCAGCACGTGCGGTCTTCGCGTCCTCCGTCAGCATCGGCGGGGTGGAGGTCAAGATCACGGTCTTCTTCTGGATCGTCCTGGTTGCCGTGGCCTCGTGGATCCTGCTGCGCACCCGGATCGGGAACTGGATCTTCGCCGTAGGCGGCGATGCAAACGCCGCCCGCGCCGTGGGTGTTCCGGTAACAAAGACCAAGATCGGCCTCTTCATGGCCGTGGGCTTCTGCGGCTGGATTCTGGGTATGCACAACCTGTTCGCCTTCGACGCCGTACAGTCCGGCGAAGGAGTGGGCAACGAATTCCTTTACATCATCGCGGCCGTCATCGGTGGCTGCCTCCTGACCGGCGGCTACGGCTCGGCAGTGGGTGGTGCTATCGGCGCCTTTATCTTTGGCATGGCCAACAAGGGCATCGTGTACGCACAATGGAATCCGGACTGGTTCAAGTTCTTCCTGGGCTTGATGCTGCTGCTGGCCACCATCGTCAACCTCATCGTCAAGCGCCGGGCAGAGCTCAAGTAAGGGGCCGGAACAATGAACGCACAACAGATCGATCAGCAAACCCTGCTGAAAGGCGAGAAGGATCCCTTGACACACACACCGGTCCACCTGCTGTCCCTCGATGGAGTGGGCAAGCACTACGGCAACATCATCGCGCTGCGGGATGTCACCATGGCCGTGGACAACGGCCGTGTCACCTGTGTCCTGGGTGACAACGGTGCAGGCAAGTCAACCCTGATCAAGATCATCGCCGGCCTGCACCAGCACGACGAAGGCACCCTGCACGTGATGGGCGATGCCAGAAAGTTCAACTCACCAAGGGACGCGCTCGACGCCGGTATTGCCACGGTGTACCAGGACCTGGCAGTTGTTCCGCTGATGCCCATCTGGCGCAACTTCTTCCTCGGCTCTGAACTGACCAAGGGATTTGGACCGTTCAAGAGCATGGATGTCCAGAAAATGAAGGAGATCACGCTCAGCGAACTGGCCCATATGGGCATCGACTTGCGCGATGTGGAGCAGCCCATTGGTCAACTGTCCGGCGGTGAGCGCCAGTGCGTGGCGATCGCCCGGGCCGTGTACTTCGGGGCCAAGGTCCTGATCCTTGACGAGCCCACTGCGGCACTTGGCGTGAAGCAGTCCGGCGTGGTGCTCCGCTACATCCTGCAGGCCCGCGACCGTGGCCTGGGCGTCATCTTCATCACCCACAACCCGCACCACGCTTTCCCCGTGGGCGACCGGTTCCTGTTGCTCAAGCGGGGCAAGTCGATTGGGTATTACGACAAGAAGGACATCACCCTGGATGAGCTGACGGCCCAGATGGCCGGCGGTGCAGAACTCGCAGAGCTGGCCCACGAGTTGGAGCAGCTCGGTGGCCACTCCGACGCCCTTGAGGAAGTCAAAGCCGAGGTGGCCGGTGTGGAGGAATCCGTTCCGGAAAACGCCACTAAGCGGCACTGACGCGATAGCTGCTGAAAGTCCTGCCCGGAGCGCATGTTGGCTCCGGGCAGGACTGTTTCCGGCAAGGAGCCAACCCTAGCGAGGTGGCGCTGTGGTGCCGCGCCGCGCCAGTTTCGGCTCAATGAGCTTGCGCTCCGGTGCCAGTGTCGGATCCGCTATGCGGGCCAGTAGCCTGCGGGCGGAGTCCGCCCCAACAATGTCGCTGCGGTTGTCGATGGACGTCAGGTCCAGGAAACGCGACTTGGCCAAGGGGGAGTTGTCGTAGCCGATCACCGAAACGTCGGCAGGTACTGACAGGCCGCGTGCTTTGATGGCTGCGAAGGCGCCCAGGGCCATGGAGTCGTTCGCTGCGAAGATCGCAGTGGTGTCCGGATGGCGCTCCAGGAGCCGGCTTGCTGTCTCGTAGCCGTCTTCCTCCGACGTTCCGGTGGACTCGCTGATGACAGGCTCGACGCCGGCAGCTTCCACGGCGCGACGGTAACCGGCGCGCCGGTGTGCGGAGGCGCCGTCGGACCCTGAGACGTGGCCGATGCGGACGTGGCCCAAACCCAACAGGTGGTTGGCTGCCATGCTTCCGCCGCCGTCGTCATCGTTGGTGATGAGGTCGGCGCCGTTCGGCACGCCTTTGCGCCAGCCGGCCACCACGGTGGGTACCCAGGTTTTGGCGAGCATGGCCTCGCTCGGTTCAGCGGCCAGCACCAATGCATCGACATGCATGGCAAGCAGACCGTCTGTGGCTTCCTTGATCCGGTTTTCTCCCGGTCGGGAATCGGCAAGCATCACCTGGTATCCGAGGTTCGAAAGGACGGATTCCATTCCACGGAGCAGGTCAACGAACCAGGGGTTCCGGTAGTCATCGATGACCAGGCCGATGCTTTTGGTGCGGCTGCTCGCCAAGGTGGTGGCGGCACGGCTGGGCCGGTATCCCAGTTCCGTGATGGCGTCCCGCACGGCATTGCGGCGCTTTTCGCTGATTCTTTCGGGGGCTTTGAGGAACAGCGAAACCAACGACGGCGAAACGCCGGCTTGGGTGGCGACGTCGTAGAGCGTGGGGCGTCGGTTGTTGTTCAACGTATTTGGCTGCCTTTCGTGTCCTCCCCCGAGGATAGTCCGTTAAGGATTGACAGGACATATAGACATGGTTACGCTCAAGTCCAGCGTAAAAATTGTAGCGCTACAAAATGCCGGACGATCCTCATGCGACGGCAGAATTTCGAAGGAGAAATCAATGGCTGAAAGCCTCGGCGTAGCCGTCATCGGAGCAGGCATGGCAGGCAAGGCCCACGCCGCCGCGTACCGCACGGCATCTGCCCTTTATAGCCCCGTGCTTCCCCAGATCCGCCTCGTCTCCATTGGCGACGTCAATGCTGAGTTCGGTTCGCTGGCTGCACGCCGATTCGGCTACGAACGCAACGACACGTCATGGCAGGCCATTGCCGAAGCCGATGACATCGACGTCGTCAGCGTGGTGATCGCCAACTCCCTGCACCGCGAGGTGGTAGAAGGCCTGCTCGCCGCCGGGAAGAACGTCCTCTGCGAAAAGCCGCTCAGTGACACCCTGGACGACGCCCGTGCCATGGCGGAAGCGGCACGCACCGCCGAGGCCCGCGGAAACCTGGCACGCATCGGCTTCACCTTCCGCCGGACACCTGGCATCGCCTACATCCGCGACCTGATCCGGAACGGCGTGCTGGGGAACGTCCTGCACTTCAGTGGCCGATACTGGACGGACTATGGTTTCAGCCCTTCGGCTCCGATGAGCTGGCGTTACAAGGGCGGACCCGGCTCCGGTGCGCTGGCCGACGTCGGAAGCCACCTGACCTATGTGTCGGAATTCCTGTGCGGCGACATCAAGTCGATCAGCGGTGGAAGGCTGTCCACCGCAATTGCCAAGCGCCCGTTGCCACTGACCGCCGTGATGGGCCACGACCACGTTGCCGTCAGCGACACGTTCGAAGCCGTGGAGAACGATGACTACGCCGCCTTCAACGCCGAGTTCACCAACGGTGCCGGCAGCTTCGAAGTGTCCCGCGTTGCAGCAGGACACGCCAACAGCCTCCAATTCGAGGTCTTCTGCGAGAACGGCGGAGCCAAGTTCGACCAGCGCCGCCCCAACGAAATCCAGCTCTTCCTCAACGATGGCTCCGGCCTGCAAGGCGGGTACCGCCAAGTGATCCTGGGCCCAGGACACCCCTACATTGCTGGCGGCCTGGCCATGGACGCCCCGGAAGTCGGCTTCGGCCAGAACGATGCCTTCGGATACCAGGCACGGGCCTTCCTCGAAGAGGTCGCGGGCTTGGCCGAAGCGGACTCCCTTCCCCGTTGCGCGACGTTCGACGAAGGTGTCCGCAACATGGAACTCCTCGGCGCGGTCACTGAGTCCGCCCTGGACAACGGAAAGAAGATCACGCTATGAAGCTCGGGGTCTACAACGCGATCCTCCACGACCGTCCGCTTCCTGAAGCGCTCAAAGTCATCGCCGACCTTGGCCTGACTGGCATCGAGATCAACACCGGCGGATTCCTTCCCGCCGTGCATGTCCCCACGTTCGACCAGATCCTGGAAAGCGACGCCGCCCGCGACGACTACCTCGGGATCTTTGAGGGCACCGGGGTTTCAATCGCTGGCCTGAATTGCAATGGAAACCCCCTGCATCCCAAGCGGGAAATTGGCGAAAAGCACGCCGAGGACATCCGTCGTTCCATCCGCTTGGCCAACCGGCTGGGTCAGGACCGCGTGGTGACCATGTCCGGGCTGCCCGGGGGAGAGCCGGGCGCCACAACGGTGAACTGGGTGGTCAACGCCTGGAACTCCGCGGCGCTGGACGTCCTGGACTACCAGTGGGGAGTGGCAACAGCCTTCTGGAAGGAAACCGACCGGCTCGCCGCAGACCACGGCGTTAAGGTGGCCTTGGAACTGCACCCGCAGAACATTGTTTTCAATACTGCCGATGTCTACAAGCTTGTTGAGCTTACGGGAGCAACCCATGTGGGCGTTGAACTGGACGCATCCCACTTGTTCTGGCAGCAGATGGATCCCGTGGCGGTGGTCCGCGAACTTGGGCCGCTGGTCCTCCAGGCTGCGGCCAAGGACGTCCGGGTGAACAAGGACAACGCTGCGCTCTATGGCGTGCTGGACAACAGCTTCCGGCGCCTTTCCGCAGACGAGGACCGGACCAACCTTGGCGGCGATGAATGGGCCAACGAATGGCCCAAGAACTCTGCCTGGGACTTCGTGGCCCTGGGCCGTGGTCACGACACCGCGTTCTGGACCGAGTTCCTCCGGGCCCTGCACGAGGTCGATCCGAACATGCTGGTCAATATCGAGCACGAGGACGTCTCGCTGGGTCGGATCGAGGGGCTCGAGGTCGCGGCACAGGTGCTTCGCGATGCCGACGCAGCCCTTGAGGCATCGTTCAACGTCCCTGCCTAAGAGTCCCGTGCTGCGTCCGGGGCGGCGGCTACGGCCCCCGCCCCGGACGCGCCGTTCACCGTTCCGTGTGCTGCACGCTGATGCTAGGCCTGGACCTTGACGGGGACGCCGGTCTCCAGGGATAGCTGTGCTGCGTCGGCTACCTTTGATGCAGCCACGGCGTCTTCAGGAGTGCAAGGATTCTTACGTTTGCCGAGCACAACCTCTACGAAGGCCGCCATCTCGGCCCGGTAGGCCTGGTCAAACCGCTCGGCGAACGTGGTGTGCGCAGTGCCATTCGGGAAGGTCACTGCGGGCTCGGCCGACCTCATCGCCATCTGCTGGTCCATTCCCACCAGCACTGATTGCTCGGAGCCTTGAAGTTCCAAGCGGACGTCATGCCCGGCTCCGTTGTAGCGGCTGGCCGAGACGGTACCTACCGTGCCGTCGTCGAACGTCACCAAAGCCAGGGCAGTGTCGACGTCGCCCACCTCACCGATGGCCGGGTCGCCGTTGTTGGAACCCTTGGCGTAAACTTCCACGATTTCCTTGCCGGTGAGCCAGCGAAGGATGTCGAAGTCGTGGACTGAACAGTCGCGGAACAAACCGCCCGACGTTTCCAGGAACTCAACCGGTGGCGGGGTCATGTCGCAGGTGACAGCCCGAAGTGAGTGAATCCACCCGAGTTCCCCGGCATCGTAGGCCCGCTTGGCCTCCAGGTACCCGGCGTCGAAGCGGCGCTGGTGCCCGATCTGGACGATGCCCGACTTCTCGCTGATGTAGTCGAGGACGGGTTGTGACTCCGGAACATTTACGGCCACGGGCTTTTCGCAGAAGACCGGGATGCCTGCGTCCACCCCTGCGCGGATGAGTCCAGGGTGAGTGGCTGTGCCTGTCGCAATGACCAGGCCGTCCACGCCGGACGTGATGAGCTCCTCCACCGATCCCAGGAATTCGGCGCCCACGCTGGTCGCCACTGCGCGGGCATGGTCCTCTGCCACATCCGTCAGTTTCAGGCTCACGTGGATGCCGTCCGGGTTGAGGGTCTCGTTGAGGGCGCTGATGTTCTTGGCATGCATCACGCCGATCCGGCCTACGCCCACGAGGCCGAGGGTTACGTTCTTCATCATTTTCTGTCTCCGTCGGTGCAGCAGAGGGTCATCTCCAGAGAGAGATTCCTGAAGCGAGACTAGAGGTTGTCAGATTGTCCTGTCAAACATATGTGGGGATGTGAGTGAGCGTCTGGCTGAAGGGGTGGGGATGTGAGTGAGGGTTCGGTTGAAGGGGTTGGGATGCGGGAGAGGGTGTGGACATGGCTGACGCGGGCCGAAGAGTCTGGGGGAAAACTCCGACCCGCGCCAGGTTCATGGGGCCGGTCAGGCGATGATCTTCATCGCCTGCCAACCGGTACCGAGGCTGGTGGGCGGAACGTTGATGAACGTTCCACTGCCCGAGCCCGGATACAGCCACAGGGTGTCTCCGATGCGGCCGAGAACGTCATTCTTGGCGTCGCCGTCCAGGTCCCGGGGCCCTGCCATCGATGTTCTGTTGTCCCAGCCCGTGGAGATCTGCTTCCACGGCAACCAATCGCTGGCTCCATCGCCGGGATAGAGCCAGAGTGCGCCGGTATCCGTGCGCCGGGCCAGCACGTCTGCTTTACCATCGCCATTAAAGTCCCCTGTGCTGAAGATTGCATTCATGACATTCCAGCCCGTTCCCACCGTGGTGGGCGCCCTGAGCCCGCCGCTGCCGTTCCCTGCGTAGAGGCGCAGGTCGCCGGTGCTGCGCCGGGCCATGATGTCGGGAATGCCGTCGCCGCTGAAGTCCCCGGGGGAGAACAGCTGGGTCATGGCACTCCAGCCGGTACTGATCTGCGAGCGCGCACCGAAGCCCCCGGCCCCGTCACCCGGATACAGCCACAGGACATCGCCTGCGCGGGCTACGACGTCGGCCTTGCCGTCCCCGTTGAAGTCACCGGGGGTGATGGCATCAGTAACGGTGGACCAGTCCGAGGCTGGTATGGCAAGCTTCCTGGCCTGCAGGCCGCCAGCGCCGTCACCCGGGTACAGGTACAGGTTTCCGGTCGCATCGGAGGCCAGGACGTCGGCTTTGCCGTCACCGTCGAAATCATGGGCCGACGGCGGCCCGGCCGCTGGAACGCTGTACGTCTGGGTACCGACGGCGGAGGTGTTGCCGGCGGTGTCCACTCCGATGTATTTGAGCACCAGTGGCGAGTTGCCCATCACGATTGGAGTCGCGTACTTGAAGTTCGTGGCGCTCTCCGTTGCCGTCGGCGTGCTGCCATCGGTGGTGTAGTAGATGGTTGTCCCAGCCTCATTGGCAGACAGCGAAATGGTGGCTCCACTGGCCAACGGACGGCTGGTGGGATTGGCCGTCACTGTGGGAGCCGTGGTGTCTGCCGGGACCGTGTAGGTCTGCGAGGCCACATCGGAGGCATTGCCGGCAGGGTCGGTAGCGAAGTACTTCAGCGTCATCGGGCCGGTACCCGGGAACGTGATCGGAGCGGAGTACACCAGCCCGGCCGTCACCGGATCCGTGCCGTCCGTGGTGTATTTGATCACCGAATTCGTTTCATTGGCCGTCAAAGTGATCGACGTACCGGCAGCGTACGCACCTCCCGCCGGGTTGGCGGTCACGACTGGTTTGGTGGTGTCCGGTCCCGTGGAGTAGGTCTGCGTGGCCACTGCGGACGCGTTGTTGGAGCTGTCCACTGCGAAGTACTTCAGGGTCAGCGGGCCGTCAATGGTGATGCTTGCCGTGTTCGGGTAGCTCACCTTCGTTGGAGTCGACGTCGTGGGCGTGGACCCATCGGTGGTGTAGTAGATGGTCCCGGGCTCATTGGTTGAGAGGGTGACCTTCTGCCCAATGTCATAGGTTCCGCCTCCAGGTGTGGCTGTGACTATGGGGGCGACGGTGTCAGCGGTGATGTACGCCTCGAATTCGGCCAGGCCCACGTTGGTGGTGGAACTGCTGACGGCGGTGATGTTGAACCGCAGGGAGCTTACCGTCCGGGCCGGAAAGTTGACGGTCAGGCCCGAGCCGTTGTTGGGCAGTGCCGGAACCGGGACGGTGCTGCCGTCAGAGAACTGCAGGTTGCCGCCCGTCACCTGGTCGCTGGCTACCGGCCTGTCGAAGAGCGTCACGGCGTTGATGGTGCGTGCCGGGGAGAAGTTGTATTGGATCCAGCTTCCGGCCTTCCCACCGTTGGTTACCCATTCCCGGCTTGCGTCCATCGGGGATCCCCAGGCGTAGCCGTCGCGCGCCTTCTCCGGGCTCTGTGCCGAGGCTTTCTGCGAGGACGCAGACACGGTGGTGCCGGGGGACTTGGCTGCGTTGCCGGTCCACTCGATGGCGGTGATGTACTGCCGTTTGAGCCAATCGCTGTAAGGCGGGGCAGGGCATGGCGTATCGCAGAGGTATTTGTCGAAGTCGGCGAAACGGACAAACGCGTTCACCTTCGCCGTGAGCTCGGCACCGGTCACGTTCTGCGCGTACTCGTCGATGACGTAGGCGTCGTAGGCGGAGGAAGTATGCGGCCCCGTGTACGAGCGGGTTGCCAGCTGGGCGAACTTCGCTGTTGCCCAGTGGTCGCTGTGGTCATAGGGATCGTTGAAGTTCCCGGTCCAATCCTGGGTACGGAAGGTGGTGGGCCGGAAATTCTTGACCAGCGTGTTCAGCGTGGTTTGAAACTGCTCTTTGGTGTAAGTGGCAGAGCCATCCACGGGACGGATGGAGGACAACCGGCCGTCCCACAGTTTAAGGATGCTTTGGCCCCCGTACCGTGAGCTTCCTTTACCGTTGGGAAAGCCGTCAGGGAGCCGCAGGTACACCACGGAAATGGTGGGGGCATCCCTGAGGGTATAGACGCTGATGGCGCGGCCGGGAACGCCGGCGTCGGAGGTCGTCCACGAATTGGCCACCCCCGCCATCATTGCGTACGTTGCCCGGATGCCGTCTTCCAGGCTGTTCCAGTAAGCAGGCCCCTCGCCCGCTTCCCCGGCGGTTGTGTAGACGGTCTGGACGCAACGCTTGGCTTGGATATCGCGCATGAAGTCCGGGCTGATGAAGATCAGGTCGTCGTCAGTATGGGCCACGATCTGCATGGCGCCACCGGTACCCGGGCAGGGCGGAACGGCCGCAGAAGCCGGCGCGGTGACGCCAAGCATCAGGCCTGAAACGGCAACGGAAAAAGCGGCAAGCCATGTCAGTAATCGATGGCTTGCGGAAAAGAGTGGGGCCATGACGCGGAAACGGGGACGGCGAAAGTGTTTTGGACGGTCCACAACCATGCTCCTTCGAGCAGATGTTGGGCCCCCCAGCCGGCGAACTTTACGACGCCCCCAGAGCGTCATCTGAATGAAGTTATGTACTCGGCCCGCTGGCCAGAGAGCCGTGGGCGTCGTAATGCGAGTTACTGTACTCCTTCGGTCCGGGCATGGGTAGGGTTCAGGCCACTACGCTGAAACCATGAATCGCACCGGAGCTTTGAACCCGAGTCCGCGGACACTCGACGTCGAAAGTGTGGTCCACTTCGACCGGCTGGTGGCCGCAGGGGCCGGGTCGATGCACGGTTGGCACGCGCAGTCTTTGGACCTCCGTGGACATTCGCGTGAGCTTAAGGCCCTGGACCCCCAGGGCGCGATCTTCCTTGGCTGCACTTTCGACGACGGCGTGGAAGAGAGCCTCCGACGCCGCGGGGCGCTCATCTTTCCCAAGATGCAGGGAATCCCGTTCGACCCCTACCGGGGGAGCCTCTACTCGGCCGACGAGCTCTACCATGACATTCCCGCCACAGAGTACGAGGCCACCCTGGATGCCAGGATTTACCAGTGGAGCATCCTGCCCGGGCAGCGGAAGAGCCTGGATGCCACCCTTGCTGCCGCCCTGCACGACCATGCGATCGGTGATGCCCTGGACGAACTGTTGGATCAAGGCGCCCTGTCAGACCGCAAACTGGTGGGAGTCATGGGTGGGCATGCCGCCCAGCGCGGGACCCGCGAATTCGCCGACGCTGCCCGGTTGGGACGGCTCCTGGCCAAAGCGGGCTTCGCCGTCGCCACCGGCGGTGGTCCCGGTGCCATGGAAGCGGCCAACATGGGCGCCTACTTGAGCGGACTGCCCGACGCCGATACCGCAGCCGCGCTTGACACGCTCGCCCAGGTACCCGGGTTCAGGCCGTCCGTGACAGCGTGGGCGCGCCAGGCGGCAGCCGTCGTTCAACAGCATCCGCGAGGCACTCCGACGCTTGGCATCCCCACGTGGTTCTACGGACACGAACCTCCCAACCTGTTCGCCACCCACATCGCCAAATACTTCGCCAACGCCGTCCGCGAAGCCATCCTGCTGGAACTGTGCAATGGCGGGATCGTCTTCCTGCCGGGGGCGGCCGGAACTGTGCAGGAGATCTTCCAGGATGCGTGCGAAAACTACTATGGCGCGCCCGAAACCATCACGCCCATGGTGCTGGTGGGACGCGACCACTGGGAGCGGACCTTCCCGGCCTGGCCAATGCTTCAAAGCCTGGCCGCCGGAAAGCCCATGGAAGGCCGGATCTTCCTGGTGGACAGCGTGGAGGAAGCGCTCGCGGTTGTGACCGGGCACTGAGGAAGCTGCTCAGAAGTCCTTGCTGCAGGCGCCTGAGCCAAGTTGGGCCAGCCCGGTAAGGTCGCCGGCTGCGTACTCCCGAACCCAGGATGCTTCGTCGAACATGAGTTGGCGCGGGTCGCTGACGTGGTCCAGTCCCACAAGATGCCCCAGTTCGTGCATGATGACAGCCACGCCTATTTCCTGGCCGTGGGGAGTGTCGATGATCCCGGCGAACTGGGGAGCGTCCAGGGAGAGCGTGCCGGTGACGTACGCCTTGTAGCCGTTGCTCAGGCCAATGGAGGAGCTTCCGCCAAGGCCCACGGTCTGTCCGGCCAGGCGGGGGACCTGCTCCGGTGTGCTCCACGCGATCAGCACCGGCGCCCAACGGTCTCCGTACCTCGCGGGCTGGTACCCGGACCTGTTGGTGGAAGGAACCTCGGAGCTGGGACCGTCGTAGATAAATTTCAGTCCGGTAGCGAGGCTCACCTGCCGGATGGCTTCCTCCACCATGGCCTGCCAGGAAGCCGGCGCAAGATCGGAGTTGACCACGTAGTGGATGGGCCGGCAGGGCGAATAGGCCAGCGGGGTCCCGTCCTCCTTGACGGCCAGGAACTTGTACGAGGAGCTGGTCTTCTTCAACGGCGCAGGTTTGCCAAGGGGTGCGTCGGCTTCCTCGAGTCCGGGTGGAGGATCCTGGCGCTGCCCAAAGGGGACCACCCCGGGCCGTGGTGGTTGGCCTTGGACAAGGGGCGAGCCGGTGACGAGTTGTTGGAGTTCGCCGCTGAAGTAGGCGCCTGCGCAGACGAGTCCGAGGATGCCGAAGAAGAACAGGATGGCGGCGATGCTGCTGTGCTTGATGGGCGGCCTGACAGGCGGATCTTCGGGCGGACGCGCAACCACTGGGAGGAAATTGGGCCGGGGAGGATCGTGGTCTGGCCACTTGGACGACCCAAAAGGTTCCATGGAACCCCCTGACGTGGCGGCTGCGACGGGTGGTGGGGCGCCGCCGTCGGCCGTAACCGTCAGCATAAGTCCGGCGACGCCGCGAGTCCATGGCGCGACTGCTGGAAAGCGAAGCTTGTCAGATGTCCTTGCGGCAGGGTGCCGATGCCAGCAGGTGCAAGCCGTTCAGGTCGCCGGCGGCAAGCCCGTCCGGTGCCCCGATTTCCGGGTACATGAGTTGGATGGGATCGTCCACGTGGTCCAAGCCCATGACATGCCCCAGCTCGTGTTGCATGACCGCCAGCACGTAGTCCGCGCCTCCGCTGGACATCAGCTCTGTCACCTGTGGGGTGTCCAGCTCCAAGCTGCCGGTGATGTAGCTTTTGGGGCCGTTGTTGAGGGAGTACATGGTGCTGCCGCCAGTACCGATCACTTTGTCGGCCAGGGCCGGTGCGACCTCCGGCGTCGTCCAGGAAATCAGGAGCGGAGCCCACCGGTCTCCGTATTTGGCGGGTTGGTAGGGTTCGCGGCGCTCAACCGGCAGCTCGTCGGTGGTGCCGTCGTTGACGAACTGGATGCCGGACGCAGCAGAAATGTTCGCGATGGCGGTGGTCAGCAGCGCGTCGGATCCTTCCGGTGCGGTTGCGTTGTTGACGACGTAATGCAGCGGCCGGCAGGGCGAGTACCCTACGGGAGTGCCGTCGTCGTTGGTCGCCAGGAACTTGTAGGAATCGTTGGTGGTTCCGGGCGCCGGCGGTGAGGCCAGCGGGGCGTCTGCTTCCTCAAGCCCCGGCGGCGGTGCGTCAACGGGGCGGGCGGCTTTCCCTTGCCCCTGGCTCCCTTGCTGCGGCGTGCCGGGCACACCCGCCCCGGGAAAGAGCGCTGTAATGCGGGGGTCGCCGTGCAGGTAACCGCTGACCAGGACGGCAATGACGGCCGCGACGACGGCCAGGAGGACACCGCGGAGAACACGCAAAGCAGTTCCCGTGCGCCGGTGCCTGGGCACACGCATTTCTTCCCGCTCCGGGTCCACGGCTCTCCATTCCTCACGCCCTGGTCACGCGGGGCAGCGCGGAGGACGAACCAACAGTACGGGCTGCGGCCGGAGCCGTCCAACTCAGACGATCGCTGCGCCGAAGAGCAATCCCAGTCCGTACGTGGCGGCTGCCGCTCCCAGGCCGATCGCAAGCTGCCGCAGGCCGCGGCTGAGGGGCGATGTACCGGACAGAAGGCCGACGACGGCGCCGGTCGCCAACAGCGCGATGCCCACCAGGACACCGGCCACCATGAGGGCCGCGACACCGGTCATGCCGAACAGGAACGGCAGGATGGGGATGATGGCGCCCGAGGCGAAGAAGCAGAAGCTGGACAACGCTGCGCCCCAGGCTGAGCCCACGGATTCGTGCTCGTCCTCGGCCGGCTTCTCGGGCTGCAGGGAAAGGCTGGGATCGCAATCGCAGCTGAACAATCCCATGCGTTCGGCGGCCCGGTGCTCGGCCGCTTCCTGGGTCATGCCGCGGGCCAGATACACCAGAACCAGTTCGTTGTGCTCAATGTCCAGGGACGGCGCAGCGGTAAGCGTGGCCTGCGTGGGGAGGGTGGCGTTGAGCAGTTCCCGTTGCGAGCGCACGGAGACGTATTCTCCTGCGCCCATGGAAAGGGCTCCGGCCAGCAAACCCGCCACGCCGCTCATCAACACCACCGGGCTGGGCACTCCGGTGGCGGCCATACCCATGACCAGGGAAAGGTTGCTGACCAGGCCGTCGTTCGCGCCAAAGACTGCGGCGCGGAAGGTGCCGGACAACCTGTTCCGGCCACGGGTTGCGAGCCCGCGGACCACTTCTTCATGGATCTGCTCATCGGCTACCATGGCTGGCGTTGCGGCCGGCTCGGTGCCGTAGGGGGAGCGGCCTTCGGCCCGCTGCGCCAAAGCGAGCACGAACACCGATCCGAAGTTGCGGGCCAGGAAGCCCAGGAACTGGCTGCGGCCGGACGCCGCCTTGGGCATTCCTGCGTGCTCCCCGAGGAGCTTGAGCCAGTGGGCTTCGTGCCTGCCTTCGGCCTCGGCCAAGGCCAGGAGGATCTGGCGTTCTTCGCCGTCCCGGCGTTGGGCGAGTTCCCGGTATACGGCGGCTTCGGCCCGCTCGTCCGCCAGGTACTGACGCCAACGCCTGATGTCCGAGGACGTCGGCGCGGTTTGTGGTGCTTCGGCCTCTTGCGGGGCTTCGGTTTCGTTGATGGGGTCCGGAACGGGGCTCGACGGACCGTGGGATTCCTGGTGCTGTTGCACTTTTTCTCCTGTGCTGGGTGGGGTAGTTGCGGCCCCATTGCACGCCCCACACTACCGGTTATTCTCGGGGATTTTTGGCTGGTATTCCTCAACCGGAATGTTCGGTGCACCGTAATTTCGGCCCCTTGACCGGTCCGTGGGCCGGTGCTCAGATGGAATGACAGGGGCGGGGTCTCCCGCGCAAGGTCATCGGGTCGTTCGCGGCCCAAGGGACGGAGGTTGCATCATGAACACCACCGAATCACACGCCAATTACCCGGAGCGGGCAACTGTGGAGTCCGACCCGGCCTACGACTACGCGGAGGACCAGGAAGTGGACGAGCCCTGGGTGGAGGAAGTGGACGCACCGGAGGATGACGAACGGGTGGTCCCGATCGATGAAACAGACGACTTCCGGGAGGAAGACGAAGAGGATTAGGCAGCTTGCTCCGGGAAGGTAAAGTGCCTCGGCAGCCCCATGGGCTTCCCGACGGCGGCAACGGTCACCGTCAGCGTCCCTGACGCAGCGCACCATTGGGTGGGGCGGACGGCCTGCGCAAGCGCCCGGGCGATTAACCGCGGATCGGGGTGCCGGAGCGTCACGCTCTTGGCCCCGGTCACTATGGTGACGGTCCCCAGGAAGAGGTCGACGGCGGGGATCACCGAAACCTTGCTGGCTGCGGGTTCGGCGGGGGTGCCGGTTTTTTGCGAGTCGGGTTTCTTCGCGCCGGTAGTTTGGGCGCCGGGTGCCGGCGACGTGGGGGCTTGGCTGCTGTCGGCGTGGTACGGCAAGGTACTTCTCCTTGGGGGAGTGCTCTTGCCCGCTCGGTTGTCTTGGGTCCGGGGCGGGCCGCTTCCTCATCCGAACCACCCGTGAACATGGGGTTGGTGTGTGGCCAGTCGGAGCTTGGCACCACATCTCTTGAAGCTGGCACAACACTACCGCACGCGGCGCTCTCGTTGTGGGGCCCGCTCTCTTTCTGGGGCGCTCTCTCGTTGTGGGGCCCGCTCTGCAGCGTTGGATGGAGTTAGAGCCCGCAGAGCAGGCCCCACAACGAGTACTTTCTGGGGGTACAGCAAAACGGCGACGCTGCCCCGTGAGGGGAGCGCCGCCGTCGGGCGTTGCTTTGTATCGTGTGTCCTGCGTGTTCGGGTCAGTAGGCCTTATTGGAGCTGACCGGGTGTGCTTCGACCGGCAGTTCCTCGGAGATCGCACCTGCCACGCGCTTGTCCCAGGCGGCCCGGACTGCGGGGTCGGTGGGCGGCGTCAGGAGCGAGATGACGACGTAAACGAGGAATGAGGCCGCCAGGCCGTAGTAGATGGGTTCGTTCGCGTAGACGCCGTCTTCGCTGGGGATGACTCCCACGGCGAACATGATCAGCAAGGCCAGGGTCAGCACCGAGCCGACTGCCATGGACCATGCAGCCGCGATGCCTGTACCGCGCTTCCACACCAGGCCGCCGAGGATCGCTACCAGGAGTCCGCCTACCAGGATGTCGTAGGCGATGGTGAGGGCCACCACCACGTCCTGCGCGGCCATGGAGATCAGGACCGCCACGATGCCCAGGCCAAGGACCCAGTAACGGTTGGCCTTGACGTCGTGCTCGGGGTTTTCGGTGTCGTCAGTGTTGATGGTCTTGCCGAACCAGCTGGCCACGAACGGGACGACGTCGGCGCGCGCAACCGTTGCGGCGGCGATCAGGGCGCCGGAGGCGGTGGACATCATGGCGGCGACAGCCGCTGCCATGACCAAGCCACCGATGCCCACGGGGAGGATGTGGGTTGCTACCTCTGCGTACACCACGTCCTTGCCGAGGTTTGCGACGTCGATATCCGGCAAGGCCACGCGGGCTGCCAGGCCGATCAACGCACCTGCGATGCCGTAGAGGATGCAGTAGACACCGGCCGTGGCGCCGCCCCAGCGGGCAACGGAGGGGGTCTTGGCGGTGAAGACGCGCTGCCAGATGTCCTGGCCGATCAGGAGGCCCAGCGTGTAAACGACGAAGTACGTGATGATCGTCTGGGTACCGATGCCGTCAATCTGGAAGAAGCTGTCCTTGAGGCGCCCACGGATGCCGTCCATGCCGCCGGCAGCGTTCATGACGAACGGGAGCATCAGGAAGAAGATGCCCACGGTCTTGATGATGAACTGCACCTGGTCAGCCAGGGTGATGGACCACATGCCGCCAATGGTTGAGTAGACCAGCACGATTGCCCCGCCAACGGCGATTGCCAGCCAGCGTTCCCAATCGAAGAGCACCACGAAGATGGTGGCGTAGGCGCCAGTGGACGTGGCGCACAGCATCAGGGTGTACGCGAGCATCACGATTCCGGATGTCTGCGTGGCCTTGCTGCCGTAGCGGAGGCTGAGCATCTGGGAGACGGTGTAGATCTTCAGGCGCTGGATGGTGCCGGCGAAGAGCAGGCTCAGCAGCAGCACACCGGCGCCGATGGCCACCACGAGCCACATACCGGAAATGCCGAACTTGTAGCCCAGGCCGACGCCGCCGACGGTGGATGCGCCACCGAGGACCACCGCGGCCATGGTGCCTGTGTAGAGGAAGGGGCCAAGGCGGCGGCCGGCCACCAGGAAGTCGCTGTTGTTCTTGGTGCGGGACTTGCCCCACCAGCCGAACGCCAGCATGGCGAGCAGGTACACCACCACGATTGCGATGTTTATAGCCGAAGATTCCATGAACGGTCCTTGGAGCTGATGCACGGAGGTTGGGGATTTCGACGATACTCCTGCGAAGGGTCGAAGTCTCCGTGCTGACGATTGGAGATTGGGGAGGGTGTTGTATGCCTCACAGACAACACTTGTTGCCTCAGAGGATATGTTGTGATGGGAGTAACAGTCAAGATGCTTAAGTCATGCTTCGGCCGTTTCTGGTCCTCCTTTTGCGCGCTCCGGCTACTATTGCTCCAATGACAGGGCCACATGACAGGCCTGAAAGGTTCGTGAATGAAGGCTCTCCCCGTTGAACCAAGCAACGTTCCAGTTGCCATCGGTTCCAGAATCCGCGCAGCCCGGCAGGCGCAACGACTCACCATCGAGCAGGTGGCAGACGCTACCGGTCTGACCAAAGGGTTCCTCAGCCGCGTGGAACGGGACCTGACATCGCCGTCGGTCGCGTCGCTTGTCACCCTGTGCCAGGTTCTGTCCGTTTCCGTGGGGGACTTGTTCGCCGCGCCGGAAACCCACCTGACCAAGCGCGACGACGGCCCCCGCATCTCCCTGGGTGGCCAAGGGATCGTGGAACGCCTGCTGACCGCGCGCTCCGAGCGTCGCCTGCAGATCCTGCAGGCCACCATCGAACCCCGCGGCCGCGGAGAGAACGAACTGTACGCGGTGGATTGCGACGTGGATGTCCTGCATGTGGTCAAGGGCCGGATCAAGCTCATCCTGACCAACGAGGAATACGACCTCGCAGAAGGCGATACCCTTTCCTTCCCTGGCCGGGAGCCTCACACCTGGATCAACCCCACGGACGAAACCGTCGAAGTGCTCTGGGTCCTGGTGCCCGCTGCGAGCCGGTAGTTCTTTCCTCTTCGCGCGGAGCCTCTGTGCTCCTTCCCGGTTGCCTCGCTTCCGGGAGCTTCTCGGTGATCCTTAGCCCTGTAATTCCGGGGTTTGCTTGGACTTACTTGCTGACCAACCGGGGAGGAGCGTTGCGCCGCCGTTCCAGCACTGCCCGGATTTCCGCTATGACCCGGCCCGGTTCGTGCCAGATGGCCTCCGGCGGGTAGCGGAGGACGGAGAATCCCTTAAGTGTGGACGCGTTGTTGCGGAACAGATCCCGACGCAGAGCTGACCGGTCCGCATGGAAAGCGAAGCCATCGACCTCGACAATGAGCACTCCTTCGATCAGGAAATCCACGCGCCCGATGCCCGGGAGTTGCACTTGGGCATCGTAGGCAATGCCATGGCTTTTCAGGAGGTGTTGGGTATCGACTTCAACAATGGACTCGGCCCGTAGGTCGAGTTCTTGAAGTATCAGCAGTGATGGGCGGGATTTGTGGGCGCTGAGTTCGCCCCTCAGCAAGGCCAAAGGGACTCCGCGGAGCCGGACAGCTGAAACTGCCATCGCTGCTGCCGCATTGGGTTGGAGGCACCCCAGTGAGTGAATCACCGCATCCTCGACGCTTGCGAGCGGAAGTGATGGATCGGCGTCGAACCTTATGGTCCGGTGCCGCACGAAACCTGAGCCGTGGCCGTGATCGCAAGCCAAATGGTGTTGTTCGGGCGGGTTCCTGAGCCACAGGCCGTAATAGCTGGCTGCGCTGGCGCACGTAACTTTGGCGTTGTTCCGGATTGCCGTGGCAAATTCCGGTTTGCAACCCTTGAGCATGAAGACGCCGCGCCGAGGTTGCTTGGCTCCCTGTTCTGGCAGCCGGGAAATTTCCGTGCGTGAGTAGCCTGCGGCCAGAAGTTGCTTGGTGCGGGCAACCCCTCCGATTGTCTTCAAGTACTGGATGGCGTCCATCCAGCCAGTCCAATGGGCTCGAGGGGCATTGGGAATGCGGGAATCGCCGCATGTGGGAAACGTTGGCGGCTGTCCGGATGGTTGTGCCGGCGTTCCTCCCCGTTTGGACCAATCCGCAGCGGCGTTCCTCCCCGTTTGCTTTGACCCAGGAGGCCCAAGGCCCCAGGGCGGGCGCGGAAACCCGGGATCCATGCGTGCCCTTCCCGCCGGCAACTGGGGAGGAGCGAGGCGGAGGCGGCGGCCAACTGGGGAGGAGCGCGGCGGTTGAGGAGCTAGCCCACGTGGACCCAGGGTCGGCGGGTGATGTCCGGCTCCGCTTCCCGCAACACTTCGCGCGTTACGGGCGCGATTTCGCCCTCGCCGAAGAACAGGAACTTGCTGAGGTTGGAGATCGGGTTGCCCTCGGTCCAGCGGAAGTAGATGTGCGGCATCAGGCCGGTGACATCGCGAATGTGCAGCAAGACGGCGGCCAGGGTATTGGGCACGTTGTTGCTGTGCACTTCCAGGATCTTGAAGCCGTGCCTCTCCTTGCCCACCACCTGCAGTTCCTGCTCAAAGTCGGAGCTGTCGTCCACGATGATCTCGATGAACACTGCGTCGCAGTCGACGGGAAGGTGGTTTGCCTGTTGGGCGTGCTGGAGCTTTTCCCGGTAACGGTCCGCGCTCACGTGCTTGGGTTCGTGGGCGATGATCCGGACCGGCCCCTCGGCATGGTTGGCCGTGAACTCCAGCGCTTTCTCGTCCAGCTTGATATGCGTAGCCCGCAGTTCGAACGCCCGGCGCATGCGGGAGATGAAACTGACCACCATGATGCCGACGATGAAGAGGGCCGCGATCTTCAGGCCATCCGGGCGTTCGATGGAGTTGACCACCGTGGTGTAGACGAAAACCAGGGAGATGATGCCGAAGCCGATGAACTGTGCCCGCTGCTTCTTGCGCCGCGCGGACAGGGTCACCGCGATGGAAGCGGAGGTGATCAGGACAAGTACGCCGGTGGCATAGGCGCCGCCCTGAGCGTTGACGTCGGCCTGGAAAATGATGGTCACGATGAAGGCGATGACCGTGAAGACCAGGACCAGTGGGCGCAGGGCGCGGGCCCAGGCGGGAGCCATCCCGTAGCGGGGAAGATAGCGCGGCACGAGGTTGAGCAAACCTGCCATGGCTGATGCGCCGGCGAACCAGAGAATCGCGATGGTGCTGACGTCGTAGACCGTTCCGAAGCCGTCACCCAGGAACCTGTGGGCGAGGTAGGCAAGCGCGCGGCCTTCGGCTTTGCCCCCGGATTCGAATTCGGCCGCCGGAATAAGCATCACCGTGGTGAAACTGGAGGTGATGAGGAACGAGCTCATGATGATGGCTGCAGTTGTTAGGAGCCGATGGGCGCCCTTGATGCGTCCCACCGGGTTGGCTTCAGTGTCGGACGGGTAGCCCTTGATCTGCGGCATGACGGCCACGCCGGTCTCGAATCCGGACAGGCCCAGGGCAAGCCGGGGGAAGACCAGGAGCGCCAGGGCGACCATCATGATGGGGTCGCCGTGCGAGGTTGTCAGTGCTGTCCACCAGTTGGTGACGACGTGTGCTTCGGTGAAGAGATGCCCAATGGAAACCGAAATCACCACCAGGTTCAAGGCCAGGAACGCAGCCACCAGGACGACGGCCACATTGATGGCCTCCTTAAAACCGCGAAGGAAGACCACGCCCAGACCAGCAATCAGCGCCAGGGTGATGACGACGTGCTGCCCTTCAAGGAAGTCTGGTGCGAAGGGGTTCTCGATGAGGTGGGCGGTGGCGTCTGCGGCCGACAGGGTGATGGTGATCATGAAGTCGGTGGCAGCGAAGCCCAGGAGCGCCAGGACGAAAAGCTTGCCGCTCCAGCGGGGGAGGAGGCGCTCCAGCATGGCAATGGAGCCTTCGCCTCGGGGGCTTTCCCTGGCCACCCTGCGGTATACCGGCAACGCGCCGGCCAGGGTTGCCACCACCAGGAGCAATGTTGCCAGGGGGGAGAGCAGGCCCGCTGCCAACGCCGCGATGGCGGGCTGGTAGCCGAGCGTGGAGAAGTAGTCCAGGCCGGTGAGGCACATGACCTTCCACCACGCCTGCGGCTTGTGCGACTCCGAGGGCTGGCCGTGGGGGCCTTGCCGTTTGCCTGATGTGTCCGGCATTCCTTCCAGCAGCCAGGGCTTGAGCTTGAAGGAGTCTTTTTGCCGGTTGGCCGGATCGGCCGGAGGCCTCGACAGGGTGGTCACGGTGTCCTTTCGCGCAGCACGATGCTGCTCCCGGTCGAGCGTAGGACCGCCTTCGACGCCGAAGCCCCGGTTTTTATGGAATCTTTACGCCTGCTGTGATGGGCGTCTCAAGCTGAGGCAAAGTTGTAAACAGATGATGCTTATTAGGCAACTTCGAGTGTATGATGGGTGTCACAGTCACAGATTCACCCCCGATCCACTAAGGAGTGGCGCATTTTGGAAGAGCTCCGTATTGAGGCCAACGGCAACCTTGGTCCCATCGATTCGTCCCGCATCCCGCGCTATGCCGGTGCCGCCACCTACGCCCGCCTGCCCCGCCTTGACCAGGTAGCAAAGGCTGACGTCACAGTTGTTGGCGTTCCGTTCGACTCAGGCGTCTCGTACCGCCCGGGCGCGCGCTTCGGCGCCAACCATGTGCGTGAGGCCAGCCGCCTGCTGCGCCCGTACAACCCCGCCTGGGATGTCAGCCCCTTTGAAAACATCCAGGTTGCCGACGCAGGCGACATGGCTGTGAACCCCTTTAACATCAACGAGGCCATCGAGACCATCCAGCAGAACGCCCTGGACCTCACCGCCAACGGCAGCAAGCTGGTCACCCTCGGTGGCGACCACACCATCGCCCTGCCTTTGCTCCGTGCCGCGGCCGAGCGCGCCGGCGAACCCATCGCCATGCTCCACTTCGACGCGCACCTGGACACCTGGGACACCTACTTCGGTGCCGAGTACACCCACGGCACCCCGTTCCGCCGTGCCGTGGAAGAAGGCATCCTGGACACCGAAGCCATTAGCCACGTTGGAACCCGCGGTCCGCTGTACGGCAAGAAGGACCTCGACGACGACCACCGCTTCGGGTTCGGAATCGTCACCTCCGCGGACGTCTACTACCAGGGCGTCCTGGAGACGGTTGCCAAGATCCGGGACCGAATCGGTAACCGCCCGCTGTACATCTCCGTGGACATCGACGTCCTGGACCCGGCGCACGCACCCGGCACCGGCACCCCCGAGGCCGGCGGCATCAGCAGCCGTGAACTCCTTGAAATCATTCGCGGTTTCCGTGGGATGAACCTCGTTGGCGCGGATATCGTCGAGGTTGCTCCCGCCTACGACCACGCGGAAATCACGGGCGTGGCCGGCAGCCACGTTGCGTACGAACTGGTGACCCTGATGGCAGATAACGCCGTCGAGGGCGATCGGCTGGGTGCCCCCAACGGCTACGCCCAGCAGGCCCTGGGTGCCCGCATCGAGGAGCTCGCGAAGGCCTCGGGAGAGCAGCGATGATCGATTTCGATCCGGGTACAGCAGCCCCCACCAAGGGCACCAACCAGCGCAATGGCGGGGACCTCGTCGTCGAGACCCTGGAAGCGTTGGGTGCGAAGACCGTTTTCGGTATCCCGGGCCAGCACGCCCTGGGCCTCTTTGACGCCATGGGCCGCGGCAACCTGCATTTCGTATCCTCCCGGGTGGAGAACAACTCGGCGTTCGCCGCTGACGGCTATTCCCGGGCCACGGGCGAGGTTGGCGTGCTGTTCCTGTCGACGGGTCCCGGCGCGCTGACTTCCCTCGCCGGCCTGCAGGAGGCCTACGCTACGGGTGTCCCCATGGTTGTTGTCGCCAGCCAGATCCCGCTCGACGGCCTGGGCGCCCGCCGTAAAGGCATGCTGCACCAGCTTGATGACCAGAAGGCCTCCGCGGCCAATGTCACCAAGAGCCAGCGCCTGATCCAGCACGCTTCAGGCATTCCGTCGGCCATCCAGGACGCGTGGACCGAGGCGATTTCCTCGCCGCAGGGTCCTGTGTGGATCGAGATCCCGCAGAACGTCCTGCTGGACCCGATCATGGTCCCGCCGGTGGAAGACGCATTGGCCGAGGCCTTCGACAATCCGCCCCGCGTTGAGCTCGTGCGGGAGGCCGTGAAATGGCTTTCGACGGCGGAACGTCCGGCGATTATCGCCGGCGGCGGTACCCGCCGTGGCCGGGCCGAGAAGTCTCTGCTCTCCATCGCCGAGCAGCTCCGTGCGCCCGTGATCTGCACACCCGGCGGCAATGGTGCATTCCCGTGGAACCACGAACTGTCCTTGCAGTCCTGGATTGAGGACCGGTACATGACCGACGTCCTCGAAGACGCTGATGTGCTGATCGTGATCGGCTCATCCCTGGGCGAAGTGACGTCCAACTACTTCACCTTCGAACCGCGAGGCCGGATCATCCAGATCGACGCCGAACCACGCGTCCTCGAGTCCAACCGTCCCGGCCTGGGCATCCGCGCCGACGCCGGACAGGCACTCGCGGCCCTGGACGAAGCGCTCTCAGAGGCAGGCGCCGGAACAGCGAACAAGAGGGACTGGCACGGAAGCAGCCCAGAGGACGTGGTCAAGGAGTCCTTGGCCAAGGTCAAGGCACGGCTGGAATCCCAGGACCTGGCCAAGGAACTGAAGTTCATGTCGGACATCCGCGAGGCTGTTCCGGCGGACATGCAGACGTTTTGGGACATGACCATCTCCGCGTACTGGGGCTGGAGCTGCTGGGACGCCCGGCAGGGCCAGTTCCACTCAGCCCAGGGCGCAGGCGGCCTCGGTTACGGGTTCCCTGCCGCCATCGGCGGGGCAGTGGGCCTGGAAACCACCGGCAAACCCAGCCGCGTGCTCGCTGTCTCAGGTGACGGTTCTTCCATGTACTCCATCTCCGAGCTCGCCACCGCGAAGCAGCACAACGTACCGGTCACCTGGTTGATCGTGGACGACGGCGGCTACGGCATCCTCCGCGAATACATGGTGGGTGCCTTTGGGCAGGCCACGGCCACCGAACTTGCCCGTCCGGACTTCGTGAAGCTGGCCGAGTCCTTCGGCGTCCCGGCCCATCGGGTAGCCCCCGAGGAAGTGGGGGACGCGCTTAGGGCGTCCTTCGAAGCGGACGGACCCAACGTCGTCGTGGTTGAAACGCTGCTGAAGATGTTCGGCCCCACCCACCTGGACGATTAAAAACGCCAAACAGTCAGCCCCCGCACGGTCATCCGTGCGGGGGCTGCCTTCGTCATAACACTTAGTCGAGGTCGCGCTCGGTGCCTTCCGGAGTGAGTTTCACCGCAACAACCGCCGCAAGCATCGCTGCGATCCAGAACACCGCGATGAGCCATAGTCCACCGCCGGCCGCCAGGCTCAGCCCGGCGACGATCATGGGCGTAAAACCGGCACCAATCATCGAAGCACCTTGGTATGCCAGCGAGGCGCCAGTGTAGCGGTTGCGGGTGGGGAACTGTTCTGCAACGTACGCGGCGATGGGCCCGTAGAGGAAACCTTGCACCAGGCCATTGCCCAGCACGATGGCGAGGGCAAAAGCCCACAGTTCGCCGTTGTTGATGAGCACCAGGATGGGGTAGGCCAGGACAGCGCCCAGCAGCGACGCGCCGATTAGGACCCGGCGTCGTCCGATCCTGTCGCTGAGGCGAGCCGAGTAGAAGCAGATGATCAGCGTGAGCAGTGCCGCGAAGGCCTTGATGTTCAGGACACCGTTCTTATCGGCACCATTCTCAACGGCAACCGATACGCCCCAGACGGTGGTCATCGACTGGCACACATAGAACGCCGTGGTTGCGAGCAAACCGAGCACCACGGCCCGGCGGTTGTTCTTGAGGACGTCGAGCAGGGGAACCCGCCGTTTGGCACCTTCTGCCTCAAGTTTTTGGAAGGCGGGGGTTTCGGAAACCTTGAGGCGGATGACCATGCCCACGGCGATCAGCGCGGCACTGAGCAGGAAAGGAATGCGCCAGCCCCAGGCCAGGAAGTCGTTGCCGGAGAGTGCAGCGAACAATGACAATGCCAGCGTGCCCAGGATGGCCCCGGCTGGACCGCCGGCATTGGCGAAAGCTGCCGCGAATCCACGGTGCTTCTTTGGTGCGTGTTCTATAGCCATCAGTGCAGCGCCACCCCACTCGCCGCCCACGGCGATGCCCTGAACCAGGCGGAGTACAACCAGTGCAATGGGTGCAGCAATGCCGATCTGGGCCGTGGTGGGCAACAATCCGATCATGGTGGTTCCGAAGCCCATGATGAGCATGGACAGGACCAGCATCTTCTTCCGGCCCACCCTGTCGCCGAAGTGGCCGAAAATGAGGCCGCCCAGAGGACGGGCAACATAGCCGACCGCGAGCGTGGCAAAGGATGCGAAGAGCGCGAATCCCGGGCCCAGGTTCGCGAAGAAGACTTTGTTGAATACCAAGCTGGCCGCGGTGGCGTAGAGCATGAAGTCGTAATACTCGATGGCACTGCCGATGAAGCTGGAGGCAAGGATGCGGCGCATGTCCTTGGACTTCATGGAGTTTTCCGGCGAGCCCGCTAATGTTCCGGGCAGGACGTCCTGCGATGATGCAGAGCTCATGTGATTCCTCACGTTTAGGGTTCGCGTGTCAGCGCTGACGGGCGAACGGGATGACGTCGAGATCGTTGGGGACGGTGAAGGTTCCCCCGAAGTGTTCTTCGGCTTCGCGCCAAACGGAGGTGGAGGCCGAGCCGGGGACCAGGTGATGCAGGGCGAGGTGCCTGGCTCCGGCGGCTTCGGCCAGTTTCGCTGCCTCGCGGACGCTGGTGTGGGATTTGTAGTGGTGGTCCCGGGCGGCCCGGCTGCCGTCGTCGGTCTTGTCCGCGTACAGCGATTCCACCCAGGCGAAGTCGATGGCTTCATGCAGCAACAGGTCCGTGTCCCGGGCCAGCGTGATCATGTTTTGTGTGTAGGCAGTATCACCGGAAATGGTCACGGAGCCTTCTGCGGTTTCAAATCGGAAGGCGAACGCCGGAGCTACCGGTGGATGTTCCACCAGGATGGCGGTCACAGTGACGAGCTCATCGCGGTAGACCTCGAACGGTTCCATATCCGGCGTCGGATTGTCGTTGGGGTGCCACCCGGACCCGGCCGGTACCTGGATGTCTTCGGCTCGGAAGATGTCGAGCGGGCTGGGCTTGAGGCTGTCCAGGATGCGGTCATTGAGGTCCGTAGCGTGGGCGGCCATCAATTGTTCAAACATCTGCCTGGTACCTGGCGTCGGATTCTCCGGCGCCAGCGGGAGAGGTTCGACGACGGCGCGTGGCGACACCGGGGGAAGCTCACCGCGGTTGCCTGGTCCAATGATTCTGACGGGGTTGTCGGTGCGATCGGCGAGGGCATACAGCCCAAAAATGCCCAAGCCGACGAGATCGTACACATGGTCCGAGTGCAGATGAGTGATGAAGATGGCCCGTAGTTCCTTGAGCTCGAGCCCGGACTGGCTGAGGCGGCGCCCCGCGCCTTGGCCGAAATCGACCAGATAGAAGGCATCTCCCACCACCACGGCCGTGGCAATTCCGGTGCGCTCGCCGGAGTCCGCCGCAGCCCACCAGCGGGGGCCGCCGGCCGTGCCCAGCGTGATCACGTGTGGTTTCAGGGATGACGTCGGCGTCATTATTTCTCCTTGCGGTTCGTGGCTTTCTTCAAGTGTGGTGGGGCTCACGTGGCTTGTATAATCAATCAATTCTAAGAAGTTCATAAGGAGAACTGATGGGTGAAGTGACGCTGCGCCAGCTCGAATACTTTGTGGCGGTGCTTGATCACGGTTCCCTGACCAAAGCGGCCAGCGAAAGCAACATCTCGCAGGCGGCTGCCTCCATGGCGATAGCCCAGCTGGAGAAGAGCCTCGGCCTGGACCTCTTGATCCGGACCCGCGCCAAGCGGGTGGAGCCAACCCCGGCAGGCGTCGAGCTTGGCGTGAGGGCGCGGCGGATCCTGCGGGAAGCCACCGATCTTCAAGGCGCTTTACTGGGGTCCCATGAAGAGATGCGTGGCCGCGTGGCCATCGGGTGCATGATCGCCATCTCGCCCCGGCTGATGCCGGCACTCATTGGCCATTTTGCGGAGAAGTGGCCGGAAGTGGAGTTGGATTTCGTGGAAGGTACCGCCGAGGAACTCCAGCGGGCAGTGGGGGAGGGCGAGCTTGATCTCGCGTTCGTCTATTCACTCCAGGTTGTGCCCGGCGTCGATGTGGTGAGGGTGGTTGAATCCCGACCGCAGTTCATGTTGGCGGCCAGCCACCCCCTGGCCGCCAGGAAAGCGCTGCGGTTTGCTGATGTGGCGGCCGAGGATGTGGTCCTCTTCAACGTCCCTCCCAGCGCCGACCGCGTGACGGCCATGTTCCATTCGGCCGGTATTGAGCCGAGGGTGCGTTGGAAGAGCGTTGTTGCCCAGACGATACGTGGGATAGTGGCGAGCGGCCTGGCCATCTCCGTAACCCACGCCTGGCCCGGTGTCGCTTCCGTTTACGCCGATGCCAAGGTTGCCCTGGTGCCGATCGAGGATGAGCTTCCGGAGAGCTGGCTTGTTGCGGCCGTGCCTCCAGGCGTCGAGCGTCCCCGGCGGGTGGAGGAGGTCATCGCCGCGGCCCGGGTCTTGGCGCTCTAGCACCCATGAACCCCATCATTAGTTTCCCAAAGCAATCAATATGAGTTATAGTTGCTTTAGGCAAACAAAAAAGGGGTGTGTCTCCATGTCCGTCGGTTCTGCCACCGCAACCGATCTTGTTCATCAAATCTTCGATCTCCAACGAACTCTGCGTTGCGTGGTGACTGCCCACATGGCCCGCGTTCCCGACGTCGGAATGGCGCTCCAAGGTGTCATGCGGTTCATCGGCGAGGGGGACGCCCGCGCGACGCAGCTCGCTTCGCGCCTGGGTGTCAGCGCCCCGGTCCTGAGCCGGCACATTGCGGAGCTCGAAGAGCTCGGCTTCGTAGTCCGGCGGCCCGATCCGGCAGACGGCAGGGCGCAATTGCTCGCCCTCACTGAAAAAGGTGCGGCGAAACTGCACGAATTCGAAGAACAACGCAGCGTGAGACTGCGGGATTACCTGGCGGATTGGAGCGAGGCTGACGCCCTCGAGGCCTCCCAGGTGCTCAACAAACTCACAGAGTCCCTCAAGGACTCAATCCGGGCAACGGCGGCCGGCTCCATCACAACAAACCAGACAGCTTAGGAGCCCGGAATGGCTAAACCAACACAAACCCCGACGGCGGTGGGCGCACCAGCAACTGCTGCCGCGCCCATGACGCACCGGCAGATCATGGAAGCCTTGACCGGCCTCCTCGCGGCATTCTTCACGGCGATCCTCTCCAGCACCATCGTCGCCAACGCACTGCCCACCATCATGTCCGAGCTCAAGGGCACCCAAACGGACTTCGCATGGGTCATTACGGCCGCGCTCCTGGCGAACGCCGCCACCACGCCCATCTGGGGCAAACTTGCTGACCTCTTCGACAAGAAGCTCCTGGTCCAGCTGAGCATCATCATCTTCGTGGCGGGCTCGGTCATGGCCGGCCTGTCCGAGACCATCCCGCTGCTGCTGACCGCACGCGTTATCCAGGGCATCGCCATGGGTGGCCTGACCGCCCTGGCGCAGGCGATCATCGGCTCCATGATCCCGCCGCGCGACCGCGGAAAATACTCCGGTTACATGGGCGCCGTCATGGCGGTCGGCACCGCCGGCGGCCCGCTGCTGGGTGGCTTCATTGTTGACAGCCCGCTCGGCTGGCGCTGGACGTTCTTCGTTTGTGTTCCGTTGGCTGTTGTGGCGCTGATCCTTCTCCAGATAACCCTCAAGATTGAGCACATCAAGCGCCCCGCCAAGATCGACTGGCTTGGTTCCATCCTCCTGACCTCGGGCGTCAGCCTGCTGCTGATCTGGGTTTCGTTCGCAGGCAACCCTGACTACTATGACTGGTTCTCCTGGCAGTCCGCGCTCATGGTCGGAGGCGGCGTCGCGTTGCTTGCCCTCCTGGTGTTCGTGGAAACCAAGGTTGCCCAGCCGATCATCCCCTTGAAGATCATCTCCGAGCGCACCACTGCACTGGCCATCGTTGCTTCGATCGCCGTCGGTATCGCCATGTTCGGTTCCTCCACCTTCCTGGGCCAGTACTTCCAGGTGGCCCGTGGCGCTACGCCTACCGAGGCCGGCCTGCTGACGCTGCCCATGATTGCCGGCAACCTCATTGGTTCCGTGGCATCGGGTGTGCTGATCAGCCGCTTTGGTAAGTGGAAGAGGTTCCTGATCGCAGGTTCGGTGCTGCTCATCGGTGGCCTGGCCTTCGCCGGCACCATGGACCACACCACGGAACTCTGGATCGTTGCCATCTACACCGGTGTGTTCGGCCTCGGCCTGGGCATGCTGATGCAGAACCTGGTGCTGGCCGTACAGAACACCGTCCAGGCCAAGGACATCGGAACGGCAAGTGCCTCGGTGGCATTCTTCCGGTCGGTGGGCGGCGCGATCGGTGTCTCCGTCCTCGGTGCCATCATGTCCAACCACGTGAAGGACCTGGCCGTGGAAGGAATGGCCGCTGCGGGCATTCCGGTCCAGGGTGGCGGCTCCGGGGCCAGCATGGACCTGGCCGACATGCCTGCGCCCATCGCCGAGATCATGCGGGCTGCATACGGTGACGCAACTGCACAGATCTTCCTTATTTCCGCCATCATCAGCGTGGTTGCCCTCCTGGCCGTTCTGTTCATCAAGGAACGTCCACTGCGCCGCACGGTTGATGCCGCTCCCGAAAAGGAACTGATTGCCACGGCCTCCGGCGATGCCGGAATGTCCCTGGACACGTCGTCCCTGGACGCCGTAAAGGCCGACGACGGCGACAACGGCCTGGGTGCCGAACGCCCGGCAGGGGGAACGGACCGCCGGGTTCCCAAGCAGGATTCCGGATCCGACCTGGACCTGGAATTTGCCCGGATCCTCACCCAGGAACGTCCCCACGCCACGGGTGACGTCAAGGAAGTCCAGGAGCAGCTGTCCCGGACGCAGTACGTCCTGGCCGAACAGCAACTGCAGCTCAGCCGAGCCAATGTTGAACTGCAGGCACGCCTGCGGGAGCAGCAGGCCATCGCAGAGCAGCAGGCCGCCACTGCCGAAGAGTTGGCAGCCATCCGCAAGGAGCTCAAGCGCGAACGCAGGCAACAGGAGCGTATGGCACTTCTGCTTCTTCAGGGCGCCGAAGCCCGTGCCGACCACGGTAAGCACGCCGGCTAATCCGACCACGGATCCCGTCCTAGTGTGAAACACCCGGCGTAGTACGTGGGCCGTGACGAACAAGGGCGGGACAGCAAGCGCCGGCTGGGTGACCAGCTGGCGCTTTGCTGCGTTCCAACCTGCCTGTCGCTGGGCCAGATGCACCGGCGGGAGCACCCGGGACACGGGAGATACTCCGCTGGGATGATCTTTTCCCTGGGTCGTTTCGCCACAGCAAAGTATTTCGTACAGTGGGGAGGCTAATACTGTCAGCCCCTGCTGCCAAACTTCTTCCTGTCTCATTCACGCACTCTTTCTAAGGACCCGTGGGCATGCTTGTCACCCTTATACGGCGCTATTCCAAGCCGTATTTGCCGCAGATAGCGGCCGTGCTGTTCTTTCAGCTGGCCTCTACCATTGCCACGCTCTACCTCCCCAGCCTCAACGCCAAGATCATCGATGAGGGTGTCTCCCGCGGGGACACCGACTTCATCTGGCAGACCGGTGCCCTCATGCTCGCGGTGGCCCTGGGACAAGTGCTCTCCGCCATCATCGCCGTCTACTTCGGGGCCCGGGTGGCCATGGCCATCGGCCGCGATCTTCGGCGCAGCGTTTACCGCCAGGTCAGCGGTTTCTCGGCGCAGGATGTCAACCGGTTCGGTGCCCCCACGTTGATCACCCGCGGCACCAACGACGTCCAGCAGGTCCAGATGCTGGTGCTGATGGGCCTGAACTTCATGGTTTCGACACCCATCATGTGTGTCGGTGGCATCATCATGGCACTCCGCGAGGACCTCAGCCTCTCCTGGCTTGTCTGGGTCTCGGTCCCGGTCCTCGTCGCAGTGGTGGGTTACCTCGTGGTCCGCTTGATGCCCTTGTTCCGCTCCATGCAGACCAAGATCGACGCCATCAACGGCGTCCTCCGCGAACAGATCATCGGCATCCGCGTGGTTCGTGCGTTCGTGCGTGAGCCCCACGAAGCCAAACGCTTCGGTGATGCCAATGACGAGCTGACCGCGGTGTCCGTGAAGATCGGTAACCTGTTCGTCCTGATGTTCCCGGCCATCGGGATGATCCTGCACCTCTCCACCGCGGCTGTGCTGTGGTTCGGCGGCCAGCGCGTGGACTCCGGCGACATGCAGGTTGGCGCGCTCACGGCGTTCCTGCAGTACCTGCTCCAGATCCTTATGGCCGTCATGATGGGTACGTTCATGGCCATGATGATTCCGCGTGCCTCCGTCTGCGCCGACCGTATTGGCGAGGTGCTCGACGTCGAGCCTTCCATCCATAACCCAACCTCGCCGGTGGTGCCCGCTGAGAAGAAGGGACGTGTCGAATTCCGCGACGTCACGTTCAAGTACCCCGGTGCCGAGGCACCCGTACTGAGCAACATCTCCTTCACGGCAGAGCCGGGCAAGACCCTGGCCATCATCGGTTCAACGGGTGCCGGCAAGACCACCTTGGTTTCGCTGCTGCCGCGACTCTACGACGTCGCTTCTGGTGATGTACTGCTCGACGGCGTACCCGTCACCAAGATGGACGCCTCGGAGATCACCAGCCGCGTCTCGGCTGTTCCGCAGAAACCGTATCTGTTCTCCGGCACGATCGAGCACAACCTTCGTTTCGGGAAGCCGGATGCAACTGACGAGGAACTGTGGGATGCGCTGGAAACGGCGCAGGCCAAGGGCTTTGTGGAGGAGAAGTCGTCCGGCTTGAACCGACGCATCGCCCAGGGCGGAACCAACGTCTCCGGCGGGCAGCGCCAGCGTCTGTCCATTGCCAGGGCCCTGGTCACCAAACCCAACGTCTACCTGTTCGACGATTCCTTCTCGGCCTTGGACGTTGCCACCGATGCCAGACTCCGGAAGGCCCTGAAGGCCAAGACGAAGGACGCCACGGTCATCATCGTGGCCCAGCGTGTCTCCACCATCGCCGATGCCGACGAAATCCTGGTCCTGGACAACGGCCGGATCGTGGACCGTGGCACGCACGACGAACTGCTGGAAACGTCGCCCACGTACCAGGAAATTGTTGAATCACAGCTGAGCGTGGAGGAAGTGGCATGAGCGGCCAGAACCAGCAGAAGAAGCGCGGCTGGGCTGCCAAGGCAGAAGCCGCCAGGAATGCCAAGGCGACAGCCGAGGCCCAGGTCGCAACCGACGTGCTTGAGGACGAAGACTTCGTAGAGGAGGAATACGTCCCCACAGAGGCTGATGGCGGCATGTTCGGCGATGTTCCGGCCAAGAAGGCCAAAGCGTTCTGGCCGTCGGCGAAGCGGCTCATGGGCCTGCTGAAACCCGAAAGCGTCGGCGTGTACATCGTGATCGGCCTGGTGGTCGTCTCGGTGGTCCTGAACGTCATTGCCCCCAAGGTCCTCGGTAGTGCCATGGACGTCATCTTCGGCGGCGTCGTGGGGAAGCAAATCCCGCAGGGCGTCTCCCAGGAACAGTTCGTCGAGCTTATGCGCCAGCAGGGCCAAGGCAACTTTGCGGACATGGTCTCCAAGATGGAACTCACCAACGGGATCAACTTCCCCAAGCTGACGTTCCTGATTTCGATCGTGCTGCTGATGTACTTTGTGGCCAACATCTTCCTTTGGGCACAAGGGTGGCTGCTCAACAGAATCGTCATGCGGGTCATCAAGAAGCTCCGCAACGACGTCCAGGCGAAGCTCAACAGGCTCCCGCTGAACTACTTCGACACCCGCCAGCGCGGCGACATCCTGTCCCGCGTGACCAACGACGTCGACAACGTCCAGCAAGGCCTGCAGCAGGCATTCTCCCAGTTGGTCAGCTCCGTGCTGACGGTGCTGGGCATTACGGTCATGATGTTCATCGTCTCCTGGGAATTGGCGCTGATCGCGTTGATCGCCCTGCCGCTCTCCGGCATCCTGGCAGGCGTCATCGGTGCCCGCAGCCAGAAACTGTTCGCGGCACAGTGGAAGAACACCGGCGCTTTGAATGGCCAGATCGAGGAAGCGTTCTCCGGCCACGATCTTGTGAAGGTCTTCGGCCGCGACGCCGACATGCTGGAGCGCTTCGATGAGAAGAACAACGAACTCTACAAAGCATCGTTCGGTGCCCAGTTCGTCTCGGGCGTGATCTTCCCGGCGATGAACTTCGTGTCCTACCTGTCCTACGTTGGCATTGCCGTCGTGGGCGGCCTGCGGGTCGCGTCGGGCTCAATGAGCCTGGGTGACGCCACGGCCTTCATCCAGTACTCGCGTGAATTCACCCAGCCCCTGGGGCAGATCGCCGGCATGGCCAACATGCTGCAGTCCGGCGTTGCCTCTGCTGAGCGGGTTTTCGAGTTCCTCGATGCCGATGAAGAGATCGAAGAGACCGGCACGCGCCACCTGCCGGCCAAGACCGACGGCCACGTTGAATTCGAGCACGTTTCCTTCAGCTACGTGGAGGACAAGCCGTTGATCGAGGACCTCTCCTTCAGCGCTGAGCCCGGGCACACGGTAGCCATCGTCGGACCAACCGGGGCGGGTAAAACCACACTGGTCAACCTGGTCATGCGTTTCTACGAGCTCAACGCCGGCCGCATCACACTGGACGGCGTGGACATCAAGGACCTCAGCCGTGCCGAGCTTCGCTCCAAGGTGGGCATGGTGCTGCAGGATGCCTGGCTGTTCGGTGGAACCATTTACGACAACATCAAGTACGGCAAGTTGGACGCCACGGAAGAGCAGATCATGGAGGCGGCCAAGGCTACCTACGTGGACCGATTCGTACGTGCCCTGCCGGACGGTTACCAAACCATCATCGACGAAGAAGGCAGCAACGTCAGCGCCGGTGAAAAGCAGCTCATCACCATCGCGCGCGCGTTCGTGTCCGACCCGTCCCTGTTGATCCTGGACGAGGCGACAAGCTCTGTGGATACCCGGACCGAGCTGTTGCTGCAGAAAGCCATGGCGGCACTGCGCACTGACCGGACCAGCTTCGTTATTGCCCACCGGCTCTCCACTATCCGCGACGCCGATACCATCCTGGTCATGGAGAACGGCAAGATCGTGGAGCAAGGCAACCACGCACACCTGCTCACCCTGCAGGGCGCGTACTACCGGTTGTACATGTCGCAGTTCGCAGGTGAGCAAGAGACCGCGGTGGACGATTCGACGGCGGTGCACAGCTGAGCACGGAATCGCCGGCTACCGGAGCATCCGCCACGCCCCAGCGCATTGAGGTCCTCGTGCCCATGCGTTGGGGCGACATGGACGCCTACGGCCACATCAACAACGTCCAGATCGTGCGCATGCTCGAGGAAGCCCGTATCGCAGCCTTCGGGCCACCCCGTGGTGCGGGACTCCCCGGGGTTGAGCCACCGGCAGCTCTTTTCAACGATGTTGACGAGGGCACCATGACCCTGGTTGTTGAACACAAGGTCCGCTACGTCCGGACGTTGGAATACCGCAATGTTCCGGCCGTCGTGGAGATTTGGGTGGGCGCCATCAAAGGGGCCAGCTTCGATCTGCATTACGTCATCAAGGACCCGGTCACCGGGGAGGAGTGCGTCAAAGCCAGCACGCACCTGGCCTTCGTCGCTGAGGCCAGCGGCCGCGTCCTCCGGCTCACTCCTGAACAAAAGGAGCAGCTGGGACGCTACCAGGCTCCCTGACGTCGAGCACGCGTGCGGCCCCCGGGATACGTTCCCGGGGGCCGTTCGCGTAGGCGAACCCACGGGCACGTAGAGTTTCAGCATGAAACTTGAAATAGCCGTAGTAAGTGCTGCCGGAGCAGGGATCGCCGCCTCGGAAGGCGCGGACCGCATCGAACTGTGCAGCAGCCTGGAACTTGGTGGCATCACGCCCAGCCAGGGCCTCATGGAAGCCAGCCTGGAACACGTCGACGGCCGTTTGGAAATCCACCCGCTGATTCGTTGCAGGCCCGGCGATTTCCGGTATTCCGCCTCGGACGTGGACACCATGGTGCATGAGATCCGGCACTTGCTGGCCCAAGGTGCGCACGGGGTTGTTGTGGGGGCGCTCACGGGGGCCGGCGGGCTGGATGTGCACACCCTGCGTCGCCTTGCAGAGTCTGCCCGGGACGCCAACCAGGACGCCCAATTGACGTTCCACCGTGCCATCGATCAGTCCAAGGACCCGCTGGCCGCCTTGGAGCAGCTCCTCGAACTGGGATTCACGCGGGTCCTCACCTCCGGGCACGAAGCCACGGCAGGAGCGGGCCTGCCTACTTTGGCCGCCATGGCAGAACGGGCCGGAGCTGACCTGCAGATCATGGCCGGTGGGGGATTGGCGCTTCAGGATATCCCCGCTATGCACAAGGCCGGCCTTTCGGCTGTGCACTTGTCAGCCAAGAGGACGGTCTCCACTCTCGGTGAGGGAACGATTTCCCTCGGCGCCCAGGACGGCGAGGATCCCACGGCCTACACCGTCACCGATCGCGAAACCGTTCGAGCCGCTAAAGCGATGGTCAACGCACTGAACGGGGACGAAGCCTAAGTAAGCCCCCAGCGTCCAGCCCTGCGGTGCGCGAATTCCAGTGAGTACGCATCGTAATGACCCTTTACAGAGGGTGCCGCACCGCCAATGATTGAAGGATTCACCAACTCGGTGAACAGCCCCGGAAGCTACCTTCAGGAGTCCCCAGCGATGCCGCTGCCCTCGCCGATTTCATCGGCCCCCGCCTACCCCCTTCCATCTACCAGCAGCAGCCCCGGACATCCGGAGGTGGAGTGCGGCATCGGGGAGTGGGACAAGCTGCTGTACGGAAACCATCGCTTCGTCATCGAGGTCGGTGCAACGCACACCCACACCGAAGGAGCCGAAGCAGCAGGCAGGGCACACCGCGTGGTTCTGCCGTGGCGCCGGCAGGACCCCGAGCCGGCAACGGTGGAGGTCGTTGTTGTCTCGGCGCGCTCCGGAGGCAGGGTCAGGAACCTCACGGTGGAGCAGGCTACGAGGGAGTCGGGAACCCTGGTGTTCGAAGCCATCGACGGTGCCGGCATCTACTTCGTCTACTACCTGCCCTACGCAATGCTCGGGAAACCCCATTATCCGCAGGCGCAGTACCTCCCGCGTCGGCCGACCGCGGACCCGGCGTGGGCGGCCGCCGTCGGGGGTTCTGCGTGGGCGCCGGAACGCCGTCTGCCGCACGCTGAGGTTCTGCGCTACGAGGCGGCCAGTGAGCGGGACTCGTTCGCGCCGATGAACTTCACGGCCAGCGCCATCGAACTGGAATCACTCCACGCCCGGCACCCCGGAGAGGCCTTCCTGGTGTTCCCCGAGGACCGCCTGAACCCTGTTTCCATGCGGGCGGACCTGCCCGCGCACTGGGTGATCAACGGCCCATCGGACACTTTCCGGGCCGCAGCACAACCAGGCGAGGACTACGTGGTCCAGCTCGGGTTGTATGCGCAGCGGGACCTGGAAGGGGTCTCAGTCGAGGTCGCGTCAGCATCGGGCGGACACTGCATCAACACTGACGGTGTGGACCGACTGGGTCGGCCGTGGCGGAGGAGCCTGGACGTTCCAGCCGGGACGGTACGTGCCTTGTTCGTTGTCCTCCCCATCCCGCGGCACGCTGCCGGGACCACGCACTACGCGTCGATAACCGTCAGCGCGACGGGACACCCAGCGCGGACCGTCGAGGTCGCGCTTGATGTCCTTGCCGAGGAAGAGGCGGACCCGGTGGTCAGTGCGGGCGGTTTCGGCGACCCCCGCTACCTCCGACGCCTCGCTTGGCTGGATTCGGCCGTGGCACAGGACTCGGAGCTCGTGGCGCCGTTCACCGCCGTAACGCTCGACGAATCCGCCAGGACCCTCGGAATCCTGGGCAGGACGCTGCAGCTGACGGAATCGGGGCTTCCTGCCCAGGTAACCTCCACGTTCACGGCCGCTGTGACGTCAACTGAAGGTCCCGCCGTCGAACTTCTCAGTGCGCCCATCCAGTTGGACGTAGACGGCGTGGAGTGGGCGCATTCGCCGCTGACGTTCACAAGGGAGGGCCCGGCCCGAATCTCGTGGCGTTCCCGGTGGACCGGCCGGGCAGGTCAAAGTACTGCCATGTCGCTCGAGTTGAAGGGCGTTCTCGACGCCGACGGAACAGTGACGTACGGCCTGCGCCTCACACCCGGGTCGACGTTCGCAGCGGACGACGTCGGCCTGCAGTTGGGGCTCCATCGGGCTGCGGTTCCGTTCGCAATGGGTTTGGGCGTGCCGGGCGGACGGCGGCCTGAAACCCTCGATTGGACGTGGGACGTCGCAACGAGGAACCAGGATTCGTTGTGGTTGGGTGGGGTGAACGCCGGACTCCAACTGGCTTTGCGGGACGGCAGCTACGAGCGTCCGCTCAACACCAATTTCTACCGCGAAAAACCGTTGGTGGAGCCGGCGTCGTGGGCTAACCGGCAGGGCAACTCGGTCAGGGGCGGGGTGAGCCTTCGGACTTCCGGAGACGACGTAACGGTCCGAGCAGCCAGTGGTGCCCGAACCATGGAAGCGGGCCAGCCACTGGACTTTGACTTCCGGCTCCTGCTGACGCCGTTCAAACCCATCGAGCCCGGAAAGCACCTCGGCAAACGCTACTTCCACGAGCCAGCAGAACCTTCCGACATCAAAGCTGCCGGAGCTACGGTGGTCAACATCCACCACGCAACAGCACCGGCACCGTACATCAACGACCCCCTGCTCAGCGTCGAACGGCTGCGGAAGTACGTGGCTGCTTGCCACCAGAACGGGCTCAAGGCCAAGATCTACAACACTGTCCGGGAGCTCACCTTCCACAGCCCGGAGCTGCTGCCGTTGCTGCAACTAAACCATGAGATCTTCGGCGACGGCCCCGGGGCCGGGCACATCTGGCTTCAGGAACACGCAGGGAGCGGCTACGTTTCCGCCTGGTTCGCCCCCAACGTCGAGGACATCGCCGTGGTGACCACAGGGGAGTCGCGGTGGGAGAACTTCTACGTGCGCAGCCTGCAGGAACTCGCCCAGGGAGATGACGGGATCGACGGTATCTACCTGGACGACATCGCCTACGACCGGCATGCCATGGTGCGCGTGCGAAAGGTCCTTGAGAGGGCCTGCGTGGCACGTGGTGTAGCCGGACCAGAGATCGATCTCCACTCGGCCAATCAGTTCACGGCCCATGACGGCTATGCGTCCTCGGCCAACCTGTACATGGAGCAGCTGCCCTATGTGGACAGGCTATGGCTGGGGGAGTACTTCGACTACGACAACACCGACCCCGACTACTGGTTGGTCGAACTGTCCGGCATCCCCTTCGGCCTCATGGGCGAAATGCTGGAAGGCGGCGGCAACCCCTGGCGTGGCATGGTGTTCGGCATGACCGGCCGGGCCCCGGCCGTGGATAACCGTCCGCTCTGGGAGTTCTGGGCAGCCACCGGCCTGGAAGGCGCGCAGATGCGGGGCTTCTGGGACCCGCAATCACCCGTCCGCACAAGCCATCCGGATGTCCTGGCCACCACTTGGCTCACGGAGCGCGGAATGGTTGTGGCGCTCGCATCATGGGCCGGGCAAACTGAGGACGTGACGTTGATATTCGACGACGACGCCCTCACCGCCGGAGCCTCCGGCGCCGCTACCACCGGCCGCCGCATCGAAGCGCCGCCAATCCTCGGATACCAACCCGCCGCGGAGTACGCCCCCGGCGAATCCATAACCATCGAGCCGCAGCGCGGCCTCCTCCTCTGGATCGGATACTGACGTGGCACACACCGCAACCTCCAACCTGACCGTCACCACCATCGCGTTGACCATGGCTGAGCTCGGTCCGCTGAATCCCTTGCCTGTGGTCGCCGCCGAGCTGGACCAGCCCTACACCGTGGGCGAGGGCATCCCTGAGGAACTCCAGGCCTCGGCCCGGTACGGTCTGGTGCCCAACGTCTACCCGTACCTGATGCAGGACGGCTACAGCCGCGACGCGGCACCCAAGGAGGTGCCCGCCGTCGTGCTTGAAAACAGCAAACTGAGGGTGACGGTCCTTCCATCGCTGGGCGGCCGCATCTGGGAACTGTTCGATAAAGCAACCGGCAAGCAGCTGCTCCACACCCACGATGCCCCGCAATTGGCCAACATCGCCCTGCGCAAGGCGTGGTTCGCGGGCGGACTGGAATGGAACATCGGCACCCGTGGTCACTCGCCCACCAGCTGCGATCCGCTGCATACAGCGATCGTCCACACGCCTGACGGCAAGCACATCCTTCGGATGTGGGAGTACGAACGCCTGCGCGAAGTGGTGTTCCAAGTGGACATCTGGCTTCCCGAGGATTCGGCCGTGGTGTTCGCGGCCGTCCGGCTGCGAAACCCCAACGACCACGACGTCCCCATGTACTGGTGGAGCAACGCAGCCATCCCGGAGACGGAGCGAACCCGCGTCATTGCCCCGGCCGACGAGGCCTTTGGCAGCGACTACACCACGGACATCACCCGCGTCCGGCCCACCAGCCACGAAGGCTACGACGGCACATGGCCGGTCAACAGCCCGCACGCAGCCGACTTCTTCTTCGATATCGACCCCGCCGAGCGGCGCTGGGTGGTAGCGGCAGACGACGACGGCGACGGGCTGTCGATGCTGTCCACGGGCCTCCTGCGCGGGAAGAAGCTGTTCGTCTGGGGCCAGGGCCAAGGTGGCAAACGGTGGCAGGAGTGGCTCAGCCCCGGAGCAGGGCCCTACGCGGAGATCCAAGCGGGCCTGGCGCAGACCCAGTTCGAACACCTGGTGATGCCGGCCGGCGCGGAGTGGGCTTGGGTGGAGGCCTACGGTAACGGGCATCTGGATCCGGAGGCCTCGCACGGTGCGGACTGGGGTGCTGCAGTGGCCGACGCAAGCGCGCGCCTGGAAGAACTGCTGCCCCACGATGACCTTGAGGCCATGCTTCCGGCTGCCATCACGAATGCCGACGTCCCGCCGTCGAAAATGCTCCTGCACGGCAGCGGCTGGGGCGTGGTGGAACGGGCCCGGCGGCTCAAGGCAGGCAGGCGCTGGATCGACGAAAGCGGGACGCCCTTCGTGGACGAGAGCGTGACGGAGGAGCAGGAACCTTGGCTTGGGCTTCTTCACGGAAAAGCGTTCGACGGCGCACCCAGTTACGTTGCCGGGGCGGATTGGGAGGAGTTGCTGGCCGGGCAGCACAGCCCCGAGGCGGAGTTCCACCTGGCCACGATGAAGCACGCACGGCAGGACCTTGAAGGCGCAAAGGAAGGCTACCGGACAGTCCTTGGGGCCAAGGGTGTCCGGAGGCGAATTAAGGCGCTGGCACACCGCGGACTTGGCCTTGCCCTGCTCGCGGCCGGCCGCGATGAGGAGGGGCTCTCTGAGCTGCGGGACGGGGTGGAAACCGACTCCTCCAGCGTTGCTTTCCTGTCGGAGGCCGTCACCCTGGCCATCAGGCACGGCGACCCCACCATGGCCCTGGACCTGGCGGAGTCGGCACCCAAGGAGGGGGCCGCCGTCGGGCGCTTGACGTTCCTCAAGGCGCTCGCGCTCGCAAGGGGTGGCCACGCAGCCGAGGCCGCCGCGATACTGCGCAACGGCGTCGAAATTCCGGACCTCCGGGAGGGCGAAGACGCGATTGCGGCGCTGTGGGAGGAAGTGTGCCCAGGTGAACCCGTACCGGCGGCGTACCAGTTCGGCATGCACTAACGGGAGCGCCGGCCCGGGCCGCGAACCTGTGGATATCCAGATGCTTGCTTAAGCCAAACAGGGTAAGTTGGCATGGTGATTCCCTCCGTAGAACCTGCCCTTGACCGCGCCCCCGGAGTCTCCAAGGAGATCGAGGACGCGGCCTGGTATGTGCTCGGTCCGGCGCTGAAAGGGAGACCGTCGGCGCTGGACGGACGGACGCTGACATGGACATCGGACGCTGCCGCGGAGCTGCTTGAACGGCTCGAGCGCGGGGTGGAAGACTCCAAGGCGCCCATGATGACCAACCTGCGCCACAACCTTGACGGTGCCTCGCGGGAGGCCAAACTCCTGGCCGTTGAACTGCTGTTCCTGCAGTCCCTCCCGCTCGCCCACGAGGTCAAGTCCCTGAGGGTGAAGCGTGCCCGGGTTGCCGAGGCAGCATCGTGGGTTGAGCCGCCTATCGAGCTCCCGGAGGAACTCTACGAGGGCATGACGGACCACGGCGTCATCCGTGACCGGACCGCGGAATTCAACTGGACCATCTGGGACCACCTGAAGTGGCTGTGCCGTTTTGTGGCGCACGTGGACAGCCAAAGCACGGCCACCATCAGCAAGGCGCTCGCGGACCCGCTGGCCTTCCACGAACTTGCGGCCGGCACCCCTGGGGACCAGCCCGCCTTGCGCCGAAGCATCGAGTACCTGGTGTGGCCAAGCTACTTCGAGCCTGTGGTGGCGGACGTCGAACGGCAAGAAATCAGGGACGCTTTCGCGTCGCTGGTGGGCGGGGCCAAGGGCGACACGGACGAGGACATTACCGCGGACATCCACCGCATCCGCTTGCACCTGGACGAGCAGGCCGGGCAGCGCATCGACTGGTACGCGCGCCAATTGGTGAGCCAGTGGCGGAAGGTGGGGGACCCGGGTCGTCGTTCCTGGCTCCTGCGCACGCACCACGACAATGCGGATCTCCTGGCTTCATGGGTTGCCGAAGAAAAGGCCACCCTGGATGTTGAGCACCTGCGCACCCTCACCGCGGGAGTTACCGCCGGCGTGGTCCAGCATGCCGTGGATGAGGACTACAAGCATCTTGGCTACGTTGAACGGGAAGACACCAAGACGGCCGTCTTTGCGTTCCTGACCGTCATGAAACCGGGCGACCTCACCCTGTACCAGCACGCCGGCCGGGTGCGGGTCGGGGTGGTTCTCGGCGAACCGGAGCACCACGAGGACAACCGGCGCATCCGCCGCAAGGTCCGCTGGTTTGATGACAGCTACGCCATCCCCGAACTGCCGCGCCACGCCCAGCGGCAGCTCTCCACCCCCGGCATCCTGGTGGACGTCACCCGGGTCATCCAGGCGCTGCAGGAACTGCTCCCGGTGGAAGCCGAGACCGACGGCGAGGACGAAGCGCCTCCAACCGCCGTCGTCGAGGTCGTCCAGCAGGGTTTCCGTCCCCTGACTGAAGAGTTCGCGGCGTCCCTGCACATGGACCTGGAACCCCTCCAGGAGATCGCTGAACTGCTGGAGGAAAACCGCCAACTTGTGCTCTACGGCCCGCCGGGAACAGGCAAGACGTACCTGGCCAAGCACCTCGCTGCCGAGCTCGCAGGCGACCACACAGACGAGCGCGTGAAGCTGGTCCAGTTCCACCCGTCCTACGCCTACGAGGACTTCTTCGAGGGGTACAGGCCGGACAAGACCGACGACGGCCAGGTTTCCTTCAAGCTTGTTGCCGGACCCCTGCGGCGCCTCGCTGAGGAAGCAGCCAAGCCCGAAAACGCGCACAAGCCGTACTTCCTGATCATCGACGAGATGAACCGTGCCAACCTGGCCAAGGTGTTCGGCGAGCTCTACTTCCTGCTGGAGTACAGGGACGACCGCATCTACCTGCAGTACAGTCCCAACGAGCCCTTCAGCTTGCCCGACAACCTCTACATCATCGGCACCATGAACACCGCGGACCGTTCAATCGCCATGATGGATGCTGCCATCCGCCGTCGTTTTGCGTTCATCGAACTGCACCCCAAGGTGGAGCCAGTCCGTGGCTCGCTGCGGCGCTTCCTGGAAGCACGCGGCCTGGATACGCTCAACGCCGACCTCCTCGATGCGCTGAATGACGCGATTGACGACTGGGACCGGGACCTCATGATCGGGCCGTCGTATTTCATGAAGAACGCTGCCCAGAATCCCACCGGCCTGCGGCGTATCTGGAAGTACGAGCTCATGCCGTTGCTGGAGGAGCACTACCACGGGCAGCTGAACCGGGCACAGTTGGAAGAACGCTTCGGCCTGGACCAGTTGCTGGGACGTCTTGCAGCCCGCTAACGCCATCCCGCCGAAGCCCGGCCGGGCTCCTGCGAGTGCCCGCCGTGGACCAACGGGTCCGCGGCACATTGTCATGGATGAGCTCTCCGGCGGAGTAGTGGACAAGCTGGACCCTGAGTCGGCGGCGTTCATCAACGCCAGCGGACTGGCGAAGGCATCACCCATGGGCATGGGCCTCTACCGGATAGAACCGGTGGGCAAGGTGGGCTCCGTGCGCACGGCCACCGTGCAGTTGGAAGTCCGTCCCAAGGACCGCCTTGGCCTGAACCGGCTGCTTTTCCTGCTCAGCTACGCCGGGGAACAAGGCTTCCGCGACCAGTCAGTGGAGGCCGTGGAGCACCCGGACCTGTGGAGCGCGCTGGCCGAGTCGCTGGCCCAGCTCGCGGACAAGGCACTGAGCAGGGGCGTCCTGCAGGGCTACTTGACCGTGGACGAATCACTCCGGACCGTCAAGGGCCGCATCCGTATCTCTGACCAGATCTCGCGCCGCCCCGGCATGATGGTTCCGTTGGAAGTGTCCTATGACGAGTTCACGGAGGACATTGCCGAGAACCGGATACTTCGGTCCGCCCTGGAGCGGATGGGACAAGTCCCCGGTGTCCGGCCCGACGTCCTGAGCCGCTTGCGCCAGCTTAAGGGAAAGCTCGACGCCGTCACCCGTCTTCAGCCCGGGGCTCCGCTTCCGCCGTGGCGGGCCAGCCGGATGAACCTCAGGTACCATCCGGTGCTGCGCCTCTCCGAGGTGATCCTGCGCAACGCCTCCGCCGAAGCCGGTGTGGGCAAACAGCAGAGCGCCTCCTTTGTGGTGGACATGGGCAAGGTTTTCGAAGAGTTCGTTGGCGCAGCCCTGCGAAGTGCCATGAGTGCGCATCCGGGAGAGACGCGGCTCCAGTACGGAGCCCTGCTCAACGAGGCCGTCCGTGACTCCGACCGCATCACCGTCCGGCCCGACGCCGTCCACTTCCTGGGCGGGCGTCCCGTGGTGGTGTACGACACCAAGTACAAGGCAGCCTCCGACGTCGGTGCCTCCTTGAGCGCCGACCACTACCAGTTGCTGGCGTACTGCACGGCGCTCAGGGTCCCCACCGCCTGGTTGGTGTATGCCGGTTCGGGGGAAATGAAACTGCGCAGGATCCTGAACACGGACATAGACATTGTGGAGTATCCGCTGGACCTTTCCCGGCCTCCTGCGGAAATCCTGGCATCGGTGGCTGACCTCGCCCAACAGTCGTGGGGAGAAGTGGTGCGCCAGGCTGTGGCGGGCGGACCGCCGTCGGACTAGCCTGAAAAGGAACCTATCCGGAGTGGAGGAAAAACCATGGCTCGCAAGAAATCGTGGCGGGATATGAGCAAAGGCCAGCGGATCTCGGTGGTGGCCAGCGGCGTGGTGAACATGGCATTGCTGGTAGCCGCCCAGCGGAGTATTGCCAAGACCCCGGACGCCAACATCCGGGGCAGGAAGGGCTTGTGGCGGGCCGCATCCTTCATCAATTTCTTCGGTCCGGTCAGCTACTTCCTGTTCGGCCGGCGTCGGGATTCTGCCTTGGTGGGAGGGACGCCCGCCAAGCGCTGAGCCCCAGACGCTTAGCGTCAGAGCTGAGTCTCAGGCGGGCACCTTCACCGTGAAGGTCGTGCCGCGGCCCGGTTCGCTTTCCAAGGTAATGGTGCCTCCGTGCGCTTCGACGATGGCCTTGCTGATGGGCAGTCCCAGCCCCACCCCAGGGATGGCGCTGTTGCGGACGCCGCCGGCACGGAAGAACTTGGTGAAGGCCTCGGCCTGCTCTTCTTCGTTCATGCCCATGCCGGTGTCGGTGACACGGCAGAAAACGAAGTCCTGGTCTTCCCATGCAGCTACCTCGACGTCTCCACCGTCCGGGGAGTACTTGATGGCATTGGACACCAGGTTGTCCAGCACCTGCGCAATCCGTGACGAGTCGACGTGCGCTTCCAAGGCGTCCGGCAGGTTCATGGATAGCCTGATCCCGGCCTTAGCTGCCCGGGGTTCGGCGGAGGAAACACTGCCCCGCACCAGTTCCGCGACGTCCACGGTATGTGGCTGGATGGCGATTTGTCCCGAGCGGACAGCCAGGAGGTCCGAGACGAGGGTGAGCAGCCGTTCGGCGTTGCGCCGGACAATATCCAGCTGTTTGCGGGACCTCGCATCCAACACATCAGGATCGTCGAGGATCAGTTCCACGTAGCCCAGGATGGACGTCAGGGGAGTGCGGAACTCATGGGATACGTTGGCCACAAAGTCGTCCTTGGCAGCCAACGCGTTCACCAACTCGGTTACATCGCTGAACACCACCACTGAGCCGGCAAATTTCCCAGCGTCGTCCACCATGGGGCGGGCGCTTGCGGTGAAGGCGCGCTGGTCCTTGCCGTCGCCGAGCCACACCAGCTGGTCGGTGAACCGTTCGCCCAGCACAGCACGACGCACCGGGCGCCGGTCGGCCGGCAAGGGGGTCGTCCGGTCGGTGTCGAAGACGAGCAGCTGGGACTCGTTGGGGTCCTCGATGTCCGGGGGAGTCGCCAGGGTGTGGGTCTGCCGTTGGCGTCGGTTCATGAGGATGTCGTGCCCGTCCCCGTCTACCGCCACCACACCCAGCGGGAGGGCCTCCATGACGGTGTTCAGCAGGCGTTCCTGCTTGGTGCTCACATCAAGTGCTTCCTTGAGTGCCTCGTCCTGTTGCTCCAATGCACGCTGCTGGCGAACCATGCTCAAGGTCAGCACGCTGACCGACACGCCGATGCCGAGAATCAGAATTGGGAACAGGAGCGGCTTGGTCAGGGACTGTTCCGAGAGGTCACCCCGGGCGAACAATGGGGACCACACGATGACCAAGGGGCCAATGAAGGACAGGGCTATGGCCAGCTTCGGGTAAAGCCCCGACGCGCACAGCCAAATGACCGGCAGTACCACCAGGACGCTGAGGCCAGTGAGTGCTTCCTGCCCGCCCTCCCGGCCGAACGCGATAGAGACCATGTCCAGGACGGGAATCACCAGGAAGCTGGCAAAGGGAAGCCTGTGCCAGGGCACCACGATGCACAGCGCCAATAAAAGAGCCTGGCTGAGCAGGAAGACCAGGAACAACGGATTTTGCAGTGTTGCCGGGAAAAACAGCCAGACCAAAACAGCCGACAAACAGACACACACCGATAACGGCAATTGGCTGAGGACTACACGCATCCGCAAGGTATGTTCGTGGAAGGAGCGCTGAAAGATCAACAATTTCTTCTTTTCGCCGATATCCCAAAAAGAAGGGCCGGTCATGGCACATCCACCACGGATGCAGAAGAAAGTCGGTTCATGAGATCAGCCTAACCATAACGGATATACTTCTGAGGTTATCGAAGGGGCTGAGGGGCAGCGATGAGTGAAGTACGTGTGGGATTGGTCATTGAAGATGACCAGGATATCCGCGAATTGGTACGTGTGGTTCTATCCCAGGCGGGGTTTGATGTCCACACTGCGTCCACCGGATCTGCCGGCGTCTTGTCCGCCCGCGAGCTGAATCCTGACGTCATCACTTTGGACCTCGGCCTTCCCGATATTGACGGTTTTGAGGTCGCGCGCCAAATCCGCAAGTCCTCGGACGCCTACATCATCATGCTTACCGCCCGTGCCGAAGAACTCGACACCCTCATGGGCCTCGAAGCCGGCGGCGACGACTACCTGACCAAGCCGTTCCGTCCCCGTGAGCTGCGCGCCCGTGTGGAGGCCATGATGCGAAGGCCCCGCGCGTCGTCGGACACCAGGAGCGCGCCGGACGAAGCCGATCCCGAGATGGCCCATAACGGCCTGTCCGTTTCCGCCGGCTCACGCACCGCCGTGCTGAAAGGCAAAGAGCTGAAACTGACCCGCACGGAGTTCGACCTCTTGCTGGCCTTGTTGGAGACAGGCCGGATTGTGCGGACCAAAGCCGATCTGGCGCGCCGCCTCAGGAACGAACCATACGACGTCGGAAGTTACGTCAGCGACGCCGACGAGCGTGCCGTTGAGGTACACATGGGAAACCTGCGGAAGAAGCTTGGGGACAGCATCCAGGCACCGCGTTGGCTGGAGACGGTCCGCGGCGTGGGATACCGGCTCGCACCACCGGTGCAGAGCAACTAAGGCGCTTCGTCACAGAACCGCGCTTGGTTACAGAACCGAAGATTCCAACTCCGCGATGGTGCCAAACACGTATTGCTCGATCTGAGTCACCAGGGGCCTCAGCTCCTTGAGGTGATTCTCGTTGGGCAAGAGGCGGAGGTTGATCTCCAGATCCTGTGCCAACCACTCCAGGCAGATCGCGCCTACCATGTGGCTGGAGGTCTTGAGGCTCAACACTGCGTCCATGGCATCTTCCATGTCCAGGTTGTCCAGGGCGGCATGTAGCCGCGAAACCCGCCACGGCAGCAGGGATACGTAGTTCCTGACGAACGCGCTGATGATGCCCGGGTCGCCGCCAAGCTCGGCCTGGAGAGCGATGAGGACCGCGCGATCCACCAGGACTTCGGTGCATTCGCCATAGTCAGACACCAAACTCCTCCCGCCTCCAAACAATCGATTCACGATTCAACAGTAGGACCCGCCGAACTACCGAAGTGCCAGAAATCCAAAGCTTGATCCAATCTTGAGCGGACTCAGAGGCAGTCTTGATCGCCGGGCCGGAAAGTGATGAGGAGCAGGTTGGGGGTCACTGATCCGGGGATGTCAGCCTTGAACCAAGGAGCGGAAACAGCATGGACAGTGGGGCTCGAATATCACCGGCACTCATGGTTGTGATTGTCTTTTGCATGACCATCCTCCTGGGCATCGGCGGTACCGCCGCGTTCGCCCTCTGGGAGCAGAGCTCTCATGGCGCCGGTGTTGAGCACGTTGGTGAATCAGCCCCGACAACCACCTCCTCCCGCTAGCGACTGCTCGCCTCGAGGTAACCGGTCAGCCGTTCTTCGAGCATCGAGCGGTTTCCGAGCTCGCATTCCCACACGGTCAGTACGTCCCAGCCCGCAGCCAGCAACAGCTCCCGTTGCCTTGCGTCGCGCTCCCGGGTCCGGGAACGTTTGGCTTCCCAGAACTCCGCGTTGGCCGCCGGGGCATGCAAGCCAACCTTGCAGTCGTGAAAATGCCAGAAGCAGCCGTTGACGAAAATGACTTTTCGCCTGCCCGCGAATACCAGGTCCGGACGGCCGGGCAGCTTGGTTGACCCGGCCTGTCCATGCAGCCGATACCTGTAGCCTTTGGCATGCAGCAGCCTGCGGACCAGCAGTTCGGGCTTGGTGTTCTTCCCCCGGATTTTGGACATATTGCGGCTGCGCTGCTCCTGCGTCAGACGGTCCCGGCTTTCGCCCATGGATCCAGCCTACCCAGGGAGTTTTGAACAGATGCCGTTTTAGGAAGCGCTTTGAGGGGCCGGATCTGCACCAAACCGCGTGAGGCCATGCCGCGAACACTCCGCCGTCCAGTCCGTCGGAGTCACCTGGACCTTCATCCTCCTTCGACACTCCCCGCAGTAGCGTGGCGGCTCCATCGCCAACTGCTGCCGGCAACTGTGGTGAGGGTCCGACGTCGGACTGTCGCCTGGCGCTGCCGGGGCACCTTCGATGCCGCCGCAATGACCGCAGTATGCGGGTGTCACAGGGACTTCTGGAATTCCTTGATGGGCATGTTCAGCTCCACCAGGAGGTTGAGGTCGGCGTTGGCGGGGCGGCCCAAGGTGGTCAGGTAGTTGCCCACGATCACCGCGTTGATGCCCCCGAGCAGTCCATCGCGGGTGCCCAGGTCTCCGAGCGTCAGCTCGCGGCCGCCGGCATAGCGGAGCACAGTGCGGGGCATGGCGAGACGGAACGCCGCGATGGCACGGAGGGCATCCTTGCCGTCCATGATTCCTTGGTTTTCCAAGGGTGTTCCGGGCCGGGGATTGAGGAAGTTAAGGGGGACTTCGTGCGGTTCCAGGGCGGCCAGCTGGACGGCCAACTCTGCGCGCTGGGCCACCGATTCACCCATCCCGATCAGGGCGCCGCAGCACAGTTCCATGCCGGCTGCCTTGACCATGGCGCAGGTTTCCAGCCGTTCCTCGTAGCTGTGTGTGGTGACCACCTCCGGGAAGAAACTGCGGGCCGTTTCGAGGTTGTGGTTGTAGCGGTGCACGCCCCACTCCGCCAGCTGGTCCACTTGGCGCTGCGTGAGCATGCCCAGGGAACAGGCGATGTTGATGTCCACTTCTTCGTTGATGCGGTCGATCGCGAACTTGATCTGGTTCATGAGCTTGATGTCCGGGCCACGGACGGCTGCCACGATGCAGAACTCGGTGGCTCCGGTGGCGGCGGTTTCCTTGGCTGCCTTGACGAGCTCGGGGATGTCCAGCCAGACGCCACGGACAGGGGAGTCGAACAGGCCGGACTGGCTGCAGAAGTGGCAGTCCTCAGGGCACCCGCCCGTCTTGATGGAGATGATGCCTTCCACCTCGACGTCCTCCCCACAGTGTTTGAGCCGCACCTCGTGGGCCAGTTGCAGGGCTGCCGGGATGGCGTCGTCGGGGAGTTCGAGGATCTTGATGAGCTGCGCCTCGTCCAGGCCGTCACCGCGTTCCAGAACCTGTTGTCGGGCGGTGTCCAGGATGGCGTAACTGATGGCTTCGGTGGTCATGCCTTGACGGTATCCGTGCAGGTCACCGCCGATTTTGTGGGTTGCGCACAAAGCTTGATCGGGGATTTTGGTGGTGGCACGCGGGGCCGCTGATACAGAAGTTACAGATGCGAAACACGCACGTGACGGAATTGACGCGCTGCATTACTAGCGTCGTGGGCGAGGCACCCTCCCCGGATGAAAGCGACCACGCATGAGTGACGACAAGACCAGTACCGCCATATTGGAGCCGACGACGGCGGCAAGCACCGCCGTCGGAATCGGCACCGCCGGCACACCGACGCAAGGCAACGCCGACGCATTGAGTGCCGCGAAGGAGAGCCTGGAGGATTACACGCTCCGGTTCGCCCCGCGATCCTACAGGAAGTGGAGCGCCGGAGTGGTGGCCACCAGTGCTTTGGGTGGCATTGCCTACCTGGCCGACTTCTCGATCGGCGCGAACATCGGCATCGCCTACGGAACAGTGAATGCGATCTTCGGCATCATCGTGGCGGCCGTCATCATCTTCGCCACGGGATTCCCACTGGCCTACTACGCCGCGCGGTACAACATCGACCTTGACCTCATTACCCGCGGCTCAGGATTCGGATACTACGGCTCGGTGGTCACCAACATCATCTTTGCCACGTTCACCTTCATCTTCTTTGCCCTCGAGGGCTCCATCATGGCCCAGGGCCTGCAGTTGGGCCTGGGTATCCCGCAGTGGATCGGCTACGCGGTGTCCACCATCATCATCATTCCGCTGGTGATCTACGGGATGAAGACGCTGGCCACCCTGCAGGTGTGGACCACGCCCTTGTGGCTGCTGCTCATGGTTGTTCCCGTGGGGTATCTGCTCCTTTCGCACCCGGAAAGCATCGACGCGTTCTTCGCCTTCACCGGCGCGTCAGGCGAAGGCGGCCCCAATCTGGCCTCCGTCATGCTGGCGGCCGGTGTTTGCCTGTCCCTGATGGCGCAGATTGCCGAGCAGATCGACTACCTGCGCTTTATGCCGCCCAAGACCGCCGAGAACAAGGGCGCGTGGTGGCGTGCAGTGATCCTGGCCGGACCGGGTTGGGTGATCTTCGGAGCCATCAAGCAAATCATCGGCCTGTTCATCGCGATCTACCTCATCGCCAAGCTCGACCCCGCGGCAGCAGTCCACGCCAATGAACCCGTCCACCAGTTCCTGGGCGTCTACGAAGAAATGATGCCGGCCTGGTTGGCGATGACCCTGGCCGTCGTGCTTGTGGTGATTTCGCAGATCAAGATCAACGTCACCAACGCGTACTCCGGCTCCCTGGCCTGGACTAACTCCTTCACCCGCATCACCAAGACATACCCGGGCCGGATGGTCTTTGTTGTGGTGAACCTGGTGATCGCGCTGATCCTCATGGAGTCCAACATGTTCGAGTTCCTGAACACCATCCTGGGCTTCTACGCCAACTGCGCCATGGCCTGGGTGGTCACGGTGGCCTCGGATATCGCCATCAACAAGTACCTGCTGAAGATTTCGCCCAAGGTTCCCGAGTTCCGCCGCGGGATGCTTTATGCGGTGAACCCGGTGGGCTTCGTGTCCATGCTGGTTTCCGCGGGAGTTTCGATCGCCGTCTTCTTCGGGGCGTTCGGTTCTGCAGTGCAGCCGTTCTCACCGATTTTCGCGGTTGGCTTGGCCCTGGTGTTGCCGCCGGTGTTGGCTTTGGCGACGCGCGGTCGGTATTACCTGCGGCGCACAGATGACGGAATCGACCTTCCCATGTTTGACGCCGATGGCAACCCGAGCGACGCCAAGCTTATGTGCCACGTCACCGGCATCGAGTTCGAACGCCCGGACATGCTCCGCTCCGGTCAGGACGGGCCCGACGGCGAACCCCGGTTTATCTCGTCTCTCGCCTTGTCCACGGACAAGTCGGGCGAGTTGGTCCTGCCAGCCCAGAAGTAAGTCCTCCCGGCAAACACGAACGCCCGGCCTCCCCATCGGGGAAGCCGGGCGTTGCGCTGTGTGGTTATGCTGGTGGATTACTTGTCGAAGACGTCCTTGGCGGCGTCCTTGACGTTCTCTCCGGCCTGCTTGGTCTTGGCTGCCGCCTGGTCAGCGGCTCCTTCGGCCTGCAGTTTCTCGTTATTGGTGGCGTCACCCAAGGCTTCCTTTGCCTTGCCGGTGACTTCCTGTGCCTTGTTGCTGATCTTGTCTCCGAGTCCCATGGGCCCTCCTTCGATGTAATCCAACTCTGACAATCGCTAGGCTATCTAGCGATTCTGGATGTTTCCTGAAAGTCCGTGAAGTGCCGGCTGCCTACGGCTTGAGGACTACCTTGATGCACCCGTCCTGTTTCTTCTGGAACTTTTGGTACAGCTCCGGTGCCTCATCCAGGGAGCCGGTATGGGTGACCAGCCGCATGACGCCCAGCGGATCGGCGTCGTCCTCTACCAGGGGGAGCAGCTGGTCAGTCCAGCTGCGAACGTTGCATTGGCCCATCCGCAGCTGGATCTGCTTGTCGAACATGGTCATGAGCGGCATGGGGTCCGCCTGTCCGCCGTAAACGCCGCTGAGCGAGATGGTCCCTCCGCGGCGGACTACGTCGATGGCGGTGTGCAGTGCGGCAAGACGGTCCACGCTCATGGTCTCCATGGCGACCTGTGCCGGTTTGTCCGGGAGCAAGGACACGGCCTTGTGCAGGAAAGACGCCACGGGTGAGCCGTGGGCTTCCATTCCTACGGCATCCACCACCGAGTCCGGCCCGCGTCCCACGGTCTCCTCGCGGATCATGCCGGCGACGTCCGGGCTGTAGTCCACGGTTTCCACCCCATGCTGCTCCGCCATGGCCCGGCGCTCGGGCACCGGGTCTACGCCGATGACCCGGAACCCTTTATGGACGCCGATCCTGGCAGCAAACTGGCCCACCGGACCCAGTCCGAGCACCGCGAGTGTGCCGCCCTCGGGAACGTTCGCGTAGTCCACAGCCTGCCAGGCGGTGGGAAGGATGTCGGAAAGGAAAAGGTAGCGCTCGTCGGGGGCGTCGGATTCGACTTTGACCGGGCCGTAATCGGCGAACGGGACCCGCAAGTACTGCGCCTGTCCACCAGGAACGGAGCCATAGAGTTCCGAATATCCGAACAGGGCAGCTCCCGAATTTTTGGCGGTGACCTGAGTGGTTTCGCACTGTGACTGCAGGCCTTGGTTGCACATGAAGCAGCGCCCACAGGAAATGTTGAAAGGCACCACCACGCGATCGCCCTTCTTCAGGCGGTGGACTTCCGAGCCCACCTCTTCCACGATTCCCATGGGTTCGTGGCCGATGACGTCGCCCTGATGCATATAGGGGCCCAGGACCTCGTAAAGGTGCAGGTCTGAGCCGCAGATGGCCGTCGACGTGATCCGCACGATCGCATCCGTGGGGTCTTGAATGGTGGGGTCCGGTACGTCAATGACGCTTACAGAGCGTCGGCCTTGCCATGTCACTGCTTTCACAACTGGTTCTCCCTGCTGTTTGGCTGGAGCTGTCCCTCGCTGCAGGAGACCTTCCCAGCGAATCAGAGTTGATACCAGGGCACAAGGCCACTGGACCTCGGACAATGTGCTTGCATCCAGAAACTAGTAAGTAAGCTGACCATTAGTTACGATAGTGGCAGGGAGAGTTCTCGGACAGGGTTGACCAAGGAGAGATGAGATTGTCGATGATGAGAAATCCGTTGATTCCTGGCTCCACGCCGCGTCCTAAGGCACGGGCGCTGTTGTGCGGCAAATGCAATTCCACGGACCACCTGGACCTTGAGACGATCGAGTCCATAGAGCCGCATTCCGGTGAACTGCTGGTCTCCGTGTCCTACACCTGCCTGGCCTGCGAGTCCTCATATGCGCATACCGCCGCGTTCCATGACGTTGCTGCCGTGCTGAACCGCAACGGAACCGTCTCCGGACTGTTGCAATTCGGCGGACAGTACTTCCACTGCGGTGAACCGATGCAATTCTCAACGAACTCCGCACGCAGCGTGTACGCACCGCTTTCCACCGAAGATACCGATGACGGCCTCATGGACGTTTACCTGAAAACCCGGGTTCTCCAGTGCCGCTGTGGTTTCCGAATGGAACTCCCGGCCTAGGCAGGCACATCGTTTGGAAGGATCCCACAGGGGTACATCCTCGGTAGCAACTACAGCGTGGGCAACGGGCGGCGCCCCCAAAAGCCGCACACCAGGGAGGTAATCCAGATGGACACAGGACAACTGGTGCTGATCATCGTCATCGCCGTCGTCGTTATCGCCGCAGTCGTGATCGCGGTCGTCGTCGGGCGCCGGAAGAAGGCTGAAGTCAACCGTCACCGCGCCGAAGAGCTGCGGGAGAAAGCCGCCGAGGAGGCCATTGGCGCGCACCAGGCCAAAGCCGAATCCGCGCAGGCCGAAGCCAACGCACTACAGGCCGAAGTGGAGGCCAACCATCTCCGCAAGGAAGCTGAACGGCATGCGGAGAAAGCCGAAGAGGCCCGCGGGCGCGTCGACGAGCATCTTCGCCACGCAGACAAGCTCGACCCGAATGCCAACGACCGTTCCAACGGATCGGACCGATTGGACGAATCGACCACCGATCGCACCAATGCGGCAGAAGGGGAGCGTTTGACCCGCGACAGGTCCGACCGCAACGGTTCAGTACGGGAGGGTTCAACGCGCGACGGCGATCGGAACCAATAGTTTCAACGGGGAAACGGAGGCAGGAAAGTGAGCATCGTGGTGAGGCGAACAGGTCAGGAGGCGCGTGCGGCCGGGTCCAAGGCGAGCCGGCACGCCGTCGATGTAGTTCTCGGGCACCTGGGCGAAATCGGCCCAGCCGTAGCGTCATTGCGCCGGGAGTCCTCCAGGCTCGCCGAATGGGGCGAAGAGCTGGCGAGGGTGCGGCGTCGAGGCGGCACCGTGTTTGCTGCAGGCAGCGACGGTTCATCCCATGAAGCCCAAAGGTTCACTTCGGAACTCGCAGCCCATGACCCCGGCGGCGGCACCGGCTTCAAAGCCATCTACATTCCCAAAGGAGCCGACGGGGCCGCTGCCAGCATCAGCGCCCAACTCTCTGACCAGGTCCGCCGAGGCGACATCGTTGTCCTTCTGGCTGCCAAGGGCATCACCGAGGACCTGCGGGACGCTGCTGCCGCCGCCAAAGCAGGCGGTGCCCGCGTTTGGGCGCTCACCGGCCACGAGTCCAAGGATCTCGCCGACTCGGTGAACGAGGCCATCTGCATCAACACCGACCCACCTCACGCTGAAGAAGCGCACCTGGTGGCAGTGCTGGCCCTCTGTGAATGCTTCGACGATGCCCTGAAGAACATCAAGCCGGAGTAGCTCGGGCGCGCTTCACGACGATTGGGCTGCGGCTCTGTCACCCTTGAGCTCGTGAAGACTGCCGTTCTGACCTACGTTTCCATCCTGGCGCTGTCCGGACTCGTGGCCCTAAGCGTTCTTGGGGCCGTCCTGCTTCAGAAGGAAGACCCTCGAGGTATCGCGGTCCTGGCACTCGTCGTCGGCGGTCTCCTGATGACGTTCATCCTTGCAGTGATTCAGGGCGTCAAGGCAAAGCCAGGCAAGGTTACAGCGCACGAAGCTGCGTTCAAGACCGTCACTACTTCTGCGACAGCTGAATATCCGCATTCTGCCTCGGCTGTGTGGTCGTTGATAAAGCCTGCGGAGTCAGCGACACTGCTGAGCGAGAACGTGATCCAGGCGGTCTCCGTACCTGGGTTACCAGATGGCCCAGGGGAGCGGCAGTGCTTTTTCCTCAGGAACGGTCAGATCGAGGTCATCGAAGTTGTCGAGGAAATTCCCGGGCGAATGGCGGTAACCCAAGCCCTCTTTCCACCAAGTCCTGTGTCGCAAAGAACCACCTATCGTTTGGATGCCACCGCCGCAGGCTGTCGGTTGACTGTGGAAGACTGCGTTGAAGTTCCGGTTGATATTTCCATCGACCAGGAAGCCGCCCAGGATCATCGTAAAACTTTCCTGGCTCGCGTAGGTGAGCTTCTGGACGCGTGCTCCGCCCGGGATGCCGGCCCCTCTGTGTGATCTCCGCCTCACACGGAATAGTTGCAGACGCCATGCAGTTGCCCAGAGTGAACCTGATTCATTCTGAAAGGATCCGCGCATGCTGTTTTCCCCCCTGGCCCTCGGCGAGCTTGAACTGTCCAACCGATTGGTAATGGCCCCCCTGACGCGCCTTCGCGCAGGTGAGCAAGGCATTCCCGGTTCTTTGATCGCAGAGCATTACCGCCAGCGGTCGTCCCTCGGCTTGATCGTCAGCGAGGGAACCTACCCGACCCCCGCAGGCCGGTCCTATCCGGGCCAGCCGGGACTCGTCACTGAAGAGCAGATCGCCGGTTGGAAGCAGGTCACTGAAGCCGTTCACGCAGAGGGCGGTCGCATGTTTGCCCAGATCATGCACGGTGGACGTGTTTCGCACGCCGACATAACCGGCGGTGTTGAGATCGTAGGCCCCAGCGCCGTCGCCATCGAAGGCGAAGTCCGCACGCCCAACGGCAAGCAGGCCTACCCGGTGCCCCGCGAACTGCGCACCGATGAACTCCCGGGCGTCATCCAGGAAATCGTCACCGCTTCCAGGAATGCCATCGAGGCAGGTTTCGACGGCGTCGAACTCCACTCGGCCAACGGCTACCTGCTGCATGAGTTCCTCGCCCCGAACTCGAACGTGCGCACGGACAGCTACGGTGGCTCCCCGGAGAACCGTGCCCGCTTCGTGATCGAGACCGTCAATGCGGTTGTCGAAGCCCTCGGTGCCAACCGCGTCGGCATCCGGATTTCTCCGGAGCACAACGTCCAGGGCATCGCCGAGGTAGATGCCGCGGACGTACGCGCTACGTACGAGGTCCTGGTGGACTCCATCGCACCGCTCAACCTGGCCTACCTGAGCATCCTGCACCACGACCCCAAGGGCGCCCTGGTCCAGGACCTTCGTGAGCGTTTCAACGGAACGTTCCTGGTGAACACCGGCTTCAGCGAGATCACCACCCGCGAGGAAGCCGTGGCCATTATCGAGGACGGACTGGCCGACGCCGTAGTGGTGGGTCGTCCCGCCATCGCCAACCCGGACCTCGCCCGCCGCTGGCGCGAGAGCCTTCCGCTCAACGAGCCGGATGCGTCCACCTTCTACGCTGAGGGCGCCGAGGGGTACACGGACTACCCGTTCTACGCTAACTAAGCTGTACGAAACCCACGACGTCGGCACCCAACCCGGGTGCCGACGTCGTGGTTTAACGCGCCATCCCGGCGCAATGTGACGGAGGCGCCTACCCTGCCAGACGCCCGCGTTCCTATAGGATTTGTGGCATGCCTGATCCTTCCGTCGCCCGCGCCGGCTTTCCCGTTAGCCGCCAAGTGCTGGCCGACCACGTCTACGAAGCCCTCCTTGAATGGCTCATGGACGGCAGGCTGGAGCCGGGTGCGGCCGTCAGCATCGACGGGATGGCGCGGGAACTCGACGTTTCGCCCACCCCGGTCCGCGAGGCATTGGCGCGGCTGGAGCACACCGGCATGGTCCGGCGCGTCGCTTTGAAGGGTTATCGGGTGGCGCCGGTCTTCACCCGCGAGGATTTCGCGGAGCTGATGGAGGCGCGGCTCTCGATCGAACCGGTCAATGCCCGCCTGGCTTGCTCGCGCATGACCCCAGACGGTTTGGAAGCCCTCAAGAAAGCCGTCGAGGACCTGAAGACGGCACCCCGCGGCGGAACCTTCGCTGAGTACCGCAGCTACCTCGAGGCCGACGAACGCTTCCATCAGCTCATCGCCGCGCAGGCCAACAACCAGTTCCTCCTGGCGGCCTACAACACCCTGGGTGGGCAGATTCAACGCTTCCGGCTGTTCGGGGGAGTGGGCATCACCGATGCCGAGCAGGCTATTGCCGAGCACCAAGCCGTGCTGGAAGCCATGCTGAGCGGTGACCCGGAGAGGGCTGCGGAAATGATGGTCGATCACGTGGAGAAGGTGCGTGGCCGGGCCATGGCTGACGCGCCCGAGGACTGAGCCGCACCCGTTTTGATTGGCGGCGCACCTTTTTGCGCCTGCGCACCCGTTCGTGGTCTGCGGCGCACCCTTTGACGCCGTGTGCACCCGTGGCTAGGGGAGCGCTGGGCGGGAAGGGGTGCGCCAGTACGAACCCCCACCGCCAGTGACCCCCTTCACATACATATGTATGACATATAGGATCTAGGAAGTTTCCAAAAAGGGTTGACAGCATTGCTCGTATCGTAAATCCTATAGGAAACAGGATTCCACGAAGGAGTGATCATCATGGCGTACACCGCCGAGAATTGGCCCATCACCGCGGCCCTCCTGCAATTCCCCGGCACCGACGCCGAGGGAACACAGGTCAACGATGCCGACGCTTCAGTGTGGGCCTCCGTCCTCCAGGAAGTGAAGGACGCAGGTTTCGCGAACGCAGACCTCACCGACAGTTGGGTACGTCCCGGAGACCTCAGCAAAGAGCGCCTGGCGGAGTTCAAGCAGACCGCTGCCGAAGTGGGCATCGGCGTGCCCGTCATCTCCGCGATCCGCCGCAGCGTCATCCACCACACGGACTGGGCAGACAACCTCTCCTACAGCCACCGCACCATCGACGCCGCCGCGGAGCTCGGGTGCGAAGTAGTCTCCTTCGGCCTGCACCAGGCCATCACGCCGGAGCAGCAGAAACAGCTCTGGTTCTGGACCGTCGAGGGCTACAAAGACCCGGTGGGGGACAAGGAAGCCTGGGGCAACGCCGTGTCCCGCCTCCGTGAACTTGGCAAGCACGCCGCAGAGGCAGGCATCCTCCTCTCGCTGGAAATGTACGAGGACACGTACCTCGGCACTGCAGACTCCTCGGTCCAACTGGTCCAGGACATCGGCCTGGACAACGTGGGCCTCAACCCGGACCTGGGCAACCTCATCCGCCTGCACCGCCCCATTGAGGATTGGCGCGAAATGGTGGCCAAGACCCTGCCCTACTCAAACTACTGGCACATGAAGAACTACATCCGGGACGAAGACGTGACCCGGGACAGCTACATCACCATGCCGGCTCCGATGGAGAGCGGGCTCATCAACTACCGCGAGGCTTTCAAATTCGCGCTGTCGGTTGGTTTCCAGGGCATCCTCTGCACCGAGCACTACGGCGGCGACGGTCTGAGCGTCACGGCCAGCAACCAGGACTACCTGCGCAGGCACGTCCTGCCCAAGTCCGACGGCTATGCACTGGGCACCAGCCAGGTAGCGCAGGGACGCCAGGAACCAGCGACCCAGCTGGCAGGAGTCTAGGAAATGACGCAGATTTTCGACAACCCGGCGGACTTCGCCGACGAAGCGCTGGACGGCTTTGTTGCCGCCAACCGTGGCTACGTCGCCCGGGTGGACGGCGGCGTAGTCCGTTCCACCGAAGTCCCGTCCGGCCTGGTAGCACTGGTGGTCGGCGGCGGTTCGGGTCACTACCCGGCCTTCGCCGGTCTGGTCGGCCCCGGCCTGGCAACTGGCTCCGCATGCGGCAACATGTTCGCTTCACCGGCAGCGGGACAGGTGTACCGGGTGGCCAAGGCAGCCAACGCCGGAGGCGGTGTCCTCCTGAGCTACGGCAACTACGCCGGCGACGTCCTCCACTTCGGCCAAGCCCAGCTGCGGCTCAACGCAGAGGGCATCGAAACCCGCACCGTTACCGTCACCGACGACATCGCCAGCGCTCCCATCGACCAGCTTGAGAGGCGCCGCGGTATCGCCGGAGACCTCACGGTCTTCAAGATCGCAGGAGCTGCGGCCGAAGCGGGACTGGACCTTGACGACGTCGAGCGTTTGGCCATCAAGACCAACTACCGCACGCGTTCGCTCGGCGTGGCCTTCGACGGCTGCACGTTGCCCGGTGCCAGGGATCCGCTGTTCCATGTGCCATCCGGGCAGATGTCCTTGGGGCTCGGTATCCACGGCGAACCAGGAATCTCCGAGCACCCCATGCCCACGGCTTCCGAGCTTGCCGAACTCCTGGTGTCAAAGCTGCTCGCCGACAAGCCCGAGGACGCCGGTGACCGAGTGGTTGCCATTGTCAACGGACTGGGCACCGTGAAATACGACGAACTTTTCCTGCTCTTTGGCAAGGTCGAGAAGCTCCTCACCGCTGCCGGACTCACGGTGGTGGAACCCGAATGCGGTGAGCTGGTGACCAGCCTGGACATGTCCGGCCTCTCGCTGACGCTCCTGTGGTTGGACGAGGAACTGGAACAGTATTGGGCAGCGCCCGCCGACACCCCCGCGTTCCGTAAGGGAAGCATGGCCCCGCGCGCACCCCGCGTCGAGGCCGTGGTCGACGACGCCGGGACAGCCGACGTCGAACAGCCCACCGCGGCGGCCGCGGAACTCGGGCGGCAGGCCGTAGCCATCCTCGCCCAGGTGCGGGATGTGGTGGTGGAGCACGAGGAGGAACTCGGAAAGCTGGACGCCATCGCCGGAGACGGCGACCATGGCATCGGCATGCGCCGCGGTGTCGACGCAGCCGCTTCGGCCGGGGAGGCCGCAACTGGTTCGTCCGTGGCCCGCGTTCTGACCTCGGCCGGCGAAGCCTGGAGCGAGCGGGCCGGTGGGACGTCGGGCGCGCTGTGGGGGTCTGCAGTGATCGCAGCCGGGCAGTCGCTGGGCAACCGTGACAGCTACGCGTCGGAGGACGCAGCCGCAGCAGTGAAGGCCTTCGTGCGTGCCATTACCGAACTCGGCAAAGCCGACCCCGGTGACAAGACCATGGTGGACGCGCTCCTGCCGTTCCGGGCCACTTTCCTGGCAGAGCTCGACGGCGGTGCCCCCGTTGACCGGGCGCTGGCAGTCGCCGCCGCGGCGGCCGAGTCCGCTGCCGCGAGGACCGCTGAACTGAGGCCGCTGAAGGGCCGTGCCCGTCCGCTCGCCGAAAAGAGCCTCGGACATCCCGATCCCGGCGCGGTCTCCTTCGGACTGATCGTCACAAGAATCTCCAGCCACATCGATTCACTACTGGCCGCCGCCACTTCCGCGGTCCCGGCCGGAAACGGAGCCTGAACATGAGCAACAACCAAGGCTGGCGCATCGTCGTCGGCAATGATGAAGCCGGCGTTGAGTACAAGCAGGCACTCCTGGCCCTCCTGGAAGCGGATCCGCGTGTTGCGTCCGTGACAGACGTGGGAGTGGGCTTTAACGATTCCACGGCTTACCCGCATGTTGCCGTCGATGCCGCCCGCAAGGTGGCAGCGGGCGAAGCCGACCGGGCGCTGCTGATCTGCGGCACCGGACTCGGCGTGGCCATCGCAGCCAACAAAGTGCCCGGCATCCGTGCGGTAACCGCCCACGACAGCTACTCCGTGGAGCGGTCCGTCCTCAGCAACAATGCGCAGGTCCTGACGCTCGGCCAGCGGGTGATTGGCTTGGAACTGGCCAAAAAGCTCGTAGGGGAGTGGTTGGACCACCGCTTCGACCAAACCTCATCCTCCGCCGCCAAGGTGGATGCCATCTGCTCCTATGAGCCCGACTACACGAAGGCAGTCTGACCATGACCATTTCTGAAGCAAACGCAGGCCCGGCCAGTAACGCAGCCCGGAAGATCGCCGTCGTCGGTTCCGGCTACATGGGCGGCGGCATCGCCCAGGTCCTGGCCCTCGGCGGAGCGCGCGTGGCGCTGGCCGATGTTTCCGCCGAAGTGGCGCAGAAGAACTACGACCGGTTGTTGGAGGAATCGGAGCAGTTCATCGCCGACGGACTTTTCCCGGCCGGGTCCACGGAAATCCTCAAGCAGAACCTGTGGGCTGCCAAGGACATTGAGGAAGCCGTGGCCGATGCCGACTTCATCGAAGAAGCCGTCCCTGAGGTCCTGGAGATCAAGCACCAGACCCTTTCGCGGATCAGCGCTGCGGCCCGGCCGGATGCCCTGATCGGCTCGAACACGTCCACGATCTCCATTGCGGACCTGGCCGAAGCCGTGACCAACCCGGAACGTTTCCTGGGCGTCCACTTCTCCAACCCGTCGCCGTTCATTCCCGGCGTCGAGATCATCCCTCACGCTGAAACCTCTGCCGCAACAGTGTCCGCCTCCCGCGACCTCGTCCACGCAGCCGGCAAGCAGACCGCCGTCGTGAAGGACGTCACCGGGTTTGTCCTGAACCGCCTGCAGTACGCGCTGTTCCACGAGGCCGCCCAGCTGGTTGAGCAAGGGATCGCAACAGCGGACGACGTCGACACCCTGGTGCGTACGACGTTCGGCTTCCGCTTGCCGTTCTTCGGTCCGTTCGCCATTGCCGACATGGCCGGTTTGGATGTGTACAACTTCTGCTACAAGTCGCTGCAAACAGGCTTCCCGGAGCGCTTCGCGACGCCGAAGATCCTCTCGGACCTGGTCGAGGCCGGCAAGCTGGGCACCAAGACCGGCTCGGGCTTCCTCAACGTTCCCGCCGAGCGGACCCCGGAGCTCATCGCCTATCGCAACAAGGCCTACGTCGCCATGCAGAAGCTCATTGAAGAGCTCGGCCCGGCCCCCATCAACTAACACTTCACAGGAGAAGACCCATGACTTTCCCCGCATCACGCACCGCAATTGTCACCGGCGCAGTGTCCGAGCGCGGCATCGGCCGGGCCACCGTCAACTACCTGGCGGACCAGGGCTGGAACATCGGCATCATCGACCTTGACGACGCTGCCTGCAAGCTCGCTGCCAAGGAAATCGCCGCAGAATTCGGCGTGCAGGCCCATGGCGTGGGCGCGAACGTGGCCAGCGAAGCCGAAGTCCGCGCGGCCATTGACGAACTCGAAGCTGAACTGCCCCAGATCGTCGCTCTGGCCAATGTTGCAGGCGTCAGCTCGCCCATCGGCTACCTTGAACTTGAACCGGCTGAGTGGGACCGGGTCCTCAACATCAACCTCAACGGTGTCCACTACGCAACCCGTCGCGTGGCTGAATCCATGGTCAAGAACCGGATTGGCCGGATCGTGAACATCTCTTCCGTTTCCGCGCAACGCGGCGGCGGCACCTTCTCCAAAACCCCGTACTCGGTAGCCAAGGCCGGCGTCATCGGCCTGACCCGGGCAACAGCCCGCGAACTGGGCGAGTACGACATCACCGTCAACGCCATCTCTCCCGGCCCCATCGACACCGACATCATGGGCGGCACGCTGAGCCAGGAGCGCAAGGATGAACTCACCAAGGACCTCGTGGTGAACCGGGTGGGCTCCACCCGGGACATCGCCGCCGCCATCGCCTTCCTCATCAGCGAGGACTCCGGATACATCTCCGGCCAGACGCTGAATGTGGATGGCGGACTGTACATGCACTAGGACAGCCATGCGGACCTGGACCAGAGAACGCAAGATCTACCTTGCCGTGGGCATTCTCGCCTGCGCCGTGGGCATGGTGCTCATTTTCTTCCCGCGCTGATAGCGCCGCACCCATCAATTTGCTGTCACTCAAAGAGGAGTTTCAATGTCAGTAACCGCCAATTCCACCAAGGAGTTGCTGGATACGCCGGTCCTCAAATCGGCAATCTCCAAAGCATCCCGTCGGCTCATGCCGATGCTTGTCATCCTGTACGTGGTGGCTTTCCTGGACCGTACCAATGTTGGCTTCGCCGAAGCTGCGCTGGAAGTGGACAAGGGCATCACGGCAGGGGCTTACGCCCTGGGTGCCGGTATCTTCTTCATCGGATACGCCCTGTTTGAAATCCCCAGCAACCTGCTGCTCACCAAGTTCGGTGCCAAAGTGTGGCTGGCACGTATTGCGATCACGTGGGGCATCGTGTCGGCCTGCTTCGCGTTCGTGCAGGGCGAGACGTCCTTCATCATCCTTCGATTCCTGCTGGGTGTTACCGAAGCAGGGTTGTTCCCCGGCGTCATCATGTTCCTCGCGGCCTGGTTCCCGAACAAGGTCCGCGTGAAGATGTTCGCCATCTTCTACCTGGCCCAGCCGTTCTCGCAGATGATGGGCGCGCCGCTGTCCGGTTGGCTCATCAACATCGGCGACCAGGTTCCCGGCGTCGCAGGCTGGCAGGTCATGTTCTTCGTCGAAGGCATGCTCGCCGTCCTGGCCGGTGTGGCAGCCTACTTCTTCCTCATCAACAGCCCGCAGGACGCCAAGTTCCTCTCGAAAGAGGAAAAGAAGGCCTTGTCAGACGTCATGGCACTGGAAGACACGGTGAAGGAAGAAACAGGTCCCAAGGGCGTGCTGGCTTCCATGCGCAACGGCAAGGTCTGGTACTTCACCGTCATCTACTTCTGCCTTCAGATCGCCGTATACGGTGTCACCTTCTACCTCCCGCAGCAGGTGGCTCAGCTCACCGGCCAGAAGGTGGGCCTGGCCGTTGGCCTGATGGCTGCCATTCCGTGGTTCTTCGGCATCTTCGCCTGCTACTTCATTGGCAAAGCAGCCAACACTGTTGCCCGCCGACGCCGCTGGGGCACCGCGCTGTTTGTCTCCACTGGCCTGTGCATCTTCGGCTCCGCCTGGGCTGGTGCCAATCACTTGCCGGCCATCGGCATCATCTTCATCACCCTGGCGGTGTGCAGCTTCCTGGCGACGGGCCCCATCTGCTGGTCATACCCGACGGCGTTCCTCACCGGGACCGCGGCCGCTGCCGGTATCGGGCTGATCAACTCGCTCGGAAACCTGGGCGGATTCGTGGCACCAATCCTGCGGACTACCGTCAACGAGGTCACGGCTTCGGACACAGGCACCATGGGTGTCTACGCCTTGGGTGTTCTGCCGTTCGTGGCGGCACTGATGATGTTTGGCACCCGCGCCTTCACCAACAAAGCCGACGAACTGCTGGGCAAGTAGAAAATGCGCCCAGCTGCCTCCTCACCTTCGCCTGACGTCCTTTACATCGGGGTCAGCACCAAGATGTACATGGGCTACGCGCATTCCCTGGCGTGGTTGGAGCAGTTGGTTGCTGAAGTCGACGCCCGCCCGGCCCTTGCGGCCGGGCGGGTGGTCCCGTTTGTGATCCCGTCGTTTCCTGTATTGCCCGCCGCGGCCGCGATGACGGCAGGTTCTCCTCTGCTGCTCGGCGCGCAGAATTGCGGATGGGCCGACGGGCCGTGGACGGGGGAAGTCTCTCCCTCCATGCTGGCTGAGCTCGGTGTGGGCCTCGTTGAGATCGGCCACGCGGAACGGCGGCGGCACTTCGCCGAAGACGACCGTGTGGTGGCGCTCAAGGTGAGTGCCGCCGTCGATGTTGGCCTCACTCCGCTGCTGTGCGTGGGGGAGCCTGACATGGTGGAACCGGAGACGGCCGCAGAAACAGTGTTTCGGCAGATCACGTCAGCGGTGTCCGCCGACTGGTCGGTGGCCGCCAAGCTGGTTATTGCGTATGAACCTGTCTGGGCTATTGGTGCTCCCGAGCCGGCATCGGCCATGTATGTCTCCCGCGTGGTGGCTGCCTTGCGGGACTCGCTTGGCCAGCACGGACAGGACGGGCTGCCCATCATCTATGGGGGATCGGCCAAGCCGGGGCTGCTGCCTCAACTTACCGGGGTTTCCGGGCTCTTCCTGGGCCGCTTTGCGCACGACGCCACGAACTTCGGCCTGGTGCTGGACGAAGCATTGAGTTTCAGTACGACAGAGGTCCTTAACGGGCCTCTGTAGGGTCGTCAGCTGTGCTCACACTCCGCTGGCAGAGGGCCACGAAGCCGCCCAGGTTCTCCAGTCCCTCCGGATGGGTGGGGAGGTAGTTGGTCAGTTCAGGTGAACGCACGACGACGGCCCGCCACTTGCCGCGGGACACCGCCACATTGATCCGGTTGCGCAAGAGCAGGAACTCCATGCCCCGGGGAACCTCGGCGGCTGCCGAGGCGGCCATGGACACGATGACCACCGGTGCTTCCTGCCCTTGGAACTTGTCCACTGTTCCTACCCGAACGTGGAGAAGGCCCGCGGCCCGGAGCTCATGCTTGATGAGTTGGACCTGGGTGTTGTAAGCCGCGACTACCAGGATGTCGGATTCCTGCAGTGGCTTCGGCTCCGGGGCTTGCGAGGGGTCCAGCCATTCCAGTCCCAAATGGTCTTGGACTTGCCTGACCACTTCGGCGGCTTCTTCGGGCGAATTGCTCGAGTTCCCGGCGTGCGGGACATAGACGCAGGAGATCCCGGGACTCGCCCCTTCCAAGTGGCGTTCCTTGGCGGCAGGCGCTGCCTCGAGCCGGTTGTCGTACGAGAGCTCTGAGACTGCGCTGCACAGTTCGGGATGCATGCGCCAGGACAGGGCCAGGAAATAGCCCAGTTCCCGCGGCAAGGTATTGTAGCCATCGGACAGCCAGCCAAGCGCCGACTCGTCGACGGGTTCGGGATGTTTGCCCTGCGTGACCTGCGGCAGCTGCTGCGGATCGCCCAGGAGCAGGAGCCGTTTGGCTGCACTACTTACTGCCATGGTGTTAGCCAGGGAGAACTGGCCTGCTTCGTCGATGACCAATAAATCCAAGGAACCGGCCGGGACCTCCTTGCCAACCATGGTCCAGGCCGTCCCGCCGATCAATGCTCCGCCCGGCTTGGCGAGCAAGTCCTCAACGTTGCCTTTGCCGCAGTGCATCCATGGCACGGGGTTATCGTGCTTGACTTCCTTGGCAACCTGCCGGGGGTCCAACCCTGCTTTCTCCACTGCGGCGCACAGCATGTTTTCCACCACGGCGTGCGACTGCGCCACGACGCCCACCTTCCAGCCTTTGGCTACGAGCCGTGCCAGGACGTGGGCACCCACGTGGGTCTTCCCACTCCCCGGAGGTCCCTGCACGGCAAGGTAGGAATCGTCCAGGTCGGTTACGGCCGCAGTGATGGCGTCAACGTATCCGTCAGGCCCGGATTCCACGCGAGGCAGAGCGTCCAGGCTCCGTAGCTTGGGCGGCCTTCTCCGCACCAGGTCCAAGGCCGGGTCCTGTGGCCAGTCCGGCAGGGCGTCCTTGAGCTGTGTTGCCAGCGCGGCGAGGGCTGCCCGCTGGCCTTTCGTAGCGATGGGCGGATCCGGAGTCAGGGCAATGGGCAGTTGGCTGAACGCACTGGAGTCCTTGCGAAGGCCTTCGGTGATGGTGACCGTTTCGAAGTCCTGGTCCTCGCCAACTTCGGTGACCAGGGTCCCGTTCCAGCCGGCACGGCCCAGCACGGCCGATTCCTTCCCCTGCAAGCCGTCCGGAAGGGGCGAGCCATACATTCTGAAGTACTTCTTGCCGGCCTCGAGTCCTGCTCCGTCCCCCGAGCGGCCATAGAGCTTCACCGTCCGCGCCGGGTTGCTCCGGGGTGTCGGCTTGGCCCAGTCCTGGAGCAGCTCAGCGTGATCCACCACAAAGAGATCACGCTCATCCGGCCACTGCGAGGTGGGCTTTTCCAATCGGTCGAAGTGCCCCCACCAATGCTGCTTGTCCTCGCGGCGGTGGTAGCCCACTCCAGCTGCGACGATGCCAATGGCACGCGCATCCGCGGTGGATTTCTTATCCTCCGGTAGGCCGGCCAGGTAATCGAACAGGGATTTTTCTTCCGGGGCTGCTTCGTACTTCTCGGGTTCCGTATCCGGGGGAGCTGCTACGTCCGATCCGCCTGCCGGCTGGATGGAGCGTTCAGCCGCCCGGGCGAGAAGCCAGTTGCGCAGCTCCAGGGTTGAGAGGCAGTCGTATTCGTTGTAGTCCCGGATGCCCTCGAGGATTGCCGCCGCAGCGTCTGCTTCGCCAGTGTCCCGCGCCGTGCAGAAGTCCGCGTAGGCAACCACGGAGGCACCGGCGTCGGTGACGTCCCCGGATCGCAGATGCTGGCCCATGTACAGCGGTTCCAGTTTCTTGATGCTGTACGAGTTCTCGGAGACCCGGATGCTGTGCCGGACGGTGTCGAAAAGGTCCACCAGGACGCCCTCGCGCAGGAGGTCGTCGACGGCGGACTCGCCCACCACGTGCGTCAGGGAAAGGTTCCTGAGGGCCGTCTTTTCGTAGGCCGCGTAGTGGTAGATGTGCATCCCCGGATACTGTGCGCGACGTTTGGCCACGTAGTCCAGGAAAGCCACGAACGCGTGGCCTTCCTCGGCACGCGAGTGCGCCCAGAACGGCTTGAAGACCGGGGTGCCTCCAGGTTCCGCTGGGTTCTCGATGACGCCGAAGAGGTACTCAAACCCCCACTTCCCGGTGACAGGGTCCTGCCAGAGGGGGTCGCCTTCGAAGTCGAAGAAGATATCGCCCGGGTCCGGCACGGGGAGCCTGCCCAGAGTGTTGTCGGGAAGCACTGTGTAACTCACTGACTTGGCTTCGCCGGACTTGTCCGTGTAATTGACCGTTCCATCCGGTGTGCCTGTGCCGGTCTGCAGCTGGGCTTGCTCCCGGAGCCTGAGGAACATCGGGTCGCCGTCGGCAGGAGATGCTGCCAGTTGGTCGATAGTGGCGATCCCGGCCTCGATCAGTTTCTTCCGCCGGCTGATGCGCATTCCTGCCACCATCAGGAGGTCCCGGTGGAGCTGGACCTGCTCTGCACAGTAGTCGCAGCGGCCGCATGCGGAGTAGCGGGCGTCACCCCATTCGATGGGCCCGGGCTCCGCCATGTGCGCAGCGGTCATGCTAAGGAATCGTTCGCGGCGCTCGCGGAATACCGGGAGGACCTGCGACAAAAGGTGGTCGCTGTGGACGCGATTGCCCAGGACCAGGGTGATCGTGGGGTCAGGGGTGATGCCGGCTTGCAGCATTTGATCCCCGTACGCGGCCAATTGCAGCAAGGCCGTGACTTTCGCATGCCGTGCCAGCTTGGTGTCAAAGACTGCGTACATGCCACCGGAACGCTTCACCAGGAAGTCCGAACGGCCGTGGAACCGGCCATCGAAGAAGGCTGCCTGGAATACGATGTCCGCGCCGGATTTGAGGGCGTCGATGGATTCCGCATGCTTGGCCGAAAGGGTGGTGCGGTCCATCGCGTCGGCGGGGACGACGTCGTAAACGCCTTTTCCTGTCGCCGGGTCCCAGTGGCCGAACTCCGCCACGAAGTCATCCAGCACCTTGTGCTCGTGGACGTCACCCAGCGTTGCGGTGCGCTCCAGCATGGCGTCGGGCGGAAAGTCCGGCTTGGGGGTCCGGCCCAGCTTTTCATCGAGCTTCCGGAGCAACTGGTACTCGCAGGTTGCAGCGATGACGAGGTCACTGGCGGAAAAGACCAGGTCCTGCGGGGCGCCTGCGGTCTCGGAATCGAGAAAGAACACTGCGACCCACCTTCCTTCCATGCCATGGTTAAACCCTTGCAGCCAAGCTATCAGCGGGCCCCGACAATTTAGCGTGGAAGCAATTTAGACTTCACGCATGACTGAAACAGCCCACACCGCTGACCCGGCTTTTGAAGCCGCGTTCCAGGCCGCGCAAAAGAGCCTCAGCGAAGGTGGGATCCCCATCGGCGCTGCCTTGGCCCGCGATGGCGAGGTTATTGCCACCGGACACAACGAACGCGTGCAGCACGGCGATCCGATTGCGCACGGCGAGATGACCGCACTGCGCGCCGCGGGACGGCAGAAAAGCTACCGCGACACCACCCTTTACACCACCTTGGCGCCATGCGCGATGTGCACGGGAACCATCATCCAGTTCAAGATTCCGCGGGTGGTAGTCGGCGAAGCGGAGACCTTTCCCGGCGAGTTCGACCTCCTCCGGTCACGCGGCGTTGAGGTGGTGGTTCTGGACGATCCCCGGTGCGTGGACATGATGCGGACGTTCCAGGAAAAGCACCCGGAACTGTGGGCCGAGGACATCGCTGAAGAGGCCGATCGAGCGTAGGCTTGGCTTCATCGGCGCTGAGCCGAAAGACTCATCCTCAAGGCCCCGCGTCGGTAATCCAATCGATGAAGGAGGATCCATGAGTGTCGTACGTGAATTCATGTCAACGGATTGCCAGTGCATCGAAGAGGATAAAACTCTTCAGGATGCCGCCATGCTGATGAGGGACCTGGACTGCGGCTCACTTCCCATCTGCGGCCGGGACGGCAAGCTCACTGGCTTCATCACCGACCGCGACATTGTGGTCAAGTGCCTCGCTGAGGGTAAGGACGCCCGGGAAGTCCGTGCCGGGGACCTCGCCACAGGCAAGCCCCATTGGGTTGACGCCGATGCCAACGTCGATGACGCCATTGCCATGATGGAAGAACATCAGGTGCGGCGCCTGCCGGTCATCAGCGACCACAAGCTGGTGGGCATCATCAGCCAGGGCGACATCGCCCGCCACCACTACGCAGAAGATCGCCTCGGTGAAATGGTGGAGCACATCTCCGCCAAGGAGCACATGGCCCACTAGGCCCCGCCTATCGCGGGCAGCCTGTCACCATCCCCAGCCGCCGCGAGGCACCCCTTCCGGGGGAACGCCTCGCGGCCCGTCTTTTGCTCCAACTACACCACTAACCGGGCCGCAGGGATAGGCCCGCAGGATGCCGGACCTGAAACTGTCGGGCGGGTGAGGCAAACTGTCATGGTGACTTCAAATCTCCAACACCAGTCAGCCGACTCCGCCATCCACACCCAGATCGCCGAGGAACTCGGCGTCAAAGCCTGGCAGGTCAAAGCCGCGGTGGAACTGCTCGACGCCGGATCCACCGTTCCCTTCATCGCCCGCTACCGCAAGGAAGCCACCGGGACGCTCGATGACACCCAGCTCCGCGACCTTGAGGAGCGCCTCAGGTACCTCCGTGAGCTGGAAGAACGGCGCAAGTCCGTCCTCGAGGCGATTGCCGCCCAAGGCAAGCTGACCCCGGAACTGGAAGCCGCCGTCGTCAGTGCTGACACCAAAGCGCGGCTGGAAGACATCTACCTTCCCTTCAAATCGAAGCGACGCACCAAAGCCCAGATCGCCCGCGAAGCCGGGTTGGAACCACTCGCTGACGCCCTGCTTGCCAACCCGCAGCTGGATCCCACCACCGAGGCCGCCAAATACCTGAACGCCGAGCACTCCATCGAGGACGCCACCACAGCGCTTGCGGGTGCGCGGGCCATCCTGGTGGAGCGCGTCGGGCAGGATGCGGACCTGGCTGAGGACCTCCGCGAACGGCTCTGGAAGCAGGGCCGGATGGTGTCACGCGTGAAGAAAGGCATGGAGGCCGAGGGCCAGAAGTTCAAGGACTACTTCGAATTCACCCAGGTGCCGTCGGGGATGCCGTCGCACCGTGTGCTGGCTCTCCTGCGTGGTGAGAAGGACGGCGTCCTTGAACTGGACCTCGCCGAAGCGGACCCCGCCGACGACGACGCCCTGGCCGCCGCCCGCGGTAAGTATGAGAACGCTGTGGCCAAGTGCCTGGGTGTTTCCAACCAGGGCCGGCCCGCCGATACCTGGCTGACACAGACCGCTCAGCTTGCCTGGCGCGGACGTATCCTGGACCGTCTCACAACGGACCTTCGTGGTCGCATGTTCGCGGACGCAGAAGATGAAGCCGTCCGCGTTTTCGCTGCCAACCTGCGCGATGTCCTGCTCGCCGCACCGGCCGGAAACCGCGCAACGCTGGGCCTGGACCCAGGCTTGCGGACCGGCGTGAAGGTCGCGGTAGTAGACGGGACCGGCAAGGTGGTCACCACCGACACCATCTACCCGCACGCACCCGCGAAGAAGTGGGACGAAGCACTGGCCACCCTCGGTCGGCTCGCCAAACAGTACAACGTGGAACTGGTGGCGATCGGCAACGGAACGGCTTCCCGCGAGACGGACAAGCTGGCTACCGAGCTCATCAAATCCCTTGAGGCAGCCGGGTCCAAGGGAATCCAGAAGCTGGTGGTCTCCGAAGCTGGAGCATCCGTGTACTCCGCGTCGGCGCTCGCAGCCTCTGAGCTCCCGGGGATGGATGTGTCGCTCCGAGGTGCCGTGTCCATTGCTCGGCGCCTGCAGGATCCGCTGGCGGAACTGGTCAAGATTGAGCCGAAGTCCATCGGCGTGGGGCAGTACCAGCACGACGTCACCGCCGCCAAGCTTGATCGCTCCCTGGATGCCGTGGTGGAGGACTGTGTGAACGCCGTGGGTGTGGACGTCAACACTGCCTCCCCGGCGCTGCTCAGCCGGGTGGCCGGCGTCGGGCCGCTGCTCAGCGAGAACATTGTGGCTTACCGGAACGAGAATGGTCCGTTTGCCAAGCGAAGCGACCTCAAGAAGGTGCCGCGCTTGGGCGCGAAGGCTTTCGAACAGTGCGCAGGATTCCTTCGGATTACCGGGGGAGCGGAGCCACTGGATGCCTCCAGCGTCCACCCCGAGGCGTACTCGGTGGCCCGAAAGATCCTGGTCGCCGCCGGCGGAGGACCCGCCACGGCCTTGGACCCGCAGGCCTTCGTTGATGGCACTTTTGGCCTTCCCACGGTCAAGGACATCATGTCGGAGCTCGAGAAGCCGGGCCGTGATCCCCGGCCGGCGTTCAAAGCGGCGTCGTTCTCCGAAGGCATCGAGAAGATCTCCGACCTCAAGCCAGGCATGATCCTGGAGGGCACTGTTACCAACGTTGCCGCGTTCGGCGCGTTCGTGGACGTTGGAGTGCACCAGGACGGTCTGGTCCACGTCTCGGCCCTGTCCAACAAGTTCGTGTCGGATCCGCGCGAGATCGTGAAGTCCGGCCAAGTGGTCAGGGTCAAAGTCCTTGAGGCGGATCCCGAGCGCAAGCGCATTTCACTGACACTGAGGCTCGACGACGAACCCGGCACCGGGGGCGGCCGCACCTCGGGCGGGCGTGCTTCAGGTGATGGCCAGCGTCCTGGGGGACAGCAGGGGCAGCGCGGCGGCCAGCCCGGTCAGCGAGGTCAGGGCGATCGCCGGGGTAACCAAGGTCACCCACAGCAGGGCGGTCAGCGCCAGGGAAAGCCGCAGCAAGCCCAACCCGCTCCCGCCAACACGGCAATGGCCGAGGCGCTGCGACGGGCGGGACTGGGGAAGTAGGCCTCGCCCACCCACAATGGATTGGCCGACAGTGAGAATATGGCGCGCGAGTAGCCACTGTGATTGTCGGCCCGCGCCTATATGCTGCGGACATGGCAAAGCAGAGGGGTGACTGTGACTACGTTGCGGATTAGTGATGAGAGGCTGCCCGGAAATGGGGCAGTGGATCGCCATGAGCTGTCAGGGCTGCCAAATGTCATGACGGTTGAGGCGCTGATCAGGTGGCGCGTGCGCGAGGAGGTCGCGCGCTACAACGCGCATGGTGATGCCAAAGTTGCGGGGCTGGTTGAACCATCAGCCCAGGAACGTGAATTAAATGTCCCGGGGCGAGGCAACAAGATTCGTATGCCTTTGAACTGGGAACAGCAGGCTGACCTTGCTGTCAAGGGTTTTCAACGGAATGCCTTTTTCGTGATGGTGGATAACCGACAGGTATGCGAATTGACCGATGAGATCGACGTTCTGAAAGCAACCGAAGCCACCTTCATCAAGCTCGTGCCACTGGTCGGAGGATAAGTACTATGGACCAAACCACCGGGTCTGTTGAAATGCCCGAAAGCCTGCGACGGATCACCGATAAGCAACGCCGTCCGCTCATGAAGTTCTTTAAAACGAAGCTTTCATCGCATGATGTTGACGTTGACGAGTACCGGCAGAGGTTCGCCACCTACCTTGATCGCCTTGATACGGGTGGACGTAAGGGTGCTTTCGCGTTCACCTTCCGTCACATCGAAGACCATAAGTACGGGATCGCCGACGAACATTACGAACCGTACGGTATCCCGGCCGGTCGCATCTACATGTTGCCGGCGATTGAACACGCACTCCACGTTTTATCCGAGCTGGCTCCACTGGACTGGAGTGCCGAGGAACTCGATTGGATGCTCGCTCATGTGCCTTATTCCAGGTACATCTACCCCTCTTGGCGCCGCGCCTTCCATGGCCCTCTACTGGCGCTTCAACCCGCTGAGCGCTGCAAAGTTCCCGCGGCTACGCGCCGGATGGAATCAGTGCTGCTTGTTGACTTCCGGGATGGGCCGGGATTGCCCCCTGAGGTTCGCGAATTTGATGAACTTCTGCTCGCTGACAACGGTGACGAGGGCCGCATCCCACTGCAGTACGTGACGGATGCGGATGACATCGGGCCTGCGGTAAGCGAGCTGGTCCACCCACTGCTGCCCGAGCGCCGTTGCGCCCGACTGTTTCTTTTCATGAGTGAGCTGACCGGCCCAAAGCCCACAGCGAAGTGGAAACGCGAAGCGGCCCTCCGAATTGCGGAGGATCCTGCCACGCTGTTGGTCGCCCGGGCTTTGCTGGGTCTTGCTGCGGATCGGACAGCGACGACGGACCGTGGCGAAATTTCGTGCCTGACGCCGCACACAGGGAGTCTCCTTCGCGCCTCGTTTTGGATGCTCGCGCTTCAACCTGATGTTCCCGGACATATCACTCTCCTTCGTGATGCGGCCACCTATCTGGGCGCGGGCCACAACGGCCGAAACGGAGTCTGCCGGTCCTCCACTGCAGCCAACGCTGCTGTGGAGGTTTTACTGGATATCGCTAAAAAGCATCCGGAGGCCACCACAGAAGTCGTCGGTGCCCTGACCCGGATCCGGGACGTGGTCAAAAACAAGCACTTGCACAAGCGCTTGGTCAACGTGGTCGATCAACTTTCCGTTGAGCGGGGGATTTCCCCTTCGGAGCTGCTGGAAACTGCCATTCCTGATTTGGGGTTCGCTCGGGATGGCACTCAGACTTTCGCGGTCGATGGGTACACAGCACGGCTGGTTCTCACCCAGGGACCAACTGGGTCTGCCGTTGACGTCCTGTGGTTCACAGCTGAGGGAACCGCAGTTGATATTCCGGCCGAGCTGAAGAAAACGCCGCAACTGGCAGCCGTTCAGCGGGCAGTAAGCGAAACACGAAGGGCTCTGGCAAGCCAACGCGGCCGTATTGAGAGGCTCATGGCGTCCGACAGGGCTTGGTCCGGAGCCGATTTCCGTACCCGATATCTGGAACACCCCATTGTGGAAGCCACCGCGCGCGCTTTGCTGTGGACCATCAAGTCCCACGAACCTGAATTTTCCGGATATCCGCGGCAGACCGATGAGGGCGCCGGATGGGAGCTTATTGGTACAGGAGGAGAGAGCCGCGCAATCGGCGACGACGACGTCGTCGTACTTTGGAAACCATGGGAACGGGACGCGGAAGAAGTGCGTTTGTGGCGGTCGCAGGTCGTCAGGGATCGGGCGAGACAGCCGTTCAAGCAGATCTACAGGGAGCTGTACCTTCTGACTCCAGCCGAGCGGCAGACCAAGCATTATTCCAACCGGTTCGCGGCGCATGTCCTGGATTATCCGCGGGCGCAGGCGCTCGCTAAGGAACGCGGTTGGCACGGCGCGCAACTGGGTTCCTGGGACGGCGGCCAGGACACCCACCTATACCTCGACTTCCATGACGAAAGGCTCAGGGCGGCATTCAGCATCGAAGCTCTCGATCTGGAGGAAGAGCGCACATCCTTGTGCTCCACCAACAGGGTGTGGTTCGAGCGGCGCGTCGCGAGGGACACCTGGGAATCCGTTGACTTGGCCGAAGTACCGCAGGGTGTGGTCAGTGAGGCTATGCGGGACGTTGACCTGTTTACCGCAGTGGCAGCAATCGGGCCCGACCTGGACTGGGCGGACCATCCTAACGGCCAGATCAGGGACTACTGGACTACCTCACATACTGCGCCGCTCTCGGAATCAGCGCAGTCGCGACACGAGTACCTTAGCGAAATCCTTCCCCGAACAGCCCTGTCTGAGTGCACGCAGTTGACTGATCGTCACCTCATCGTGCGCGGCACCCACCGCTCCTACAAAATCCATCTCGGATCGGGAAATATCCTGATGGACCCGGATGACGCCTACCTTTGTATTGTTCAGGCATCCGGCGCACGCTCCGCACGAATTTTCCTGCCCTTCGAAGAAAAGGCCGGGAGGCTAGCCTCAATCCTGTCCAAAGCCTTCATGCTCATGAACGACCATAAGATCACGGATCCCTCGATACTCAGCCAAATTCATGGATCCCGCCACAGCCTCTCCCAGTCGGAGCTCAGTCCTTAAGACCGATCCGTTCCAGTGCCAGTTCGCAGGGCTGCGGGAAGCCAGCAACCGATCCGAGCAAACGCCTCCCGCCGGATGGGTTCGGGGGACAGGAAGATATCGTGCAGCGCGTTCGGCAGTCGGCTGATGGTGACTGTATCTGCCAGGGACAGCGAGCGGTGGGCCACGGCGTCGACGTTGAGGGCCACGTCCGCGGTGAGGGCGTCAGCGGACCATTTCGGCTGCAGGTAGCTCTTGTCCGAGAGCATCACCAGCACCGGAACGTCGATGCCCAGACCGGCCGCGACCGTTGCCTGTCCGCGGAACACCGCGTCCAGGAACGCAGGCGTGAGGGGGAATCCGCGGTCCGGCCGCCACTCAAGGTTGTAATCCCACTCGCCGTCCAGCGCAGCCGAAACGGCCCGGGTGTAGATGCCCGGGTCCACCGGTGGCAGCGGCGCCAACGGATGAAGCCGGGCGTGGAGTCCCACCAAGGGCGCGATCGCGCGTCTGCCGAGTTCGGTAGCTTGGAACTCCAGCCAGGGACTGTTGAGGATCAGTGCCGAAGCCATGCCAGGGTGGCGGGCAGCCCAGAGACTGAGGGTGAGTCCTCCGGTGGAGTGGCCCAACAGAATGAGTGGCCGCTCCGAAGCGCCTGAACGGCCCATGGCCTCCAGCGCTGCGTCAATGTCGGCGTCGTAGTCGTCCAGGCTGGTAACGAACCCTGGAACCAGCCCGGGCCGGAGGCTGCGGCCGTAGTTATGCAGATCCAAGGCGAAGAAACGCGCGCCGGCGTTGTGCCAGAACTCGGCCACGTGGCGTTGGAAGAAGTAGTCGGACCAGCCGTGAACGTACAGGACATCCGCATCAAGCCCGCCGACTTCAGAGGGCGCCCCGACGTACCTCACCAAAGTGGCGACAGCGCCGCCGTCGAGCTCCAAGGTCTGCTGCTCAAAACCGTCACCAAGTATGTCCGGAACCCAAGGCCCAGTCACGACGTCTTTTCCTTCTGCCACGGCCAGCGGCCGGTGATTTCGAGTTCCAGTGAGAAGCTCAGGAACGTCCGGATCAGCACGATGATGGCCAGGACCCCGACGCTCTCGAAGGTGGGGGTGACGGCGACGGTTCGGATGATGTCGGCCGCCACCAGCAGTTCCAAGCCGAGCAAGATGGACCTGCCCAACAACTGCCGGTAGGCGCGGTACGGGGAGAACGGTTCCAGGCCGCTGGCGCGCTTGGGCTGGTATCCACGGAGGGCCATGGGGATGGACACCAAGGCGCCGATCACCATCACCGCCACCCCGGCAAAGTCCATGTACCGGCCGACTGCTTCGATGATGTGTTGGAAATCCATGGCCCTCCCCGGTTAGGTGCGTGCCTCCACCGTCTCATAAACCAACGACGGCGGCAGTCAGGTTCCGTAGCTACGGAACCTGGCTGCCGCCGTCGAACCCTTGCTTGTCCGCCTGCCACGCCGTACAACGGTGTGACAGCCGAACCAGGGCAAGTTTTGGCTACAGAGCGGGCGCCGGGACCCGGAAGAACACGCGGGGATCCTGGAGGAGCGCCGGGTAGTCGAAATCGGAGCGCTTGATCACGTTGGTGACTTCGAAGTTGCGGGCGAAGCGTCCGTCAACGGTGATGGGGCGTCCCTGGATGAGGCCGACGGCGAAGACCTGGCCGCCGTCGAACGGGACAGCAACCTCGGTTTTGCCGGGAAGCGTGTTGAACGCCTGATCCTGGGCCTGGCGCTTGCGGGTGGGCTTCTTCTCCTTCGGCGCGGCGGGACGCTTCTTGGGCCCACCAACCTGCCTGCGGGACTTCTCCTCGGCGTACACGAACTCGTAATCGTCGGTGTCCGAAACGGGCTTCGACTTCCCGTGCGGGGGCATGCTGACCGTGGTGAGCTGCTCGGGACGGATTTCCTCCACCGGGGCGCGAAGGATCCAGAGGCTGTCCTCTTCGGGTTCCTCGGGGTGGAACTCGTGCTTGGGCTCCGGCCACACGTATTCCAGCTTTTCGTCGGTGCCGGGGAACAGCTGCGTGTAGAACTTGGGGTCCTTGCCGATCAGCTTGGAGCGGTGGCTGAGGTGCAGGTCCTCGTGTCCGAGCCATGGCGGCATGATGATCCTGGAGGCGTAGTCCGGGTGGGCGGCCTGGGGTGCGAACTCCGCGATATTGGTGCGCGTGTTGTCCGGGTGGCCCCGCTCCATCCACTCGTCGGCCATCGCCAGCCCGTACAAGGTGAGCGCCGGGACGTGGCCCATCCACATGCGCACGGCCGGGTGTGACTGCCAACCGTACTCCGGGATCACCAACGCGCGGAGGACTTGGAGTGCTTCGACGCGCTGTTTGCCGAGCCTTGAAGTGTCGAGCGCCGCGGCACTCTCACGGAAATCGGCGAAGGGGAGGAAAGTCTGCATCCTTTCAGTTTGAGGGTGCCGGGCGTGAGAACCAAGTTGAGTGCTCCGGGACACGTGCGCCGATGGGGCCTAGAGTTGTCGGGTGGAAACTTTTGGCGAGAAAACGACGACCACGGCGCCCCCGGTTGCCGAACTGCACCTGCACATCGAAGGGACCCTCCAGCCAGAGCTCATCTTTGCTTTGGCCGAACGCAACGGCATCGAACTGCCGTACGAAGACATCGAGGAACTCCGCGAAAAGTACGAGTTCACCGATCTCCAGTCCTTCCTGGACCTCTACTACGCCAACATGGCCGTCCTGCAGACCGAGCAGGACTTCACCGACATGACCCGCGCCTACCTGGAGCGGGCCGCCGCCGGGGGAGTTCGCCATGCGGAAATCATGATGGACCCCCAAGCCCACGTCTCCCGCGGCGTTGCCCTGGAAACCTGCGTGAACGGCGTGGCCAACGCCCTGGCAACCTCAGAAGAGGACTTCGGCGTTTCGACCCTCCTCATTGCAGCTTTCCTGCGGGACATGTCCGAGGATTCGGCCCTTGAAGTGCTGGACCAGCTCCTGGCCATGCACGCACCGATCGCCGGCATCGGGTTGGACTCTGCCGAGGTGGGCAATCCGCCGTCGAAATTTGAACGCCTGTACCAGCGCGCCGGTGACGCCGGACTGCGCAGGATCGCGCACGCGGGCGAGGAAGGACCGGCGTCGTACATCACCGAGGCACTGGACGTCCTGCACGTCGAGCGGATCGACCACGGCATCCGCTGCATGGAAGATACTGACGTCGTGCAGCGGCTCGTCGCCGAGCAGGTGCCGCTGACCGTTTGCCCGCTGTCCAACGTGCGCCTGCGCGCGGTGGACAAGCTGAAAGACCATCCGCTCCCGGAAATGCTCGCCATCGGCTTGAACGTTTGCGTGAATTCAGATGACCCCGCCTACTTCGGTGGGTACGTGGATGACAACTTTGAGCAGTTGGTCAAGGTTTTGGGATTCTCGGTCCCCGAGCAGGCAACCCTGGCCGCGAATTCCATCCGGTCCTCGTTCGCCAGCGACGCCCGCAAAGCGGCGCTGTTGGACGAGGTCACGGAGTGGGTCAAGGCCTCCGTGCCGCACCCCTGAGGCCCGGCAGCCGAGACCCGTAGATCAGTTGCGGCGAATGTGATGTCACACTCGGTCACGACACACGGTGTTTACCTTCAGCAGTCGTGGGAATTAACAAATCATTGGCAAACTGCTGTGGAGTAACCACCGTTGAAGGAGAAGCATGGGCGCGAACACCGCCGAGAACACCAACCTTCGTCTGAAGGCCGTACTGGACATCCTCGCCGAGAGCGTGTGGGCCGGAACTTCGCTGAACGCCGGGGAGGTGTTGGCCGAGGCGATCGCCCGCGTTCCGTTCAACGATCACGAAGCCGAGCTCCTGAGCGGCGGTATTCCCCGCGGCCACAAGACCCTGACGTCGGCTTCGGCGAAACTGGTCAAGGCCGGGTGGCTGGTCAAGGGCCGGTCCGGGTGGACCATCCCCGAGGACGGCCTGCGCGCCACTGTCGCCTTCCCTGATGTGGCGGCTTTCGCGGCAGCGCTCGACGCCGGAACTCCGGTACCAGCCGACGTTCCGGTTCCGACCGCCCCGCCTGTGAAGCCTGCGGCGAAGAAGGCAGCTACCAAACGCGCTGCAGCCAAGAAGGCGGCTCCTGATGAAGTGGCTGAGCCGAAGGTTGCCGCTGCAAAAGTCTCGGCCCCCAAAGCGAGGGCGGCTGCTGCCAAGGCGGAGCCGGCCGCGAAGAAGTCACCGCGCAAGGCGCCGTCGAAAGCTGCGGCGGCTCCCGCCGTCGAGACCGTCCCGCAGCCCGATGCCGTCGCGGTTGCGGGCGACTTCAACACCATTCTGGGCGCACCCGAGGACTGGGCGCCGCAGTACGACGAAGCCCAGATGGAGTTCAACCCGTTGGTGCAGGTGTGGACGCTGACAGCTGATCTTCCGGCCGGGCACTACACCTACAAGATCGCCTTGAACCGTTCGTGGGATGAGAACTACGGTGCGTTCGGTGCCCGCGACGGTGCCAACCACGAGTTGAACCACGACGGCGGTCCCGTCACCATCACGTACAACCACGTGACCCGGGACATCGTGGTCGGCTAGCTCTTCCGTTTGCTGGATCCCGCCCTTGTTCGTGACGCCACCCGTTGTACGGGGTGCGTGACCAACAAGGGCGGGACTCGTTAAGGTGGGTCCATGGCAGCAGACACGGTCCGGGTTACCGCACGCATTTCCGGCGTGGTGCAAGGCGTGGGTTTCCGCTACTGGACTGCTCGGAAAGCCGATGAATTGACGCTCACAGGGACCGTGCGGAACGCTTCGGATGGTTCGGTGGAACTCGTGGCCGAGGGGTCCGTGGAACGTGTTGAGCGTTTCACGAGCTGGCTCCATTCCTCGAACGCCCCGGGTCGGGTGGAGAACGTCGACTTCCAGGTTTCCGAGGCCACCGGGGAGTTCGACGACTTCCGGATCGTTGGGTAGCAGCGCTAATTTCCCGGTGACGCAGTCATGAGCCCGGACTCCTTCGCAGCCATGAGGAGTTCTTGGTCATAGGCCACCACCGCGTCCGCCTGCAATCTGATGGCGGTTGCAAGGTGGATTGCGTCTGCGCTCCGAAGTTGCCCGGGCAGGGCTGAGGCGTACATCAGGTCCGAGCGGGTGACATCAACCAGATTGATGCCCGTCAGGACGTCGTTGACTTGGTCATAGGGCAGGTTGCGGCGGCGTGCTGCGCAATGAAGCTCGGTATAGAGGAGCATCGACGTCACTAAATGGCCTCCGGCCTCGCGGACGTCGTAGAGGTAGGCGGCCAGTGCCACGGATTCGCGTTCCTCCACCACAAGCTTCAGAATCGCGGATGTATCGGCGTAGGCGATCACCGATCGCCACGCAGATCGGCCAGAATCTCGGCCGTGGACATTTCACTCTGAACCCGCGGCAGGATCCGGTAGTCGACCGGCGAGGCGGAGGCGGGCCGTACGCTGCCAGCTCGAAGGAGACGCTCGAACGGAGATGCAGACGGCGGAATGAGGGTAGCGGCGATCTCGCCGTTGTTGGTGACGTCGATGACCTCACCGTTCTTGACGCGTTCGAGTATCTTGCTGCTTTGATTGCGCAGTTCGCGGTGCGGAATAGTTGTCATGGTTAGCCTCCGTAGCAATCGTAGCAGCCGAGAGCGATGAGCCTCGATAACATCGGCCAAAACGCAATCGGCAGACTATCTGGCTGCGGAACCTGACGCGGGCTGGCGCGTCGCCGCGATGTAGTGCTCCAGTGACTTCAGCGCAGGCTGGGACGAAGCATCACGCACTGCGTCCGCGCCAACAGCATTCGCCACGGCCAGTGCGTGAGCGTAGTCGAGCCCGGTTTGCAGGGCCAGGACCAGTGCGGCGCAGAAGGCATCCCCAGCTCCGATGGTGTTGGCTATGTCCGTGACACGCACGGCAGGAGCTTCGGCCACCCTTTCGCCGTCGACGAAGATCGCCGAGCCGTCGCCGCCGTACGTGACGGCGACCAACGGAGCGTTCTTCAGCGCGGGGATCAGCTCATATTCGGTTTCATTCACGATCACCAGGTCGCAGCGCTCCAGCAACTCCGGAAGAAGGGGTGCGGCGGGGGCTGCGTTTAGTGCGAAGAATCCCTTGGTGGCCCGTGCTGCCTCGAGGACTACGTCCTGGTCCACTTCCAGCTGGCACAACACGGCCTCGCCATCGCCGAAACGAACGTTTCCCAGGCTCACGGATGCGTTGGCGCCGGGGCACACGACGATCTGGTTTTCGCCGTCGCTGTCCACCAGCACCAGGGCGGTGCCGGTGGCTTCGTCTACGGCAGCGATGTCCCGAACGTCGACGCCGGCACCGGCCATTGCGTCCAGAAGTGTCCGCCCGGCGTCGTCCCGCCCTACTGCCCCCACCATGCGGGAGCTGCCTGCGAGCCGGGCTGCGGCGACTGCCTGGTTGGCGCCCTTGCCCCCTGGTTGCTGCCGCAGGACAGCTCCGCCCACCGTCTCGCCCGGCGAGGGGAGCCGGCTGGCGGTGGCCGTGATGTCGAGGTTGATGCTGCCCACCACGGTGAGTGTGGGCGCGGAGGACTGAACGGGCGTGCTCATGGGAGGTCCTTTTCGGTGAGGTTTCAGGAGGACTGGATGACGGAAAGGTGCCCGGCCTTAGCGGCTACGAGGCATTTGGCGAGGTAGAAGGGGGAGCCGTTCCGGCGCACGTATTGGGTGAGGACCAGTACAGGATCGGAGGGGCGGAGTCCCAGGAGTTTGGCTCGGCTTGGACCCGCGGTGCTGAGGCTGATTTCGCATTCGCCGGGGCCAAGGGTCACGCCGGGTAGCCCGCCCAGTACTTCCAGCAGCGTGGAGGCAGAAAGTGTTGGTGCTTCCGCGGCCTCTGTCAGGGGAGCGGCTTCGGGTATTTCCTGCGACACGTTTTCCTGCAGGTGGGCCACGGGTTCGCCGTCACGGATGAGCACGCTTTCCCAGAACCAGACGTCCTGGGCCGGCTCCACGCCCACACCCGGTGCCACGAATTCCGAGGCGGGCTGTTTGGTGGCCGCCACCCTTTTGACTTGGATGTCCTGGTCCGGGCCGCCAAGAAGCTGATCGAAGGGCCGGATGTGTTCGATCCCGATCCGTGGCAGTGAATCTGCCACGAAGCGGCCCACCCCTCGGCGGGCCCGGGTGAGGCCGTCTTCTTCCAGCAGCATCAGTGCTTCCCGGATCACGGTACGGCTGACGTCCATCATGGTGCCCAACTCCGTCTCCGTGGGAAGCAACGAGCCAGGCGGCAGGACCTTGGTCCTGATGGCCTCGGCGATGCGGGAGTAGGCCGCGACGCGCAACGGCTGCCCTGGTTGGGTGGCGATGGGTCGGGACAGGAATTTGACGGCGTTGTCTGTCAAGGGTGCCTCACTTGGGATGGGTTACCGATACTGTACCGGATCGATGTGACAGGTTGCACAAGCTCGTAATACATGCTTGTATAACAACTCACATCTCGTGGCGCCGCCCCGCGCCCTCGGACAAAGGAGTTTGATGTGAATATCCCCAACACCACAGGCACGAAGACGGTGGACCCGCATTCCCCGACCTCAGCCGACGCCGCAGCAGCCGGCACGACGCCCGACGCGGGTCGCGTCCAGGGCAAGGCCGCTGCGCTCCTGATCACCACGTTGGTGCTCGCCGTCCTGGCCTTCCAGCTCAACGCCAGCATGATCACCCCGGCCCTGCCCCACATCGGCTCCTTCTTCGGCGAATCCCCGGAAGCTGTGGCCCAAGTGCAGTCCATGTTCTTCCTGGCCGGAGCCATCTCCGGTCCTGTCATTGGACGCTGGAGTGACTTCATCGGTCGCCGCAACGCGCTCCTCCTGGTCCTGGCGATCATGGGAGCGGGGACGGTGCTCTGCATCTTCGCGCCGAGCCTGCCGTTGCTGGTTGCCGGCCGTTTCATGCAGGGTGTTTCGAGCGCCATCTTCGCGCTTTCCTACATCGTCCTGAACGAGTACCTGCCCGCACGGCTCTTCGGCACATCCATTGGCATCATCGCGGCCATTAACGGTGGCGTAGGTGGTGTGGATGGCTACTTCGGCGGGCTCATGGCGGAGACTTTGGGCTTCCAGTCGATTTTCGTCGCCGTGCTGGTACTGGCCGCGATCGCCGTCGTCTGCGTCGTCAAAGTGGTCCCCGGCGGTAAGTCCGCGGTCGCTCCGGGCCGGATGGACTGGTGGGGAGCAGGTTCCCTGTCCGTGTTCCTGGTGTTCATTACGTACTTCGTGTCCACGGGTTCCTCTGCAGGCTGGACTTCGCCAGCAGCCCTTGGCCTGCTGGCGGGCAGCATCGCGTCTTTCGCGGCTTTCTGGCTCATCGAAAAGAGGCGCGAAACCCCGTTGGTAGCAGTCCACCACCTCCGTTCGCGCCAGGTGTGGCCGGTCATCGCCACCACTGTGCTGACGCTTGCCGGTATCTTCGCCATCATCAACTTCACCGTGGTGCTGCTGAGCCAGGACAAGGTCAACGGCTTCGGGCTCACCGCATCGCTTGCAGCACTCCTGTTCCTCACCCCGGCCGCCCTGATCGGTGTGTTCGCCGCGCCGCTCGCCGGTTGGATCGCCGACCGCCGCGGCTGGATCAAAACGGTCCGCGTCGGCACCGCCACCAGCCTCGCCTGCGCCATCATCGCTGCGGTGTTTGCGCAGAACCAGATCGCAGTCCTGATTGCGATCGCGGCGCTGGGCATCTTCTACAACGGCTTCTTCCTCACGGCCATCAACGGGCTGTCCGTCCTGCTCTCACCCAAAGAAGCACCCGCCGCGCTGCCGGGTATCAACGGAGCGTCCTTCGGGATCGGGGCGAGCCTCGGCGTCGTCATCGTTGCACCGTTCGCAGGCCAAGGCACCGCAGCCGGCTACTCCGCGGCGCTCTGGATTTCGGTGTCGATCACCGCTCTGGCGTTCATTGTTAGCCTGTTCATCGCAGCGCCGAAAGGCGAAAAGATCTAACGCACGACGCCGGGTCCCGCCTTATGCGGGCCGCCCACTGCCGCTTCACCACAGTCCACTTCACCCGAATCGAGAGACCTCAATGACCCAGCCCGCACCGTTCTTCCTTGATTGCGACACCGGCATCGACGATGCCCTGGCACTCGCCTACCTCCTGGCCACCCCACGGGCCAACCTGGTGGGGATCGGCACCGTCAGTGGGAACGTCTCCGCCGCCGGTGGCGCACGGAACACCCTGGATCTGCTGAACCTGGCAGGCCACCCGGACATCCCCGTGGCCGTCGGTGCGCACGATCCCCAAGTGGGCACGTTCCATGGGGGCGCTCCGCACGTCCACGGCGACAATGGGATTGGCGGGGTGGACCTGGCGCCCTCAGACCGGGAGCCTGTCACGGCCTCGGCAGCGGAGCTGTTGGTCCAACTGGCACACCAGTACGCAGGGGAGTTGCGGGTGGTCGCCATCGGTCCGCTGACCAACATCGCCGAGGCCCTGCGGCTGGAACCTAGGTTGCCGGAACTGGTCGCCGAGCTCACCATCATGGGCGGCGCCGCGCTGGCTCCGGGCAACATCACGCCCGTGGCCGAAGCGAACATCGCCAACGATCCCGAAGCTGCGGCAGAAGTCCTGGCCGCCGACTGGACCGTCACCATGGTGCCCCTGGACGTCACCATGACCAACGTCCTGGAGGAAAACCACCGGCAGGAACTGCTCGCAACCGATCACCCGGTTTCGCAGGCCCTCGGTGAAATGCTGGGGTACTACTTCGGCTTCTACATCGACATCTTCGGCCGCGCATGCTCGGCCATGCACGACCCCCTGGCCGCAGCCATCGCCGTCAGGGGAGTGGAGCTGGCCTCAGCTCCCACCGTTCGCGTCCAGGTGGACACCACGGACGGACCCGGCCGCGGCCAGACGGTGTGCGATCTTCGTGGACAGTACGCCGGTTTCCCGGAACAACGCGGTGCCCGTTGCCGGGTGGTGCTCTCCATCGGCGAGGACTTTGCTCCGCATCTGCTGGGCACGCTGCAGGCGGCGTGGCTTACTGAAGTTCAGGTCGCTTAGGTCGCCTACGCGTACATGAGTGAGCCGGGTGTGGTGAGGGTTTCGCCGGTCTCCAGCCAGGTCTTCAAGCCCGATAGGATCATGGGCCAGCCGCCGTACAGTTGGTCGTTGGCGCCTTCGCGGAGTTGATCGTGCGTGACGGTGAGGTGGCACGAATCGCCGACCGGTTCGATCTCCCAAGTGATGCGGGACGTGCCCTCGGCCTTCACGTCCTCGCCCCACAGTGCGGTCATGGTCTGGACGAGCCGGCGCGGAGGATCAACCTCGATGTTCTCGCCCTCGCCCAGCGGCGCATCGGCTTTGGGGTTCCGCATTTCGAAGCGGCCGCCCTGGGTCCAGTCCGAGGTCAGGGTGTTCCCGAACTGGTACTTGCTGCGGATCTCGCTGTTGGTGATGGCCTCCCACAACCGTTCCGGTGTGGTCTTGATGTAAATCTCGAAGATCTTTTCCATGGGACTTTCCAATCTGGATTTGAGGTCGCTGAGTGCAGCGGCCCATGGTTCTGCGAATTTACTCACCCAGCGGTCGTGGATGAGGCGGATGGGAACCGGGTTCAGGAAGTGCAGCTTTTCGCGACCACGACGGCGGGTAACCACCAGTCCTGCGTCTTCGAGCAGCTTGAGGTGCTTAGCGATGCCGAACCGGGTCATCTCGAAACGAGCTCCCAAGGTGGAGGCAGACTGGCCATCCTCGCGGAACAGTTCGTCCAGGAGTTCCCTGCGGGTGGGGTCTGCCAGCGCTTTGAACACGGTGTCCATGGCCTCAGAATAGGTGACTGTTTGGTCACGTGTCAACGGATTTTCGGCGGCTTTTCGCGCGGGTTTCGGCGAGTTCGCGGGAAGCGTGCGAGTTCGCAGGGTCCCTTCCAGCGCATTCGAAGCATTCCCGCGAACTCGACCCGTCCTACGCGTCTGCGCTGGTGATTTGTTCGCGCAGGATGTCGGCGTGACCGCAGTGCTGGGCCAGCTCCCGGAGCATGTGGAGGTACACCCAACGCAGTGGGAGGGGGCCGCGGCGGTTTCCGAGGACAAGATCGTCCAGGCCCAGCTGCGCCGCCGCACTCCTGGAGGCCTCGCACGCCTCCGCGTGGGCCGCACGAATGTTGGCTACGGTGTCCTGATCATTCAAAATAAACGACTCATCCGGAGACGCCGGAATGCCGATCTCGGCGCGGGACCGGCCCGTGATGGCTTCGTCGAACCACACCTTTTCCACGAAGGTGGCGTGCTTCACCAAACCCAGCAGCGTAGTCCGAGAGGGGACCAGTCGCCGTCGTGCCTGTTCTTCAGTGAGCCCATCGAGACTGGCGTTCAGAGCCCGACGGTGCTCGTCCAGGAAGGTATCGAACTGCACCCGTTCGCTGTTGTTGATGACGTCCTCCGTTGAAGTGTGCGTGCTCATCCGAAAACCACCGTTCCGTCCTCCTTGATTTTCCAGCCGGGGTTGTGCGCGATTTCCCAGACGATGCCGTTGGGGTCCTTGATATGGCCATGAAAGATGCCGCCGAATGCGCCGGCCTGGGCGGGCTTCAGAACGGTGGCGCCGGCCGCGACCAGGGCATCGATGGTGGTGGTGACGTCCTCCGCGCTGCCGACATTGTGGGAGAGGGTGACTCCGCTGACCCCGGAGGTCGCGGTGGTGTTGTTGAGGTCCTGGTCGAACTTTTCGGCGTCGAACAGGCCGAGTACCAGGCCCGGCGCAACCTGGAAGAAGAGGATCTCGCCAGGGACATCCATGAGCGGGTCCCACCCGAGGCCGGCCTTGTAGAACGCGCGGGCGGCGTCGAGGTCCCGCGTGGCAAACGTGATGAAGTGCAGTTGCTGGTCCATAGGGGAATAGTAGCGAGCGGTCCTGTCCTGTTGAGTGCCCGTCCTGTTGAGTGCCCGTCCGTGCCGGTGGGAGGATGGAGCGGTGGAACCCCTCTTCGATTTCCTTGGTCATTATTGGTGGCTCATCTTTCCCATTGGCGGCATGGCTGGTGGCTGGGCGAGGTCGTGGTCCAAGGCCAGCGAAGAGCGGCACCGCCGCAAGGTGGAGTTGCTCAAGCTGAGGAACCAGCTCGCCGTGCACGAGGAAGCCAACCAGGCAGAAGTCGTCTCGCTCATAGCCGCCCACGATTCCGTGAACCACCGATGGCTGGACTACGAGCTCGACGTCGGCAACCTCATCGACTTCCCCCTCATGACCGATGTGCGCGAGCCGCTCACGGTCGCCTTCCTCAAAGCCAAGAAAGAGGCCGACGGCTTGCGGCCCGCAGCGCCGGAGGACATCACGACGCCGGCCCGGCTCGCCGAGTACCGGGCAGCGGTCCACAACTTTGAACTGGCTTTCGATGTTGCCGAGCGCGAAGCCCGACGCATCAAGGACGGCAACTTCAGCGGACCCGAACGGCAACGGCTGGCGACGGCCCGGAAGCTGCTGCGCATTGCCGAAGACACCGCCGCGACCCCTGCCGAACGTCAGACCGCCTACAAGCGTGCACGCAAGGAACTCGACGGGTTGATCGTACTTCCCGAGGCCACGGTCGCGGCGCTGGAAGGGAAGATCGCGGGGATGCTGGACTCCCGGAAGGACCCGGACACAGACGTTCGGTTCGCTTGATGGGGGAGCAGCGGCTAGTGGTTGTGGCTTCCTGACCCCCTTTCAACCCGGATAGGCCGTTATGCAACTCCAATCGACTGACTTTGGACCTTTCTGCAGCGAAAGCGGGTCGGGAAGCCACGCTAACTAAGCCAGCTGCATGCCCATCACGGTCCGGGTTACCGGCCCGTCCGTGTCATCCTCGATGTGGCGCATGCCGATCCGTTCAGCGACCCGGCGGGAGGCGGCATTTTCGGGATGAATGATGGCGACAAGTGAGCTCGCGCCGACCACGTCCCGCGCATATTCAAGGCAGACCGTAGCTGCTTCCGTGGCGTAACCCCGGCCTTGGAGGTCCAGACGGACGTGGTAGCCAACCTCAAGCTCGGACCTACCGTTGACCTTCTGCCATGTCAGCCCGCAGTCGCCCACGAAGTCGCCGGCGTGCGTTTCCACGATCCAGAGTCCGTAGCCGTGCTGCGCATAGTTCGCCTGGTTCCAGTCGATCCAGGCCGCTGCTTCGTCCCGGGATTTCGGTGCCGGGTAATACGTCATGACGTCGCGGTCGCCCAGCATGGCGCTCATGGCGTCGAGATCATCCGGTGTCATCTCGCGGAAGCGCAGCCGGTTGGTGGGGTGGGGGAGCATGCCCACAGCTGACGGACTGCGATCAGACAGGGCCGGAATCAGACGGGGCCGGAATACGCTTAGCCCCGGCCCAGGCTGGTCGAGGGGTCGTCGCTGCCCTCGGAGGGGTCTGCGCGGAGGTCGTCGGGGTCGCCGCTGGGCAAGCCGGCCGGGCCTGCGACATCCCCCGAGGAGGCTTCGGACGTGGCGTCAGAGGTGGCTTCGTCGCCCCGGTGAGTGCCGCCGTCGGAATCCGTGGATCCAGACTTGGTCCCGCCGTCGGGTTCTCCCGGCGCGCGACGGCGACCCGTGGGCTTGGGGGAAAGGTCCTCGTCCATGGCATTGGAGCCTTCGCTGATGGAGGAGTGGACCTGGATATCGTCGTCCTTCTCGCCCGGCTCGGGAACCTGCTGATCGTTCACTGGCTTGGAGGTGTTCGCCAGATCTTCCATCGCGTTTTCGGTGGCCTTGCGGATGCTGTCTTCGACGCCCATGAGATGACTCCTTTGCAGAAATGGTCCGGGATCGAACCCGGCTCACATAGTAAGCCTACTTAGTTGTTGCGCAAAGCGACACCCTGCACTGACTTGACAGGAAGGCGGTAAGTGGGTCGTGTCTGTGCAGGTCAAGCCGTCACGGGCTGAACTTTGTACCGTCGTTCGTTGGGCGATAAGGTATTTCCAGACCGTTTTGCAGAGGGCGGCAATTTTCGCTCCTTTGCTGTCTGCTGGGGACGCATTTCAGTCAGTAGGAACGTCTCATATGTCTAACCCACGCCCCGAGCAGGAAGCTCTCCGCAATGGATACTTCCTCGATCTGGTCCTCGGCAGCGAAGATGTCGAGGCATTCCTCACAGACCTTGCGGCTTTCTCCGCCGAAACTCTCTCCCACGGAACCAACCCCGTTTTCTGCGGCATTACGGTGTTGCGTCGAAAGAAGTCGGCCACAGCCGCCAGCAGTGATGAGCGCGCCCGCGTGATGGATGAATTGCAGAGCGAGTATGACGGACCCTGTTTGACGGCCATGGATAAGCTCACGTCCGTCCTGGTTCCGGATCTCGCAAGCGAGCATCGCTGGCCGGATTATGTCGAAGCCGCTTCACAACAGGGCCTCGCATCCATCCTGAGTGTGCCGCTCCTGGTTGAAGGCGACACCCGTGCCGCGCTGAACCTCTACTCGGAACGCACCCACGCTTTCGACCCGGATGACGTGGAGAGGGCCGAAGTTTTCGCGTTGCACGCTGCGAAGTCGCTTCGCCTTGCGTTGAAGATTGCCCAGCTCAGCGACGCCCGGAACGACCTCGCGGCCGCAATGCAGTCGCGTACCGTGATCGACCTTGCGGTGGGGGCCATCATGGCGCAGAACCATTGCAGCCAGGACGAGGCATTCGAAATCCTCCGCACCGCATCGAGCAACCGCAACATCAAGCTGCGGCACCTGGCACGGTCCATCATCGCAGCGGTTTCCTCGGGCAAGGTCACAACCCACTTCGAGGAGTAACGCCGGCAATCTCTTGCTTGGCCCTAAATCCCGTATTCGCCATATCGGATACCTGGGACAGCAGGCAGTTGATGGTCCGCCCTATGAGCCCGTTTCGTGACCCGAGGCAACCATGGAGCAAACTTGGGTAGGTGACTGCCAACAACCCCCGCCCCGGCTTGGCTATTGCGGCGTTGAGCCTGGGGACGGCGCTGAACCCGTTGAACTCATCCATGATCGCCGTTGCGTTGGTGGTGCTGCGGGAGCATTTCTCGCTGGACGTCGCCACGGTCACCTGGGTCATCACGTCGTTCTACCTGGCATCCGCCGCCGGGCAGCCGTTGATGGGCAGGCTCGCGGACCGCTTCGGCCCCCGCCGACTGTTCATGTTCGGCATGGCGTTGGTCGCAGTCACCTGCGCGATCGCCCCGTTCCTGCCCAACTTCGCGCTCGTCTGCGTGGCCCGCGCACTGATGGCTGTCGGGACCGCGACGGCGTACCCATCCGCCGTCGTGATGGTCACCGAACTCAGCCGGCTGGCTAAGCTGCCGCCCACACGACCGCTGGGCCGGATCCAGATGGCGAATACGTCCGCCGCGGCTGTCGGTCCGGTGGTGGGCGGGCTGTTGGTGAGCCTTGTCGGGTGGCAGGCGCTGTTCGCGATCAACGTGCCTATCGCTTTGCTTGCGTTGTTCGTGGTTCGGCAGACGGCGCCCGCGGACGCTCATCGCGAGACCGGTTCCTTGGGGACGCTGATCCGCGACTCCGACATCCCCGGCATCTTGGCCTTCGTCACCTCGCTCATGCTCGCGATGATGGCGCTCTTGAACGTCATGCCGGGCTACCGGTGGTACCTGCTGGGCGCTGCCACAGTGATCGGGGCGCTCTTCGCCTGGCGTGAGCTGCGCTTCCGTCCGCCATTCCTGGATCTGCGTTTGCTGGGGCGGAACCGTCCGCTGTTGCTGGTTTACCTGCTGTTTATCGTCTTCAGCGGCGTCTACTATTTCGCGTTCTTCGGCCTTCCGCAGCTGCTTCAGGAGGCAGGCCATTACGACGCCGGCATAGTAGGCCTGCTGATGCTGCCCCTTGCGGCGTTGTCGGTTGTGGTGACGCCGCTGACGGTGCGGTTCATAGAGCGGTACGGCGTCCGGCCTGTATTGATCACCGGCGTTCTGATTCTTACTGCTGCGGCAGGAACGTTGGGCGCGTTGACGTTGACGCTGTGGGCGCCGCTGGTGTTCGTGCTGACCGCGTTGATGGGTGTTCCGTATGGGATGGTCAGCACAGCATCCAATCAGGGTCTCTACGTTTCCGCCCGGCCCGAAGAACGCGGAGTGGCCGCCGGGATTTTCCAGACCTGCCGCTACCTTGGCGCAATCACCGCGACGGTGCTGATCGGCGTGTTCTACGGCCCTGGTGTGAACCAGGCCAACTGGGGGCTCATGGTACTGGTGATGCTGGGGCTCAGTGCCGTGGTGCTGGTGCTCGCAGTGATGTGGCGGAAGCCGGCGACGTAACGCTTCAGGCCGGCCATTTCGATGATTCGCTGCGTATTCGACGTTTCCTGCCGTCTTATACGCAGCGAGTCGTCTAAACGGGGCTCAGCAGTCCCACCGGCGCCGTCTCCCGGGGTAGCGTGCGGGCGTCTCCGACGGGGGAGGTCCGCAGCTTCCCTTGCTTAAAATACTGAGTAGACTCATAATTGAGTTAAGTCAGAAATCAAACACGGGAGACCCCTTATGAAAGCCTTCGTCCTCAACCAGTACAAGAAACCACTGCAGCAGATCGACGTACCTGAACCGGTGCTCGGCGATCGCGATGTGTTGGTGGAGGTTCACGCAGCCGGCCTGAACCAGTTGGACGAGAAGATCAGGCTGGGGGAGTTCAAGCAGATCCTCCCGTACAAACTGCCGCAGGTTCTTGGTCACGACGTCGCTGGCGTGGTCCTGCAGGTGGGGCCGAAGGTGCGGTCCTTCACGCCCGGCGACGAGGTCTTCGCTCGCGCAGGGGACCACCGGATCGGCACGTTCGCGGAGCGCATCGCGGTGGCCGAAGAAGACCTGGCCATCAAGCCGGCCACCATCAGCATGGAAGAAGCGGGCTCGCTTCCGTTGGTGGCCTTGACCGCGTGGCAGGCGCTGGTGGAGCGCGGAAACGTAAGCCCCGGGCAGAAGGTGTTCATCCATGCCGGTGCCGGGGGAGTAGGCTCCATCGCCATCCAGCTGGCCAAGTACTTAGGCGCAACCGTAGCGACGACGGTCAGCGCCGGGAACAAAGACTTTGTCCGTGAGCTGGGCGCTGATGTAGTGATTGACTACCGCGCCGAGGACTTCGTGGAGATCCTTCATGACTACGACCTCGTTCTGGACAGCCTCGGCGGCGAGAACCTGGAACGGTCCCTGAAGGTCTTGAAAAAGGGTGGCAAAGCCATCGGCATCGCGGGCCCGCCCGACGCAGACTTTGCCCGGCAGCTGGGCGGAAACCCTGTGCTGCTGGGTGCGACGACCCTGCTGAGCTCGGGTATCCGCCGCAAGGCCCGCCGCCTGGGCGTTAGCTACCAGTTCCTCTTCATGCGTGCAGACGGCGACCAGCTTCGCCGCATTGCGGGACTTATCGATGCGGGGGAGATCAAGCCGGTCCTTGGCCGGGTGGTGCCGTTCGATCAGACGGCCGATGTCCTTGCTGCCATGGAAAAGGGCGGCGTCCGCGGCAAGACCGTTGTCAGCCACCTTTAGCCAAAAACCTTACGCCAGCAACAACCACAGGACAGGACGAACATCATGAGCAGTGAACAACAGTCATATTTGCAAGTACCCGCTAAGACCGTGACAGCAGGCGGAGTCACGTACGCGTACCGGGAGATGGGGCCCAAGGGTGGGGTTCCGGTGGTCTTCCTGATTCACCTCGCCGGGACCATGGACAACTGGGATCCGCGCATCATCGACCCCATCGCCGCGAAGCACCACGTCATCACCTTCAGCAACCGAGGAGTAGGCGCGTCCACTGGCACCGTTCCGGACAGCATCGACGGCATGGCCGACGACGCCGCCACCTTCATCGAAGCTCTCGGATATCAGCAGGTGGATCTCTTCGGCTTCTCGCTCGGTGGCATGATCGCGCAGTCGTTGGTGCTCAAGCACCCCGGTTTGGTGCGCAAGCTGGTTCTCGCCGGTACCGGCCCTGCCGGTGGAGAAGGCATTCAGAAGATTATGGGAACCACGTACTACGACGTTCTCCGGGGCAGCCTCACCCGGCAGGATCCCAAGGAGTTCCTGTTCTTCAACAGGAATGCCACCGGTAAGCCTGCCGCCCGGGCCTTCATTAACCGACTCAAGGAACGCACCACTAATCGCGAGGCACCCATCAAGCTCAGCGCTTTCCAGACGCAACTGAAAGCGATCCGCCGGTGGGGACTGTCGCCGTCGGCCGATCTGGGCGTCATCACCCAGCCGACGTTGATCGCCAACGGCGACAACGACCGCATGGTGCCCTCGGTGCTTTCAAGCGACATGCACCGTCGGATTCCGGGCAGCGAACTGGTCATCTACCCGGATTCCGGACACGGCGGCATCTTCCAGTTCCATGACAGGTTCGTCCCTGTAGCCCTCGAGTTCTTGGGCCGCTGATACGGTAACTGAATGCAGCCTGCGCCCCAGACCCTTGGCCGACGTGAGCGGAACAAGCAGGAAAAGCTTGACCGCATCACCGCGGCCGCCCGAGAGCTTTTCACCCAGTACGGAGTGGACGAGGTCACCACCCAGCAAGTGGCTGAGAAGGCCGACGTCGGGTCGGGAACCTTGTTCTTGTATGCGAAAACCAAGGCGGAGCTGCTGCTTCTGGTGCACAACGTCAAATACGCCGAGGCGCTCGACGTGGGAATCGAAGCTGCCGCCGCCGAAGCCGAGGTCCTGGAAGCGGTGATGGCCATCATCAACCCGATCATCACCTGCAACCGGGTACAGATTGAGAACGGCAGAACCTATCTGAAGGAGATCGTCTTTGGCGATCCGGCTGAGCCGCACCACGCGGAGGCGCTGGCCCTTACCCAACGGACGGAAGCCGCCGTCGTCGATGTCCTGAACCGTGACAAGAAGCTGGCGGCGCGGGGAGCTGAAAAGCTGGCCGGAATCATCTCCGCGGTGATGTTCATCAGCATGACGTCGGCAGCCAACCTGGGCCTGAGCGATGCCCAGGTTGGCGACGATATCCGTGCCCAGGTCAGCGTGCTGCTGGGCGGCTAGCTCTAGCGGTTGAGGAACGCCTCGTGCTGGCGGTGCGCCTCGGCCACTTGCTCGCGGATCTTCTCCACGTCCTTGGCCTTGTTGCGGTACTTGAGTGGCATCTGAACGATCTGGGCTTCTTCCGCGGTCAGCGCGCGGTAGATGCGCTCGCGCTCGTTGGCGTCGGCGGTGTAGTCCAGGTCCAGATAATCGACGGCGTGGCGGCGGGCGTTGTTGATGGCCGTCTGGGCCTTGCCCGCCGGGCTGATCAGTGAGAGCACCACGGTGACGACCAGGACGCCGATGATCACACTCAGCGAGAGGCCGGTGGTGATTTCGACGACGTTGACGTGCTCGCCGTCATTGATGAACGGCAGGTTGTTCTCGTGCAGCGCGTGGAGGATGAGCTTGACGCCGATGAACGCCAGGATCGCAGCGAGGCCATAGGAAAGGTAGATCAGGCGGTCAAGGAGTCCGTCGATCAGGAAGTAGAGCTGGCGGAGGCCCATCAGCGAGAACGCTGTGGCGGTGAACACGACGAAGACGTTCTGGGTCAGGCCGAAGATGGCCGGGATGGAGTCGAGCGCGAAAAGGATGTCCGTGCCGCCGATAGCGACCATCACCAAGAGCATCGGCGTGAGGGCACGCTTGCCGTTGACCATGGTGAAGAGCTTGTCGCCGTCGTACTTATCCGTGGTGTGGAAAAGCTTCTTGGCCACGCGGATGATGAAGTTGTTCGCCTGATCATCCCCGTGATCGCCGGGCTTGAGCAGGTTGCCTGCCGTGAGGAGCAGGATGAGGCCGAAGATGTAGAACACCCAAGCGAACGAGTTGATCAGCGCGGCGCCCAGGAAAATGAAGCCGGTGCGGGCAATCAGCGAGAACACGATGCCGAAAAGCAGGACCTTCTGCTGATCCTCACGCGGCACCCGGAAGCTCGCCATGATGATCAGGAAGACGAACAGGTTGTCGACCGACAGGGCCTTCTCCGTGATGTAGCCGGCAAAGTACTCGGACCCCATCTGGCCGCCGCCAAATATCAGCACCAGGATGCCGAAAACGATCGCGAGTCCCACATAAATGGAGGACCAGATGGCCGCTTCCTTCAGCGACGGGACGTGTGCCTTGCGGATGTGGAAGAAGTAGTCAAAGGCCAAGAGCGCCAAAATGACGACGATGGTGATGCCCCAAATGAGGGGAGAGACGGTCATATGATCCTGCTTTCGTGAGGCGCGCGAATGGTGTTGCTCACCGAGGGTCAAACTCGTGGAATCAAATTTACCGGGTCTGGTGGGGCGGGTGTTAACGGTGATCACTGGAAAGTACTTGACAACATGGAAAGTACTTTCCTACTGTCGAGACATCAGATTCGAATCCTTGGGGGAAGCATGAATGAGACCACCGGCAGCCCATCCGCTGCAGAAGCACGTGAACTGCTGGCCAAGGCAGAGGCCATCGGCGCCGCCTCAACCAACGCCGCCGCTTGGCCGGTTGCTGTCACCTTCACCAGCCTCGCGATCATAGGGTCGCTGCTCATGATCGGCATGCACATAGTGCTCGTCACCGGCTACGGCGCTGCGTTGCTGGCCTGTTCCGTTGGTGCGTGGGCCGCAGTGACGGCCAGTATTTGGCCCATGTTCCAGCGTTCCACGAAGGCTGGGTACACCAAGCGTTTCCTGACATCCTTGGTGGCGTATTTCGCCCTGTATGTGGTGGCCTTGGCGGCAGGAGCCATCCTGTTCCAGGACGGAAACCTGTGGTTCTACCTACCGGCGGGTATCGCGCTTGGTGCGGTGGGCCTGGCCGCGGCCTTCCGGGAGCTGCGCGCATGAGCATCCCTGCGGAACACCCGCGCCACAAGCTCAACGAACTCGTCCACTCGCCGGTCCGCTTCTCGATCATGGCCGCGCTGGCCAAGGCCGAGTCGCTGGACTTCAAGGATTTGCGGGACGCGATCCAGGTCAGCGACTCCGTACTGAGCAAGCAGCTTGCCATCCTGGAGAAGGCCGAGTACGTGAAGATCAAGAAGAGCTTCGCGGGGAAGATGCCTCGGACGTCGGCGAGCCTGACGGCTGCCGGGCGCGAGGTGTGGGCGGCGCACTTGCACACCTTGCGGGAGATTGCGGGCGGTTGACCTGCTTGTGCTCCGTGAAGGGTACGACGGCGGCGGGCGGCTTGGCGGCCTAGGTTTAGCTTGCTCTTTTAGAGGGTCTTCTTGAGGCGGATAGTGGTGGGCGCACCGACGATCCTGGGTTTGGCATACAGCCAAGCCAGGATGCCAAAGACCGGCAGGACGAAGAGAAGTAGAACCCACAGCGCGCGGGCGAGCTGGTCGAGTCGGTCCTCACGGAGGACATCAAAGACGCCCCAAACGATGAGCCCGGTGACGTAGAGAGCTGATGCTCCCGCCAGAATCACCGGTATCCACTGCCAAGCTTCCATGCCGTCCCCCTAGAACCGGCCGCATTCATGCACGGTACCACTTGGCTTATTTGCCGCGCATCGCCCTGAGATGTGCGCCGAAGTCCTCGGTGAGTAGGGCCAATGGTTCTGCAGGGGCCCGCGTGGTGAGCCACATGTACACGCGGTTTCCAGATCGGGCGACAATGCCACGCAGCTCATTATGCTGCAGACTCCACCCGGCAGTATCGATCCCGTTTATTCGGATGGATGTGGGCTGAGCGCTTGCGTGTTGCAGGGCTGCTGGCACGTCGCCACCTCTCGCAACCATGCGGCTGTACGCGAAGCTTGTAAGTTCCTTGGCCAAAAGATCGACAAGGTGCACGCTCCGCATGGGCAGGTTCGGCGCCGGTTTGAGGGTGATCAGGCACTGCGCTACCTTGTTCGCGTCGGCGAAGTTCGCAGCGACCCTGATTCCCGCTTCGACCTTGGATGGGCCGGAAATGGAGGGTGGGCCTGGATCCGTGAGTGACGGGCACACTGCGAACGCGCCGAAGTCGTCCGCGCGGGATGCGCTTTGCTTTCGGGCAGCATCCCGAGCCGGATTGTGCGTTGCCAGTCGGTACGTTGATCCACCCATACCCGCGATTCTCCACCCTGATCTGGGTAATTACGGGAGCGAGCCGATTGTCGGTGGTTCTGTCCTTAGGTTTGGTGCGATTTGGGCTGCTAACGTGAGTTCGCTTCATATCGTCATCGCGTTCGGAAGGTAGGCCTCATGGCAATCGATCTCCTAGAGTGTTCCCGCTGTCAGACTGACGAACATGTCGGGCTCGTCGAACGGTTGACAGGGACACAAAGAAGGCTCAAATGTGCGAAATGCGGGCTGGAATGGCTGCGCGGTGAGCCTCTGCGGCCAAAGATTCAGCTTCCCACCCTGGAAGAGATCAAGAAAAGGTTTCCTCAGCCAACGGACGTCGACCCCGAGAGGCTCGAAATTGTCCGGCGACTTAAGACTGAATTTCTTCGCCGGGAACCCGAGCCTGTACCCAATGTCGCTCCTTACTGGGCGCGATACCAGCAGATATTCAGCGCTGAAGGCCTTCAAAAGGCGGACCCTCAGGAGTTCAAAGACTTCGGCAACTCCAACGTGGGAGCAAATCCAGGGAACATGTCCGTCTTCAATGAAGCATGGAAAGAACTGGGACCAGAAGCCAGTGCGGCGCGAGTTCGTAAGGTGGTGGAGTACCTGCTCCGGGGCACGTCACCAGTCGACCTTGAGGACCGTCTAACGGCGCTGATCCAAGACACGAAGCCCTTCGGAATGAAGGGGTTCAAGGAATCGCTCCTCACGAAGGTGCTCTGCATCGTTTACCCCCAGACGTACCTGACAATCCTCAAGTACACCGGAGAAGCTGGAAAGCGTGAGATTGCCCTTTCCCTGTGGGGCCTGGAACTGCCCGACCCTGAGAAGGTTGACTGGACCATAGGACGTCTTATTCTTTGGAGCAACGACCTTCTGCTGGCACTCCTCGGGGAGGGTTTTAGACACCAACAACATGCTTCCGAGTTCCTGTGGTGGGCCAAGGACAAGGCGTAAACAAGGCGCTCTAACTCGCCTCCTTGCCGACGCTAGCTGGCGTTGACCAAGACTTCGTCGATGCGGGCGAGGAGTCCCGGCCAGCCGTTGCCCATGCCCTCGATGGCCTGGCGTCCCATGGGCGAGTCCAAATTGAAGCCGGCGTGTTCGAAGTAGAGGGTGGTCCCGGCGTCGACCGTTTTCAGCGTCCAGGTGATGGTGGTGTCCAGGGTGCCTTCGGCGAAGCTGAAGCTGATGGACGTGCCGGGCTCGACCGCGAGGACTTCGCAGGGCTGCTGGCCCCAGCCGCCCATGTCCATGGTGAACCGGTGGCCGACCACGGGTGCGATGTCGCCGGGTGCCCACCAGCGCGCGAGGAGGTCGGGCGTTGTCAGGGCTGCCCACACGGCGCCCTGGGGGTGCGGGAAAGTGCGTTCGAGGCGGATCGCGTTCTCAGTCATCGGTGTTTTCCTGTTCAGTAGATTGGCCGTCCAGCAGGTCGGCCAGGGCGTCGAGCCGCTGGTTCCAATATTGCTCGTAGTGCTTCAGCCAGCCGCTGACTTCCTGCAGCCCGGCGGCTTGGAGGTGGTACAGCCTGTGCCTGCCTTGCCGTTCCTCCCGGATCAGGCCTGCTTCCTTGAGGACGCTGAGGTGTTCCGACGCCGATGAGCGGCTGAGTTCCAATCGACCCGTCAGTTCGCCCGCAGTCAGGGGACCTCCGAGGAGGCTATCGAGGATGGTGCGCCGCGAGGGGTTCGCGATGGCTCCGAAGACGTCGATGGGCACCGCTTGATCATATGTCGGAAATTTCCGAAATGACAACTTGCTGGTTGCTTGACAGCACCTAGGGCCTAGGGCGCTGCCACTTATTTTTGGGCTTTTGCGCACCTAGTTCGGCTGGCCCGCCACCTAGTTCGGGGCTTTTGGGCACCTAGCCGATGGATCCCCCGCGCAGGCTTTGCGGGTCAGCAAGATCGTTCTTCACTAGGAGCAACAATGATCCGGAAGTACATCAGCAAGATAACAATCGTCCTGACCGCAAGCACAGCCTTGGAGTTGCGCGTTGGGCGGGGGAGTCAGCATGATCACCATTTTCGCTCCGGGTGGTGCCGTCGTTGGGTGGGCGCTCGAGGGGACGTTGTCGAGCATAGGGTTGACGCTCGCGGGCTGCGCGGGTTGGTAGCGTGCAGCGATGACTGAAGGCAGCCCGAAGAAGCGGATTCCGTCGACGTTCCAAGTGGTGTCGTTTTTCGTGATGGCCGTGATCTTCGCAAGCTGGCAGCCGTTTGTTTGGTGGCGTGCCGCGGCTGCAGTTCTCATGCTGGGGTTCGGCTGCTACGGCGTTTATGAGTTGAGGCGAAGCAAACGACCTGAGTCCAGTGCGGAGCCTCGAGGCACTGAGTGACTCGGGCTTTGATGATGGCTCGCGGACTGACGTCTGCGGGCCATCTCCTGTTAGCGGGTGTTTTGATCCGGGCGAAAGCGATTCTGAAAGTCAGCGTCTCCGGAGGCGGCTAAGAAACCGAGTCGTAGCTTCCATGGTCGGGCACGGTCTCACGGTCCAGCTTCATCGCCGTGGAGGGAGTGAAGAAGCTCTTGGCGATACCGCTTTCGGTTTCGAAAGTGAAGGATCCAAAAATCGTCGGGTCCATGCGATGCCGGAGCGGGAGTGTCGTGTCCAAGCCATGAACTTCGGAGGCGACCGGGTGATAGTCGTCCAAGTGCCTGCCCCAGATGGGCAGAGACAGAGGAAATGAAAGCTGGACGGCTTCGGGAAAGCAAACGGAATGCGCTCAATGGAAAGGCCGTAGGGATCATCCACGCCGTCGGTCTGGATGATCGGTCGTCGGGGGGTCGAACGTGCGCGTAGGTCCGTCCGGCAACTCCGTCGCGGACCACGTAAAGGCCCTGGGGTGCACTAAGACGGCGTAACTCAAATGATGGTTGAGGCCTTGGCAGAATACGGTACCGTCATAGGCGCTCGCTTGCCCTCCGCCCAAGGCTTTTCCGATTGCTATGGCCAGGTTTTCGGAGGTAGTGTCCACGCCTCATCCTTGCACTGGTGGGGACGTCCTTACTCGCGAGCCAGGACTTCCGCCGGAGGGCACCGGTGGTGCGAGCTGAATGTGGTGGGTTCTCGAGGTACCGACCTCCGAGGTGCCGTTAGCTTCGTCGAACTTTCTTGATCGAACTAACCACCAACCGATATGCCTTTTGAGCTTCAGGGCTAGTCGCTGCCTTGTATATTTTTTGGCCGTCTCTTATGAGTCCCTCAACCTTGACACGTGTGGCAGGATTCTTTGCGATCGAATAGATTCGTGACGAGTTCGTTTTTGCTCTTGAAGCTGCATGCTTCAAGAAGGCCGTAGTTTGATCTCGCTTCCCAGCCACAACTACTCCTCCATACAGTGGGTTATTCCGTGAGATTAGCACTGTGCCACAATGTGGCCATGGGGTCACATAATTCAGAGGATATTGCGCTGCACGTTGATGGAGCATCAGCTATCGCCGTAGGCGACCCGGACGCCTTGGCCATTTTGTTCAAGAAGCTCGACATTGGTGCAGACGAGGGCGTCCCCGTGGGGCGAGGGCTTGCTGACGCTGTCGCCGCAGTAAGCGGGCTGGGCGCGATTGGCATGAGTGCCAGCGGCAACTGGTTCCAGATGACTCCCAACTCACTCGCCAAGTTTCATGAGCTTGCCGGTCACGTCGCAAATGGGGACGTGTTCAGCGCCGTACTTCGAGGGACGGATGGCCGCTTCGACACATTTGTTGACTTGGTCCAGTCGAGCGGTATCAACCCTGCTTCAGTTGCCAATGTTCATGCGCTTGCCGCCGCAATGGCACTTCGCATGGCACTGAAGGACATAGAGGAAGCAATCGCATCCTTGGACATTAAGCTGGATCGGCTTCTCCAAGACGCGAGAACGCGCGAGATGGGCAACGTCCAGGGCATCACACACGTGTTGTCTGCGGCCTACACGGCTTATGAAAAGACCGGTTCGGTAACTAACAACGCTTGGGATCTTATAGCGGATCACCCCACGGAACTGGCGCAGTCCCTTTTTGTGGCGCTTGGACATCTGGAAACCCTCGAAGAGGGTTTATCACGAGGATCAGTCAAGGAACGGCTGGGACAAGCACAATTCGCTGCTGACGGCGAACTACAACACTGGCTCATGATGGCTGCTTTGTCACTGGCAAACACGGCCCGAATGGATACTTTAACCATCGCCCGCGCTCACGACGAAGCTGAGGCCGAATATCTCGCCGGGGACCGCGAATCGGCTACGAATGAGCTTCTCTCGGCAACGAGGGAAAAGATAAGGAAGTTGTCAGAGGCTGCGGAGTCGCTGGGGCGGCTTAGCGCGCTTACACGGGTCCGGGCCCCACGTAGTTCAATCAAGGTCGCAGAGTCCGTCGATAGAATTCAGTATCTCCTCAAGGCATTTTCGGAAGTTTTTGGAATGCCTGAGCTGAAGGAGCCTCCAGCTCGGCCAGGGTGGCTGAGATCGGTGGCTGACCTTGCAAAAGAGGTCGGGGGTGGTGTTGCCTCTGTACCGCGGACGATTGGCGCCGCCGTCGAAGATTCAGTGCTCCAAATGGCTGAGGGCATCAACTCACGCCGTGAACGCGCCGAAATGGAGCCAAGCCCCGAACTGAAGGATCAACCTCAGGCTGAACCTAAAGCCGGGGTGGAGTCTGAACCTGAGTGCGGAGCTGTCGAGGTACCTGATGCGCATCGCTGATCACATCGATCTGTCCCCCGGAATGCCCGCCGGCATAGGTGAGCAGCGCCTTGACGACATAGTCAGTCGTGTTCGGGCTTATTGTGGCCACCCAATGAGCGGGTGGCATACATACGACCTTCCCTCGTTCGCCGCGAGGAGGGCGGGACACTTTACACACATTGCGCCGTGGTCCCTGCTCTGGGCGGATGCACTTGGAGGACGGATAACGCCGGCTAATCTTGCGAGTTTCACCCAGGAGTACAGGTCCTACTTGGCAGAGCAGATTCGTGACCTACCGTCGCAAGACTTGAAAAGCATGGAGGACTCCGACGTGGAGAAGGTTGCGTTGCTCTGCAGAACGGGCTTTGCTGGAGCATGGGCTCCAAAAATGACTAAGTTGTTGGCGCTTTACAGGCCCGATGTCATCCCTGTCCTTGACGGTCATGTGGCGGTCGCGATGGGATTTGAACGTACGGCATTCAGTGCAGGCAGGCAACCTCGCTGGGAGAAGATTCGACGGACTCTCTTCATCCTTCAACGGATTCTGAAGGATCAAGCTGCTGAACTTACTCATATTCGCGAAAAAGCCTTGGAGATGTCTCCAGACTTGGGAGAGGCGACGGACGTTCGTCTTTTGGACATCATCTTGTGGACGTCGCAAGATGACCGACTTTCACGGTCTGGTAGCCCGGCCAACTATTGGCGGGATCGGGGGAATGAATCCGCTGAGGTGTCAAGAGCACCACGAATGGATCCGGTTGCGGTCTACCCGTCGTGAAGTTGAGCGGGCAGGCCTTGCCACTTTGGAGGCTGGGGCCCAACTCTGAGCGCACGCCGGCGACTGCTTCAATTTCCGGGGTAGGTCGATGCAGACGGGGTGAAGCCTGGGGTCCAGCCCAAGCGGCGCATTGCGTCGTCAATGACGCCCCAGACTTCGGCTGTCTCGACCGATCGCTCTGAGACCGCGAGAGCGAGGAGTTGGCTCCGAAGATCGGCCTCTGCCTCCGTCATACCTTTGAAGTACAAGGGTGACAGCAGATACGAGTGGCTCTCCGTGGCGTACGCCGCCATCATGTCCAGGAACACCTCCAGTTCTCGACCGGCTGTTGCTGCAGCTGTGCGCTTCGTGGGTTCGTCACCGGAGGGGAACTCCGTTTCGGTCATCGAAACGATGTCCAGCTTTCCCTTCCACACGAGGTTTTGCATAGGTTCCTGGAAGAGGGAAAGAACCGTGCCCATCGCCCGATCAGTGGTGCTCTTCGCGGGAAGAGCACGCCGGACGTCGTGCACAATTTCGTGGAAATGGTCATCCGCCAGCCCGAAGCCGACGAAGAGAAGGTGGTGGGTCAGCAGATGCGCCTTCACGAGCGCCGAGAGGGCGTCGCGGTTGGTGTTGTAACCCAGATAGTCGTCACGGGTGAGCACAATGCTCTCCGGTCGGCTCACGGAACCGTGCAGCTTGAGCAGCCAATTGTTGCCCACTGCGGGCACGTCTTCAGGTAATACAGTGCGTGGACGCTGGGCATCCCGGCATGCCATCTCAAAGAGCTGGTCGTAATTCAGCGTGATAGCTCCGCTGGAGGGCAGGGTCGCCAGAAGAGCCGGGGCAAGTCCGTAATTCTTGAGTTTCACGGCTTCGCTTACGGCTTTACCAAAAGCCTCAGATGTACCGTACTTCTCCCTATAAAGCTGCGACAGAATGCCAGCTTGATCAAGCAAGGGCAGCCACTCGAAGGCCTTATGGCCCTGCTCATCAAGCTCGACGCCTTCCTTTAGCTTCTGCAGCAATTCTTTCCACGTGGGCGCCCCGGCACTGACACTGACGCCCGCGCCAAGGAAAGGGACCACGTGCCCAGACCGTGCCTGGTGCCCAAGCCATTTGGCCTTCTCCTGAAGGCTTGCCTCCAGCCCTGACCAGAAGGATGTTCCGCTCGCATCACGCCGCAGCTTCTGTGCTAAGGAGAATGCAGCACGATCTCTCAGGACCAGGACGATGTCCACTTGGTGTTTGCTGGAGAGCTCTTGGCTTACCGTGAGTATGGCCCGGAGCGCCGCTCCCAGATGCTGTCCGGCGCCACCGCCGTCTGTCCCGAAGAAGGGCAGAGCCAGTAGTCTGTACGGCCGGTAGGCGGGCTGGGCAATCTCCCGAACGGAGCACTCGACGAATGCCTCGATGCGCTGAGCTACGGCGGCCTCGTCCCAGCGACCGTCAATCGGAACAGCCGTGAGGATGGGCATCGGCTTTGACTCATCCCACGGACGAATGACCTCCGCAAGGCTCGTTCCTTGTCTGAACTCGCTTGAGGCCGATTTGGCGGCCAGTTCTCGGAGACGCTTGTCGGCGGCCATCCAATGGTCTTCGATAGTTAGGTGTGAATCCGTGGGGAGCAGCCAGGCATCGCACTTCAGGTTGAGGATGTCTGCCATTGCGACGAAGACATGGGGGGAAGTCATCGATTTCTAGTCCTCCACTATGACCGTGTCGGACGAAACATGGAGCCAAACACTCTGGTCCGTTGTTCCGATAGTCCGCATGATGCCGTTTCCAAGCCCGATAGTTCCGGAACGAGAACCGTTGACGCGCCATCTTGCATTAATTGATTCGCCTTGGACCATGACATTCAGGTACCCATCGCTAGCTGGCAAAACGAACTTCGATCGAGAAGGGATCCGAAGGTTTGATCGCGTTCGATCGCCGGCTGTTATGACTTGCGACTCGATTCGGACGCCTCCTTGACGGGCCGTTTCGTCGTCTCTTTCCGACGCACGGACTTCCGGCTTCGTAGATGTGACTTTCTTGTCCAAGGTCGGGTTCCTATCAGTCTCCGTGGATGTCCGGGTTACTTTCACACCCTGCAGGCCATGCCGTTTCCTCAGCCCCCTCTGCGCATCTATGTTGGCAAAGGGTGCTATTCGCTCTTTGTCGTGAAGTGATTCCTTGACCGAAGCAGGAACGGATGCGGCGAAGGTGTTGAGCAACATGGATTCGGCCACGTTTGGGTCGGAAGCTACAGCGAAGTGAACGTAGAGGTCATTCAGCTCGGCCATGGTTTTGAGCCACCAGCCACCTGCATGTGGTGAACGCTTACCGATTGCCGTGCTGTAGTACTGCTGGACTCTCTTCTGGACCGAGGTTCCGGCTAGGCCCGCGTAAAGGATGGGTGTCTCCGGAATCCAAAAAGCACCAATGCGGGCGGCCAACTCCTCATCGGAAGCCGCCGTGCCGTCAACCGTTGGATTGGGGCAAAGCATTCTCAGTGCGCGGAATGCCTGCGGATCTGTGCTGTAGACAGGAACATGCCCTACCGCGTCATCCAGTTCGAGCGTCGAGGCCACCACATAAACGCCGGGACCGGTCGAAGGTATAGTTGTTCCCCAGGGGACGACACCGGCGGGCTCAAGGCCGCACTTGCTGAAAAGTTGCCCCACAGAGATTGTCATGGGCCAATGTTAATTGACTCGTAGCTCGCAAGTCTCCGGTCCTTATCGCTCCAACCCAGCATGCGTATACGGCGTTGCGAAGCTTTGAACCTTCGGGGACTCGGGTGGGCGGTGGTAGACCTAGTCCTACTTCTCGCCGACGGATTAGTGGCGGGGTCCGCTATCGAGGTGGCTCCGACTTAGCGAGAACTGCTTGCAGTGGCGAGCGGCAACGTTCAGTAGCCGTAAACTTCACGCAATATTCTCTTTGTGCGTGCTACCGATCCTGTAGTAACGCCCCGGAAGACTTGTCGACTGATCGCCCCACGCGTTCGGCGAGAGTGTGCGATGCGCATACGTCGCGACACTAACCTGTTGAGCAACTGCGAGATATTGTGTCTCCGTCAGCGGAGGGCGCTAGCATCAGGTTTATACGAACTTCAACAGAAGACCTACCGAATATGGGGATCAAATGGGGGCACCGCAGTACTCCGACGATGATGTCAATACAATGGCGGATACGCTCGCTGCGCTGGTAGCTGGCGGCATGACGCTGCAAGGGGCCCAGATAGCTCTGTCCCATGCCCCCGAGGGCCTAGTGCACACTGCTCGTCTGGCGTATGAGAAGCGGCTAAACCTAATCAGGGAGATACCGGACCCTGGCGTCTTGGCTGAGATTGAGCGCAAGAGAGGGTTTTGGTATTCGGGCCCCCGCCGAGACGATGTTGTTTGGCCAACACTCAAAGCACGATTGCTGGAGGAGCTCCCCGAAGAAGCTGTTAGTGGGGTTGATGCAGCGTCGTCTAAAGTCATTGGCTTGGGGAGTCCACCCGGCAAGGAAGTTATTAGGTCCCGCGGCTTGGTTCTTGGCTATGTTCAGAGTGGTAAGACCACGAATTTTATGGCGGTAGTCGCGAAGGCTGTCGATGTTGGTTACAGGCTTGTGATTGTCCTCACCGGAACGACAGAGAATTTGCGTACGCAGACGCAAGACCGAATAAATGAATACTTGATAAATCCGTGTACCTCGATACTGCATCCATTAACATCCGTCGATGAAGACTTCAGTGTTGCAACTACGGCTGACGCAATTCTGAGTTCGCAGTCTCTGCGCTCAATTGCCGTTGTGAAAAAGAATCCTGCAAGGCTTCGCAGGTTGAACAAATGGATTAAAAGTGCGTCGGCGACAACGTTGCAAAACTGCCCAATCTTAATTATCGATGACGAAGCAGATCAAGCCTCTATTGATGTCGGAGCACAAAGGCAGTCGACCATCAACGGACTGATTCGTGATCTACTGGCAAACCCCAAGGCGGCTTATATTGCTTACACGGCCACGCCCTTTGCAAACCTGTTGATCGATCCAAGCGTTGAGCAGGACCTGTATCCCAGGGATTTCATCGTTGATTTGCCCCGACCAGCAAATTATTTCGGCGCAGAGCGGATCTTTGGCCAGATGGTAAGCGGCGATTTGGACGCCGGCGTCGACGATGGTTTGGACGTTGTGCGGTTGATGTCCGACATGGAGGTTGATGCCGTTCGACCGCCTCGGAGTAAGAGTTCACTGGAGGAGTGGGCGCCAGACGTTCCAGAGGCTATGGACTCGGCTATCCGCTGGTTCCTGTTGGCAACAACGGCTCGTCGGCTGAGATCAGGCCAGGCGGCCCATTCGTCGATGCTTATTCACACATCAATGTTGGCCGCTGCACATGAGAAGACTGCGGAAGCGGTGGTGGACCACTTGGACGCACTGAGCTCGGAGCTCGCCACCCAAGACAGCACAGCGGAGGAATTTCGAGATCTTTGGAACTCGGAATCAGAGCGCGTGGGTGCGGAGTCATTTGGAAATAGGTCTATCTCCTTCGAGGAGCTCCTTCCTCATTTGCTGACAACGGCTCGTGAAACAAAAGTTGTTGTTGACAACTATCAATCAACTGATCGTCTAAAGTACGACAAGAAGCATGCTCAAACTGTCATTGTGATCGGTGGCAATACGCTGTCGCGAGGGCTCACACTTGAAGGGCTCATCTCGAGCTACTTCGTACGTGCGTCATCCGCCTACGACACTTTGCTGCAGATGGGCCGCTGGTTTGGGTACCGTGTTGGCTACGAGGACCTTATCCGTATCTGGATGAGCGCTGAACTCAAGAGCTGGTTCCTGATGTTGTCGATCGTGGAGGCCGAAATACGCGATGAGATTGCGATCTACGAAGTAGAGGGCAAAACTCCGGCCGAACTGCCGGTCAAGATTCGTACCCATCCGCAGATGTCAGTTACATCTGCCGCTAAGATGCGATCGGCCGTTACGGCTCAGGTCAGCTATTCGGGGCGTCGAGTGCAAACGATCATGTTCAAAGAAAATGATTCTGCATGGTTGAGTAACAACATTAAGGTCACTAGGGAACTCTTCACGCGACTCCTCGAAGAAGGGCATGTGGAGTCCGAATTGCCAGGACGTCGACGCGGATTCAGTAATGTTTCGGCCACTCAAGTCCTCGACTACTTGGAGTCATATGAAATTCATGACGCCACAAAGTCAATTGATAAGGATGCTATACGGCGGTATATACAGAACGAATGCGCGGCGGGTGACCTGTTGCGCTGGAATATTGTCATTATGGAACCTCTGAATGGCAGTGGTGAGCTGGATCTGGGTCTTGCTGAAAAGGTTCGGATGTTGCGCCGCAAAAAAATGTATATTCCAAGCAATGACGGCACTGCAAATCTAAAGGCAATTGCTTCGACTTCTGACCGGGTTGCAGATCTCGAAGGCGGCCTGGAGCTTGTACGTCAGTCTCTGTGGCTGAAGTCCACCGATCAGATTTCCGACCGTCAGTTGCTTCAATACAGGCAGTTACGGGAGACCAGCCGACTAGGGATTTTGTGCGTTTACCCGATCTGTAAGGAATCGGAACCACGGGACGCGGCAGCTTTGGTGGAACCAGTCGAGAACGGGCGGGCACCCCTGTCCGCAGCGGAACACGTCATCGGGTTATGCTTCATGTTCCCTGAATCGCGGAATCCTAGGTCCGCTGTTGACTACGTTGCTGCCGCTGTCGACGCTGACTATCTGGAGACACTTGAAGACGAACTCCGGGCAGCCGACGAGTTGGACGAAGCCAAAGCAATTGAAGAGGAGAAAGTAAGGGCATGAGAGAGACGTCGGGCTCTGTATTCGACTACCTTGCTAAAGATATATCGGCTTTGGGCACCTTTCATTCGAGAAAGTCTGGTGTGGTAGCCGCCTATGGTGACGTTTTGCATGCAGTCGATACAGAAGGTCGTCCGACTGTCTTAGTCCCAATCGGTGAGCCAAAAGATGGTCCTCAGGCTTGGCGTAGCAAATCCCTCGTATTACAGACCGTCAATCTTGACGTTGATGACGGAAAGATGCCCTTCGTCGTCCTCAGATGCATCGCCTCCAATCTCAACCATCAGTTTGGACTACTTGTGGACGATCTCCTGGATGCCATCGAAGTAGAGCCCGACCGCGCTGCCAACGTGGTGAGTGTGGCACTCGATCGATGGAGAAATCTATTCGAGGGCGACGGCGGCGGTGTTTTGAGCCCTGCGCAGCTTGCGGGTTTGTTGGGTGAACTGACTTTTTTGGGTGAGCTGGTGAAAGTTCATGGGCCGGCAGCAATTACGTCATGGAAGGGCCCGCAAGGTAGCCGACACGATTTCGTCTTCGCTGGATGTTCAGTTGAGATAAAGGCCACAACGAATCACAACAATATGACGGTCACTATTCATGGTGGACGGCAGCTGGACCATCCCGATAACGGTGATTTGTACATACGCGCGTTCCAGCTCGAACCGTCGCCAAACGGAGTATCGGTTCCTGAAAAAGTCGAAGAACTCATCGCCCAAGGGGTATCGCGGAGTGAGCTCCTGATGGCACTTCGTGGTGTGAAATATAACTACGCGGATTCGTTGGCATATGAGAGTTCGAGATTTGTTTTGCTGACGCAGAGGTCCTACCTAGTAGATGACGCTTTCCCAAAGATCAGCTCCGAAAACCTAGTTCCACGTGGCATGATAGATCGGCTGGGGAATATTTCATACTCCATTGATCTGGGACAGCTCGAACCCATCGAACACGATGCGCGTAACGTTCAACTTGCTAGCCTAGGTGGATCATGACGCTTTCGCTTTATCGTCAGCAGTACGGAGCGGACGGTGGTTTGGATGCGCGCTCGGCCGACAATGCCATTGGACGAACTTCCCTGGGGCTATGGGACTTGGTGTTAAGAGAGTCTCTGCAGAACAGCTGGGATGCGCGAACTGACAAGAGCGGGCCGATTTGCTATTCAGTGGATGAATATGAAATGTCGGAGTATCAGACAAGTATTCTCACCACCGAAGTCTTCTCCGAGCTGCCACCGAGATGTCGCTCGACGGAGCTCAACAAATTTGTTCATCAAAAAAGAATTCGCGTCTTGGTGATCTCTGATTCTGGGACCAGAGGATTGGGGGGGCCCGTCCGGGCAGATGTCTCAGGCGGTCAGGGAGAGCGTCGGGACTTTGTGGATTTCGTACGCAACCTTGGACGCTCGACGTCCAAAGGCTTGGAAGGGGGGACGTACGGGCTCGGCAAGGGAGTGCTCTACCGTGCGAGCCAAGTTGGACTATGTCTGATCTACTCTCAAGCGCTCCATAAGGGGGCAATTCAGTCTCGGCTTATCGGCGTTTCCGGTGGCGACGGAGACTATGATGATGGAGCCAGCCGATACACGGGCCGCAATTGGTGGGGCGTTCCTGGCGTTGACGGAATTGTCGATCCTCTCGTGGGCCCCTCTGCCCGCGGTCTGGCGGAGCGATTGGGCATGCGGATCCCGAAAAAGGATGCAACTGGGACGAGCGTCATGGTTGTCGCACCGGATTTCGAAGGGGTCACTAGTGGTCGCGAGCGAGTTGCTGCCATTGCCGATGCGGCGTTGAAATGGGCTTGGCCCCATGCGTTGGACTTGGGCAAAGGGCCGAATATTCGATTTGAATTCACCGCTGACACAGTTTCCCTGCCTACCCCAGAGCCTCTCTCACATCCGGTGTATCGGGAGTTTGCGGCAGCTTACATTGAGGCGCGGCAACGCCTCATGGACCCGGACTATCAAAGCAACTGGCAGACGGTATTCACACCAATTCGCATGCAGCGGCCGAAATTGACCTCCGGCCTCCTGACGCATCGAATTAGTCATACTCCGGTGTCAACGGGCTCGGAGCTCGAGAACTCTGTGGCCCTCATGAGAGACCCGAGAATGGTTGTTAAGTATCTGCCTGTGGCTCCGCAGCCGAACGGTGTTCCCATTTTCGGAGTGTTTATTTCGACCCCGGGGATGAATGAGCCATTTGCTAGGTCCGAGCCAGTAACACACGACGATTGGGTGTACCAGAAGGCGGCTACGGAGAGAAACACCCCGAATCCTGTCAGGATCACGTTGGACAGGATTCGGGAGACGTTTCGCGTCCTTTCGGCGCAAGGCGCCAAGGCCGGCAGCGGAGTGGCATCTAAGGGAGCATCGCGGGTGTCTGCCGCCCTTGGCAGCTTACTCAGTGGGTTCTCGGGTGCAGGTGCTGAAGTGCAGGAGCCCTCGGACACTCCGAGGTCATCTGGGACGAAACGTCCGAGGAAGGCTTCTATTCGACAGATCGCAGAGTCCTCACTCGACCTCCTGGATGGAGAAGTGGTTGCAAGATATTCGTTCTCGCTCAGCGGGGGGAGGCCTGGGAACGTGGCAACAGTCAGCGTCGATGCCCGGGTCGTCACCGAATCGGGGGGCAACGAAGCGTCGAGCCCCGAGCATGCTGAATCGCCGCGCTTTGCTGGCTGGGTTTCCGGTAATGGTCTTTTGTCGTCGGCGGCAACCCTAACTGTGGCGGTACCTAGTGATGACGTAATTACTGCAGTTTTCACTCAGCCTTCCGACGCCGCTATTCGTGTCACCGCTTCCGTGGAGGAGGTGGAGCATGCGAGGAGTTAGTCTGGGTCACCTGACATTGCCTATACACCGAATTTCCGACCTCAGGTGGGAAGTTTTGATTGGCGACACCCTCTTGGCTGAAGATGAAGTCTTTGCCAAAGACTGGACTTACTACGATGATGTCAACGTTAAGTGCTCATTCGAGTTAGATTTGCGGGAAGTTCAAGACGAACTGCGACTGGGATCGGCAGCGAAGTTTGGGGCCGCTATAGTAGCTCGGTCTACGGGTGCACCCCTCGTTATCGTGTCTGATGTGCGGACTGTAGGGAGCGGACGACAGCAGATTTACCTATCGGTACCAGGCGATCAAATATCGGGAACTTTATCCGTAGAGTTCCAATTATCGCTCTTGGAACTTAACAGCGAAGTCGTTAGTCCATTTGCCCCCAAAAAGCTAGGCAACACCGTCTTCCGACTAGAGCGAAAAATTACTCTTGAAGGGTCTGCGCCCCGCCTCCCAATGCTGCCGGTTAGCTTCGCCGAACATGGCTTCGCTGGTTCGAGTAGGTCGCTTTGGTGGTTGCGACTCACTACTCGTGACTTGTCAGTGAGTGCATCTGCTGCAATTTGGCTTTGGCTCAATTCCGACAATAGCTACATTGAGGAGCTGCTGAGGGATTCAGAGTCAGCTGAGTCGGCACCTTGGCTGCGCTTCCTTGAGTTGGACTTTATGAGGCAACTGCTACGTGAAGCCCTCAGTTCTGACGAGCTAAGTCTTGAGATGGACTATCCCGAGGACTCACTCGGCCAAGTACTCTCCAGCGTGGTGCGTCTTCTCGGTGGTTCATTAAGCCAAGTTCGGCAACGGTATCGGGAAGATGCTGGCCGTGTCGAGGCTGAGCTCCAAGCAAAAGTCGGGGGGAAATAGCGTGACAACGTCCATTACCCTTCTGTGCTATCCACGTATGCCTTTGCACGACGCCGCACGCTCCTGGGAGTCGCTTCGCACGCAGAGCTTGTCCGAGATCGCGGCCGGAGTCGATCTCGACGTGAGGAACGCGCAGTACTATCCCTTGGCAAGGCAGCGTGCAGGTTCAACTGAACTGCTCAACCTCCGTACCAAAATCTTGGGGATTGCCGGGGAGTTTGGTTTCCCGTCTAAGGTTAGCAATAAGGTTCTCGTCGAGTTCGACCGGAACGTAGGGCCGGAAATTCATGCTCAAATGGAAATTATGCCCGCGGATGCGTCTACGATTGACGTATGGAACTTCATCAACTCAGCCGTAATTCCCGATGTTGTGCTTTGGCGGTATGGGCAGTTCCATGCGGAATCCAAGAAGTGGACTATTTCCGAAGATCGATTGTTTGACTTCACTAGAACTGCCATTGGTCGGCTTTGGTGGAGAGTTCATCTCCTTGGGCCGGAATTGGCGGGGGAGCTCGGTGAAGATGAGGTGGTGAACCTTTTGGAGAAGCCGAGAATTGGTGGGTACCCCATCCTGGCACGCTCCATGGGGCGTCACTTGCTAGATTTTGCGGCGACGGCGCAGACCGGCCGACGCATGGAGCTCTTCCGTGACGCGACGAAGCGGCTCCTCCGAAAAATGGCTGTTCAGTCGGTCTTTGTCATGACACCTGAACAGATTGACTTCTTCGTGGAATCGCTGTTTCGTGAGTCCGCGGAAGCCTTGGGGATCAATATTGAGTGACGACTATGGGCAGGTTTACGAAGAAGTGCTGCACAACAACAAATCGGCGATAGCTTTGCCTATTTTGTGTGCTAACAGTGGCGGGACGGCGTTCCCGACCTGAGTATATTGCTGTGTCCGGTTCCCAACGAAGACATAATTGTCGGGAAAGGTTTGCAACCGTGCTGCTTCTCTGACAGTTAGACTGCGCATTTGACTCGGGTCGGGGTGGATGTAGTAATGACCGTCCTTGGCAATGTGCGACACGATGGTTGTCGAAGGCTTATTCCACACCTGAACACGGAAGCGATCTTCGAAGGGCATAGCAGCCGATTCGACGTTCTTGTGGTTCGGCCAGTAGCCCCGAGGCAGCTGCCGAACCTTGGGGCTATCAGTCACCGAATGAGCTAAAGCACTTAACAGGTAGTAGCGTTGCAAGTCCTGAATCATGTGTCCCCGAGCTTCATGCTGAAGCGTAGCCGAGCCTGCATGCTCAGCTATCCAGTCGTGGTAGCACTTCGCCGAGGCGTTGTTTAGCACTGTATCGCTCGGCGCCACCGCTTGGGCTAGGGACAGCGTATCCAATTTCACGTTGGAAGGGGCCGGGAGAGTTTCGAGCAAAGTGTCTCGCCTGGCAATCTCGCGGATGTTCCGGCGCACGTCGGCCCAGAGCTGGCCGTCATGGTCCGCAGTTCGTGAAACTGACGAACGGATCTTGGGAAGGTTGCCGATAGCCTCGCGAACGGTCACCGGCGCCGATTTCTCCAGTACTGCAGGTGCGCCAAGGTTGAGATCTTCCCTCACGCCTATAATGATCACGCGATGACGCTTCTGCGGAATTCCGAAATCCTCAGCTCGAATTATGAAATCTTCAGGGCCAGGCTCTTCCTCATCTGTTTCGACCACCATGGAGTGGAGTTTGTAGGTGAGATTATCTGACGGGCTTGTGAGGTCGCGGCGGATTAGCTCAAACATTTTACTGCCGCCATTAGTGGCGGACAACAGACCCTTAACGTTCTCCATAACGTATATTGCGGGCTTGAACCGTTTAATGATGTGGAGGTATTCCCTGTATAGGAAGTGCTTGTGATCATTCTCGAAGTCAAGGTCATTTGTGCGACGCGACCGTCCCGCGAGTGAATATGCTTGGCAAGGTGGGCCACCGATCAAGATCCACTCTGAGGGGTCGTTTCCGAGTGCCTCTTCAATCATTTTGTCTGAGTCCGCCCGTGAATTCTCGGAGAGTTCGAAGTGCCGGACTTCCTTCTGTGCCTGCTTGTACGCCGACGCGAAGCGGGAATCGTTGTGAAGATCGGTAAGAGACGTCCTGCCATCTAGGAAGTCTTGGTAAGCCTGAGGAAGCCCCTCATCAGAGCGGAGCAGATGTCGATACGCCGCGCGTAGTGTCAGCGTATTGACCGCTGATTGCTCCATCTCGATAGACACCGCAGTTTTGAAGACGGGTTTGTTGGATGCGGGATCCAGGACACTTGAAAAGCCCTCGTTGAGCCCTCCAGGGCCCGCAAAAATGTCTACTACCGGAATCAAACTGGCCTCCACCCGAAACTGCCGACGTTACAGAGTACCAGGTGCCGGGGGTCCGTGGCCTACCGCTGGTCACGGAGGCCGGAGGTCGATTCCGGGCCGTTGCGTTCCTTCCTTGTCACGCCTCGTCGTGACAGCTTTTGGAAGCGAACCGCTGGGGTACAGAATGGCCAAAGTCTCTGGCGTCGTCGGAGCTGATTGGCGAGGTGAAGCGGCTGGCTGTAGCTCGATCGGATCATTACCACTCCCGCAAGCCCTCGCCGTGGACTTTTTCAAAACTTGATCGCTGTGAGGGGCACGGGAAGTCGTCGCTCAAGTTGACATAGGTGTCGTCGATTGCCTCAGGTTGACCTTGTAGGTGCCTGGCACGGCGGCCCTGCGTGAGGGGGGTGGAGGCTGTGGCCGGAAGCACCGGCCGGAGAGGAACTCTTGCAGGCATAACGGTCGGCGAAGGAGGGTAGCCCCGGAGACTCGCCGCTCGACCGCGTTGTTCGGGCAGGTGGGCTGCTACCTGAAGAACTGCCCGTCACATATTGACTGTGACTCGCCTCACCGTCACAATAAATGAACGCTATTCATTTGAAGCGCATGGTCCATGTCGTACATCAGGGCTCACGTACCAAACCCCCAGCACTTCAGGATCTCGGTGACCCCGTAGATCCGGTCGCCGCTACGAAGTTCTGCAGCGTCGCAGCTTCCCAGCACACACCAGTATGACCATCAAGGATCCCCAATGACCCCCACGTTTGAAACTGATACACCGGCAGGCGAGAAGCCTGTGGGGCCCGCGTCCACGGAGTCAGCGAACCAGGGTTGGCGCCGAGTCCTCGGCGTTCCGTCCCTGGTCCTGCTGGGATTGGTCTACATGGTGCCACTGACGATCTTCAGCACCTACGGCATCGTCGTGGAACTGACTGGCGGGCGGCTCTCGACTGCCTATGCCGTGACCCTGGTGGTCATGCTGTTCACGGCTCGTTCGTACGGCCGAATGTCGCAGGCGTTCCCGTTCGGGGGATCCGCGTACACCTACGCAACCCGATCCTTCGGGGCAGGGCTTGGTTTCATGGCCGGGTGGTCGCTCCTGCTGGACTATCTGTTGCTGCCGATGATCAACTACCTGCTGATCGGCATCTACATGGAGGCCGCCTTCCCAGCCATCCCGGCCTGGGTGTTCATGATCGTTTCGATTGTGGCTGTGACAGTGCTGAACATCCTTGGAATTACTGCGATTGCGAAGGCCAACTTTGTGGTGGTGGGACTGCAGGCGCTCTTCATCGTGCTGTTCGTCGCCCTGGGACTTTCCTCCATCACGGGAACCGGCAGCGTTGACTTGCTGACGCCCTTCACCGGAGCCGAAGGTACCGAAGGCCTTTCGCCCGTCTTCGCCGGCTCGGCAATCCTCTGCCTTTCTTACTTGGGGTTCGACGCCGTCTCAACCTTCGCCGAGGAAACCAAGGATCCAAAGCGGAATCTGCCCCGCGCCATCATGATCACCACGGTGCTGGCCGGCATGATCTTCCTGGGACTCGCGTACATCAGCCACCTGGTTCTCCCCGTCAGCACCTTCAAGGACGTGGACTCGGCGGCCATCGAGGTCATTGGCGCAGCGGGCGGCGAGTTGCTGGTTGCTTTCTTCACGGCTGCCTACATTGCCGGCAGCCTCGGATCAGCATTGACCTCCCAAGCCTCGGTCTCGCGGATCATTCATTCAATGGGTCGCAGCGGAGTTTTCCCGGCAGCCTTGGGACGGTTGCACGAACGATTCCGGACTCCCGTTCTGCCCATCCTGCTGACCTCTGCGGTGTCCCTACTGGCGTTCGTATTGGACCTTTTGACCATCTCATCGCTGATCAGCTTCGGAGCGCTCGTAGCGTTCTCCGTGGTCAACCTTGCCGTCATCAAGCACTACTACTTCGACCAAAAGGCCCGCGGAACTCGCGGCGTGATCCATAACCTTGTGCTTCCGGGCATTGGTTTTGTGCTCACGATCTGGCTATGGACGAGTCTGAGTGGCTTGTCGATCGGATTCGGTCTGGCATGGGCTGCCGTTGGCTTGGTGTGGCTCGCCTACTTGACGCGTGGTTTCCGCAGGCCTGCGCCGCAGCTGGACCTGAAGGAGGCGTAGCGGCCTGAGCGGAAGCTCAGAGGATTGTCGCCAGTCGGGTGCATTCCTCCCACAGCCTCTTCCGGGCGGCCGGGTCAGAGCCCATGCCCGGAGTCGGCAGTTGCTTGCGCTTTCCCCAGAGCTTGCCGGACACCGCCGCAGTCTCCGGTGAGGTCGCCAGCCAGACGGGCGTATCGGCCGCTTCCTCGGCAGGCTTGCCCAAGGTGTTCGTTAGCCAGCGGAACGGTCCGCCAACGTCCTGGAGCAACCCCGTGTTCTTTACAAGGCCGGGGTGCACGGCATTCACCACAACGTTTGAGCCCCGAAGACGCTCCGCGAACTCCTGCGTCAACAGAACCCGGCCAAGCATCGTTGGTGGGGTAGCGCGCATGTAGCTGTACTTGCGCTTGGTGGTCTGAAGGTCGTCGAAATCCATCGTGGTAACCGACGGCCCACCTGAATACTTGGACGCGATATTGACCACCCGCGACGTCCAGGCATCGTCTTTACTCGCGCCTTGTTTCAGCGAATCCACGAGCAGATTGGTGAGCAGGAAATAGCCCATCACGTTGGTGGCGAACGTGACTTCAAGGCCGTCCGGAGTCACGAGGCGCTCCTTGCGGAACACGCCGGCGGCGTTGACGAGCACGTTGAGTTTTTGATGACGGGAATGGAACTCGTCAACTGCCGACCGGATTGAGGCCTGGATAGAGAGGTCACACGCAAGCGGCTCCAGCGCCGCGTTAGGGACTACAGCCTGGATGTCGCGAATCGCGTCTTCTGCCCGCGCTTCTGAACGGCCAAGCACGACGACGGTCCCTCCTTCGCGGGCCAGCGCCGTAGCGATGGCCTTGCCAAGGCCGCCCGTAGCGCCCGACACAAGGGACACTCGCCCATTCATTGATGCCATAGCAGGATCACAGCACTTCCGGACATGTTTGGCGAGGGCTTTTGGGTGCAGCTTTGCCTATTTCTTGGGCTGCTTTGCCTTGGAGGCTTTCGGTGCTTTGGGCGGCAATTTCGCCACGTTCTCAAACGCCTTGGCCACCCATTCCGCAGTTTGCTCGGCGTCGTCCTGCCATGCCTCGGGAAGACCGACATAACCGCCCATGGGGCGTTCTTCGGGGCCAAAGGGCTGGGTTTGGTGATTGGCTTCCAACTCCTGCTGGTCCGCCTCGGAGAGCTTCACTCCGATGGTGGGCCCGAACAGGCCGGCGAACATGTTGCCATGCACGAAAGCGCCGAGGTTCCCGAACATCGGCTTCACCTCTACCTCCGGATTTTCCGGAACGGCCGAACGGAACCGTTCTTTGTCCGCCTCTGAGGGCTTGGGCATTTGCATGGAATCGTCCTCCTGGGAGCGTTTTGACTGAGTGGGAACAGTGTTCAAAGGCCGGAGATTCGCTCAGCGATAAATCTGGCGTCTAAACCCACACCACCGACTATCGCTGAATAGTGCCGCGTGAGCCAGGGCAGCCCGACGACGAACAGTCCAGCTGCCTCCATCACCCCACCCATGTGCTTCGGGTAGCCCCACTCATCAACCACCGGCATGTCAACGAAGCTGAAGTCGAGTTTGTACCCGGTTGCCCACAGGACGGACGTGATGTCGGCGTCGGCCAGGTTCAGCAGCGATGGTTCATCCGGCAGCCAGTCATCCGCTGCCAAAGGTGGCTGCGACGGCGCATCGATCCCAGCTGCCGCAATATACGCATCAATCGCTTTGCGTGAACGCTGTCCGAACGCGGACTCGACGGCGGCGAGACGTTCGGGGAGGTCGTCGCTGAAGGTGATGTCGCCGTCGTCGATTGCTTCAACATGGCCATGCAAGTGCATGCCGCGGCGGCCGAGTTCGCGGAGGTGGATGCTGTGGCCGCCGTCGATGCCGGAGAGCAGGGGATTGGGGGCGAACCGCGCAGCAGGGGAGGGCAGTGCCTCGCGCGTGAGCGCGTTGACGCCGAAGTCGGGGCCGTGCTTGCCGGTTTCGAGCATCCAATAAATGAGGTCCTGGCCCCGGTACCGGCGGGGCGCTTCGGGGACGATCGAAACCGAAAGGTGGACGTCGCGTCCGGCGGCGTGGAGTTCCTCGGCGATCTGGCCGCCTGATTGTCCTGTCCCGACGACGAGCACGGCACCGTCGGGTAGCTGCTCGGGATTGCGGTACTCGTGAGTGTGAAGCTGGATTACACCGCTTGGGAGCTTCGCGGCGAGAGCCGGGATCTTGGGAACTTGGTAGGCGCCCGTTGCAAGAACAACGTTGCGCGCCTTCAAGCTGCCCAGAGACGTCTCAACCTGGAAGCCTCCGTTCGACGTCGGGGATATCTTGGTCACGTCGACGCCGGTGTGAACTGGCGCTGCGATCAGCTCCGCGTACCGCCTGAAGAGGTTCACCGCGGCATCGCGGGGGATGAACGCGTCCCGGTCGTCGCCGTCGTACGGCATCCCAGGGAGGTCCAGCGAAAGGTTGGGAGTGTTCATGTAGAAGCCGTCCCAACGATCCTGGAAGGCACCGCCCAAAGTGGCGCGCCGCTCGAGGATTTGATGCTCGACGCCGAATTGCGTGAGCCAGTAGCTCGTCGTGAGGCCCGCCTGGCCTGCGCCGATGATGACCGTGTCAGGTGTCGGTCCCATGGGGTGAACGTTACGCTTGCGGGCGGCGTTTGGGGATGGGCGAAGAAGGTTTTGAAAAGACGTAGGCTTTCCGGAAGACAATCTGGGGGGATGATTTGCACATGTCGACCACAAGCTTGATCCGGGCTCTCGATATCGCAACGTGGGTGGTGGCGGCCCTTAGCCTGGTTCTGCTCTTCAGCGGACTATTGGACAACCTCTGGGCAACTGCGTGCCTGATAGCGACTGCCGCTCCGGCGATTTCCAGCTGGGTGATCAAGGAAAGGCTCCAGGGTGTAGGCAAAGGCGACGAGCGGCAGTAACGCCCAAGTGGGCGTGTCCCGAACACACCTGATGGATAAATATTTCCCAGCACTAGCCATCTGCTCAAAACTCTGTAGACTTGACGGTGTTGTTGTGTTTGGCATTTGGTAGTTCAGGCAGTCCCCACGATCCTTCCGGATCGTGACTTTCTGAAGTAACTGTGGAGAACACCCCACACCCGGAGACCCGAAAGTCGGGACAATCTCCACCTTCAGTAAGGACTGAAAAAATGGCTACAGGTACCGTAAAATGGTTCAACTCCGAAAAGGGCTTCGGCTTCATCTCTCCTGAAGATGGCAGCCAGGACGTTTTCGCTCACTACTCTGCGATCAACTCCTCGGGCTACCGCTCCCTCGAAGAGAACCAGAAGGTTTCCTTCGACGTCGAGCAGGGCCCCAAGGGTCCCCAGGCAGTAAACATCCAGGCTATCTAGTCTTCGGATAACTCAAAAGCACGGCCGGTCACTGACCGGCCGTGTTTTTTTGTCTGCCCAAGTGGGCCTTTACACAAATTTCGTCATCCGTGACCAGATGACGACGGTCACCAGGGCAACAAAGACCAAGCCCCCGGCCATGGCGGCCAGCCCGAGTTCGACCTGCACTGGGAATGGCGGGCGTGGACTGAACCCGCCCCAGTAGTTGAAGACGCCCTCTGCAGCGGCGGTAAGAATATTTCGTGGATCGTAGGGCCCAGCGAAAGGTGCCACCATAAGCAGCCCGCCGGCAGCCAAGCTCGGTATCAGCATGCTTCTGGCCACGAGTCCGACAAACAGACCCAGTAGCCCGAACATGATTGCCGTAGACGCGCTGAATGCAATTTGGACGGCGGGGCTTCCAACAGCCAGTGTTGCAACAGGGTAGGGAAAGCTGCGATCGACGGAGGGTAGAAAGGCCGCTCTGACGATAGGCGCTACAGCAAGGCTCAACGTCGCCGCAACCAGGACCGCAGCCAAGGAAACGGCCACAACAATAGCCGCTTTGGCAACGACGTATGGCGTTGCGTCTTGTGTGACCACTCGATCCTTCAAAATACGACGGCGGGCGTCGCCGGCCGCTACGCCACACCCGTACACGAAAAAGAGTAGCGGGATGACCAAGAAGGTGATCATTTCAAGTCCGGTTCCGACTCCATTCGTTCCTTCGAGGGCTTGGTAAGCAAGGTAGGCCCTTTCATAGTCATAGCGAAGTGGATTGTCCACCAGCTTCTGACCGTCCTGAACCACCAAGCTCATGGGCTGTTCCATGGCCTGAGCCAGGGACAGTCCGTTGGCTGATGCTTGTGCCGCCGTCGCCTCGAGACGAGTCATGCTGGCACCGACGTTGCTGACACTCCCCGTGAATGCGAATACGAGAGCCAAAGCGAGGCCACTGAGGGGAAGCAAGAGCATTCTGCTCCAGTGCTGATACCTCAGTTCGGTTCTCATGGAACGAAGTAGGCTATTCATCAAAATCATCGATCTTGGAAGCTTGGTTGCCTGGATCTCGATGGATCTTGCCACGTCGAATGGTGAACTCAGATGAGGCAACGCTGCGGTAGAACGCGGATTCGTGAGCTGAAATCAGTACACAGTTGGTGTCGGCGCTGGACTCCAGCAATTGCAGCAGGCCCTCTCGACCGGATTTATCCAGGCCAGACAGCGGTTCATCCAACAAGATGCATGGTTTCAGTGCTGCGAAAGCCGCTGCTATCTTGATCTTTTTTCTTTGTCCGAGAGAGTAGTTTGCAGATCTCTTCCTGAGAAGATCATTATTGAAGAACATCCGAACCGCAGGAGTTTCCTCAATGACTTCTGAAGATGCATCTAGAAGGGCCCGCAGATTCTGCAAACCTGTGAGTCGCCCGTGCAATGTGGAATCATCAAAGGCTACGGCAATGTTCTTCAACAATGATTCGCTATGCCAGAGAACGCTTCCTTGGTATCGTTCAAGCCCAGCCAAACACTTGAGCAAGGTGGTCTTGCCGCTCCCGTTTTCACCCCGAAGCACGTATATGCCGCTTGAGGGAATAGTCAATGATACGTTGTGCAACACGTTTATTCGGCCGTACCGTTTGGAAAGATCTGTTATGCGTAACATGAGTCCTCGTTTATGGAGGGGCCGGCCGCTCAGGACCGGCCCCTTTGGGCACTAAGTCCGTTGACTAGCCCTGCCACGCATACCAGGCGCCGTCACCGTATACGTTTGCGCTCTGGATGACGGTTGAGTGATAAATGTTGACATTTCCCCAAGGCGTGGGGGTGCCTACGCCTGCGTCGGTCAATGCTCTGAAGGAGTGCTGCCAGTTGCTCACATAACTTCGATTGATGCCCAGTGCCTGAACCGTGTTGAACCCGAAAGCACCAACGCGTTGATAGCCGTAGCTACTCGTCACCCGGCTCCAGTCGTAGTAGAAGTCCACGTTTTCCTCCGTGAAGAGCATCCAGTTTCCGGCGTAAAGACTGGCGCGGCGCGATCCGACAGCTGTTGTTGAATATGTCGGTTCGCCCTTCTTGAGACTCAAGTGATTTGTGGTTCCGTCGCTTGATGCAGATCTAGGTGCGGTGACGTCTTTGAGTGTCTGCGTGCTGTCGGGCTCATCAGCTGCATGGGCCGGAGTCGCCAGGGTTGCGATGAATACTGACATACATATTGCTGTGATGCTGGTGCGAATTTTCATGATCTTGTGTCCCCCAATGGACGTGATCTCAAGGGCCACTCGGGCCTACTTGATTTAATGTTTCCCAACACACTCTCGCGAGATGAGGTTAGTTTGAGTGCATTATTGAGTTATTGCAAGGGAAATCACTTTCACTTCTACGGTTGCCATTCCGCGAGTCGTTCAAGTGATTGAGCAACACTCTCAACCCCAGATCTGCATTTGTCAAACGTGTACGTTGCGAGGAGCACAAACAATCCAAGGATTGTTTCACTGCGGTCACCTATGTAGCAATGCTTTCACCACCTAGGGAAGATGCGCCGCCACCTAGTTTTGGATAAATCGCCACCTAGAACGCCCTAAAACAGTCTGTGCAAGAACGAATTACCACCTAGTTCATGTTTCTCGCTGTATCGCTCGGAGAGAGCTGCATATGCAACTTCATAAAAGAAGGTGAGAGCGACATGTGATTCCCGAGCTTCGATGACCCGGCGCCTACACAGTGGTGGTCGGGTGCATCCCGTCTGTGTGCCGGGCGGTGGCAGCTCACTACTCTGCGATCAACTCCTCGGCGTATGGCTTTTTGTCTGCCCGAGTGGATATATGTACTACAAAGCAAGTGGTCGTTCGAACACATATCCACATAGCGAATTACACCCGTGTAATTCGACCTCGGCCCTCCGTAGCGTTGAACCCAAGCAACCACCACGGGAGGGATCCGGATGGACACCTTAAGCACTGGCCAACATGCCTCACACCACCTAGACGAGGCGGCCGAGCACCTAGTTTTGCCTAAATCGCCACCTAGAAGCCCCCAAAATGGCCTGTGCAAGGCCGTTTTGCCACCTAGTCCTGTTTCCTCGATCTAGCCTGCGAAGTGAGCCGCATGTCGGGCGTCCACAGAAACAGAAGGTCAGGTCGAGTGTTCGATTCAGAGGTTCAACGAATCCTCGATTTTGTTGCACGCGGCATAGGAGTGCGCGTTGTCGGCGCCCCTGGAAGCGGCAAGACCGCCGTCGTCAATAACGTGATCGCCAACCTGGAGAAGACGGGCGTCGCTGTCCACTTCATCAGTGGAATGCGTACTCACCGCGGCATCCCGTTCTCGGCCATCAAAGGACTGGGCCTGGACATGCGTCCCGGCCGCAGCGGGGTCTTTGATATCGCGGACGTTTTCGCCGCCCAGTTGGCGAAACCGGGGAAGCACCTGATGGTGGCTGACGACATCCACCTGGTAGACAACGAGTCCCTGGCAGTCCTGGAAGCCGTCCGCCGTCGATCGGACTGCCCCATGGTGGCCACCGCTCCCGACACGTGGGCGTTTTCAAAGGGCCAACTCGCTGTCCTCAACCAGGGCCGCGAGGCTCACCTGCAGCTGGACCCTCTCCACTACGAGCAGGTCCACATGCTGATTGCGCAGGTTCTTGGCGCGCCCGCGGATGCGGAGGCAACAGCCAGCATCCTCACCAAGTCCGCGGGAAATCCCCGACTCATTGTCCGGATAGCCGAGACAGCCTCGCTGAGCGATCTCCTCGTGCTGAAGGACAAGCAATGGCGTATGACCAGCGGCTCCCTGTGGAACGAACACCTCCGGGGGACTTTGGAAGCGCTGCTGTCTGAGCTCACCGCCGAGGAGTTCACTGCGCTCCACATCATGGCGATACTGGGCACGGCGCGCATCGACATCCTCCAGAAGGTGGTCAGCCTCGAAATCCTGGAGAACCTCGAGCGCCGCGGATTTCTGTCCGTCATGAACGATCACCACAGCGGGGCGATCGCCGCTATCAGTCCTCCGGTCATCGCCGACTATTTCCGTGGGCAGAAAATGCTCCGTGACCGGCACCTGCTGCGCAGCAAAATCGCAGGGATACTTGAGACCGCACCCCAGACGACCGGTGAAAACTCGTCGACGAGTGATTGCCTCACTCAGCTGCTTGCCGGCCTCCGCTTGGAAAAGGGCGACGACGACGCCGTCACCGCGCGCCATTTCCACGACCACAACGCAGCTCGTGAACGCACCCGCTTCGAACGATGGGAGGGCAACAAGACGGCGGCGAACGCGGTGGCGCTCCTTCGCACCTATTGGGGGGCGCCCGTCAACATTCAACGCGCCACTCGCGTCTGTGCGGAAACACTAACCGCCGACGCCGAGGCAACAGACATGCTGTTTCTCACCATTACCGAGGCGATGCTCGCTATCCATACGGGCCGAGGCCCGGGCGCCGCCGTCGAAATTCTCCAAGCCTTGGCCGCAACTAACCCTGAGTATGAGTCGGACGTTACAAATGCCATCGCCTTTCTCACTGCATCCCATGGTCGCATTCAGCGCAGCGGGGAGCAGCTGACGGAAGACCCCGATTCGCAGTCGGGGATGCGGAACCTGGTGTGCGGGCTGCTGGAGCTGTACCGACTGCGGCCCGACGCTGCCATCAGGGCCGTCGAGGGTGAGGGCGATGAGGATGCCTTTCCGCATCTCCGCCCCTTCATCCGAGGGTTCGCAATGTTCGCCGCGGGAAGGGTGGACGAGTCCCTTGTTTTCGCCTTGGAGTGGCGTGCCGAAGCCCGCAGGAACCTGGATCAGTTTGGCGTAGTTACCAGCAGCTACATTGCTGCCCACGGGTTGCTGTACCGCGGCAACTTCGAAGAGGCCGAGTACCTCATGAGCAGCGTTTTCGCCATGGGCCGGCCCGGGTTCGTGGTCGACTCCCTGTACGACGCCATGCTGCGGCTTGCCGGGCTGAGGCACGCAACCAACGTGGTCTCACCGGCTTTCTCCATCGCCGCACAAGCGCGGGAAGACATGCACGATATCGGCCCGCTTCCCGGTATTGGCAAAGGCGCCTACGAACTCATCGCCCACAGCAGCGCCCAACCCGCAACGTTCGATCGCAAAGCAACCAAGCTCATCAAGCGCCAACTGAAGAGCGGCTATGTTCTGGAAGCCATGATGACGGCGTTGCTGTGCACATGCCTGTGCCCGGGGCGGCCAGTACTGGACCTGCTGCAGAAGATCCTCAGGGAGAGCGGCATAACCATCCACGACAACCTCCTGGCCATTGCCGCCGCAGTTGTTGAAGGGGACCACCAGCTGCTGGGTCTCCTCCTCAAGCACTACGAACCCGATCCCGACACCTACCAAATAGGGATGCTGCTCCGCGGCGCCCTCAAACGCCACGTCGTCGAAGGTGACAGTGTTGCAGCTGACGCTCTTGCCCAGGCCTCCTCGATGTTCGCGGTTCGGTTCCCGTCGGCCAACGAGCAACTGTCCTTCAACACCTTCAGGACTACGCCGCTCACCGAGAGGGAGATCGAGGTGGCAGTACTGGCGGGACATCGCTCGAATGTCGAAATTGGCGAACACCTGGGCATCAGCGCCAGAACGGTGGAGAACCACATTTCCAACGCACTCAGGAAAACGGGTGCAACGTCGCGGAACAGTCTCTTCATGCTCGTGGGGAATTCACTTCCACCGCGCTGACCCGGGATACGCTCGGAGTAACGCACCTTTTGTGGCGTACAGACTCCCAACGCGTGAAGGGTTTTCGTGAGCAATTCCCCGGCCTTGGTCCGCAGGCTCGGCACCTTCGACGCCTCACTCATCGGCCTCGGTTCCATGATCGGTGCCGGCGTGTTCGCTGCGTTCACCCCCGCTGCGGCTGCTGCAGGTTCGGGGCTGCTCGTGGGCTTGGTAGTTGCAGCCTTCGTGGCGTTCTGCAACGCCACATCGTCCGCTCAACTGGCCGCGGCCTACCCGACATCGGGTGGTACCTACGTCTATGGACGCGAGCGACTCGGACCGTGGTACGGGTTCCTGGCCGGTTGGGGTTTCATCATCGGCAAGACGGCCAGCGCCGCAGCAATGGCCATGACGTTCGCCGCCTACGCCGCACCCCAAGGCTGGGAACGCCCGGTGGCGGTTGCCGCCGTCGTACTCCTGACGGCAGTGAACTATCACGGCGTAACCCGAACAGCCGGCCTGACCCGGATCCTGGTGGTTGCTGTGTTGATTGCGCTGGCCATCGCAGTCGCTGCGGTGTGGGGCGGATCAGGGCCTGACTTTGGCAACCTGGTGGGGGAGGGGCTGCTGGCCCACGGCTGGTACGGGATTCTGCAGTCGGCCGGGTTGCTGTTCTTTGCCTTCGCCGGGTATGCGCGGATTGCAACGATGGGCGAGGAAGTCCGGGAGCCGCGCCGCACCATCCCACGGGCCATCAGCATCGCGCTTGGGATCACGATCCTGATTTACGCGGTCATTGCGGTCACGCTGCTGGCTGCGCTCGGTCCCGACGGAATCGCGGGGAATACGACGCCGCTCGCCGCCGCCGTCGAACAAGGAACCTTTGCGTGGGCTGCTCCCGTGGTCCGGGTCGGAGCTGCGGTCGCTTCACTCGGGGCTCTCCTGGCACTTATCGCCGGGCTCGGTAGGACCAGTCTGGCGATGGCTCGTGAGCACGACTTGCCGCACGCGCTCGCCGCCGTCCACCCGAAGTACAAAGTGCCCCACCGTGCTGAACTGACGCTGGCGGTGGCCATTTGCGTCATCGTTGCCGTCGCCGATCTGCGGGGTGCGATCGGATTCTCCTCATTTGGGGTGCTGCTTTACTACTTGGTGGCCAACATTGCGGCGTCCACCCAGCCGGCTGAGGATCGTCGGTACCCGAAGGCACTGCAGGTTGCTGGAGCGGTGGCCAGCGTGGTGCTTGTGGCGACGCTGCCGCCACTGTCCGTGGGGCTTGGTGTTCTGATGTTCGTTGTGGGCATCGTGTATCGGTTGCTGCGGCTTCGGCGGGCTGGGCACGACTCCACCTGGGGGTAATCGGGTGGAGCCGTGCCGTAATGCCTCCGACGCCGGGGCGGGTGGGGTTTCCCGCCGGACACCGGGATCCCGCCCCAGAGGCACAAGAAGAGACTATGACCGGATTTCGGGACTAGGTGTTGGGAGGGGACTCTTGCGCGCTCTCGGCATCTCTAGCCATGTACTTGTAGAGGCTCAGAACAGCCGCCGTTAGAGCGCAGACCGCAGCGACAAGGGCGATGGTCTCTTGAATCGGCACGGCAAGGGGCGGGCTTAGAGCTACAGAATTGGCAAAACCCGCGCTGGCGAAGATGCCTGCCCTGAGTACAAGGAGCCGGTCCGGATTCATGAAGTGAAGTGCGAATGGTCCTAGGACACTAAGGAGCAGCAATCCGATCATTACTGAGCTGAGAAGGATACTGGGGTTGAGCTTTGACAAGCCGGCGGGCGGTGGATTGAGCCCGAGTATGACCGTTGAAAGGCCCGAGCATACTGCGACTGCTAAGCCCAGAATGCGCAGTGCAGGCGAGAAGTCGTGACTCAGCATGAGGCAGTATTCCGGATGTTGTTCAGTGCTGGGAAGAGTCCAAAGGACTCGGACAACCTTTCGACGTTACTAAAGTTCAATGCGTCCTCGCTCAGAGCCGTTAGTGATATTAGGAACCCGCGCCCAAACACCGAAGTTGGTCGCGGCTTCGGCGGGCTGGGCACGACTCCACCTGGGGGTAATCGGGTGGAGCCGTGCCGTAATGCCTCCGACGCCGGGGCGGGTGGGGTTTCCCGCCGGACACCGGGATCCCGCCCCAGAGGCACAAGAAGAGACTATGGGCGGATTTCGGGACTAGGTGTTGGGAGGGGGAAACTAGGTGCTGAGCACGCCCGATTTGTGTGGTTCATGGCCCAAGATGAGTGGAGATTTGGCGTCCCTAGGTGCTGGGGCTCGACGACCTGTGCCACGATGGTCCGATGATTGGGGAGAGCCTACTGGCTGGCAGAGCGGAACTCTTGCAGTTCCTGGCGAGAGACATTTTGGAACTCGGCGAGGGCCGCCGCCTGATTGGCATTGATGGCGCCGACGGAAGTGGGAAAACGACGTTTACCGCTAGCCTCGCAGCATCGATTCGGGACCGCCCGGTCGTGACCATTCACCTCGACGATTTCCTCAACCTGCAGGAAGTCCGGCATCGGCGCGGACGGGCATCGCCCGAAGGGTTCTGGCTGGACACCTACGACTACGCGGCCTTCCAGGACAACGTTCTGACTCCGCTGCGAAAGGGCGGGGACGGACAGTATCGCCCCGCCGTCACGGATGTCCGTCAGAACCAGAGACTTGAGTTACCTCTACGGGAAGCGCCGGAGGACGCTTTGGTGCTGGTCGAGGGGATGTTCCTTCACCGGGACGAGCTGATGGGCCAGTGGGACTACTCGATCTTCCTTGATGTCCCGTTCACCGAGACCGCACGACGTATGTCCGTGCGGGACGGCGGCAACCCTGATCCAGAACATCCGTCCATGCGCCGGTATGTCGGCGGCCAGCGTCTCTACTTCGAGGCCGCGGAACCGTGGACGCGCGCAACCAGGGTTGTCGACAACACTCAGCCGGACGAACCCAGATTGCTACCCGGAGGTGAGGCGTCGAAGCGCCGACGCTGATCGGCTAAGCCCGCGCGTGCTTCCGTCGCGTGGCGACGGACGTCCCAACCCCACGCTCCTCACCGACACCCGCACCCGCACCCGTCCCCAGACCACGGACCGTCCACCCGGCGCTCCGCCAAGCCTCAGTGTCCAGGACGTTTCGAGCGTCAAGCACCATCCGGCGTCGTACCAGCGAGCCGACAGCAACGGGTGACAGCGAGACGTATTCGTCCCATTCCGTCAGCAGCAGCACCAGTTCGGCGCCTTCGAGGGCTCGTTTGGTGGAGGCTTCGAAGCGGATCTGCGGGTAGCGGATCCAGGCGTTGTTGATGGCTTTGGGGTCGCTGACGGTGACGTGGGCGCCGGCGGCAGCGAGTTGTTGGGCGACGTCCAGGGCGGGGGAGTCGCGGATGTCGTCGGTGTCGGGCTTGAAGGCCGCGCCGAGTATGGTCACGGTGCGGCCGGACAGGAAGCCGCGGCACATTTCCCGGGCGATCTCCACCGCGCGGGAGCGCTGGTCGAGGTTCACCGAATCCACCAACGCCATCCACTCATCCACTGACGGCACGGATAGCTCGCGCGCCTGGGCCCGGAACGACCGGATGTCCTTGGGCAGGCAGCCGCCGCCGAAGCCGAGCCCGGCGTGCAGGTACCGGTTGCCGATGCGCGGATCCAGGCCCATCGCCTCGCTGAGTTCGCTGACGTCCGCGCCCGAAGCGTCGCACAGCTCTGCCATGGCGTTGATGAAGCTGACCTTCGTGGCCAGGAACGCGTTCGACGCCGACTTGATCAGTTCCGCCGTCGCAAAATTGCAGACCAAGCGCGGGATCCCGGCGCTGATCAGTGGCTCGTAGACGGCGTCGAGCACGGCGGTGACTGGAGCCCCGGCCGCGGCATCCTTACCACCCGGGACGCCGTAGACCAGCCGGTCGGGGACCAACGAATCCTTGACGGAAGTGCCCTGGCGCAGGAACTCTGGGTTCCAGCCGAGCAGCACGTCCGAGCGTCGTGCCAGCAGCTCGCGCAGCTTCTCCACCGTGCCTACCGGCACCGTCGATTTCCCGACGACGGCGGCCCCCTTTGCCAGGTGCGGCAGGAGGCTCTTCGTGGCGCCCATGAGGTAGGAGAGGTCCGCGGTATCCGAGGTTTTGGACTGGGGAGTGCCTACACAGAGGAAGTGAACTTCGGCAGCCGCGGCGAGAGCGAAGTCCGTGGTGAACTGGAGCCGGCCGGTGGTGCGACCGTCGCTCAGGAGTTCGTCCAGGCCGGGTTCGTGGAAGGGGGCCAGTGCCTTGTTGAGCTGTTCAACTTTGGAGGAATCGACATCGATACCCACCACAGTGTGGCCCATCGAAGCGAGCGTTGCTGCGTGGACTGCGCCGAGGTAGCCGCAGCCGATCACGGAAATCTTCATGAGGTGGGTCCTTTGCTTGAGGTCAATTCGGTGGGGCCGTTTTCCCGCGAGAAAGAGGCGATGACTTCGGTGTAATGGCGGACCAGGTCGGCGCTGAGCACAGGCCACGTCCTGCCCTGGACAGACGCGGCTGCTGCCGTTGCGAACGCGCGGCGCTTGGCGTCGTCGCCCATCAGATCCTGCACGTAATCGCGCAGCTGGGTGAGGTTCCCGGGCTCGTAGAGCCAGCCGGTGCGCGAGTTCTCCACGAGGTCCAAGGGGCCGCCGCGTCCGGTAGCCACCACGGGAACGCCCGACGCCATGGCTTCCTGGATGGTTTGGCAGAAGGTTTCGAACTCGCCGGGATGGACGAACAGGTCAAAGGAGGCAACAGCTTCGGCCAGGGCATCCCCGCCAAGGAAGCCCGTAAATACAGCGCCCGGCAGCGCAGCTTCAAGGGAGGCGCGCTGCGGGCCATCGCCCACAATCACCAGCTTCGTGTTCGGCAGATCAGCGAGCACGGCGAGGTCCTCAACCTGTTTCTCCACGGCGAGCCGGCCGACGTAGCCGATGATGCGGTGACCGTCGGGCGCTACTTGGCTGCGCCACGCCGTCGAACGTTTAGCGGGGTTGAAGCGCGCGGTATCCACACCGCGACGCCACATATCCACGCGCAGGATGCCGCGACCGCGCAACTGGTTCAGCGCGAATGTGGACGGCGCAAGGGTTCGGGTTGCCAGGAGGTGGATGTTGTCCACACGGTTCCATGCCCAGTTCTCCAGGAACGGCACGCCATAGCGGGCGGCGTAGCTGGGAACCTCGGTTTGATAGATCGCCACGCTCGGGATGCCGAGTTGGTGGGCGGCCTGCACGGCGCGCCAGCCGAGGACGAACGGGGAGGCGAGGTGCACCACGTCGGGCGAGAAATCGGCAAGGATTCGCTTGACCCGATTTACGCCACCCAACGCAACCCGCACATTCGTGTAGCCAGCCAGCGGCACCGAGGGAAGCCGGTGCACATACGCACCCTTCTCGACGCTCGAAACATCAGTGTCCGACGTCGACGGCGCGATCACCATCACCTCATCCCCGCGCTCTTGCAGATGCTCCAGCACCCGCAGTATCGAGTGGGTTACCCCATTCATCAATGGCAGGAATGATTCGGCGACGATTGCGATCCTCACGCCTTCAACGGTGGTCGGGGCGGGTGGCGGTGCGGGTGCGGGCGGGTGGCCTGTGGAGGAAGAGTTGGTTAACAGGTGGTTCTTCGACATGTTCGTTGCAGGCTTGAGACTCAATGCTGGGAGTTTCCTGTGCCCGCTGTAGACTCCGCTCATCGACGCGACAGTCGCGTCTCAATTAGTGGGGGTCTCATGGGTTCTGTCGTGCACCGTACAACTGTGTCCGGGGTCAGGAAAAGAGGGCGGAATCTTCCGACGGCGGCCCTCACGGTTGCGGGTGCGCTGGCAGTATCGCTATTGGTGGGTTCGCCGGCCACGGCCGATGTGGTGGTGGCTGACATACCCGTCGGATCGTCGCCACGAGCACTAGCCGTTGGTGAGTTCAGTGATGACAAGGTTTATGTTGCTACGGACTCCGGCGTGTCCATCATTGAAAAGGGCACCCACAAGGTCACCACCGTGGATGTGGGCGGAGTCCCCCAGGACGTGGCTGTTTACCACGGTTGGGCCTACGTCAGCGTCTCGGCTGGGGCAGGCAAACCGGGCAGGGTCGTATTGCTCAACGGCAACACGAATCAGGTTGCTCAAACCTATCCCACCGGCGTAGATCCCCGGCAAGTGGTGGTCAACGAGACCATGGGCAAAATCTACGTCTCGTTCAAGACCGGTGTGACGGTGCTGCAGCCCGGCTTGTCTTCGGCAACGGTGGCGTTGCCCGCACCCCCGAAGGATATGAGTTACAGCCCGGCAAACTACGACCTCTACGTTGCCAACGGAAATTCGGTCACCGTCATCGACGGTCGAACAAACGTGCCAACCACTGTTGACCTTGGTGCCCCGGTGCAGGGAGTGGCTGCTAATTTCGTCAGCAATACGACTTTCGCCACTGTTGATGGCCAAAACAAGTCTTTAGTGATGGCCATCAGTGGTGTTGACAACACTGTAAGTACAGTTTTTGAGACTTTCTCCAAGAAGCTTGGGGACATCTTCACTGATGGAAATTCGCGGCTCAATGTGGCTGCGTCGAACGGCTTGAACGGTGGTTCCGTAATAGTGTTCGACGTCCAATCCAAGGCCAGGGTCGCTGAGGTAGGGACGAGTGGCCAATCGGGCACCATGGCGGGCGACAGAAGGCAAAGCAAGGTGTACGTCCCGAACCTCGCTGGCGGGGCCACCATCGTCGACTATTACTACGCAACAAGTACTGTTCGGACGGGAAGCAATCCCGTAGCCGCCGCCGTCGACATGGATGGCCAAAAAGCCTACATCGCCAACAAGGGCAGCAACACAGTCACAGTCATCGACGAATCCGTTCCGGCGCCCGTAAAGAATGACTTCAACGGCGACAGGAAAACTGACGTACTGGCACGGGATGCTGAGGGCCTGCTTTGGCTGTACCCCGGCAACGGCGCAGGCGGCTGGTTGCCGAAGGTTCAGGTTGGCTCGGGTTGGAACGTCATGAGTGCAGTGATCGCCCCCGGCGACTTTAACGGTGACAAAAAGGCGGACGTGCTCGCCCGGGATGGCGCGGGCACCCTTTGGCTTTATCCAGGTGACGGCTCCGGCGGGTGGCTTCCCCGGAAACAGGTTGGCGCCGGATGGTCAGCCATGACCGCCATAACTGCCGGCGGCGACTTCAACGGTGACGGAAAGGTCGACGTTCTGGCCCGAGACGGCGCGGGTCTTTTGTGGCTCTACCCGGGCAATGGTTCGGGTGGCTGGCTGTCGCGCGTTCAAGTCGGCTCTGGCTGGTCGGGGATGTCCGGGATCACGGGCGTCGGCGATTTCAACGGCGACGGTACGGCTGACGTGGTCTCTCGCGACGGTGCCGGTGCCCTCTGGCTCTATCCCGGAAATGGTTACGGTGGATGGCTGGCTCCGCGCCAAACCGGATCGGGCTGGAACGTCATGAACGTTCTAGTGGGTCCTGGTGACTTCAACGGCGATGGTAAGACTGACCTGATGTCCAGGGATTCATCTGGTTCGTTGTGGCTATTCGCCGGTAGCGGAGGACCAGCGTGGCCCACTGGAAACCGGGTTGGTACGGGCTGGAGTGGGATGACTGCCATCCTGTGATCCCACTGAGGATCACGTAATTAGTGCCGCGAAAAGAATAAATGTTCCCGATGGGGCCGCTGATTGTGCGGCCCCGCTTGTAGACTCCCTTCAACGGGACGCGCTCAGGCGTCCTTTATCTGGGGGTTCTGCCATGGTTGCTGCTGGGGATGTTTCGCGCGCGCATTTTGAGGTTTCGCGACCGGGCTTAAGACGGCGGGGTGGCGTACGACGGCGGCGCCGGGCAGCGGCGGGAACTGTCGCCGTCGGACTGGCGCTGGGGCTGTTGTCGGGAACCTTGGGTTCGCCCGCTGTAGCGGACGATCTCACCCGCGTTGTCCCCGTCGGCGAGCGTCCAACGGGTATAGCCGTGAATCCGGCCACCAACAAGGCGTATGTGGCCACCTTTGACGGTGTCGATGTGGTTGACGGCGAGCTCTCCAGTGGCCTCCTGTACACGGGGGACATGCCGGTGGACGTCGCGGTGAACCCAGTGACGAACAAGGTTTTCGTCAGCGAAATCGGTGGGGCCGTGGCCGTGGTCGATGGTGCTACCCGCGCCGTGACTTCAGTTCCTGTCGGCGCGAACCCGGGCAGGCTTGCAGTGAACCCGGTGACGAACAAGACCTACGTCGCATGGCAGAACGGCGTGAAAGTGATCGACGGTGCCACCCTCACCGCCACTGCTTTGCCGGTAGCCGGCGCCCAGGAGATCGCGGTGAACTCGACCACCGGCAAGGTCTACATTTTGGGTGGCGGAGTCATCAAGGTGATTGGCGCTGGTGGTGTGGTGACCTCGACCATCAGCATCGGCGCCGGCGGCATCTTGGACCTGGCCATCAACGAAACCACGAACAAGATCTACTTCACCACCCTGGGCAAGTATGGTGCCGGGGTGCGCGTAGTTGATGGCATCACGGACACCGTCACTGACACGATTCCGACCACAAACAACGTGGGCAAACTGGCAGTGAATCCGGTGACCAACACCGTATACGTCGCCGGGGACAGCGAGGGCCTGGACGGGTTCGTGCAGGTCATTGACCCAGCCACAAAGACACAGGTCGCCAAACTGCGAACTCCCTCTCGTGTCACCGACATTCTGGTCAACTCCAGAGGCAACAAGGCTTACGCGCTCCTGCAAGGGAGGGGAGTCACCGTGGTGGATGGCGACAACCGTTTCTCCGCCGTGTTCTCCGGACAGGATCCCCTGGACGCCGCGGTCAACCCGAACACCGGCAAGGTCTACGTCTCCAACAACGGAAGTGCCTCCGTGTCCGTGATTGACGGCTCTGCTGCAGCGCCCGTGAAGAACGACTTCAACGGTGATTCGCATCCTGACGTGTTGGCGCGCGACGTGTCCGGGGCCTTGTGGCTCTACCCGGGCAACGGATCAGGTGGCTGGCTCCAGCGCGTCCAAGTCGGCCAAGGCTGGAACGTGATGACGGCCCTGATCGCGCCGGGCGACTTCAACGGCGACTCGTTTGCCGACGTGTTGGCGCGCGACGGCGGTGGTCTCCTGTGGCTCTACCCGGGCAACGGTGCCGGTGGGCTTGGAACCCGGGTGCTGGTTGGCAGCGGCTGGGAAAACATGAGCGCCATCGAGCCCATCAACTTCTTTGGCGCCGGCTTTGGGGACGTCGTGGCCCGCGACCGTGGCGGGGCCTTGTGGCTGTACCGCGGCGACGGAAAGGGTGGCTGGTTGCCCCGGATGTGGGCTGATTCGGGCTGGTCGGCACTGTCTGAAATCACTGGCGCCGACGACTTCAACGGCGACGGCGTCACCGACCTCGTGGCCCGCGACAGCGCTGGGACCTTGTGGTTGTACCCGCCCAAGGGAACCAGCGGATGGCTGCCCCGCCAGGTCACCGGTCAAGGTTGGAACGCGATGAACTCACTGGTTGGACCCGGCGATTTCGACGGCGACGGGCGGGCTGATCTGCTGGCCCGGGACTCTAGCGGTGGGCTGTGGTTGTACTCCGGTCAAGGAGGATCGGCATGGCCCACGGCGAAGCAGGTTGGTGCCGGGTGGAATGTGATGACGGCGATAATCTGACGCGTGCTGCTCGACAAGGTGTCTGAGCCTTGGGTTGTGCACATGTCAGGCCTTTTCGGCATGTAAACAACTCATGAGCCAGTGCCAGCGCCCCCATTTCGCGCAGCCTTCAAGTCCTTCCGCAGCCCCTTGTTGTCTGCCCGTAGTTCCCGGGTGTCCTGCGTGAGGCCGTGGTTATCCTCGGTTAGCCCCCGGTTCGCAGCTTCCAACTCCAGCACGAGCTTCACGCCTGCCAGGTTCAGCCCCTCATCCAGCAACACCCCGATCCGGCGCAGGGTCGCCAGGTTCCGTTCGCTGTAGCGGCGGGTGCCGCCGTCGGTCCTCTCGGGGGTGAGTAGCCCTTTACGTTCGTACAGCCGAAGGTTTTGCTGGCCGGTGCCCACGAGCTCAGCTGCAACGGAGATCGCGTAGACGCCGAGCGCGTCCCGGTCGTCGGTAGAACCCGACCCGCCGTCGGACGCGGCGGCGCCCAATCCGCCGTCGTGCCCTCCAGATGAACTGTCCGCAGTACCCATCCGAAACCTCTCTCCAAAATTCTTCCGAAAACCTACTTGCACCACTCTCTCACCAGTGCTATAAAAAATCTATACCAGCCAACACAGATCTGGAAGGCTGGACCAACAGAAGAGTCAGCATCAAGATCTAAGGAGTGAGAAAAAAATGCTGATGCGCACTGACCCGTTCCGCGAATTCGACAGGCTCGCCCAACAGGTTTTTGGCACAACAGCACGCCCCGCCGGCATGCCGATGGACGCCTGGCAGGAAGGCGAAGAGTTTGTGGTCGCTTTCGATCTGCCTGGTGTGAATCCTGAATCGGTGGATCTCGACGTCGAGCGCAACGTCCTGACCGTTAAGGCAGAACGGAAGTCGCCAGCGGGCGAGAACACCGAACTGATCGCCGCCGAACGCCCCCAAGGCGTTTTCAGCCGCCAACTGATCCTGGGCGACACCCTGGACACCGACGGCGTCAAGGCCAGCTACGACGCAGGTGTGCTGACACTCCGCATCCCCGTCGCCGAGAAGGCCAAGCCCCGGCGCATCGAAATCACGTCCAACGAGCAACGACAAGAAATTAACGCGTAATCCACCCTCTCCGCTGAGGGCTCGCCCGGGGGTGGCCCTCAGCGGAGCGCAGGACGGGAGCTTCGGATCGGCCGCAGCATCGGAAAATGGGCGCAGGCTTCGCGCCACGCCACAGCGCTTGACGCGCAGAGGAAAACGCGGCCCCTGACGTCGCCTCCCGATCGGATGGCCCTCGGCTTCGGCCGGGGGCCATCTCCCATCCACCGCATCCCACCCGGAACCAGCAGTGAACACCCAGCCAGACCACTACGCCACCCTGCACGTGCCGCCCGATGCCACCCCGCGCGAGATCGCACGCGCCTACCGGGCGCTGCTGCGCACCCACCACCCGGACACGCGCCAAGCAACCGACGACGGCGGCACTCCCTCAGCGAGCGACGTTCAGGAACTGCACGCCATCATGCAGGCGTACGTCATTTTGTCGGACCCAGGAAAGCGGGCGGCATACGACCGTGAGCGGCGCTCCAGTGCTCCATCCGGTGATCGTGGAACGCCTGTGAAGGTCCGAGTCCATCGATCGCCGGAAGCTACGCCCGGTCCCACCTCGGGGCAGGGGCCGCTGTCGTTTGGCCCGGCCCGATGGGAGCCCCTGCCCCGAAGCACCCGACTTCCAAGGAGACATTTATGAGCGCATGGCGTCCCTACGACGGCCACATCATCCCGGCCTTCTACGAACGGTTCGAGAAACGCTGGGGGAGGGGGACCGCGCCGTTCCTCGATCCCGAGGTCCATGAGCAGCCCATGCCCCGTGCCCAGTGGATCAACCCCGATACGGGCGCGGCCGTGGCAGTCGTTCCTATCTGGACCGACGACCCCGAGCACAGATCCTTCGGCGTCTTCTATCTACCGCCAGCCGGCGATATTTGGATGCTACGGCCTGGACCCACCACGTTCCTGGAACCCAGCGGAGGAGCGAGTCGAGAGCAGGTGACACTGCGCAACGACGCTTTCAAGAAAGCCGTGAACCACGCGAAGGAGTTCATCTACGGGCCACAGTTGTAAGGGCGTGCCGCGCGAGGGCGGCTATTCCTGCAGGACGTCCGGCAGTTCGTCCACGTAGACCGATTGCGGCGGTTCGAAGTAGATCACCAGAACTTTCTCGCCCACGGTAAAGACACTCGTCTTGTCAAATGGGTAGGCGAAGAAGGCGCTGGTCCCGCCATGGAAGGGAAGCATGACTTCGCCAATGGTTCCAGGCGCGACCGTGCCTGTGACCCTGCCGATCTTTCCGGTCAGACTTCGATCCACCGCTCTAGGCATCTGGTGCCTTGCCGGAAGGGGATTGAGCGGGTGGTGCCTTGACCGGAGCTGGGCGGGGAGAAGGAGCAGGCGTTTCCTTGCCCCGCAGCGCCGAAGCAAGCGACGGCAGGAAGTTGCCCACCTGGGACAGGATTCCGCCCACCATGCTGTTCAGCCCCTCGCCACCATTGAGTACTGTCAGCTGCCCAATCCGTGAGAACGGCTCAGCGGCTGCCGACACGATCGCGGGCATGTTCTCCGCGATCTGCTGGGAGATGACGGCATCCTGGTTGGTTTCGAGCGCTTCACCGCGTGCCTTGATGCCTTCAGCTTCAGCCAACGCCTTGGCCTTCACAGCGGAGGCGGCCGCATTGCCGCGCGCCGTCGTCGCCGCTGCCTCGGCCTCACCCGTGACGCGCGTTGCGCCTGCCATGGCTGCGGCTGCCCCGGCGTTGGCTTGGGCTTCGAGTTCGACCCGCCGGGCGTTGGCTTGGGCCTCGAGTTCGGTGCGCTTGGCCAATGCTTCCGCGGCGCTGATGTCAGCCGCCTTCTTGGCTTCGGCGTCGGTACGTTGGGCGTATGCCCGGGCATCTGCGGGCTTACGGATGGTGGTCTGCAGTTTCTGCTCTTCGCGATCGGCCTCAAGCTTGGCCACTTCGGTCTCCTGAACCACCACCTGCTGACGGGCGGTGGCGTCGGCCAGCGGCCCGGCTTGCGCGGCCTGGGCACGTGCCTGCTCCGCGTTGGCCTGTGCCGCGGATTGCTTGATAGCGGAAAGGCTCTGTGCGTCCGCGATCAGGGCCGCGGCTTCCGCTTCTTTCTCTGCAGCTTCCCGGTTGCTGGTGGCCTCCGCTATGCGGGCCTCCATCTTGACCTGCGCGATGTGAGGCTTCGCCAGGTTCTGGATATAGCCGGTGGGGTCCTGCAGGTCCTTGATCTGCAGTGAATCCACCACCAGGCCCAGTTTCTCCATCTCCACGCCACTGGCACTGCGAACCAAGGAAGCCAGCTTGTCGCGCTCGCGGATGATTTCCTCCACGGTCATGCTGCCGATGATCGAACGTAGGTGCCCTTCGAAGACGTTGTAGACCTGGCTCTCCATCTTGGGCTGCTGACCCAGGAATCGCCGGGCCGCGTTGGCGATGAAGGGGGGAGCGTCGCCGATCTTGTAGATCACCACTCCGTCCACGATCACTTGAATCCCCTGCGAGGTAACGCAGGAGACCTTGAGCTCGGTTTCGTTCAGGGTCAAGGCCAGGCTGCGAACCGTCTGCAGTCCCGGGACCACCAATGCGCCTTTGCCGGTGACGATTTTGAAGTCCATGCCGTCCGTATTTTCGAGGGTTCCGCGCGTCAGCCCCGAGATAATGAGGGCCTCGTTCGGTTCCGCTACCTTCCACATCGCCTTGGTGGCCAGCCAAATGAAGCCGATCACGAGCACCACGCCCAGAATGATGGCGATCAGGGGAAAGAAAGCTGCGAGGTCGTCCATTGACCTTGTCCCTTCAGACGGTGTGAGCGACACACTTTGGTTGACCCCCAATAGGCCAAATGGTTGCTCGTGTACACAGTCTCGTTGCGCTGGAGCAGGGAAGTCCAGCACATTTGTGCGTCATTTGTGTGGCTACTTGGTGAGCCCAAATTGCCGAGACGTCGCCCCTCGGCGCAAGGAAGGAGGGAACAAAAGAAGGCTGGTGCAGCCTGGGAAAAGATCCGAAGGTGGCTGCACCAGCTGCTAGTACGACTTTCCGTTTAGAAGTTGTGACACCTATCCATTGGCCGCTCCTAGTTCCCGGCTTCGTTTGTTTCCGGGTCTTTCAACATCAGTTGGGGGCGGTCATCTGCCCCGGGAGAACACCTCCCATCTTACGGCGGGCCACGGAAAAAAGCGCAGGAATTCGCGGTATTTCGGGGGAGTCTGACGGGCGGGTGCTGCCCACCATGGCACGATAGATCACGATGAAACTGCGCGCTGATCAGACCGGAAACCGTGGCCTCCCCATGCCCCTTTGGCTGCAGGGCGGTTTGGAAGCGGCTCAGTCGGCGTTCATTTCGGCCATTGTTGTGGTGTTGCCGCTGGTGGGGGTGTGGGCGACCGACGGTTTTCACGACCGCAACGTCGACACCCTGGCCCGATTGGCCGGCCAGGCCTGGCTGCTGATCCACGGTGTTCCGCTTGGACTGGCACACGTCGACATGGGCACCGCGGCGCAACCGGGATCTGGCCTGTTGTCCCTGCACCCGCTGGGGCTGACGCTCATCCCGTTCCTGCTTGCCTGGCGTGCAGGCCGGCGACTGGCCCGTGCCTCGTACACGGACCAGCTGTGGCAGGCGTTCATGGGCGCGTTCGTGGTGTACGCGGCGTTCGGGATGGCTACCGGGTTCGTGTGCCGCACCCCGGAAGTGGTCATCAACCTTTGGTACGCCATGACCATCCCGCTGATTTCCTTCGCCCTGGGCATGATCGTCGGTGCCCGGCGTGAGGCTGGTTCGTGGAGCCGGCTGATTGGCGTGGACGCCGTCGCCTGGCTTTCGAAAACCAGTCAGCATTCACGGTGGGCAGGCTCGTATGTCGGCTCCGGGTTGAAGGCCGGTTTCGTGGCGATCGTGGCCGCCGTGAGCTTGTCAGCGGTACTGCTGGCCGCCACCATCGTGTGGCATTGGACAGACATTATTGCCGTCTACGAGGGCATCCAGGCCGGCGCGTTGGGCGGCGCCGTGCTCACCATTGCGCAGCTCGGTTTCCTGCCGAACCTGGTGATCTTTGCGCTTTCGTGGTCCTCCGGCGCGGGCTTCTCCCTGGGTGTCGGCTCCACGGCAGGTCCACTGGGCACCACGGTTGGACCGCTCCCGGCAGTCCCCATTCTGGGAGGTCTCCCGGCCGGGCAGCTCGACTTCGGTTCCGCCGCCCTGGCACTGCCGGTAGTCGCCGGGATATTGGCAGGGTGGTGGTTCCTGCGCGAAGGCGAAAACCACTTCGACGAATGGCTCTCCATCAAAATCAAAGCCCGCTGGTTCACCGCCGCGGCATCAACGCTGTTCCTCGGCGCGTTCATCGGTACTGTCGCAGGGCTGCTCGGTGGCGCGATGGCGTGGATCGCCCGCGGTTCTGCCGGTATTGGCCGGCTCACGGAAATCGGACCTCACCCGTTCTGGACGGCAGTCTGGCTTGCCGCCGAAGTGGGGATCGGCGTCGTGATCGGGTACGCCGTGGGGCCATGGCTGGAACGCAGCCAGAAGCAGCGCGAGGCGAACCTCGACGAAGCAGCGTACGACGACGAACACGCCTAAGCGGTCAGCGGCCGCCAAGCGGACGCCGGGCTACCGCAACGGCCCCGGCATGGAGTTTTCCAGCTGGGTCAGGCACTGCGACTTCGCGGTTTCCGTGAGCGCACTGCGGGAGCAATCCTGGTAGGTGCTGACCTGCTTGAAGAAAAGCACGGACGTCAGGATGAGCAGGCACATCACGGCGGTAACGATCAAGCCGGAGATGGTCCCGAACAGGATCAGGCGGGGCTGCTTGAACTTCACTGTCCGCACCAGCACCACAACGCCCAACACCCCGGCGGCGAGCGTGAGGATGGCGCTCAGCCAGACGTAATCCACGTTCAGGGAGAACACGAAGAACGCGCCCAAGGCCGACAAAAGGAAGGCGCGGAACAGGATTTGGGTCACGCCGAGCGCGGACTTTTCGGCCTCGGAGCGGGATTGCTGGCTCGGCTTGGGACCGACGTCGGGATTCATGTTTTCCAGCCTACGCGAGCCGCCCATAAGCTAGTGCAATGCGCATTGTTGTCCTCGTCTCCGGTACCGGTTCCAATCTTCAGGCAGTCATCGACGCCGTGAAGTCAGGTGAACTGGATGTCGAGATCGCCGCTGTGGGCGCTGACCGGCCCGATACCTACGGGGTGGAGCGTTCCGAGGAAGCGGGCATAGAGACGTTCGTGGTGAACTTCAACTCCTTCGAAACCCGCGCGGAGTGGGACGCAGCCTTGCGCGACAAGGTGCTTTCCTACAGCCCGGACGTGGTGGTTTCCTCCGGGTTCATGAGGATCGTTAGCGCCGACTTCATCGATGCTTTCGGCGGCAAGTACGTCAACACGCACCCGGCGCTGCTCCCGTCCTTCCCGGGCGCCCACGGTGTCCGCGATGCGATGGCCTACGGCGTGAAGGTCACCGGCTGCACCGTCCACTGGGCCGACGCCGGCGTGGACACGGGCCCCATCATTGCACAGGAGGCCGTCTCTGTGCTTCCGGATGACACCGAAGAAACCCTGCACGAGCGCATCAAGATCGTGGAGCGCCGACTGCTGGTCCAGACGCTGCGGGACCTCGCGGCCCACTAGCCCGCACCCGCACCCGCCCGGGTCAGGAGAGCTCGCGTCAGGAGAGCTCGCGCTGCTTGGTCTCCGGGGCGAAGAACGCCATCCACAGCACCGACAGGAGCACCAGGCCGCCGGCGAGGGCAAAGGACGTCGCCAAACCGAACTCCGGCCAGAAGAACGACGCAAACACCAAGGGCCCAAAGCCCGCGCCGATGCGGGAGAACGTCGAAGCCCACCCGAAGCCGGAGCCGCGAAGCTCGGTGGGATACAGCTCGGACACGTAGGCGTACAGCACGGGGATGGCCACCTGGACCACGAACCCGAACACCAGCAGCCAGAACACCGCAGCCGAGGGAACGTCCACCACGAGCGCCACGATCACCAGCGTCACCGCGGACAGGGGACCGGTGATGGCCAGGATCCATTTGCGGCCCACCCGTTCCACCAGCAGCGCAGCAACCACCACGCCCAAAAGCCCGACGGCGGCCATACCCGCCGTCGTCACGAACGCCTTGTATTCCTCGAACCCGGCGCCGATGAGAATGCGCGGCATCCAGGTCAGCGACAGGTAGTAGACCAGGAGCACGGAGAAGAACAGGGCCCAGGCCGTGGTGGTGATCTTCCAGTTGAACTGCCAGATCTTCTGAAGCTGCGACCACGCACTGCCGGGGGAGAGCCGGGGTGCGGCCTGCGGCTCGGGCAGGCTGTAGGCGCGGGGTTCAGCCCCTGTGGCGTCGACCAAGCCGTCGATCACAGCCGCAGCTTCAGCGCGACGACCCTTCCGGATCAGGAACAACGGCGATTCGGGGACCGATCGGCGCACCCAGAACACGAGGAAAGCGGGCAGCACCATGATCAGCATGGTGAGCCGCCAGTCGCCGAAAGCCGCCACCAGCCACGCGGACAGGAAACCACACAGTGCCGCCCCCACCGGCCACCAACCATCCATCGCGGTAAGGACTTTGCCTCTTTGCTTGCGGGGCGTGAACTCACCTACCAATGCGTAGTCCACGGGGATGCAGCCGCCCAAGCCGAAACCGGCCATGAAGCGGAAGATGCAGAACCACACGATGTCAGGCGAAAACGCGCCAAGGACAGTGAAGATGCTGAAGATCAGGAGGGTGGCCGTGAACGCCTTCTTGCGACCGATGGTGTCGGCTATGGTGCCCCATGCGAACGCGCCCACAGCCATGCCGATCAGGTTGGCCGTCCCGATCCACGCCGCGTCAGCGGGTTGCAGGGACCAGTGCTTGGACAGCAATGGGATCAGGATGCCGTTGAGGGTCACGTCCCAGGCGTCGAACATGAATCCAAGGCCGCCGATGACGAAGATCTTGCCTTGGACCTTCCAGCGCCATGGCAGTTCCTGCACCACTTGTTCGCCGCTGGGCACGGTTGTGTACGTATTCATAGGGCCTCCTGCATGCAACTTTAGGCCCTGCCGGGCAACACGTTTGGCCCGGCGGCCGACGTTACTTCTGGTTCTCGATGGCCCTTCGCAGGAAACCGCCCGCTTCCTCAAGCGCGCCCTTCGCAGCGGAGGCTTCGATTCCCGTGAGGAGCACCAGAATTGCCGCCTTAACAGAGCCGCCCACGGAGTCCAACGCCGCAGCCGCTTCCGCCGCGGAAACACCGGTGGCGTGCTGCACGGTCCGCTGTGACCGGGCGAGCAACTTTTCGTTCGTGGCACGCAGGTCAACCATGAGGTTCCCGTAGGTCTTGCCGAGCTTGACCATCACCAACGTGCTGATCATGTTGAGGACAAGTTTCTGGGCGGTGCCCGAGTTCAGCCTTGTCGAGCCCGCGATGAACTCCGGACCCACCACCACTTCGATCGCAGCATCCGCCACATGGCTCACGGCCGATCCCTTATTGCAGGCCAGCGACGCCGTGAAGGCACCGTGCTTCCGGGCCTCCTCAAGCGCGCCGATCACGTACGGCGTCCTACCGGAGGCAGTGATACCTACGACGGCGTCCGCTTCCGTCACGTTGATGTCGAGCAGGTCCCGCGCGCCGGCCGTTGCGTTGTCCTCGGCGTACTCCACCGGGTGCTGGATCGCTTTGGTGCCGCCGGCGATCAATCCGACGACCAGCCCCGCCGGTGTGCCGAACGTTGGCGGGCACTCGCTGGCATCGAGCACACCCAGCCGCCCGGCAGTCCCGGCGCCCACGTACAAGAGGCGGCCGCCGCGCTGGAGTCGCTCCGCAACGGCGTCGACCGTTTGGATAATCGCGGGACTGGCCGCTTCAACGGCAGCGTGAACGCCTGCAGTGTGGGCCAGCATTGCGGCCACGAGTTCTTCCGTGCCAAGGATGTCCAGGTTCTCCAGGCCCTCCGCGGTGGCTTCGGTCTGCAATCCGGCGAGTTCCGTGCGCAGGCCCGCAAGTTTGTCGGCGTCAGTCGGGCCAGTTTGTTCCGTCACGGTGGATGTACCTTTCCTGGATGAGCCCGCGGCGCGTCGCAGCGAGAGCGGCGCCGTCCAGGCCATCGCCCAGCGGGGCCACCACCTCAATCCCAGCCGAAGCGAGGGACTTCCGCAAGAGCGACGCGAAGAAGTCCGAACCCACCACGCCGCCCAGCAGCGCCACGCGGTGCGATGTCTCGTCGCCGGAGGCTCTTTGCACTGTTGCCGTCAGGATGCGGCACGCCTCGCCAACGATGTTAAGTGCGACGGCGTCACCCGCCTCCGCTGCCTGCAGAACCAGCGGCGCGAAACGGGCCATCGCCCGGTAGGGGTTTTCCTGGTCGGCCAGCCACCCCGGGAGCATCTCCGGCGACTCAACCAAAGCGCCGGCCGCAGCGGACAACGATGTGGCCGGGCCGCCGTCGTGCGCTTCAAGAACTGCCTGCAGACCCTGCTGGCCTATCCAACGGCCGCTGCCGCGATCACCCAGGTAAGGTCCCCAGCCGTCGGCCCGGTGCAGGACCCCGAGCTCGTCGAAGCGGAAAGCCACGGCGCCTGTGCCCACGATCAATGTTGTGCCGGGGGCGCCCTGAAGTGCGCCGAGTTGGGCAGCTGTGGCATCGGAGAGGACCGCCGCGGGAACTCCGAAGCGTAGGGACAACATGGTGGCAAGCTCCTGTGACTTCTGCGCCGAAGCCTCGACGCCGGCCACAGCAGCGCCGATACCCGTTACCGTCGCCAGGGGCAGGCCCGGCGGCAACAGTGCAACGGTCTCAAGCAGGAGGTCGAATGCGAGGGTGGGGCCGTTGTCCACGTGAACTCCCGGGAACCCGTGCTGGTCCGCGGCACCCAGCAACTCCGAACCACGGCGCAACTCCACGCGGCAGCGGCTCTTCCCTACATCGGCAACAAGAACGACATCCTGGGGGTCTTCCATGGCACAACCCTATGTTGCGGGGCCCGCTGTGCGTGGTACTTCGGGTGTTTGGGGCGCAGAGCGGGCCTCACAGTGTTGGGACCTCCCGTTGCGGGGCCCGCTGTGCGTGGCACTTCGGGCGTTTGGGGCGCAGAGCGGGCCTCACAACACCTGTGGAGGAGTAGACAGAGATGCCTCTGGTGGCGTTTTCTGTGGATAACCGAATGTGAACCATCGTTTCCGGCAACTATGGACCCATGCGAAATCCCACCCCTTTGCCGCCGGAGGTCGATCCCCGAGGTTTTCTCGTCGCAGACGCATATGCCGCCGGTGTGCCGCGATGGCGGCTCCAGACGAAAGGGCTCCTAACGCCGAGTCGGGGCCTTCGTGTTGCAGAGGCAAACGAACGCGACCTCGAACTGCTCGGACGGCTGCACACCACAGTCACACCCCGCTGCGCAGTGAGCCATGTCACGGCGGCACTCTTGTGGTCTATTCCGCTTCCTATCTACCTCGAGGAAGAGGGAAAAGGCGGGTTGATCCACGTGACGCGTCGGCAAGAAATTGGGAGGGTCAAGCGTCGCGGAGTGATAGGGCATCGGGCACCTCTGCTGGCTCGGGACGTGCGCGTGCTAAATGGAGTTCAGCTGACGTCGCCGGAATGGACATGGGTAGATTTGGCCAGGCATATGGGCAGGTCATCTCTCGTGGCAGCAGGGGATTCGCTGCTGTCCCGGAAAAATCCTTTGTCCTCGATCGAAGCGCTCCAAGAAGTTGTTGATCGGCGCCCGAAGGTCAAAGGGATCCGTATGGCGCGGGAAATTTTGCCATTGTTGCGGTCGGGCGTCGACTCGCCGCAGGAGTCAAGGCTGCGCCTGAAGATAGTCGACGCCGGGCTGCCGGAGCCAGCAGTAACCCAACCAATCTTCGATGATCATGGCCGTTACGTCTCAACGCCCGACCTCCAGTACAAGGAGTACAAAATTGCCATGGAATACGAGGGCGATCATCACCGCTCCGACCCTGTGCAGTGGGGCAAGGACATTGAACGTGACGACCGGCTTCGGGCCATGGGGTGGATCGTGCTGAAGTTTTCTGAGGTCCAAATGAAGGCCGGGTGGGCCAACGCCGAACGCAAAGTACGTGACGCGTTGACATCGCGCGGTTGGCGAGGGCCGTCGTCGTAAGTCACGTCTGGGCGCGCACTTGGCGCGGAGTGGGCCTCGCAACGTGGGGCGACGGGGGGGCAGCGATTTGTGGGGCCCGGTGTGCGTGCCGGGTCCGAGTGTCGGGGCGCGGAGTGGGCCTCGCAACGTGAGGTAACGCGGGGGCGTGATTTGTGGGGCCTGGTGTGCAGGGTATTTGCGCCAGGAACCCTGCAGAGCGGGCCTCGCAACGTGGGGCGACGTCGGGCAAGGATTTGTGGGGCCTGGTGTGCGTGTGAGGTACGAGAGTTGGGGCGCGGAGCGGGCCTCCCAACGCGGGGGCGCACTTGTGGGGCCTGGTGTGCGTGTGAGGTCCGGAAGTTGGGGCGCGG
>NZ_JBEEII010000002.1:338026-352091 GCF_040137855.1 Paenarthrobacter sp. CAP02 | reverse complement strand
GGGGGCGCACTTGTGGGGCCTGGTGTGCGTGTGAGGTCCGGAAGTTGGGGCGCGGAGCGGGCCTCGCAACGTGGGGGCAACGGGGAGCAACGCAGCACCGGGAGGACGCACAAGCGGGGCGCCAACGAAACACGATAAACTGCCCGTATCCCACCACCCGCGATATCTACGCGAACTAAGACGGAGACTTTTGTGAGCTTGACGCAGCTTGACCGTGTTCCCATCCGCCGTGCACTGATCTCGGTTTACGACAAGACGGGACTGGAGGAGCTCGCGAAGGGCCTGCACGCAGCAGGCGTCGCCATTGTTTCCACCGGATCCACCGCCAAGAAGATCGCCGCCGCAGGCATCCCGGTCAAGGAAGTCGAAGAAGTCACCGGCTCCCCGGAAATGCTGGACGGCCGCGTCAAGACCTTGCACCCGCGCGTGCACGGCGGCATCCTGGCTGACCGCCGCGTCCCGGCCCACATGGACACCCTGGCCGGGATGGAGATCGAAACCTTCGACCTCGTGGTGGTTAACCTGTACCCGTTCGTCGAGACCGTGAAGTCCGGCGCAGCGCAGGATGACGTTGTTGAGCAGATCGACATCGGAGGCCCCGCCATGGTGCGTTCGGCTGCGAAGAACCACGCCGCCGTCGCCATCGTCACGGACCCGAACTTCTACGGTGCTGTTGTCGACGCCGCAGCCCACGGCGGTTTCGACCTGAACACCCGTCGCCGCCTGGCCGCCAAGGCCTTCGCGCACACGGCAAGCTATGACAACGCTGTTGCTTCCTGGACCGCCAGCCAGTTCCTGGACGAAGACGGCGACGGCATCATCGACTGGCCCGCATACGCCGGCCTGGCACTCGAGCGCTCCGAGGTCCTCCGCTACGGCGAGAACCCGCACCAGCAGGCTGCCCTGTACGTTGACAAGGCTGCTCCGGCCGGCATCGCCCAGGCCGACCAGTTGCACGGTAAGGCCATGAGCTACAACAACTTCGTCGACGCCGATGCCGCCCTCCGCGCTGCGTTCGACTTCGCCGAGCCCGCAGTCGCGATCATCAAGCACGCCAACCCGTGTGGTGTTGCTGTTGGTTCTGCAGACTCTGCTGACCCGATTGCCGACGCACACGCCAAGGCCCACGCCTGCGACCCCGTCTCCGCTTTCGGCGGTGTGATCGCGGCGAACCGTACCGTCACCGCCGGCATGGCCCGCACAGTTGCGGACATCTTCACGGAGGTTGTCATCGCCCCGGACTTCGAGCCCGAGGCCGTGGAGATCCTCTCCAAGAAGAAGAACATCCGCCTGCTCGCCCTGCCCGAGGGCTACGGCCGCTACCCGTCCGAGATGCGCCAGGTTTCCGGCGGCGTCCTGGTCCAGATGTCCGACAAGGTGGACGCCGACGGCGACAACCCCGCCAACTGGACGCTCGCTGCCGGCGAAGCTGCTGACGATGCAACCCTCGCTGACCTCGCGTTCGCGTGGACCGCGTGCCGCGCGGCCAAGTCCAACGCCATCCTCCTTGCCAACCACGGTGCTGCTGTGGGCATCGGCATGGGCCAGGTCAACCGCCTGGACTCCTGCCGCCTCGCCGTCGAACGCGCCAACACACTTGGCGTCCAGGTGGAGTCCGACGTCGAAGGTGCTGGCGGCGCGTCCAACGCCAGCGGTGCCGACGCACCCGAGCGCGCACGCGGCGCCGTTGCAGCGTCCGATGCGTTCTTCCCGTTCGCCGATGGCCTGGAGATCCTGATCGAGGCAGGTGTCCGCGCAGTGGTCCAGCCTGGCGGTTCCGTCCGTGATGAGGAAGTCATCGCCGCAGCCAACGCCGCGGGCATCACGATGTACTTCACCGGCGCACGCCACTTCTTCCACTAGGAACCCAGGTGCGTTCCACTAGGAACCCAGGCGTGTCGAAACCACGCGCCCTATAAGCACCACAACGCAACGGCGGCCGCCCCCGGTAGGGGACGGCCGCCGTCGTACTTAACAGGGACGTGCTACTAAGAAACCGTTACGAAGCCGCCGCGGTGTTGTAGGTGGACTGGATCACGGTGCCCCAGTAGGGGCCGTACATGGTGGTGGAGTTACTGCCGTAGCCGTAGCTGTTGATGGAGTTCTGGTAGCCGGTGGAGCTGTTGCCGATGAACCACGGACCGCCTGATGAACCACCGGTCATGTTGCAGGGGATGCCCTGGGTGTTGAACTGCGGGTTGTTGGGATCGTTGGTAGCAGTGCCGGAGCAGCTCTTGAGTGATTCGCCGTTGAACGGGGAAGCTGCCGGGTAGCCGTAGGACTTGTAGCTCAGGCCGCGTGCGGCGTTGAACTGGACTCCGGAGGAGCCCACGACGTCTGCGAGCTTCTGGCCGTTGAGGGTGTTCATGACGGCAAAAGCGGTGTCGTACTGCATGTTGCCGTTGGAGGCCCACTGGGTGGGGGAGTACAGCGCCTTTGCCGTCCACTTCCCGTAGGGTGCTGCGCCGTTGAGGTAGGCCGGCACGAAGACGAAGTTGGTGGCGTAGGCGCCGGGTCCTTCGTTGACGCAGTGGCCGGCGGTGGACACCGTGCTCTTATTGGCGGCGGTCACGGAGTTGCCGGAGCAGACGTAGTTGGAGCCACCGAGGGTGAAGAAGATCTTGCCGATGTGCTTGACGGGAGTTTCGCTCTGGTTGACCTTGCGGTCGATCGTGGTGGAGTCGGTGGCTTGCTGCCCGGGAATGCTGCTGACAGCGCCCGGGGCTTCGGTGACCGGGGCTTTGCCGAGGTTGAGGAGCTTGCCGCGTTCCAGTGCCTTGGCGCCGAGGATGACGCCGGACTTGGCGTTCTTCATGCGCTCAGGCGTCCAGTAATCTGCAGCGCTGGTGTCGGACGCTGCATGGCTGCTGACCGCAGCGCCGCTGGAGTCTGTGGTGTTCACCGGTGCCGCGTTGGCGCTGGTGGTTCCCACCAGCGCCAGGATCGCGGCCGCAGACAGACTCAGCAGGCTTGTGGCCAGGGTCTTGGTTTTCGTCACGTTGTTCCTACCTATCGAGGGAGTGAGGCGGCCAGTGATGGCGACCGCCGACTGACGGAATCGAAGGTATCGCGCGTATGACAAGTTTGTAAAGAGATGTTTCACATTTTGTGATATTTCGTTGTCACTTCCCGTCACGCTGCTGGAGCCAGCGCCCGACGGCGGCAAGCGGCGGCGGCGGTCAGGGCGCCGTCGGCCGTAAATCGCTTTCCCGGGCGGTAATGCGCAGAGTGATCCCGGACACGAAGAGCCGCCAAAACGGCCTCCTCGGGTAAGTTAGAGATGTTGAAATCTGCAGACTTTCAGGGAGAACCCCGCCAATGGCCAAGATTATCTATACCCACACAGACGAAGCGCCGATGCTGGCAACCTACTCATTCCTGCCGATTGTGGAAGCGTATGCCTCGACCGCAGGTGTAGAGGTGGAGACCCGCGATATTTCGCTGGCCGGCCGCATCATCGCCGTTTTCGGCGATTTCCTGACCGAAGAGCAGCGCACCGGCAATGCCCTTGCTGAACTTGGTGAACTGGCAAAGCAGCCGGAAGCCAACATCATCAAGCTGCCGAACATCAGCGCCTCCGTGCCGCAGCTCAAGGCTGCCATCGCCGAGCTCCAGGCCCAGGGCTACGCCCTCCCGGACTACCCGGACAACCCTTCGTCCGACACCGAGACGGACATCCGCTCGCGCTACGACAAGATCAAGGGCTCCGCCGTCAACCCGGTGCTGCGCGAAGGCAACTCCGACCGCCGCGCACCCCTGTCGGTGAAGAACTACGCCCGCCAGAACCCGCACTCCATGGGTGCCTGGAGCGCAGATTCCAAGACCAACGTTGCCACCATGGGCGAGAATGACTTCCGCTCCAACGAGAAGTCCGTTGTCCTGGACAAGGATGACTCCCTCACTATCCAGCTGGTCCGCGAAGACGGCTCCGTCAAGGTCCTGAAGAAGGGTTTCCCGGTCCTGGCCGGCGAAATCGTTGACGGCACAGTCCTCCGCGCAGCAGCCTTGGACGAATTCCTCAAAGCACAGGTTGCCCGCGCCAAAGAAGAGGGCATCCTCTTCTCCGCGCACCTGAAGGCCACCATGATGAAGGTCTCGGACCCCATCATCTTCGGCCACGTGGTCAAAGCCTACTTCTCCGAGCTGTTCGAGACCTACGGCAAGCAGCTCGCCGCAGCAGGCATCAGCCCCAACAACGGCCTGGCCGCTATCCTCAACGGTCTGGAAGACCTTCCGGAAGACGTCCGCGAAGGCGTCAAGGCTGCCATCACCAAGGGCCTCGAAGACGGTCCGGCGCTGGCCATGGTGGATTCCGACAAGGGCATCACGAGCCTCCACGTCCCTTCCGACATCATCGTGGATGCTTCCATGCCCGCCATGATCCGCCAGTCCGGCCACATGTGGGGCCCGGACGGCAAGGAAGCCGACACGCTGGCCGTCCTCCCGGACAGCTCCTACGCCGGTGTCTACCAGGTTGTCCTGGACGACTGCCGCGCCAACGGTGCGTTTGATCCCACCACCATGGGCACCGTTCCCAACGTGGGCCTCATGGCGCAGGCTGCCGAAGAATACGGCAGCCACGACAAGACCTTCGAAATCGAGGTTCCGGGCACGGTCCAGCTGGTCAACGGCGCCGGCAAGGTCCTGATCGAGCACGAAGTTGCCCCGGGCGACATCTGGCGCGCCTGCCAGACCAAGGACATCCCGGTCCGCGACTGGGTCAAGCTGGCCGTCACCCGTGCCCGCGCGTCCCAGACTCCGGCCGTGTTCTGGCTGGACAAGACCCGCGCGCACGACGCCAACCTGATCGCCAAGGTGAACGAGTACCTCAAGGAACACGACACCGAAGGCCTGCAGATCGAGATCCTCTCCCCGGTTGAGGCCACGGCCTTCACCCTGGAGCGCATCCGTAAGGGCGAGGACACCATCTCCGTTACGGGCAACGTCCTCCGCGACTACCTCACGGACCTGTTCCCCATCCTCGAGCTCGGTACCAGTGCCAAGATGCTCTCCATCGTTCCGCTGATCAACGGTGGCGGCCTGTTCGAGACCGGTGCCGGTGGCTCCGCTCCGAAGCACGTCCAGCAGTTGGTCAAGGAAAACCACCTTCGTTGGGACAGCCTGGGTGAGTTCCTTGCCCTGGCCGTGAGCTTCGAGCACCTTGCCACCACCACGGACAACGCCCGCGCACAGGTCCTGGCTGACACGCTGGACCGCGCAACGGGTACGTTCCTGCTGGAAAACAAGTCCCCGCGCCGCAGCGTCGGCGAGCTGGACAACCGCGGCAGCCACTACTACCTGGCCACGTACTGGGCCCAGGAACTGGCCAAGCAGACCGAAGACGCAGAGCTGGCCAAGGACTTCGCAGCAATCGCTGAAGCCCTGACCTCCAACGAGGACACCATCGTTGGCGAGCTCGCCGCAGTGCAGGGTCACGGCGTCGACCTGGGCGGTTACTACCGTCCGGACGCTGCCAAGGCCGCTGAGATCATGCGCCCGTCGGCGACGTTCAACAAGGTTCTCTCGACCTTGGGCTAAGCCAAGCGAAAAGACCCCGCAAGCATCAAGCTTGCGGGGTCTTTTTTGCGTTCGTGCCCCGGTTGGCGGGCGGTCGGCTTAGCGGTCGGCGTGGAACCTGGCGGGTGCGGTGCCGCCGTCGACGATGTCCTTCAGCACCCGGCCAATGGCAGGTGTGAACTTGAAGCCGTGGCCCGAGAAACCGGCGCCCACCACCAGCGGCCCGAAACTGTCCAGCACGAAGTCTTCGGTGGGGGTGGTGGTGTAGGTACAGCTGATGGGAACCGCAGTGGAAGGGTCGACGCCGGGAAGCCACTCTTCTGCGTACCGCACCAAGGCCTCGAGCTGCTGGGGGATGGGCTCGAACGTGCGCTCATCGGGGTCCATGACGGGGCCAACGCCATGCCAGCCCGCTTTGACGCCTTCGCCCGGTGTGAGCATGCCGTACACGGGGCTGAACCAGTATTCGTAGAGCTCGTTGTTGGGGTCGGGGTCCGGGTTGTGGTTGAAGCTGGGCCACACCAGGGTGTTGTCCGTAGGGGTGAAATGGGCAGGTTGCTCCTGCGTGACCACCAGGGACGGAAGCTTGGCGAGGCCGTTCAGGACCTTGGGAGTCCACGCCCCGGCCGTGACCACCACCCGATTGGCCCTGTACTCGGTTTCCTCGGTTACAACGACCACAGATTCCGCGCCGTCCACGCGGATGTCCCGGACCGGCGTCGAGTATTTGAAAATGGCCCCCCGGGCCTCGGCACTTTCCCTGAGAGCCACCAGGGCATCGGCTGAGCGGATCCGTCCGGAACCTGGCACGAAGAGGACGTCGGTGGCGAAGTTCATGCCCTGCCAACGATTGGCGGCGTCGTCCGCGGAAATGAAGTAGCTTTCGATGCCGCGTTCCTGGTGGGCTTCGCGGACCTTTTCCAGCTTGGGGATGTTGCCGTGGTTCGCCAGCCCCACCAGGTCCAGCAGGGGTGCGCCGTGCTCTGCGGCGAGTTCGTCCCAGAGGGTCTTGGACTCAGCCAGGAGATCCAGGTAGTCCGCCTCGGCGTAGGCGGTGTTGAAGTTGCGGGTTGCGCCATGCGATGCGCCGATGTGGTGGCCGGCCTCGAACCGTTCCAGGAGGACCACTGAGCGTCCGGACCGGGAGAGCTGCCACGCGGCAGCCGATCCCATGGCTCCTCCACCAACGACTACAACGTCTACCTGCATTCCCGCTCCGTCCATCTCACGCCACAAAACCATGCCCAAGCGTGGGCCTCGTCCCATTCTGCCCCTACTCAGGCTCAGGCGGCGAGGCGCCTCCGGATCCATGCCGAGAACTGGTCCACCACGATGATCAGCACCAGCACAATCAGGATATGGGTGAGCATGGAGTCGAACCGGAAGGACTTGATGGATTGGTTGATGAGCAAGCCGATACCACCGGCGCCCACCAAGCCAAGAACCAGGGAGGACCGCACGTTGACGTCGAACCTGTACAGCAGCAGGCCCACGAACTGCGGCACCACCATGGGCAGCGTGGCGTTGGCTACCTGCTGGACGCGGTTGGCGCCCGCCGTCCTGAGGGCCTCCTGCGGCCCGGCGTCGATCTCTTCCATTGACTCCGCCCACAGCTTCCCCATGACCCCGGTGTTGTGGCAGATCAGCGCAAGCACTCCGGCGAACGGCCCAAGACCGACGGCCGTGACGAAGATCAGGGCGAACACGATGTCCGGCACGGCGCGGAAGAACGACAACACCGCACGCGCAGCCTGGTACACCAGCCGGTGCGGGCTGGTGTTCCTGGCGGCCAGCGCCGCAAGGAGCAGGGCCGAAGGCACGGACAACGTGGTTCCCAAAAGCCCGATCCACAGAGTCACCAAGGTGGCCTCGAGTCCGGGTTTGAGCGTGCGTTCCCAGCTGAGGTCCGGCGGGAAAGCATCTGCCACGAAAGCCGCCATCCCTTTCCAACCATCCACCAACAGTTCCGGCTTGAAATCGGTCCCTTCTATTGCCAAGGCGTGAAGTCCGACGACGGCGGCCGCTACTGCCGCCGTCGTCAACCACCGCAGCGGCTTCTTCGGGCGGACCAGCGCCACGCGGCTTGGGCGGGCTGGTTCACGGCGGGTGGTGGGAAGCAGGGCCTGGGGTGTCATGCTGCGAAATTCCTGTCAGAAACGCCCCGATCGGGGGCGTACAAGGTGTCGAGGTGCTTGGCGGTGACCTCTGTGGAGGGAAGGTCGAACGTCATGGAGCCCTGAAGCAGCCCGATGGACCTGTCGGCGTACCGCAAGGCGAGATCGGGCTGGTGCAGGACGGCGGCCACCGCGAGGCCTTCGGTATGGGCGAGCTCGCGCAGCAAAGCCATGACGTGCTCGGCCGCGTGCGGGTCCAGTGCCGACACTGGCTCGTCGGCGAGCACGACGTCGGCCCGCTGGCAGAGTGCCCGGGCAACCGCAACGCGCTGCTGCTGTCCGCCGGAGAGCCGGCCAACGCGGTCGAAGGCGCGGTCTGCCAGGCCAACGCGATCCAGGCAATCGAGGGCTTCCTGCTGGACCTCGGCCGGGAACAGCAAGGGAGTGAGCGATCGGACCGTCGGGATCCGGGCCAGCGCGCCGGCGCAGACGTTGTCCAAGGCGGTGCGGCGGGGGACCAGGTGGATCTTCTGGAAGATCATGGCCATCCGCCGCCTGGCTCGCTGCAGGTCACCGCTGTGGAGCGAGTCCAGCGGTGTGCCGTCGATGCTGATGCTTCCGGCGTCCGGCGGGGTGATGCCCATGACGCAGCGCAGGGTGGTGGACTTGCCTGAACCGTTGGCCCCCAGGAACGCCACGACTTCGCCCGCGGAGACGGTGAAGTCCACCCCGGTCAGGACGGTACGCCCTGCGAAGGACTTGTGGAGGCCATGGACTGAGAGCACCACTACAGGTCCTTCTCGGTGAGATTCATGGTCTTGGCGAGTTCAAACAAGGGCTGGTAGTTGTCCTTGGTGACTTCAAGCAAGGGGCCAGGAGGAGTGACGTCCAGGAACTCGCCCACCTTGGCCACATCAGCGGGTGCCAAGGACAGGAACGCGTCCTTGACGGCTGCCTTGAACGCCGGGTCAGCGTCACCCCGGACGGTGATGGGGTCATTCGGGATGGGGTGGGAGGTCCAGACCTGGCGGTACTTGTCGGGAGCGAAGGTCCCGGCGGCGACAGCGGTTGCCAGCGTTTGGGAGTTAATCTCCGCGGCGTCAACCTTGCCGTTGGTCAGCGCGAGCAGGGCTTCCGGGTGGCCGCCGGCGTAATCCATCTTGAGGTCGGCGTCGGCTATTCCGGCCTCGCGAAGCCCGAAGCGCGGCAGGACATCGCCCGACGTCGAACCGACGCTGCCCAAGGCGAGCGACTTGCCCTTGAGATCGCCGATGGCTTGGATGGGGCTGTCCTTGGGAACCCAGATCCCGGCCGTGTACGTGCTCAACTCTTTTCCTGCGGTGCCGAAGGAGACCAGCGGTTCCGCTCCGGCCTTGGCATCAGCAAAGACATAACCCAGCGGGCCGAACTGGCCAAGGTCCAGCTTTCCGTTGCGCATGGCCAGAACTTCGGCGGCGTAGTCCTCAACAACCTGCACGCTGACAGGGCATTCGAGTTTCTTGGACAGGGCAGCTGCCAGGACATCGTAGGCGGGCTTCAGCTTGGCCGGGTCCTCGTAGGGCTCGATGCCGAACTTGATCCCACCATTGGGGCAGGTGGCCGATGTCGCAGCGGGGGACGACTGGGCGGAGCCCCCACACGCAGTGAGTGCCAGAGCGGTGGCGAGGGCAAGCGCAGAACCGGTGAAGAGCTGGGTTTTCATGGGAATCCTTATGCGAAGGGGAGAGGAGGTTGTTGGAGAATTCAGAACAGGACGATTCAGGGCAGGCGCGAGACGTTGCGGTGCGCCAGGCCGAAGGACAGGGTCATGCCAACGCCGGAGGTCACGGACACTACGGTGACGCCGGGCAGGATTTCGCGGACAAGGATGGGTGCGACGTCCGAGGATGCGTAGATGCCCTGCCAGCGCTGGATGATCTCCAACGGCTCGCCGATCCTGTCAGCAATTTCCGCGTTGAGCGTGGACGTCACCTCTTCGTCCAGGAACGGATCGGCGGTCTGGTGGTAGTGGTGCGAGTCGCCGAGGATGATGGTCCCGTCAGGTCGTTGGGTAAACATGACGTTGGCGCCGATGTCCAGCAGCCCAGGCCGGGTTTCCGACACCTCTGCCCGGAGTGCGGCAGCGGCAGGCATGTCAGTAAATGCCGGGTACCGGAGCATGGATGTTGCCGTGAGGACTGCAGGCGCGAACCCCGCCCGGTCCGGCTTGGCTGCCAACGACATCTGGAGTGCGCACCGCTGGATCCGGTGTTCAGCGGCAAGGTCCGGGAACAGGTAATCAACGTCGTGGCCCACGCACACAAAAACCTGTCCGGCCCTCAGTTCGCCGCGGGAGGTCCGGACACTCACGCCCTCAGGGGATTGGCTGAAACCCAGCGCGGAAGTGTTCCAAAGAAGTTCGACGCCGGGATGTTGGCTCAGCCATTCGGCCAACCTGGCCACCGTGGTGCGGGGGTCGACGCGCAGGTCATCCCGAAGGAAGGCGCCGCCCACCAAATCCGGCCAGTCGCCGTCGTGCGTTTCCTGGGCGGTTTCAGGCGAAGTGCCCAGCCGTTCACGCGTCCCGGCAGGGGAGAGCAACTCCACCTGGCCCGGCTCCCGGACGGCGGAGAGTTCGCGAAGGACGGCCATCTCCGCCTCGGTACGGGCCAGGACCACGGCGCCGGACTCGACGGCCCAGAATCCGGCCTTCGCGGCGAATTCGAGCCAGTACTTACGGGAGACCTGCGCAAGTTCGTACAACTCGCCGGACTGCGCCGTGATACAGCAGTGGCCAAAATTGCGGACCGATGCTCCGGCAGCGTGGTGGTCGCGCTCAATGATGGTGACGGTCAGGCCATTGGCGACAGCGTGCGCGGCGTGGGCCAGGCCGACGATGCCGGCGCCGACTATGAGGACGTCGCTGGTGCTGGCCTTGCTGCCTGCGCTGCTGTTGACGGCTATTGGTGCGGTGCTTGGGTTGTTCACACCATTGACCTTGGCGGGCCGACAGCGCGTAATCAAGCCAAAACGGCACTTGTATATACAAGTTAATCAGAATTTAATGTCTGTTCATGTGAGTTCACTGCTATTTCACCTTGAGTCCTTCAATTCTGGGGTTTTTGGCACGCAGGACTTGTATTATCAACTTGTGAGCACACAGCAGAACGCGCCCCTCCATGTCAGGCTGAGCGAGGAATTCATGCGCCGGATTACCGATGGTGACTGGCCGCCGGGATTCCAGCTGCCCAGTGAAGCTGAGCTGTGCCGTGAGTTCGGCACATCACGCGGACCGATCCGTCAGGCACTGGCATTCCTTCGTTCCGAGGGGGCCGTAACCGGTGGGAGGGGGCGCCCACCCATGGTGCGCTCATCGGTCCCGTCGCAGTCCTTCTCCACGTTCAACTCGTTCACCGAATGGGCTGTTGGGATTGGCAAGAAGCCCGGCCAGCGCACCTTGGAAGTTGCGCGTCGGGAAGCCAGCCCCGAAGCCGCCGACGCACTCGGGTTGATGCCCGGAACCACTGTGGTGGAGGTCCTCCGTGTCCGCTACCTGGACGAGTCCCCAGCGATGATTGAACGCACCACATTTATCCTGGACGTCGGACGGAAGCTGTTCGACTTCGACACCGACTCCGGGTCCATCTTCGCCTTCCTCAAAGAACAGGGCGTGGACCTGCACAGCGCCCGGCACACCATCGACGCCGTAGCCGCAAGCGATGAGGACGCCGAACTGCTGGAGCAGCCTGAAGGCATCCCACTCCTGCGCGAACGCCGCGTCACCCGATCCGGCGACGGCCAGCCCCTGGAGTACTCCGAGGACCGCTACCTCCCTGCCCTCACCAACTTCACTATCGACAACACCGTGGAACGCCGGGCCGCGCTGGTCCGCATCCACACCGAAGGAGCCACCCCATGATCAAGCTTGTTGCCTGCGATATGGCCGGAACCACCATTGACGAGCACGGGGACGTGTACGTTGCACTGGCCCGTTGCGTGGAGGAAACGGGCGTTCGCACCACCCCGGAGTCCGTCCAGGAATGGATGGGTGCCGACAAAGTCGAAGCCATCACCGCCCTGATCGAAGTCGGTGGAGGAACCGCGACACCCCCAGCTGTGGAGGCCGCCTTCACCCGTTTCAAGGAATTGCTCGTGGAGTTCTACGACGCCAACCCGCCGGTCGCCCTGGACGGTGTGGAGGACGCTTTCCGGGAGTTGCGCCGCCGCGGCGTCAAAGTGGCGTTGACTACCGGCTTCTCCCGCGATGTCGCCGGTCCCCTTCTTGAGCGGCTGGGCTGGAGCGTCGAGGACGATAACCTGCTGGACGCCGTCGTATGTTCCGATGAGGTAGCCGCGGGGCGTCCGGCCCCGCACATGATCCACCGTGCCATGGAGCTGACCGGGGTGCAGGACGTCCGGGCAGTGATCGCTGCCGGCGACACCGTGAACGACCTCGCCGCCGCCAACAACGCAGGCGTCACCGCCGTTGGCGTCCTGACCGGTAAGCTCGGCCGCGAAGACCTCGCCGTTCACCCGCACCATCACATCCTGGACGGCGTGAAGGACATCCCCTCGCTGTTGTCCTAGTTGGCGCCTGACCCGCGGACGTGGAAGATTGGGACGGTGAAATTCCTTCACCCCTCTCCCCAGTCCTCCTCCCGCGGTGTCGCCATCCTGCGCGTGGTGTTCGGTGCGCTAATGGTGGTCCACGGCCTCCAGAAGCTCATGGCCGGACACGCAGCTTTCGCCGCGTCCGTGGCCGCCATGGGTGTCCAGAAGCCCGAACTCATTGCCTGGTTGGTCATCGCGGGCGAGCTTGGCCTTGGCGCGCTGTTGGTCCTGGGTGCGCTGACCCGCGTGGCCGGGTTCCTCGCGGCGATCCTGTTCGCCTCGATCTGGTTCGTGACGGAGGCGGGCAAGCCGCTGCTCACCGACGCGGCCGGGGTGACGGCCGAGCTCCTGATTATCTATTTCGCCATTGCCGTGGCGTTCGTCTTCCTGGGCCCCGGAGCACTGTCGTTGGACCGCAAATTGGCGCGCCAGCCGGCTCGGGGTCGCTAGCTCACCTGGGTTAAATCACGACGGCGGCGGCACTCACCGTGCGTCGTTCGGGTACCGGATACCCAGCTGTGAGCGCACACCGTCAAACAAGCGCATCACGTTGACCGAGTCCTCCAACGGCATCACGGGACTTTCGGTGAGGCCTTGCTGGACGCATCGCGTCACTTCGCGGAGTTCGTACGTGTAGCCGATGCCCACCACGTCGAAGTGCTCGTGCCGGGGCTCGTCCCAGCCAACCCTGATGAGCAGTTCGCGGGGGTTGTTTACCGACCCGACTGTTTGCAGGAAGCCCAATCCTCCGGCGACCGTGGCAGTCCGCGGCCCGTGCGCCATCAAGGACGACGTCAGCTGGGCCTGCGCACCGTCGGCGTACCCGAGCGTCAGTGCGTTCTGGGTGTCCACGCCGTCCTCATTCAGCGATCCGATGGCAGTGACAGACTGAGGGAAGCCAAGGGTTCCCAGCGCCCAGAGCAGGGGATAGACGGTAATGTCCAGGAGCGCCCCGCCGCCATCGTTCAGGGCCCAGATCCGGGCGGTGGGATCGTAGGGTGCCGGGAAACCCAGATCTGCGCTGACCCACTGGATGCTCCCAAGCTCACCTGAACCGGCGATCTCGAACGCGCGCTGCATGCTGGGCAGGAACCGGCTCCACACGGCCTCCATGAAGAACACCTTGTTTTCCTTGGCCAGCTTCACCAGTTCCGACGCTTCGCGGGCGTTGATGGTCAGGGCCTTCTCGCAGAGGACGTGCTTGCCGGACCGCAGTGCGGCGGAGGCGATCTGGAAGTGCTGGGCATGCGGAGTGCCGATGTACACCACGTCCACCGCGGGGTCGGCGAACATCCGCTGGTAGCCGGGAACACCGCCGTCGTCCCCGTAACCCTTGGCGAAGCCGAGTGCACTGGCGAAAGCATCCGCTGCCTCTTGGGTCCGTGAACTAACGGCATAGAGTTCCGCGTCTTCCAGCAGCGCCAGGTCCTGGGAGACGCTGTTGGCGATGTTGCCCGTGGACACCACACCCCACCGCAACGGCCGTCCGGTCGCTGCCCGGGGATCCTGGTTGGTTTGCTCGAACAGCCACGGCCTGGCGATGGGGAGGGTCATGAGTGCCATCCTCTCATTTCGCACAAGTCATTCGGCGCAAGTCATTCGGCGCAAGGGTTGGCGGTCAAGCCCCTGCGGTGCGCACCCTTTCGCGCCGCTCGCTCCCGGAACCTCTGGTGCGCGGTGCGGGAACGGGTGCGCATACCGGGAGCGTGGGGTGCGCCGGGCGGCAACGGGTGCGCTGTGCACGATGCGGCCAGGGCTCGGCCTGGGAGAGTGTAGGATTTCGGGTGTGCTGCGGTGCGCACCCTTTCGCGCCGCTCGCTCCCGGAACCTCTGGTGCGCGGTGC
>NZ_JBEEII010000002.1:34045-337926 GCF_040137855.1 Paenarthrobacter sp. CAP02 | reverse complement strand
GGTGCGGGAACGGGTGCGCACACCGGGAGCGTGGGGTGCGCCCGGCGGAAACGGGTGCGCTGTGCACGATGCGGCCAGGGCTCGGCCTGGGAGAGTGTGGGATTTCGGGTGTGCTGCGGTGCGCACCCTTTCGCGCCGCTCGCACCCGGAACCTCTGGTGCGCGGTGCGGGAACGGGTGCGCACACCGGGAGCGTGGGGTGCGCCCGGCGGAAACGGGAGCGCCCGCAGGGAACACGGGACGCGCGCGGCGGGAATCGGGCGCGCCCCACCTGGTGGCGGTGCGCGTCAAGGTTATTGACGCAATCCGCTTCTGACCTCCTCCGTGAGCCGGCCCTGTTGCAGCCGGAAGCAGCGCTCGGTTTTCTGGGCCAGGCTCCGGTCGTGGGTGACCACCAGGATGGTGGTGTTGTGGTCGCGGCTCAGTGAACTGAGAAGCTCGATGATGTGCTCGCCGGTCTGCTCGTCCAGGTTTCCGGTGGGCTCATCGGCGAGGATCAGCTTGGGTTCGTTGGCCAGGGCACGGGCAATGGCCACGCGCTGCTGCTCGCCGCCGGAGAGCCGGTTGGTCCTGCGTGCGTGCTTCTCCGGATCCAGTTGAACCTGCTCCAAGAGCTCTTTGGCCCGCTGCAAACGGGCCGACTTGCGGACACCGGCGAACTCCATGGGCAGCATCACGTTGTCCACGGCGCTGAGGTTGGGGATCAGGTTGAACTGCTGGAACACGAAGCCGATGTCCCGGCGCCGGTATTCGGTCAGTTTGCCGTCCGGCAGGCCCGCCAGGCTGACGCCATCCACGACGACGTCTCCCGAAGTGGGCTTGTCCAGCGCGCCGAGGAGGGACAACAGCGTGCTTTTGCCGCTGCCGCTCTTGCCGACGATGGATGCGAGCGAACCTTTCCCGAGTTCAAAGCTGACGCCGTTGACCGGCTTGATGGTCCGGTCGCCGGACTTGAACTGACGGACCAAATCCTTGACTACAATCACAGCTATTCTCCTCGGAGTACTTCGATGGGGCGGATACGTGCAGTCAGCAGCGCGGGTATCAGGGCGCCGATGATGGCTACAGCGAACACGGCTGCGATGCCTGCAGCGAGCACACCGGGGGAGACGCTGGCCGTAACGGAGGTCAGCAGTTGGGAAGCGCCGCCGAACGGACCTCCCTGCCCACCACCCGGGAAGCCGCCACCACCGGGCAGTGCACCGTTCGGCACGGCTCCGGCCAGGCCGCCACCCCGCTGGGTCCTGGTGGCCGCCGTCGTGGTGGTGTTGGAACTGATCAGCGCGGAAGCGATGCCGCCGCTGGCAAGGGAGGCAATGACGGCACCCACTACGCTGCCGAGGGCCACGAGCACCAGGGACTCCAGCACGAATTGCAGGCCTATGGTGCGGTTCGGGGCGCCGATCGCCTTGAGGACGCCGATTTCGCGGCGGCGTTCGCGGACCAGCATCACCATGATGAGCAGGATGATGATGCCAGCTGTGGCCAGTGCGGCGATGAAGGCGATCAGGGAGATGTTCTTGACGCTGTTCAGGGAGCTGACGGCGGTTTCGAGGTTGCGCTGGCCCTGGGTGACGTCGGCTTTGTCCGCGCCCAGTGCGTTTTGGACGGCGGTCTTGGTGCTGTCCACGTTCTCCATGCTGTTGACCGTGACGATCATGGTGGAGAGTTCATCAGGGGTTGCGGCAAGGGCCTGGGCTTCGGGCAGTGTCACGTAGACGGCGTTGTTGCCAAAAGTGGTTCCTGCGTCGAAGATGCCAGCGACCGTGAACGTTTTGTCCTGAACGGTGAAGGTTGAGCCCACGGTGAGGTTGTTTTTCTCGGCAAGCGAGCTGCCAACCAGGGCTTTAGCTTCGGCCGCGGTGTAGTCGCCCAGGCCGGTACCGCTTGTGATGTTCAGGGCCTTACCTGTGCTGTCCACCTCGGCGCCGGTTCCTGTTGCCGTGATGGGCAAGGTGCGTGTCGGCTGGGTGGTGGAACCGGTGGAGCTGTTGCGGTTGCCAAGCGTTCCGGCGTCGACGGCGGCCGTCAGGTTGGTGCTCACCGTCGCCTGCTGCCCGCCCGGACCAAAGCCGCCACCGGGGCCGGCCTGCTGGGTGGTGCCGGTGGTCGCTCCGGTGCTTGCCGTCGTCGTGCTGGCGGTTTGGAGCCGCAGCGCCTTGGTTCCCACCACGGACGTCACGTTGGCGACCGAGGCCACGGTCTGGGCTTCCGTCGTCGTGAGCGGTTCACCGCCGCCTTCGAAGCCTTGCCCGCCTGCGGGGTTGACGGTCAGGGTGGTCCCCACGGAGGCGTTCAGCTCCTGGACCTTGGCACCGACGGCCTGGTTGGCCACGAGCATGGCCAAAGCCAAGCCGATGGCTACGGCCAGGACGGCAACAACCGCCGCCGTTCTGATCTTGTTGCGGAAGGCATTGCCTACGCTTCGGGCAAGGACGCTCACGTTTCTCCTCTGGACCTGCAGATTGTCCGGCCCGCTCAGGCGCGGGCCGCAGGACCAACACTGCTGAGCGCTGCTGTGCGGTGCACCAGCCGAAGCTATGTGTGGGCTGTGAAAGCGTGGGCTGCCAAAGCAAAAGCCCGGCCCGCCTGTTTGGCGGACCGGGCTTGCTGCAAAGAGGTGTTACTTGGTGATCGGGCCCAATACCGGATCGTCAACGTAAGCCGTCTTGACGTTCTCCTTGGTCACGATCTGTGGCGGCAGGAGGAATGCCGGAACGGTCTTGACGCCGTTGTTGTAGGAGTCCTTGTCGTTGATCTCCAGCTGCTTTCCTGCCTGGAGGTCCTTCACCATGGTGATGGCGTGCTCAACGAGCTTGCGGGTGTCCTTGTTGATGGTGGAGTACTGCTCGCCGGCCATGATCGACTTGACGGACTCAACTTCGGAGTCCTGGCCGGTGACAACGGGGAGCGGCTTGCCGGCGGCCTTGACGGACGTCAGCACTGCACGGGCCAGGGTGTCGTTCGGGGACAGGACGCCGTCCAGTGAAGCGGTGCCGTAGCTGCCGGTGAGCAGCGTGTCAGCGCGACGCTGGGCGTTTTCAGCCTTCCAACCCTGGGTAACAGCCTGCTCGAACGAGGTCTGGCCGGAAACTACCTTCAGGGTGCCGTCGTCCATCTTCGGCTTCAGGACGCTCATGGCGCCGTCGAAGAAGACCTTCGCGTTGGCATCGTCGGGGGAACCGGCGAAGAGCTCAATGTTGTACGGGCCGGACGGCTTCTTGGCCTTCATGCCGTCCAGCAGGGCCTGGCCCTGGAGGACACCAACCTTGAAGTTGTCGTAGGCCACGTAGTAGTCCACGTTCTCGGTGTTCAGGAGCAGGCGGTCATAAGCGATGACCGTTGCGCCGGAATCCTTGGCCTGCTTGAGCTGCGTACCCAGCTGGGCGCCGTCGATGGCACCCACAATGATCACCTTGGCACCCTTGGTGACCATGGCACTGATCTGGTTCTGCTGCTCGGACACGCCGCCGTTGGCGAACTGGACGTCGGCCTTGAAGCCGGCGCCGGTGAGGCCGTCGTTGAACAGCTTCTCCGCCAGGACCCAGTTCTCACTGGTTTTCTGCGGAAGTGCGACGCCGATCAGCGAGTCCTTGGGGAACGCTTCCCCGCCAGCTGTGCTGCTGCTTGAGCCGCTGTCAGTGCGGCCGCAGGCCGTCAGCGCCAGTGCCGCGATGGCAGCGACTGCTGCTGCCTTTCCTGCTTTACCAAACATTCGCATATCTTGGTTCACTTTCTGTGTGGGTGGGGTGGAGCGAGTCGTGCGGAAACCTGTCAGGCTTCCTTGGAAATGACCTCTTTGGTGGAGGTGGCTTCTTGGGGCTGGATCTCGTTGTTGCGCTGGAAGTTCTTCATCAACATGCCGGTGATGGAGCGCTTGCCCTGGGACTTGTTGTAGACATCGAAGGCCACGGCGGCCAGGAGCACCAGGCCCTTGATGATCTGGGTGAGGTCGGCGCCAACGCCGAGGAGCTGGAGGCCGTTGTTCAGGACAGCCATGACCAGACCACCGACGATCGAGCCGATAACCGTACCAACACCACCGGTGACGGCAGCGCCACCGATGAAGACTGCGGCGATGGCATCCAGTTCCCAACCGACGCCGTCGAACGGACCCGATGCGGTGGAGCGGGCTACGAAGATCATGCCGGCCAGGCCAGCCAGGATGGACATGTTCATCATGACCATGAAGTTGACCTTCTTGGACTGCACACCGGACAGTTCCGCTGCGTGGCGGTTGCCACCCACCGCGTAGACGTGGCGGCCGAGGACCGTCTTGTCGGCGATGAAGCCGTAGATGAGGACCAGCACAGCCAGGATCAGGCCGGGGATGGGGAAGGAGGTGCCGGGACGGCCGGTGGCGAACAGGTACGTTGCGTAGAGGATCGCACCGCAGATCAGGACCAGCTTGGTGACCTCAACCCAGAGTTCCGGAACTTCGGCGCCAAGGGCCTTGGCTGCGGCACGGGCACGCAGGGACATGATGATCACGAAGGCGATGGCGACCAGGCCAATAAGCACGGTGAGGTTGTTGAAGCCGGTGTTCGGCCCGATTTCAGGAAGGTACCCGGAACCGATGAACTGGAATTCCTTGGGAACGGGAATGGTGTTGGACTTGCCCACGAACTGGTTGAAGCCGCGGAAAAGCAGCATGCCGGCCAGTGTCACGATGAAGGCAGGTATGCCCACGTAGGCCACCCAGAACCCTTGCCAGGCACCGATCACCGCGCCCAGGAACAGGCCGAAGAGCACCCCGACCCACCAGGGGAAGCCCCAGTCCCGCATCGCGAGAGCCACGAAGACGCCCACGAAAGCGGCCACCGAGCCCACGGAAAGATCAATGTGGCCGGCGATGATGACCAGCACCATGCCGATGGCCAGGATCAGGATGTAGGAGTTGCCGTTGAACAGGTTGATCACGTTGCCGGGGGTGAGCGTGCGTCCCTCGGTGAAGATCTGGAAGAAGACGATAAGTGCCACCAGGGCGAAGATCATGCCGAACTGGCGGGTATTGCCACCAAATAGCTTCTTGAGCGCGTTCATTGTTTTGGTCCTTGTGTCAGGAAGGGGTGAGGCTGGGCCAACGGGTCAGGCGGATTTGCGGGCGGAAGTCATGAGTTTCATGAGGCTTTCCTGGTCTGCTTCGTTCTTGTCCAGGACGCCGGTGATGGCGCCTTCGAAGATGGTGTAGATGCGGTCGGACAGGCCCAGGAGCTCAGGAAGCTCCGAGGAAATGACAATCACTCCCTTGCCCTGGTTCGCCAGCTTCTGGATGATGCCGTAAATCTCGTACTTGGCGCCGACGTCGATTCCGCGGGTCGGTTCGTCCAGGATCAGGAGGTCGGGATCGGTGAACATCCACTTGGCAAGCACCACCTTTTGCTGGTTGCCACCGGAAAGCTTTGCTACGCCTTCCTCAACCGAGGGGGTCTTGGTGCGCAGTGACTTGCGGTAGTCCTCCGCTACGGAGAACTCCTTGCGGGTATCCACCACCGTGTAGTTGCTGATCTTGTCCAGGGCCGCCGCCACTGTGGTGGTCTTGATGTCATCCAACAGGTTCAGGCCCAGGGACTTGCGGTCCTCGGTGACGTAGCCGAGTCCGGCGTCGATCGCTGCCCGCACGCTGCGGAGGTTCACCGGCTTGCCGTCCTTGTACACCTGGCCCTTGATGAAGCGGCCGTAGGAGTGGCCGAACAAGGAACGGGCCAGTTCGGTCCGCCCGGCACCCATCAGGCCGGCGAAGCCCACAATCTCGCCACGCCGTACGTAGAAGTTGGAGCCCTTGCAGATCAGGCGGTCCTGGATCTGCGGGTGGCCCACGGTCCAGTCCTTGACCTCGAAGAAGACTTCGCCGATCTTGGGCTCGTGGTCCGGGAAGCGCGACTCGAGCGTCCTGCCCACCATGCCCTTGATGATGCGGTCTTCGTCCACGCCGTCGCGTTTGACGTTCAAGGTCTCGATCGACTTGCCGTCGCGGATGATGGTGATCTCATCGGCGATCTGTTCGATCTCGTTGAGCTTGTGGGAAATGATGATCGAGGTGACGCCCTTACCCTTCAGGCCAAGGATCAAGTCGAGCAGGTGCTGGGAGTCGGATTCGTTCAGCGCAGCCGTTGGTTCGTCCAGGATCAGGAGCTTTACCGACTTGTTCAGCGCTTTGGCGATTTCCACGAGCTGCTGCTTGCCGACGCCGATTTCCTTGATGGGGGTATCGGGGTCGTCCCGCAGGCCTACGCGGGCCAGCAGTTCCAGGGAGCGCTTGCGGGCTTCCGCCCAGTCGATAACGCCCCACTTTGTGGGTTCGTTGCCCAGGAAGATGTTCTCCATGATGGACAGTTCCGGGATCAATGCCAGTTCCTGGTGGATGATCACGATGCCTGCGGCCTCGCTGGCACGGATGTCCTTGAACTGCTGCGTCTCGGCCTGGTACACGATGTCGCCCGTGTAGCTCCCGTAAGGGTAAACGCCGGAGAGGACCTTCATGAGGGTGGATTTCCCTGCTCCGTTTTCACCACAGATGGCGTGGATTTCGCCAGCCATCACCCGGAGGCTCACATTGGACAGTGCCTTCACGCCCGGGAATTCCTTCGTGATCGAACGCATCTCCAAAAGGATGGGATCACCTTGCGTGTCGAGGGATGTCATCAGCCCTTACGCCTCCAATGCATGACTTCGTTGTCGGCCCCGCAAACGGCGGAGCTGTCTGATGAAAAAGTAAACTGGATCACCCGGCTTGTCGTCAAGACTTGAACGCATCATCCAGCTAACGATTTCGTTACCTGCCAGTAATACCCGCGTGTTGGAACACCAAAGCGGCCGCTCCGAGCGCCTCTGCACGTGCCCCCAGCGAGGACATGGCCAGGTGTGTCGTCTCGCCCACAACGGGCACTGCGTGCCTGACCAGTCCGCGGCGGATTGGGTCCAGCAGCAGGTCACCGAGCCCCGCGAGAGGACCACCCACCACGATCACCTCCGGGTTGATCAGGTTGGATACGTTGCCCAAAGCGCGGCCGACGGCCAGTCCGGCGTCGTCCACCACCCGCTGCGTCGCGGAGTCCCCGGCGAGGCAATTGCGGACAATATCCTGGGGTGTCAGGAGCGACTCTTGCCCACGCCCCAGCAACTCGATCATGGTGGTTGTGGAGGCGATCGTTTCGAGGCAACCCCTGTTCCCGCACCGGCACACCAGTCCATGCTCGTGGATGGTTGCGTGGCCGATCTCCCCGGTGATTCCCACGTTGCCGTAATAGGGAAATCCATTGAGGATCAGGCCCGCGCCGATGCCGGATCCGATCTTGAGGAACATCAGGTTGGAGACGCCGCTGTGCGGTCCCCATGTCACTTCGGACAGTGCGCCCAAGTTCGCGTCGTTGTCAACGAATACGGGGCAATTGAGTGCTTCCTCCAGCCGGTGGAGGATGTCGATGCCCACCCATTCGGGCAGGATCGCACCTTGGGCCACGGTGCCTGTTCGTCGGTCAATGGGTCCCGGAATACCCGCGCCGGCTCCCACCACGGCGGTCCGGTCGATACCGTTTTCGCGGAGCAGTTTTTCCAGCAGTTGGACGGCCGCTTCAATGCCTTCTTCTGCCTGGTGACCGAGCGGCAATTCGATGTAATCCTCGGCAATGACGTGGTAGCCCAGTGAGGCCAGCACCACCCGCAGGTGGCGGCGTCCAAAGTCGATTCCGACGGCGACCGCACCGTTGCTGTTCAGCCTCACGTTGGTGGCTCTGCGGCCGGAACTGGTGGTGGGTTCAGTGGAGACGAGGCCGGCGTCCTGCATGATTTTGACGATGTTGGACACCGTTGCCGTTGAGAGCCCGGTCTGACGCGAAAGCTCTGCCTGCGTGGATGGCCCGCTCAGCAAGCACTCGATGATGCGCTGTTGATTCAGGTGGCGGAGCGCCGACTGCGAGCCGGGTTTTCGAGGGTGGCTCTTCGTTGAGCGCTGTGTAGCGGGCATGACAAGAAGATTGCCCCAGAAGCATCCTTGTAGTCAAGAAGTGAACACAGTGAGTCAAGCTTCACCGACATACTCCAACACAAGATGATTGGCTATGTACCCCTTGTGAAGCCCTCTAAGCATTGCGGGGCCCGGTTTGCGGGGTTAGTGCGCGCCGTACCGTGCAGAGCGGGCCTCACAACGCGACGGGAGCGGGCAATGCGTCCCATTTTGGAAGTCCGCGGGTCCAATTGCCTCAGTCGCCAGGACGGTTCCCGGCCTAGGCTTGAATCAAGAAACGTCCCGGCCTTGAGACGAGCGTCCGGGATTTAGCGAAAACCTAGGTGGTAATGATGCTGCTATCCGTCCTGCAGGCCAACGCTTCCGTCATGGATGTCGAGGCGAACCTGCGCACCATCGACGACGCCGCGCAGCGAGCCGCCCACGCCGGTGCCGGGCTGCTCCTCACGCCGGAGCTGTTTCCTGTTGGATACGCACCACTGCGGCTGCATGCTGAACTCGACCCCGCCACGCTGCCAGGCATTCGGGAACGGCTCGCCGGGATCGCCCGCAAGCACGGCATTGGCTTGGTCTACAGCCTTCCTGCCGTAGCGTCGGGCCAAGAAACGCACGACGGCGCAGAGTCGCCTGCAACTCATGGCGCCTGGAACATCACGGCTACTTTGCTGGACGCAACCGGCGCCGAGGTCCTCAACTACGCCAAGGTCCACCTTTTTGGCCAGGAGGAACACAAGGCGTTCGTCGGCGCCCAAGAACCTCCCGCCGTCGTGGATTTCAATGGTATCCGGACGTCGATGCTGATCTGCTACGACGTCGAATTCCCGGAAGCCGTCAGGGCCGCAGCAACCAGGGGTGCCGAACTTCTACTCGTGCCAACAGCCCTGTCCGCCGGATTCGAGAACGTCCCACAGGTCCTCATCCGGGCCCGCGCTTTGGAAAGCCAGCTCAACGTGGCCTACGCCAACCATTCCGGACACGAGGACGTCTACAACTTCCTGGGCGGCAGCGTGGTGGCCGGACCGGACGGCTCGTTGCTTGCCGCCGCGGGGGAGTCCGCGACGCTGCTGTTCGCCGAGGTGGGCACGGAAGCCGTTAAGGCGGCACGGGCTGAAGTCCCATACCTGCGCGAACGACGGCCGGACCTTTATGGCAGCTGGGAACATGGCAACTAACGCTGTCCGCTATCCACCCTCAGGCAGCCGCGCGGACTAATAGCCCCCGCCCGTGCCGTCACTCGGGCTGGCGTTCCTGTACGTACCGCCGTCCCGGTAAACCCGGCCACGCTGGGATTGGAATGTTCCCCTGTGGGCGGGTGGCTTGTCCTTCGCCTTCCTCTTTTGGCGGAAGCTTCTCCAGACGACGCCGAGGGCAAGGGCGATCGGCACCGCTATGACAGCCAAGGTTTCCATAGGGTCGAGCCTATTCTGAAGCGGTGGCGCCCGCTGCCAGGAGATCGTCCACGTACTGCAGGGCAAACCACAACTCGGCCCGCACCTGTGCCTGGTTGAGGTCCATCTCCAACAGCTCCCCAAGCACGCCGATTTGGCGACGCACGCTGTTGCGGTGCAGCCCCAGGAGTTTGGCCGAACCGTCCCAGCTGCCATTTTCACTGAGCCAGCCGCGCAGGACGCCCAACAGCGGATCCCTGCGGTCCGGCTCCAGCGACAGCACGGGAGACAACAGCCGTGACGCCAGCATGCTCCCCGCATCACGTCCCAAGAGACCGGCCACGGTCCACGAAATCTCATCCACGCGGGCACTGGCTCCACTGGACACGACACGGCTCCGCAACGAGCTTGCCCGCTGGTACGCTGCCGTGAGCCCGGTCAGTTCCGTTGGCTCTCCGATCACCAGCCGCCAACCGAGTTTCTCGACATCTGCCAGCAAGGAATCGTCAACGCGCAGCCGGGTGATGGCCGCGAAACCATAGTCGGTAATCTCCACGAGTTTGGTATCGAACAGCCGCCTCCATTGCAGCAGCTCCCGCACGGGCCCTTCATCCGCCGCGCCGTCCACCCGGACCCCCTGCACAACCCGCATCTGCGCCGACCGCGTGGAGGACAGGCTCTGCGCAAGCAGGTCCTTCAAACCGTTGACATGTTTGGTCCCGCCCGTGGCCAGCGATTCCGGGTGCAGGAGGACCGCCGTGGCCAATTGGCTCGGGGCGAGGGAGCCGCTGGTCCTCTGCCTCACCAGCAGCTCCAGCAACCCCACCGCAGCTTGCACTACGTTGTTCTGCGCAGGTGTCAGGGGCGTGTCCGAGCCGAGGATCAAGGCACCCAGGTTCGCGTCCTTGGTGCTGCGCAGCGGATGCCCGAACACCAGTGCCGACCCCGGCTGGTCGAAGCCGTCCATCTCCACGCGCGGCCCGCTCCCGGACAGCAACCTGCCCAGCATCGGTTCCAGGAGGGAATGTTCGACGCCGGTGCTGCCGCCGGCATTGTGCCCGCGCGCCCGGACCCGTCCGTCCGCGCCCACCAGCACGGCCCACACCGGCACCCGCTGCACGAGTGCGGCGAGCAGCTCGTGTTCGGGCCTGGGGGAGAGGACTGCCCGCATGAGTTGTCGGTTGGTGTCGGCCAGATGGCGGAACACCCGTGCGTTGTCGCTTTCCAGGAGCTGCGAGAACTCCAAGCCGATCGCCGCGAAGGGCACGGATTCGGGCACCTCGAACAGGGTGAGGTTGTGCCTGCGGCAAGCGTCCAGCAGCACGTCAGGAACGCCGTCGAAATAGGGCCTGATCCCGAATCCAAGTGCCGCCACCTTCGCTTCCACCAGCCGCTGGACGTAGGCGTCAACCTTCTCCGCCGAGCCGCCCTCCCCAAGGAAAGGCAGCCCGGCGGTCAGGAGGAACTCGCCCTCGGGCAGGTAGGGCGTGGGGTCCTCAAGCTCACTCGGTTCCACCCATCGCAGCAGCGAGGAGCCGCTGCCGCCGTCGTGAAGCATTTTCAACTCCGGCGGCAGCTGCTCCAGGAACTGTTCCAGCGTGACGAAACTCAGGCGGGCGGTGGCGGGCTCAGGCGACATTGCCCGGCCCGGCGGCTGCCGGCTCCTGGTAGTCGGGGCACTGGTAAGCGGCTGTGGCGTAGGCCCGGGGCAGGCGCGGGGCGATCCTGTTGATGATTTCGTCCCCGTGGCTGCCGATTGCGGCGCCCCAATCGTCGGCGCTCGCCGCCCCGCAGGCAGGGTCCCCGAACAGCACAGCTGTATCACCGACGTCGATTCCGGTGGCGTCCGGGCCCAGGTCGACCATGAACTGGTCCATGCAGACCTTGCCGATCACCGGTACGGCGCGGCCTGCGATGTTCACCACCGAGCGTCCGCTGATGCCTTTGGGGATGCCGTCCGCGTAGCCGAGCGGGATCAGTCCGAGGTAGCGGGGCTCGTAGGTGATGGCCTGGTGTTCGTAGCTCACGCCGGTGCCGGCCGGGACTTTTTTGACCATCACCAGCGGGGCGGTGACGCTGAGTGCGGGACGCAGCCCGAAGTCTGCCGGGTCAAGGTGATCGGCGGGGGCGAGGCCGTAAATGGCCAGTCCTGCCCGGACCATGTCGAAGTGGAATTCGGGCCGGTCCAGGATGTTGGCGGAGCTGGACACGTGCCGGAGTGCGGGGGTGAGGCCGGCTTCCCGGGCCTGACGTACCGCGTCTTCGAACTCGGCGACGGCGGTGGCGTTGCCGGGGTGCGCGGGAACATCGGCCCAGGCCAGGTGGGTCCAGAGGCCGCGAACGCGCAGGGTCCCGTCGAGTTCGGCCTGCCGCGCCCGGGCTACCAGTTCGGCCCAATCCTCCTTGCGCGCGCCACCGCGGCTGAGGCCGCTGTCAAGCTCCAAATGCACGACGGCGGGCCGACCAAGGCGTCCAGCGATGCCTACCAGGACCTCCAGTTGGCCGACGCTTCCAAGCGAAACATCAACGTCGTTTTCGAGGGCTTCAAGAATGGTGGCGCTTGTCTGGGATGCCAGATAAAGCCAGGAAAGGATGGGGACGGTGATTCCGGCTTGCCGTAGCGCGATGGCTTCGGTGAGCTGCGCGGTTCCCAGCCAGTCCGCGCCCGCCGCAACTGCTTCGCGGGCCACTTCCACGAGTCCATGACCATAGGCATTGCCCTTCACGACGGCCATAAAATATGGCGCTTCGCTGCGCTTTTTCAGGGACCGGACATTGTCTGAAATTGCGGACAGGTCTACGGTGACCTGTCCGGAAAGGGCGGCCGGGGCTCCCCCTTGATACTGTGCATTACGTCTCATGGTTGAACACTATAGGTCATTTTGCACCGCAGTGAGAGGTGGCTCACATGCCAGTCTTGTGGAGGGGAAATCGAAACTACTTTGAAGGGACGTCAAGGGTGACCGTGCCTGTGAACACCAAAAACGAAGCGGCGGTGAGCGTGATGAGGCCGAGCCTCGGTGCGCAGCTCCTGCGCCGCAAGCCCATCGGCCAGATGGTCGATGAAGCCGGAGGCGGCGAGGGCGGTACGCCGTTGGTCCGCAGCTTTGGGGTACTCCAGCTGACCATGATCAGTGTTGGTGCCACGCTTGGCACCGGCATCCTGGTGATCCTGGGCGAATCCGTGCCGCTGGCGGGACCGGCCATTTGGATCTCCTTCGTCATCGCCGGCGTGGCCGCGCTCCTCTCGGCTGTTTCCTACGCCGAAATGGCCGGCCTCGTCCCCGTGGCAGGATCCAGTTATTCCTATTCCTACGCCACCATGGGTGAGGGCATGGCCTGGATTTGCGGGTGGTGCCTGGTGCTGGAGTATGCGGTCTCTGTCGCAGCTGTAGCCGTGGGTGCGGGGCAGTACGTCAATGAGACGTTGGCAGCGTTTGGGCAGGTCCTGCCTGATGCCATCAGCCAGCCCCCGGGCGATGGGGGCGTACTCAACCTCCCCGCGCTGATCATCGTGGTGCTTGCCATGATCCTGCTGGTGCGGGGTGCACGGGAAAGCGCCTGGATCAACACCACAATCGTCATCATCAAGGTGGGCATCCTGATCTTCTTCTGCGCTGTAGCCTTCACTGCCTTCAACGCAGGGAACTTCGAGCCGCTCATGCCCATGGGTGCAGCCGGTGTTTCTGCCGCGGCGTCGAGCGTCTTCTTCTCCTACATCGGCTTTGATGCTGCCTCCACCGCCGGCGAGGAAGCCAAGAACCCCAAACGTGACCTTCCCCGCGCCATCTTGCTCTCCATGGTGATCGTCACCAGCATCTATGTCCTGGTTTCCGTCGCCGCCATCGGAGCCCGTCCCTGGGGCTGGTTTGATGGGACCGAAGCCGCATTGGTTCAGATCCTCCACGAAATCACCGGCCAGCCGTGGATCGCACTTGTCTTCTCGGTGGGCGCCGTCCTGGCGATCGCCAGCATCGTTCTCACCGTCCTCTACGGACAGACACGCATCATGCTGTCCATGTCCCGCGATGGCATGGTGCCCAAGGTCTTTGGCCGCGTCTCCCGCCGAACCGGCACCCCGGTGGCCGGAACCCTGATCATCGGGTCAGTCGTCGCCCTCACCGCCGGGCTTGTCCCGCTCGGGGCCCTGGCCGACGCCACCAGCATCGGCACGCTCTTCGCTTTCGCACTGGTCAATGTCGCCGTCATCTACCTCCGGCGCAACCGTCCTGACCTTGAGCGCAGCTTCCGGGTTCCGCTGTACCCCATCACGCCGATACTGGGCACCCTGATGTGCGCGTACTTGATGCTCAACCTCGGCGCCGACACCTGGGTGACGTTCGGGGTATGGATGTTGGTGGGCATCGCCATCTACTTCGGCTATGGACGCCGGAACTCCAAGGTAGCCGCGCTCACTGAGCAGGACTACCGTGAAATGACCACCAGGGCCGTCAGCCCGGAACCTGTGAAAGCAGACAACCCATGACCATTGCCACCGAACTCCCTCACGTCGATGACGCCGGAGCGCCCGGAGAAGCACCGATCACCATGCTGAATCCGGACTTCCCCTTCAGCTACGACCACTACCTGGACCACCCTGACGGGCTGGGCTCCGTTCCAGAAGAGCTGTACGGCACCGAAGTGGCCATCATCGGTGCCGGCCTGTCCGGGCTGGTCACCGCCTACGAACTGATGAAGCTCGGCCTCAAACCGGTCATCTACGAGGCCGACCAGATCGGTGGCCGTCTCAGGACAGCCAGCTTCCCGTCCGCCCCCGGCGTCACAGCCGACCTTGGCGGCATGCGCTTCCCGGTCTCGGGTAAGGCGTTCTACCACTACGTGGACCTGCTGGGCCTGGACACTAACGACTTCCCCAACCCCATGGCCCCGGCCACGTCCAGCACCGTCATTGAGCTCGCCGGCAAGAAGCACTATGCCACCACCGCTGATGAGCTGCCGGAGTTCTTCCGCGAAGTCGCCGATGCCTGGAAGGCCGCAGTGAACGACGGCGCGGCCTTCGCCGAAATGCAGGAAGCCATCAAGGCCCGCGACACCCGGCGGATCAAGGAGCTGTGGAACGCGCTTCTGCCTGAACTGGACGAGCAAACCTTCTACGGCTTCATCGCTGCCAGCAAGTCCTTCAAGGAAGCCGGCTTCGCGCACCGTGAAGCGTTCGGCCAGGTGGGCTTCGGGACCGGCGGCTGGGACACGGACTTCCCCAACTCCATCCTCGAAATCCTCCGGGTTGTTTACACCGACGCCGACGATCAGCACCGCTCCATCGCGGGAGGAGCGCAAAGGCTCCCCGAGGCACTCTGGAACCACGCGCCGTCGGGCATTAAGCACTGGCCGGAAGGGACGTCCCTTTCGTCCTTGCACTCCGGCTCGCCACGCGGTGCGGTGGACAACATCCGCCGCGCAGAAAACGGCGACCTCCTGGTCCGGGAGAACTGGGGCCGCGAAGCGACGTACCAGGCCGTGGTGACCACCTGCCAATCGTGGCTCCTGTCAACGCGCATCCACACCGAGGAAGCGCTGTTCCCGGCCGAGCTGTGGACGGCGATCGAGCGCTCGCACTACATGCAGTCGTCCAAGACGTTCGTCATGGTGGACAGACCGTTCTGGAAGGACATCGACCCGGAGACCGGGCACGAAGTTTTGTCCATGACCCTCACCGACCGCCTCAACCGGGCCACGTACCTGCTCGACGACGGCCCGGACAAGCCCGCTGTCATCCTCCTGTCCTACACCTGGAACGACGACGCCCTGAAGTGGCTGGCGCTCAGCGCCGAGGAACGCGTGAAGCTGATGCTGCACTCCTTGGAGCAGATCTATCCCGGCGTGGACATCGCGAGCCACATCGTTGGCCAACCCATCACCGTGTCCTGGGAGGCGGACCCCAACTTCATGGGCGCCTTCAAAGCCAACCTGCCCGGGCACTACCGATACCAGCAGCGGCTTTTCACGCACTTCAAGCAGGACAAGTTGCCCGAGCACCAGCGCGGCATCTTCCTTGCCGGGGATGACGTGTCCTTCACTGCGGGCTGGGCCGAAGGAGCTGTGACCACCGGCCTCAACGCTGTGTGGGGCGTGGTGAACCACCTCGGCGGTTCGTCCGTTGCCGGCAACCCGGGCCCCGGTGACCTCTTGGAGGAGCTCGGTCCGATCAGCCTGGATTAGGTTCCGTTGCGAGGCCCGCTCTGCACCCTAAAACCTCACGATAGGGTGCAGAGCGGGCCTCGCATTTGTCATTTAAGCGTGCATTTCCCGGTGCGCCGCAGCGAGTTCCTTGTAGTGGGCCGCGTTGTGCTTCACGCCTTCAAACTCTTCGTCCGTCAATTCCCGCCGGACCTTTGCCGGGAGACCCGCCACAAGTGAGCGCGGGGGAATGACAGTGCCCTCCAACACCACGGCACCGGCCGCAATAAGGGAGCCGGTACCAATCACAGCGCCGTTCAGGATCGTGGCGCTCATGCCAATCAGGCAGTCGTCCTCCACAGTGCAGCCGTGGACCACAGCGCTGTGGCCGACGGAGACGCGCTCGCCCACGGTGCAAGGAAAACCGGGGTCGGCGTGGAGGACTACGTTGTCCTGCAGATTGGACCCTGCGCCGACCTTGATGGCGGCAGTGTCGGCCCGGACTGAGACGCCGTAGAAGGCGCTGGAGTCCTCGGCCAGCGTGGCTTTGCCAATGATGGACGCAGTGGGTGCCACGAAAGCAGAGTCATGGATTTCCGGGGTGTCCCCGGCGAACGTGTAGGAAGGAGCCATGCGCCCAGCTTAGTTGGGCGCGGCGGGCCCTCAGTTGAACACTACGGTCCGGGTGCCATCGAGCAGCACGCGGTGTTCGGCCTGCCACTGCACCGCCTGCACCAGTGTGCGGCCCTCGACGTCCCGGCCCATCTGAACGAACTGCTCCGCGGTACGGGCGTGGTCGACGCGGATGACTTCCTGCTCGATGATCGGGCCCTCATCCAGGTCGGCTGTCACATAGTGGGCCGTGGCGCCAATGATCTTCACACCGCGGGCATGGGCCTGGTGGTAAGGCTTGGCGCCCTTGAAGGACGGGAGGAAGGAGTGGTGAATGTTGATGGCCCGGCCGTTCAGCTCCTTGCACAGGTCATTGGAGAGGATCTGCATGTAACGGGCCAGGACCGTGAGTTCAACATCGTGTTCGGCGATGAGCTTGAGCAGCGCGGCTTCGGCGTCTGCCTTGGTCTCGGCCGTCACGGGAATGTGGTGGAACGGGATGCCGTAGAACTCCGCAAGGGACTCCAGGTCCCGGTGGTTGGACACGATGGCCGGAATCTCAATGGGCAACGTTCCGGCGCGCTGTGCGAACAGGAGGTCGTTCAGGCAGTGGGCGTCTTTGGAGCACAGGATCAGGGTGCGCACCTTTTGCCCGACGGGGTTGATCTGCCACGTCATCCCGAACGATTCAGCCACGGGCTGCAGCGCGGCTGTCAGTTCCGTCTGCGTGCTCGACGTCGTTGCCTCCACGCGCATGAAAAAGTTGCCGGTGCTGGGGCTTCCGTATTGCTGGGAGTCAGCGATGTTGCATCCCGCCTCGAGCAAGGCGCCGGCTACCGCGTGAACGATGCCGGGGCGGTCAGGGCAGGACAGTGTTACTACGAAAGCGGTGGATTCAGTCACACGATCAAGCCTACCTGTGCTGCCTTGTTGTACTGTTAACGGGTCGCAACTGGCGTTGGGTGGACTACCACCAGGGAGCGGCAATCATGAAGACCACGGATCGTACGCCTGGGCCGAGGGTCATGTCTTACCGCTGCACGCACGTGACCAATCCCTCTGTAATTTACGGGACGCGGGAATGCTGCTGCCGGTAGCCTGACCTGTAGCACCACCGTTGCCTAGCCAGGAGATCTCCGTGACTACCACAACCACTTCCGCGTCTGTCAGCAACCAGTCGCTCGCCGATCTCGATCCCGAGATCGCAGCAGTCCTGAACCAGGAACTTGGCCGCCAGCGCGGCACCCTGGAAATGATTGCGTCCGAAAACTTCGCTCCCCGCGCCGTCATGGAAGCCCAGGGCTCTGTCCTGACCAACAAGTACGCCGAGGGCTACCCGGGCCGCCGCTACTACGGCGGTTGTGAATACGTCGACGTCGCTGAGCAGCTTGCTATCGACCGCGTCAAGGAACTCTTCGGCGCAGAGTACGCGAACGTCCAGCCGCACTCCGGTGCTCAGGCCAACGCCGCAGCCCTTTCGGCCATGATTACCCCGGGCGACAAGATCCTGGGCCTGTCCCTGGCCCACGGTGGACACCTGACCCACGGCATGAAGCTGAACTTCTCCGGCAAGCTCTACAACGTAGCGGCATACCAGGTTGAAGAAGACAACTTCCGGATCGACATGGACAAGCTCCGTGAGCAGGCCATCGCCGAGAAGCCGCAGGTCATCATTGCCGGCTGGTCCGCTTACCCCCGCCACCTCGATTTCGCTGCTTTCCGCTCCATCGCCGACGAAGTTGGCGCGCTTCTCTGGACGGACATGGCGCACTTCGCCGGCCTCGTTGCAGCAGGACTGCACCCTAGCCCGGTGCCGTACTCCGACGTCGTCACCTCCACGGTCCACAAGACCCTGGCCGGCCCCCGTTCCGGTGTGATCCTGGGCAAGCAGGAGTGGGCCAAGAAGCTCAACTCCAGCGTCTTCCCGGGCCAGCAGGGCGGTCCGCTCATGCACGTGATCGCGGCCAAGGCTGTTGCGTTCAAGATCGCCGGCGGCGAGGAGTTCAAGGAGCGCCAGGAGCGCGTCCTCGAGGGCGCGAAGATCATCGCCGACCGCCTGAACCAGGCAGATGTTGCCGAGGCCGGTGTCTCGGTCCTCACCGGCGGCACCGATGTGCACCTGGTCCTGGTTGACCTGCGCAACTCGCAGTTGGACGGCCAGCAGGCCGAAGACCTCCTGCACTCGGCGGGCATCACCGTGAACCGCAACTCTGTTCCGTTCGACCCCCGCCCGCCGATGGTCACCTCCGGCCTCCGCATCGGTACGCCCGCCCTGGCTACCCGCGGTTTCGGTGCCACTGAGTTCACCGAGGTTGCGGAGATCATCGCCACAGCGCTCAAGGCCGGCTCGGCTACGGACGTAGAAGCCCTCCAGGCCCGCGTAGACAAGCTCGCCGCCGATTTCCCGCTGTACCCGCAGCACGAGCAGTGGTAACCAGCCCCTTTAAGGCTGAACACGCATTACCCGGGCATTGAACCGGAGCCGACGGGACCCGCCGCCACATCTACGGCGGTGGGTCCCGTTGGCATGAGCCAACAGGTCACCCACCAGAAAGAGCAGATGGAATGACACAGTCCACCGCACAGATCCTCGACGGCAAGGCCACCGCCGCAGCCATCAAGGCAGAACTGACCACCCGCGTTTCCGTCCTCGCTGCCAAGGGAATTGTTCCGGGCCTGGGCACCATCCTGGTGGGTTCCGACCCCGGCAGTACCTGGTATGTGGGCGGCAAGCACAAAGACTGCGCCGAGGTTGGCATCCAGTCCATCCGCCGCGACCTTCCTGAGGACATCTCCCAGGAAGACCTCCTGAAGGTAGTCCAGGAGCTCAACGAGAACCCTGAGTGCACCGGCTACATCGTCCAGCTTCCGCTGCCCAAGCACATCGACCAGGACGTCATCCTCGAGGCCATGGATCCGGACAAGGACGCCGATGGCCTGCACCCCATGAACCTCGGCCGCCTGGTGGCCAACGTCAACGGTGAGATGAAGTCTCCGCTGCCCTGCACGCCGAAGGGCTGTGTGGAGTTGCTGCGCCGCCACGACATCGACCTGAAGGGCAAGCGTGTCCTGGTGGTCGGCCGCGGTGTCACCATAGGCCGCCCGATCGGGCTCCTCTTGACCCGCAAGGAAGTCAACGCAACGGTGATCCTTGCCCACACGGGAACTGTTGACCTGCCTGCGGAACTCAAGCAGGCCGACGTCGTGATCGCCGCGGCCGGTGTGCCGCACATGATCAAGGCCGAAGACCTCAAGCCGGGCGCTGTCGTGCTCGACGTCGGCGTCAGCCGCGTGGACGACGGCAACGGCAAGGCTGTTGTCACCGGAGACGTGGACCCGGCAGCTGCCGACGTCGCGGCCTGGCTGTCCCCGAACCCGGGCGGCGTCGGTCCGATGACCCGCGCCATGCTCCTCGCCAACGTGGTGGAGAGCGCCGAACGCCAGGCCGGAATCGCCTAAGGTTCCGCGAGCACCGCGTTCCCGCGAACACAGCAGGGCGCCTACTCCCCACGGAGTAGGCGCCCTGCTCCGTTAACCCGACGACGCCGCACAACAACCACGGCTAGGCTCTGAGTATGCAGCCCCGTTCCCCTGAGCCCACACGGCGTCCGGGGCCACCGCCCATCGCAGGCCCCCGCCGTTTCGCAGGGCCGCCCACAAGTTTCATTGTCATCACGGTCGCTGTGGTCCAGATTGTGGGAACACTGTTTTCTGCAAGCCACCAGGACGCGCCCCGGCCTTTGGATGGGCTGGCGATCCTGCTGCTCCTGGCCGGCCCGGCCGGGTTGGCCCTCCGGAAACGTGCGCCCCAGGTGATGCTTCCGGTCGCGCTCGTCGCCACCGGGGCTTATTTGGCGTTGGGTTACGCCTGGGGGCCCATCGTTTTGTCCTTTGCGCTGGCAATCGTGCTCACGGCAGCTGCCGGACTGCGGTGGCAGGCGTGGGCAGGCGCCGCAATCGCGGCTGCGGCGGTCGTCGCCGGGTCGGCAATGACGGGCGACGAGAACTGGCCGGTGCGTGCGTCCGCGGGGGTCGCGTGGGCCGCGATCCTGGTCCTGTTGGGGCAGGGCTTCCGACGGCGGAGCGAACGGTTCGCCGAATATCGTCGTCGCCGCGAGGAAGCGCAGAAGGCGGAACGCGACGAGTACAGGCTCACCCTGGCCCGGGATATCCACGATGTCGTGGCCCATTCCCTTTCCATGATCAACGTCCAAGCATCCGTGGCCCTGCACGTCGGTGCTGATGATCCGGAAAAGCTCAGGCCCGCCCTCGAAGCCATCAAGGCCGCCAGTAAAGAATCACTCACCGAGGTACGCCAGCTCCTGGGCGTGCTGCGCGAGGACGTCCCGCTGGCTCCCGCCGCACGGCCCACGTTGGCCCGTGTCCCCGAGTTGGTGCGAAACGCGCAGGTCGGTGGTCTTCGGGTCATGCTGGAGGACAATGCCGACCACCCGGGTGCTGGCCCCGCCCAGCAGGAAGCCGCCTACCGGATCATCCAGGAAGCACTCACCAACGTCGGCAGGCACTCAGGCGCCAAGTCCGCCGTCGTACGTATTGCCCAAACCGACAGGGAGCTGGAGGTGACCATTGACGACGACGGCGCGGGCATGGGTGGCGCGCTCCCCGGCAACGGCCTCACGGGCATGCGTGAGAGGGCGGTCGCCTTGGGCGGCTCGCTCACACTTCACAACCTCGAGCCGGGCTTGCGCGTCCAAGCGAACCTGCCGATACATCCCGAAGGAACCCGACCATGATCCGCATCCTCCTGGCCGACGACCAAACCCTCATCCGGGCGGGCTTCCGGGCGCTCCTGGATGCCGAACCCGACATGGAGGTGGTGGGTGAGGCAGGCACCGGCCGCGAGGCTGTCCGGTCCGCGGCCCGGGACAGGCCCGACGTCATCCTCATGGACATCCGCATGCCGGACGACGACGGCCTCACCGCCACCCGAACAATCCTGGGCGACCCTGCCATGGCCAATACGCGCATCATCATCCTCACCACCTTCGAGCTGGACGAGTACATTGCCGAAGCCGTGCGGGCCGGCGCCGCAGGCTTCCTGGTCAAGGACACGGAACCGGCTGAGCTCATCCGGGCCGTCCGGGTAGTGCACGATGGAGACGCGCTGCTCTCCCCGTCGGTGACCCGGCGGATCATGGCCCAATTGGCGTCCCAAAGCCGCGCTGCCGGCAAGGTGGTCCCGCTGGACCAGGTGACCGAGCGCGAACGCGAAGTCCTGGCCCTGGTGGGCGAGGGCCTGAACAACGCCGAAATCGCCGAACGCCTCTTCATCACACCGCTCACCGCCAAGACCCATGTTTCGCGCATCATGACCAAGCTGATGGTCCGCGACAGGTCCCAACTGGTGGTCCTTGCCTACGAATCAGGCCTGGTGAAACCGGGCTGGAGCAGCTGACCCCTTGCCGGGACTCCGCCGGGAGTAGGCGGCCGCGGCAAGGTGACTCCCGACGGCGGACGCCCCACCTGCCGCTCCCGGGCAGACTCGAACCAGAGCCGAAAGACGGTTCACGCCGGGCACCGGCGACGCAGAGTTTGGATCAAAGACATGTTCACCGCATTGACGTCAATCGTCGGGGAGACCACCACGCTTGGGGGAGCGGTGGCACAGTTGCCGGCCGCCGTCGCCACCCACGGACCGTGGGGCGACGGGCCCTTCTGGCCGTTCTTTATCATCTTCCCGCTGTTCTGGATCATCGTGATCGGCCTCTTCATCTTTGTGGGCCGGCGTACGTGGCGCCGCAACCACCACTGGGCCGCAACCCAAGGCGCCGAAGGGGTGCTGCGGGAGCGCTATGCCCGCGGCGAGATCGATGAGACCGAGTTCCGCCAGCGGCTGGAGGTGTTGCGCTCGCAGCCGGGCAGTTGACCGGCCGGCCAACTGAAACGAGAGGGCTCTTGCAGGAATATCTGCAAGAGCCCTTTCACATATTCCCTGGCGCTACTAGTCTGCTGAGGGTGCACAATGAAGCCATCCGCTCCTCGACACAGTCCCCGACACCATCAGAATCGTCGCGAACCAACCCCGACATGAACCCGCAAACCGTCATCAGCGCCCGGAACCTCACCAAGGCCTATGGTGACCTCACCGCCGTGGACAACATCTCCTTCGACGTACCCGCGGGGGAGTCCTTCGGCCTTCTGGGGCCCAACGGTGCCGGGAAGTCCACAACCATGAAGATGATCGGCGGCGTCTCCCAGCGCACCTCCGGATCGCTCAACATCATGGGCCTGGACCCCGAGTCGCATGGCCCGGAGGTGAGGGCGCACCTGGGCGTGGTCCCACAACAAGACAACCTGGACGAGGAACTACGGGTCCGCGAAAACCTGATCGTGTACGGGCGCTACTTCGGGCTCCCGCTGAGCTACCTGCGGCCCAAAGCCGACGAGCTCCTGGAATTCGCGCAGCTGACGGACAAAGCCAACTCGAAGGTGGATGCGCTGTCCGGTGGCATGAAAAGGCGGCTCACCATCGCGCGGTCGCTCATCAACGAGCCACGGATCCTCCTCCTCGATGAGCCCACCACAGGCCTCGACCCGCAGGCCCGCCACATCCTTTGGGACAGGCTTTTCCGGCTCAAGGAGAGTGGAGTGACGCTGATCCTCACCACGCACTACATGGACGAGGCCGAGCAACTCTGCGACCGGCTGATCGTGGTGGACAAGGGACGGATCATGGCCGAAGGGTCACCGGCCAACCTGATCCGCGAGCACTCCTCGCGCGAAGTACTCGAACTCAGGTTCGGGTCCGAGCGGAACGCAACAATCGGCGTCGAACTCCAAGGCATCGGTGAGCGGCTGGAGACGCTGCCCGACCGCGTGCTCATCTACGCGCACGACGGCGAGGCCGCGTTGGAGCAGGTCACGTCGCGTGGGCTGCGGCCCATGACGTCGCTGGTGCGCCGTTCATCGCTGGAGGACGTGTTCCTGCGGCTGACCGGAAGGAGCCTTGTTGACTGACTCACCGGGTAAACCGCTCACGACGGCGGCGCAGCCGTTGCGGGCCCACTCACCTGAGGTTTCGGCTGCCAGGGCACGACGCTGGGGTTCCTTCTTCTATGCGGAACAGGTTCTGCGCGTCATGCGCAATTACGGCTGGTCCGTGATTCTTTACAGCGTGGGCCAGCCGGTGGCCTACCTGTTCGCCATGGGGGTTGGGCTCGCCAGCTTGGTGGACGCAAACAGCGAGGCAGCGTTCGGCGGCGTCAGCTACCTGGAGTTCGTGGCTCCGGCCCTGCTGGTTTCCGCAGCGGTGATGACGGCGTCGGGAGAGTTCTCGTACCCCATCATGGACGGCTTCAAATGGCGCCGGGTGTTCTACGGTCCGCATGCTTCACCGTTGATACCGCAGCAGATCGCCAGTGGCCACATCATGGCCAGCACAGTCCGGTTCCTGCTGCAGTCGGTGGTCTACTTCGTGGTGGTGGCGTTGTTCGGTGCCGCACCGGGCCCGTGGGGTTGGGTGTCGGCCCTTGTTGCCACAGTGTCTGCATTGTCTTTTGGCCTGCCGCTGATGGCCTACGCCGCGAGCATCACCCAAGACAAGGGGCAGTTCGCCTTGGTCCAGCGGTTCATCGTGATGCCGTTGTTCCTGTTCTCCGGCACCTTCTTCCCGCTTGATACCTTGCCGCTGGCGGTCCGCTGGATCGGATGGATCTCGCCTGTTTGGCACGGAACGGAGTTGGGCAGGGTCTTCACTTACGGCATGGACCAGGACCCGTTGCTGACCATCACACACGTCGTGTTCCTGCTGGCGACAGCCATCATTGGATGGGTCCTTGTCCGACGCCAGTTCGTGAAAAGGATGGGCTCATGAGTGTCCTGACAGGCGGCCACAGCGCCACGGATCTTGCGCGCGAGCGGAAGTTCGGCTCGCTCTACTCCCGCAACGCCCGGGCCGTTGTGGGACGCGGGCTCATGGCGGCCAAGTCGAGCACTTGGCTGGTGATGGTGTCCGGGTTCTTCGAGCCGGTGCTGTTCCTTCTGGCCATGGGAGTGGGGATGGGCTCCATCGTGGGTACCGTGCAGGGCCCGGGAGGCGGAGAGATCAGCTACGCGGCGTACATTGCGCCCGCCCTGCTGGCGGTCTCGGCCATGAACGGGGCCATCTACGATTCCACCTGGAACGTGTTCTTCAAGATGAACTTCGCCAAGCTCTACCAGGGGATGCTTTATACATCGCTGGGACCGCTGGACGTAGCCATCGGCGAGATCTTCCTGGCCCTGCTGCGCGGCCTGCTGTACGCCACCGGGTTCACTGCCGTCATGGGGGTCATGGGGCTGCTGACCAGTTGGTGGGCCATCCTGGTCATCCCGGCATCGGTGTTGATCGCTTTTGGCTTTGCGAGCTTCGGCATGGGTATTACCAGTTTCATGAAGACCTTCCAGCAAATGGACTGGATCAACTTCTTCCTGCTGCCCATGTTCTTGTTCAGTGCCACGTTCTACCCGCTGAGCGTCTACCCGCAGGTCATCCAGTGGTTCATCCAAGCCATGCCCCTGTGGCACGGCGTGGAGTTGCTGCGGCAGATCAGCGTGGGCTCGTTCAGCCCTGCCACGGCCATCCATGTGGGGTATTACGTGGTGATGATCGGGCTCGGGATCATGTTGACCACCGGACGGCTGCGCCAACTGTTCCTCAAATGACGCCTCCGTGTTCGCCGTCCGTGGAAGCCGGCACAGGCACCATTGCTCTTTTGAGAGAATAGAGCCATGCAATCTCTCGGTGACCCGCGCCCGTCCACGTCCCCCGCCGGCAAAGGCATGTTCAAGGGCTTCCGCATCGGCGGCCTGGGGATGACTGTCGTCATCATCGCCTTCCTGGTGGCCGTCATCTTCGCGGCCAACAAGAACGACGTCGTGGGCTGGGTCGTCGCCGCAGTGGCCTTCGGCTGGCTGGCTCTGGCCACTTTCGTGGTGCTGAGCATTCGCAAGGCCGCGCAGCGGGCCGGGGCGAAGCTGAGCGAAGCGCAAGCGGCATTCAACTCCGCAACCGGCCGCGCGCCGTCGTCGGGTGTTGCTGACAACGGCGGCACCCGCGTTGTCGCTGAGCGCAGCCAGGCAGACGAAGTCCGCGACCTCAAGCTGGACCACTCCTTCAAGATCGTGCAGGTGCAGGTGCGCGTGGTGGACGGGGAACGCGCCAAGGGAGCCGCTGCGGACCAGGACACCATCAACCGGGCACTGGAAACCATCGCCATCACGGCCACCAACGCCCGGGACATGATCAAGTCCCCAGGTGGCTCGGAGGAGCCCGTAGCCGGAACCATCATCGACTAGAGTGGACCGGGTGAGTACGGCATTGAAGAAGGATTTCCTTCGCATCGCATCAGTCAACGTCAATGGCCTGCGGGCTGCCTACAAGAACGGCATGGCGGAATGGCTGGAGCCCCGCGAGGTTGACATCCTGTGCTTGCAGGAAGTGCGGGCCCCTGATGACATCGTCAGGAAGCTGATCGGCGAGGGGTGGCACATCCTCCACACCGAGGCTGAAGCCAAGGGCCGGGCCGGAGTAGCCATCGCCTCCCGCCAGGAGCCTACCGCTACCCGCGTTGGGATCGGTGACTCCTACTTCGACACCTCAGGCCGCTGGGTCGAGGCGGATTACACCGTGCAGACCGCTTCCGGCGACTTCACCACTCTTTCCGTCGTCAGCGCCTACGTGCACTCCGGCGAAGTGGGGACGCCCAAGCAGGACGACAAATTCCGTTTCCTGGATGCCATGACCGTCAGGCTGCCAGAGCTCGCCAAGCACAGCGACCATGCCTTGGTGGTTGGCGACCTCAACGTCGGACACACAGAACTCGACATCAAGAACTGGAAGGGCAACGTCAAGCGTGCCGGCTTCCTCCCCGAGGAGCGGGCGTACTTCGACCGCTTCCTCGGCGAAGAGATCGGATGGAGGGATGTCCACAGGGGCCTGGCAGGAAATGTCGCCGGCCCCTACACCTGGTGGTCCCAGCGCGGTAAGGCCTTTGACACTGACACTGGCTGGCGCATCGACTACCACCTGGCCACCCCGGGCTTTGCAGCAGCCGCTTTCTCGGCCGTTGTTGACCGGGCGCCTTCGTGGGACACCCGCTTCTCTGACCACGCACCGCTGGTAGTCGACTACCGGCTCTGAGCTTCCGAAGGTATTTTCTCCATGACCAGTTCCATCACGACTGAAACCGGCACCGCCGCCAAAGAACGCGCCGCAGCGTCCACCAAGCTGGCCGTCGGCGCCAAGCACCGCGTCCTCTCAGGGATGCAGCCGTCTGCTGACTCCTTGCACCTGGGCAACTACCTGGGCGCCCTGGTCAACTGGGTACGGATGCAGGACGAGTACGACGCCGTGTTCTTCATTCCGGACCTCCACGCCATCACGGTGCCGCAGGATCCGGCCGAGCTGGCCCGCCGCACCCGTGTTACGGCCGCGCAGTACATTGCAGGCGGCGTGGACGTGGACAAGTGCACGTTGTTCGTCCAGTCGCAGGTTCCCGAGCACGCCCAGCTGGCCTGGGTCCTGAACTGCATCACGGGCATGGGTGAAGCCGCCCGCATGACCCAGTTCAAGGACAAGGCACAAAAGCAGGGCTCGGACCACGCGAGCGTTGGCCTGTTCACGTATCCCATCCTGCAGGCCGCGGACATCCTGCTCTACCAGCCGCACGGCGTGCCCGTCGGTGAAGACCAGCGCCAGCATGTGGAGCTGAGCCGCGACCTCGCGAACCGCTTCAACAGCCGGTTTGGCGAGACGTTCCAGGTGCCCGAAGCCTTCATCCAGAAGGAATCGGCCAAGATCTACGACCTCCAGAACCCCACGGCCAAGATGTCCAAGTCCGCGGAATCACCGGCCGGGCTGATCAACCTCCTGGACGATCCCAAGACAGTGGCCAAGCGCATCAAGTCCGCCGTCACGGATACCGAAACCGAGATCCGCTACGACCGCGAAAACAAGCCTGGTGTTTCCAACCTGCTGACCATCTACTCGGCCATCAGCGGCACACCCGTGGAAAAGATCGTGGCCGACTACCAGGGCAAGATGTACGGCCACCTCAAAGTGGACCTCGCCGAGCTCGTCTCCACCCACCTCGCACCCATCCGGGAGCGGGCCAACGAGCTCCTGGCGGACCCGGCAGAACTGGACCGCCTGTTGGCCCTCGGCGCGGACAAGGCCCGCGGGATCGCCTCAGCCACCCTGGCCGATGTCTATTCCAAGGTCGGCTTCCTGCCGTACCGTGGGGACGCCGTACGCGGCGAGCAGGGAGTCCGCTAAGCCCATGTGCTCTGCTGGCCAGCTCAACGTCGAGACCGACGCCCGGAAGGGTGTCGGTCCGGACGATTCTAGCCAGCCGGCTGTCACCGGCGCCGATTGTGGTGCCGGTGACACCATGTGCGTGGGCGTGATTCTCGGCTTCCCGCCTGAGATCGCCCAGGAGCTCCAGGAATGGCGGGCATCGTTCGGTGATCCCATGGCGGCTGTCATTCCTGCGCACATCACCCTGATCACCACCACGCCCACCCAGGACTGGGCAGCAACCCGCGAGCACGTGCGGGCAGTCGCCAAAACGCAGGAACCGTTCAACATCACCATCTCGGGTACCGGTTCCTTCCGGCCCGTGTCGCCTGTGGTCTTCGTCAACGTCGAAGAGGGCTTTGAGGAGTGCGTGCAGCTGCACGAGAAGCTGCAAAGCGGCCCGCTTGAACGGATGCTTCCCTTCCCGTACCACCCGCACGTCACGGTGGCCCACGACGTCGCCCAGAAAAACCTTGATGAGGCCGAAACGGTGCTCAGGGATTACCGGGCGACGTTCCCAGTGGTTAGCATGGGACTTTACGAGCACGACACCAATGGAATATGGCAGCTACGGGAAGAGCTCGACTTTGGCGGCGATACTGACGAGGAACAGCAAGCGGATCCAAGCCACGGCGGCGGACGCTCCTCCGCTGCCAACTGAGCTGGCCAAGCTCAAACTGGAGCTTCTGCATAAACGGCAGGAATTAGGCCACGCCAAGCGCTCCGGCGCGGGCTTCCCGGCCAGGGCAGGTGCATACTTCGCCGTTTTCATGGCCAGGCTGAACACCAACCGCGCCATGCGCTCGTTCCAGCATTACTCGCGGCAGCACGGCCCATTGCTCAGCGCGGGTATTGGCTTCAACATGTTCTTTTCGGTGACAGGTCTCCTCACTACCGGTTTCGCGATCGCCGGAATCGTCCTGGGCGGCAACCCGGTCCTGGAAGACGCCGTCATCAGCAGCGTGGCCGCCGCCGCACCGGGCCTCCTGCAGGTCAACGGCGGCGAAGGCTTGGTGGATCCCCACTCCTTGCTCAACCCGTCCGGGCTCGGGTGGACCGCACTGATAGCGGCCGCCGTCACCATTTTCACGTCCTTGGGTTGGATTGCGAGCGTCAGGGAAGGGCTGCGGGGAGTCATGAACGCCGACCCACTGGTCCGCAACGCGCTCCTGCAGAAAGCCATCGATGCCGGCACCCTTCTGCTGCTGGGCGTCATCCTGGTAGTCAGCGCCGGAGCCTCGCTGATTTTCGGAACAGCCGCGGATTGGTTCATCGGCTTGCTGAAGCTGAACGAGGACGTGGCGGCGCCCATCGCCGCTATCGTCAAGATCGTGGTTCCGCTCCTTTTGAACTGCACGACGGCGGCAGTACTGTTCCGTCTGGCAGGCGGGCTCAAGCTGGGGCGCCCGGCCTTCCTGGAAGGGGTGGCGCTGGCCGGGATCGGAACCACGGTCCTTCAATTCTTCAGCACCGAACTCCTTGCCCGGTCCGGGAACAATCCCGTCCTGGCGTCGTTCGCCATCATCATCGGCCTGCTGATCTGGTTCAACCTGGTGAGCCAGGTTTATCTTGTTTCGGCGTCGTGGGCGGCGATCCGCGAGGCTGATGCCGAATCGGGAGAGGCACCGCGCACGAAGGTCCTTGGTTCGCGCCGCGTAGCGCCCCGTACCTGACCCTTTTCCTGGCCCCGGGAGGCGCGAATGAACAACCAGCTGTGGATCGCCTGTCTCGTCGGTGCTGCGGCAGGCCTCGTCGTTGGGCAGCTGATCTTCAACTCGCCCTTCCTGGGCATCCTCATTGGCGTCGGGTTGGGGGCTCTCGTGGGTGCCGCCGTGGGCCCGGGCCGCAACTAAAAGCAACGCGGGAGGCTACGGGGCCTCGGCCAGCCCCTCCCACTTCACGGTCCAGTCCGAAGGGAATCCCGGGGCGTGCTGCTCAGGTCCGTTGTCCCAACCCGCTGCCATCAAAGCGACTGCAGCCAACAATCCGCCGTTGCCGGGGAGATACAACGGCAGGGAGTCGGTTTGGCGGTTGTGTCCATTGGCGAGGAACGTGTTCTTCCCGGCGTCCAGCAGGAGTGCGTCCACTGCAGCTTCCGGGTCCTCCAGCCGCGCAGCCGTCATGGCCATCACGGGGTAGTCCCAGCCCCACGTGCTGCCCCAATCCCAGTCGGCAAGCACAGCCGTCAGGGTTGCCCGCATGGTCGCTGGATCAATCACGTCCGTCTGCGGGAGGACGCCGAGTGCGCACAACATGGAGGGGTGGTCGGTGCGGATGGTGAACGGCTCGACGTCGATGGCCGCGTACACGTCGTCGATCACCCGTGGCTTGACCATGCCGTCCGCTACCACCGACCATTCCTCCACCGGTTCCAGGCCCAACCTCTCCCGCCAAGCGGCAGCCGTTCTGAGCCCCCACTGCCAGTACGCCAACTCGAAGGTGGGGTTGGCGACCGTAGCCCTGATGGAGCCGTAGCTTTCCTGGGCCGGCACGAGTGGAGGACCCAATTCAAAGCCGCGGGACGTGGGATGCGCGAAGCTGGCCATGAAGACGGCCGACTCGAAAACAATCTCCGCGAACTCCTCCAGCACCTCGCGGCTGGGGTTGGCCCTGTACACCAGCTCCGCCAGATAAATCGGGTGTGGCTGCTGCCAGATGAGGAAGGTGCCAATGGTGCTGGGGCTTTCCCGGCCGTCCGGACCCACCTGCTTGGGCCATCGCACGCCGTCCAAACCCTGTGCCTTGGCGGTCTGCCGAGCGCTGTCCAGGACTGTGGAGTACCACCGCAGGGACGGCAGGAGCAGCTCCACCCGGTTCCAGTGCGCGAAATGCGCGGCATGCCACCAATGCATTTCCAGGTGGAAGCGGCCACGCCACGAGTTGCACACCAGCCCTGTTTCCTGCGGAGGCAAGGAACCAGCGCAGTTGACCGCTGTCAGGTATTGCGACAACACAATCCTGCGTTCCAGTTCCTTCGCCCGGGGATCGTCCGTGGCCTCCAGTTCCAAGGCACCGCCGGAGGACCAGAACTGCGGCCAATACTGCGCGGAGGCGGCGATGACGATTCCAGCAGTTGAAAGCACGACGCCGTATCCCGCCGTCGCTTGGAGGCCGGGCTGGGGTGCCGCTGGGGTTGAGCGGTTAGAGCCACGTGGAATGCAGTCGCCGTCTCCGGAAGGGGTGAAAAAGACGGCGAAGTCCAGCACGTCTGGAGCTCCCGGATCCATGTCCTCCCCGGACACACGGATAGTGTGTTGCCCTGTCTGTTCAACTCCCAGACGTTGCCCGGTGATCAACGCCCGGTACCGGGAGTTGTCCAGTGCACGGAAGACCGGCCAAGCGGTCGTCCCTTGGTCATCGGCAGAGGACATGGGCACGCCCACAACGGTGGAATGTGCGTCCGGCCTGGTCCAGTCAGCGGCGTCATGCCAAGCTTCGGAACCGTAAGGGAAGTCCACGCCTATTACCAGGCCGGACCGGAGGGCGGGCGACTCAATGCGGAAGGCGACTTCGTCGCGGTACGGGTGGCACGCCGTCGTGATTTTGACGGGGTAACCGGCCAGTGTGAAGCGACTGGTCACCACGCCTGTCCACAGGTCCAGCGTTTGCTCGGCGTCTGTGATGTCCGCCTGGTCCAGCGGGCGTTCAGTGCCGTGATCCAGCCAGCGCAGTCCGATGCGGCCCAAGTCCAACCGGTGTGCGTTGGCCCGCAACCAGTTTTCTGCCTCTGACGTGCCCGTTTCCCGGTCGTTGACGATGTCGCCCACCATGTCCACGTAGGGGACAGGACCCCGTGGTGAGTCATACATGACGGTGGAACCTGCAAGGTTGTGCCGCTGCTGGGAGGGAACGGAGTGCCAGCCCCACTGCGCTTGGGTCCCCAGCAGGGTCCCCGGTGGCAGCTCGTCGCGTGCGCCAACGGGATAGGCGCCCGGAAACGACTGCAAGCCGGTCAGGTCCATGGTGAAGGCGAATTCGCCGTTGCCGACGGATACAGGGCTGCGCGGGTCGAGCTGGTGCTGCCGGACGTTGTGGCGCCGGACGAGTTTCTCGCGGTCGATGGGTTGGTTGTTACGCACGGTGCGGATCCCGTTCCTGGGTTGCTGGTTGGAGGACAACGGTGTCTTCAAGTTCCCGCAGTGGGAAGAATGCGGCCCGCTCATACGGAGTCTTGTTGGGTTGGTGGAGGGTAAGGAACAAGCCGCCGTCGAGCCTGCGTCCGATCATGCCGTGGCCGCCGTCGGTGTTCCACAGTGGTTCTTCCTCCTGGATCCATGGGCCAAGCACAGTCCCGGAGGTGCTGCGCGCTATGCCCATGGCATAGCCGTTGTCACCGAAGCTGGACCACAGCATGATCAGTTTGCCGCTGCTGAGCCGGAACAAGAACGGGCCATCGGTGACATGGACAGGAAACTCCCGGTCCTTTGCGGACGGAACATCCAAGGCCCGGGACCATGGCGCTTCCGAGGCGCTGAAAAGGAACACCGGCACGCCCTCGGCGGTCCGCAGGTCCGGGCTGAGGCGCTGGGCCATCATGGCGCCGTCATGCACCTGCTTCCATTCGTGGCAGAAGACCATCCACGGCGTCCCTTGCTGGTCCACGTGGAGGGTCCCGTCCAGGCACTGCCAGTTTGCCGGAGTGAGCGGACCGTCGCTCCACGGTTCGAACGGTCCTTCCGGCGCTTCCGCGGCAAGAACCTGGGTTCCACGGAGCCGGCCGGGTGCAATGAATGTGGCAAACATGAAGTACCGGCCTTGATACTGGTGCACTTCGGGGGCCCAGTACTGTTCTCGGCTCCAGAATCCGGGGGACGGGCGGAAGGCTGCCACTGGTCCCTCCCAGTGGATCAGGTCACGGCTCCCGTAGCAATCGAAACCCGTTGCCTGGCCGGACCAGATGTTCCGGTCGGTACTGCCGAAGAGCAGATACCGCCCGGAGGCGGGCAGTGTTAGTACGAATGGATCCCTTATTTGGATGTCATCCAAGCTGTGCGACACGGTGTTTTCCTCTGCTGCAGATATAGTTCATGCCCCAAACTATTGACGAATATACACCGCCTTGATACGTTTCAGGAACCGTTTTCTTGAGTCTGAAAGAAGCTTACCCAATGGCGCGTAAATCTCTCCGTATCATCCGAAAATCCATCGCCTTCGTCGCCGCTCTCGGCCTGATGGGCCTCACTGCGGCCTGCTCCAGCCCGTCCTCAAACCAGCCGGAGAACGGCCCAGTGGAAATCAGGTTCTCCTGGTGGGGCAACGCAACCCGGGCGGACATCACCAGCAAAGCCATCAAGGAGTTCGAGGCCGCCAACCCCAACATCAAGGTGAAGCCCGAATACGGCGATATCAGCGGTTACTTCGACAAGCTCGCAACCCAGGTAGCTGCAAACGACGCTCCCGACGTCATTACCATGGGTGGAGCGTACCCAGCCGAATACGCAAACAGGGGAGCGCTGCTGGACCTGTCCAAGGTCAAGGATTCCCTGGACCTCTCTAAACTGGATCCGGGTGCCCTGGAGAATGGCCAGGTCAAGGGCGCGCAGTACGGTGTGTCCACAGGGGCCAATGCGCTGGCCATCGTGGTCAATCCGGCAGTGTTCCAGGCCGCCGGGGTCGCACTCCCGGACGACAGCAAGTGGACCTGGGACGATTTCGCCAAGACCGCGAAGGACATTACCGATAAGAGCCCGAAGGGAACCTACGGCACAGCCACCGTCCTGACCCACGATTCACTGGACGCCTTCGCCCGGCAGCGCGGCAAGTCGCTTTACACGCAGGACGGCCAGCTTGGCTTGGACAAGGACACGGTTCAGGCCTACTTCGATTACTCCCTGAAGCTCAGCGAATCAGGTGCAGCCCCCAGCGCCTCCGAAACAGTGGAGAAGCTAAACGTCAGCACCGAACAGACACTGATGGGCATGGGGCAGGCAGGCATGATGCTCACGTGGTCGAACTCATTGACGGCCCTCAGCAAAGCCTCCGGCGCCGAGCTGAAACTGCTCAAGCTGCCGGGTGAGACGCCCACTCCCGGCATTTGGCTCCAGTCCTCGCAGTTCTACACCATCTCGGCCCGCAGCAAGCACACTGATGCAGCAGCCAAACTGGTCAATTTTCTGGTCAACAACGAGGCCGCGGCTAAGATCGTTCAAAGCGACCGCGGTGTGCCCAGCAATGCCGGCATGCGTACCGCCATTCAGGATCTCCTGACGCCACAGGGCAAGACCGAGGCAGCGTACATCGACCAGATCGGCAAGATGGAGTTCGCGCCGACGTTCATCGGTCCCACCGGTTCAACGGCGGTCTCCGAGATCACGGCCCGCATCAACACCGATGTACTGTTCAAGCGGCTCACTCCCGAGAAGGCTGCGGAACAGTGGCTCAGCGAAAGCAAAGCCGCCATCGGCAAGTAGCCAAGAGCAACGCGGGGTCACTTTTGGCCCGTCCAGGGGTAGAACATGGGCCACAAGTGACCCCGCGTTGCTTTAGGAGACTTCCAGGTACGGATCCGCCCACGCGCCGATGATGCGGGCCACCCGCGCTGCCTGGCCCTTCCCCGTGAGGAGGTGTTCGCTGCCCTCCAGGGAAATGAAGCTGCGGGGGTGCCGGGCGGTGCGGAAGATCTCGCTGGCGTTATCAATGCCCACCGTGTTGTCGGTGGGGGAGTGCATCACCATGAGCGGCTTGTGGAGGGTCCGGATGCAGTCGCGCAGGTCCGCCCGCTCCACATCCTCCACGAAGTGCCTGCGGACCTCCATGGGCCGTCCGCCCAGATCCACCACGGCACTGCCATCGCGCAGGATCGATTCGATCTCGGCGTCGAACATGTGCTCGACGTGCTTGGGCTCGTAGGGCGCGCCAACTGTCACCACTGCGTTGAGCCCGGGGATATCGCGGGCCGCGGCCAGGACAGCGGCACCGCCGAAGGAGTGGCCTACCAGCAACGAAATCGAGCGGCCCTGTTCGCGCATGAACCCGGCAGCCAGGATTGTGTCAGCCACCTTGACGCTGAACGAGCCCGCAGACCACTCTCCCTCGGATCCACCCAGGCCAAGGTTGTCGAACCGCAGCATCCCGATTCCCTGCTCTGCGAGCCCCTTGCAGATGCGGGAGGCAGCGGGGCTGTCCTTGCCAAGGGTCAGGCCGTGCGAATACAGGCCCCAACCGCGGACGGGACCCTCAGGGACGTCCACGATGCCGGCCAGCGTGTCGCCGGTGCTTCCGGTGAAACTGATCTTCTCAGAGCGTGACACGCTGGTCTCCTTGTGGTGCGATAACCGGTTTGCTGACGGTGATTAACGACGACGGCGCCGGTCACCATGTGGGGTGAGCGGCGCCGTCGTCGTGCTGTTCTTTAAGGGAACGGCTAACTAGATCTTGCGTGCCAGGATGGCCTGCTTGACCTCGGCGATTGCCTTGGTCACCTGGATGCCACGGGGGCATGCTTCGGAGCAGTTGAAGGTGGTGCGGCAGCGCCACACACCTTCTTTGTCGTTGAGGATTTCCAGGCGCATGTCGCCGGCGTCATCACGGGAATCGAAGATGAAGCGGTGTGCGTTGACGATCGCTGCCGGACCGAAGTACTGGCCGTCGGTCCAGAAGACCGGGCAGGACGAGGTGCAGGCGGCACACAGGATGCACTTGGTGGTGTCGTCAAAGCGCTCACGGTCCTCGACGGACTGCAGGCGTTCCTTGGTGGGCTCGTGGCCCTTGTTGATCAGGAACGGCATGACTTCGCGGAAGGACTGGAAGAAGGGTTCCATGTCCACGATCAGGTCCTTCTCCACGGGGAGGCCCTTGATCGGCTCGACGGTGATGGGCTTGGACGTGTCCAGGTCCTTCAGCAGCGTCTTGCAGGCGAGGCGGTTGCGGCCGTTGATGCGCATGGCATCGGAACCACAGACACCGTGGGCGCAGGAGCGGCGGAAGGAAACAGTTCCGTCGATCTCCCACTTGACCTTGTGGAGGGCATCCAACACGCGGTCCGTGCCGTACATGGTCAGCTTGTAGTCGTCCCAGCGTGCCTCGTCCGAGATTTCCGGATCGTAGCGACGTACGCGAAGCGTGATGTGGAACGTGGGGATTTCACCGTCGCCGGCAACGCTTGCCGGGAGCTCGATCTTGGAAGCGGGCTCTGCCATTTCGGTCGTCATTAGTACTTACGCTCCATCGGCTCGTAACGGGTGAAGATGACGGGCTTCGTCTCGAGACGGATGCCCGCAACAGATTCCGCCGAGGACGCGGCGGTGACGGTGTTGTCCAGGTAAGCCATGGAGTGCTTCATGAACTTTTCGTCGTCGCGGTCCGGGAAGTCCTCACGGTAGTGGCCACCGCGTGACTCTTCACGGTGCAGCGCACCGACGGTCATGACCTTGGCCATGTCCAGGAGGAAGCCCAACTCAACGGCTTCCAGGAGATCCAGGTTGAAGCGCTTGCCCTTGTCCTGGACCGTGACGTTCTTGTACCGCTCCTCGAAGGATGCGATGTCGCGCAGGACCTGCTCCAGCGATTCCTTGGTACGGAACACCTGCATGTTGGCGTCCATGGTGTCCTGCAGTTCCTTGCGGATCTGCGCAACACGCTCAGTGCCGTTGCCGGTGAGCAGGCGGTCCAGGATGCCACGGGTCATGGCTTCGGGGTCAGCCGGCAGCTCAACAAAGTCGGCCGTCTTGGAGTACTCCGCAGCGGCGATACCGGCGCGCTTGCCGAACACGTTGATGTCCAGGAGCGAGTTGGTGCCGAGGCGGTTGGAGCCGTGCACGGAAACACAGGCAACTTCACCGGCTGCGTAGAGGCCCGGCACGATCGTGTCGTTGTCCTGCAGCACCTCGGTGGTGATGTTCGTCGGAATGCCGCCCATGGCGTAGTGCGCGGTGGGGAACACGGGAACCGGATCCGTGAACGGTTCCACACCCAGGTAGGTGCGGGCGAACTCGGTGATGTCCGGAAGCTTGGCCTCGATGTGCGCAGGCTCAAGGTGGGTCAGGTCCAGGAGGACGTAGTCCTTGTTCGGACCACAGCCGCGGCCTTCACGCACTTCGTTGGCCATGGCGCGGGCCACGATGTCACGGGGTGCGAGGTCCTTGATGGTGGGGGCGTAGCGCTCCATGAAGCGCTCACCCTCGGAGTTACGCAGGATGGCACCTTCACCACGCGCACCCTCGGTGAGGAGGATGCCCAGGCCGGCGAGGCCGGTCGGGTGGAACTGGAAGAACTCCATGTCTTCCAGGGGGATACCGCGGCGGAACGCGATGCCCATGCCGTCACCGGTGAGGGTGTGGGCGTTGGAGGTGGTCTTGAAGACCTTGCCGGCACCGCCGGAGGCGAACACCACGGACTTGGCCTGGAAGACGTGCAGTTCGCCGGAAGCGAGGTCGTAGGAGACAACGCCTGCAACGCGCTTCTGCTTGTACGGCGTACCGTCTTCGCGTACTGCGTCTTCTTCGACGATCAGCAGGTCCAGGACGTAGTACTCGTTGTAGAACTCAACGTTGTGCTTGACGCAGTTTTGGTACAGCGTCTGCAGGATCATGTGGCCGGTACGGTCAGCTGCGTAGCACGCACGGCGGACAGGAGCCTTGCCGTGGTCGCGGGTGTGGCCACCGAAGCGACGCTGGTCAATGCGGCCCTCAGGCGTGCGGTTGAACGGCAGACCCATCTTTTCCAGGTCCAGCACGGCGTCGATGGCTTCCTTCGCCATGACCTCGGCTGCGTCCTGGTCAACCAGGTAGTCGCCACCCTTGATGGTGTCAAAGGTGTGCCATTCCCAGTTGTCTTCTTCGACGTTAGCCAGTGCTGCACACATACCGCCCTGTGCCGCACCAGTGTGCGAACGGGTGGGGTAGAGCTTGGTCAGTACCGCTGTGCGTGCGCGCTGACCGGACTCGATCGCGGCGCGCATGCCGGCGCCACCTGCACCGACAATGACGACGTCGTACTTATGGACCTGCATACCAGATGCTCTCTCTTTCAAAATTCAGATGGTCGGCGGAGGCTGCTCCGCTACGTCCGGCGAACCGGTTTACTCCAAGGAGGACCGGACCGCCGCTGTGGCACAGCCCGCTACGGGGCCGGGCAGAATCCGCCAGGCAGCTGAACGCCGTCGACGACGGGGCACGGGTTGAAGGTGAAGATCACCAGAGTGCCCAGGATGATGATGACCAGGGTGGCCGCGTAAAGGACCATCTTGAGCCAGAAGCGAGTGGAATCCTTCTCGGCGTAGTCGTTGATGATGGTGCGGACGCCGTTGGTGCCGTGCAGCATGGCAAGCCACAGCATGGCCAGGTCCCAGAACTGCCAGAAGGGATCGGCCCACTTGCCGGCAACAAAGCCGAAGTCGATGGCGTGGATGCCCTCGCCCACCATCAGGTTCACGAAGAGGTGGCCGAAGATCAGCACCACCAGGACGATGCCGGAGAGGCGCATGAAGAGCCAGGCGATCATCTCGAAGTTGCCGCGGCTGGAACCGCTGCGGTTGTACTTCGGCGCGATCTTGCCGCTCCCGATTTTCCCGCTGCGCGGGGATTCGATGGTTGTCATGGCTTAGTGGCCTCCCAGCGCAAGGGAAAGGTGGCGGATGGCGAAGCCGGCGAACGTGACCAGCCACAGTGCAAGCACGATCCACAGCAGCTGGCGCTGGTACTTCGCGCCCTTCTTCCAGAAATCGATGGCGATCACACGCAGGCCGTTGAAGGCGTGGAAGATAATCGCTGCGACCAGGCCCGTTTCACCCAGGGCCATCAGGGGGTTCTTGTATGCGCCGATGACGGCGGTGTAGGCCTCAGGGGACACGCGCACCAATGAGGTGTCCAGCACATGGACCAACAAGAAGAAAAAGATCACTACACCGGTAATACGGTGTCCAACCCAGGACCACATGCCTTCACGGCCGCGGTACAAGGTGCCAGCTGGTTTTGTCGGCACTGATTAAACCTTCCTGCAACACAGCGGCGCTGGCATGGGATCCATGCGGGGGGAACGCCTGCTGCGAGAGCACTCGTAGCTCACGCCTAAATCTAGGCTTCGCTCACAGCATATTCAATTTAGGACGGACTTCTCTGCTTGTTAATTCCATGTTTCCTGCCCGGATTCAGGCGATTTTGGGAACTGCCTGAGACGAACGCCACATGCGTGGCGTTCTGCGGGGCTTCCTGCTTGCACAGGATAAAGTGTTGCGGTGAGTACAGAAGACGCGAAATACCCGGAATCGCCATTGGACCGCTTTCACGCGGTCATTCCGGCGGGCGGTGTGGGGACCCGGCTGTGGCCACTCTCGCGTGCCGCTGCGCCCAAGTTCCTCCACGACCTGACCGGTTCGGGCAGCACGTTGTTGAGGGCCACCTATGACAGGCTCGAGCCGCTGGCCGGAGACCGCGTGCTGGTGGTCACCGGTGAAGCGCACCGTGCCGCTGTGTGCCGCCAACTGCCTGAGGTAGGGGATGACGAGCTCGTCCTCGAAAGCGAGCCCAAAGACTCCGGCGCTGCCATCGGGCTGGCCGCCGCGATCCTGCACCGGCGCGATCCGGAGACCATCATGGGTTCCTTCGCCGCAGACCAGGTCATCAGCCCGGACGACCTTTTCCAGGAGGCCGTGCGGGAGGCGATCCATACAGCTGCCAAGGGCAAGATCGTCACCATCGGCATTAAGCCCACGCACCCGTCAACGGGCTTCGGCTATATCCGCTCAGGCGCGGCCCTGAACGTCGAGGGTGCCCCCAATGCCATGGCCGTGGCCGAGTTTGTTGAGAAGCCCAGCCAGGAAGTGGCCAACAAGTACTTCGAAGCCGGGGACTACGTCTGGAACGCGGGCATGTTCGTTGCGCCTGTCGCACTCATGCTCAAGCACCTCGAAGCGAACCAGCCGGTGCTCTTCGCGGGCCTGCAGGAGATCGCCGAAGCGTGGGACACGCCCCAGCGTGACGAGGTCAAGGCCCGTGTCTGGCCAACCTTGCCCAAGATCGCCATCGACTACGCCGTGGCTGAGCCCGCAGCGGAAGCCGGGGACGTCGCCGTCGTGCCTGGCACTTTCCGTTGGGACGACGTCGGCGACTTCGCCGCGATCGGTCGACTGAACAACGCCGGCGACGTCGACGAAGTCACCGTCCTGGGCGAGGGCGCCCGCGTCTTCGCGGAGAATGCCAGTGGCGTGGTGGTTTCCGACACCAAGCGCGTCATTGCCCTGATCGGCATCAAGGACGTGGTCATCGTGGACACCCCCGACGCCTTGCTGGTGACCACGAAGGAGCACGCGCAACTGGTCAAGGGCACCGTCGACGCCCTCAAAGCCAGCGGCGACACGGACGTGCTGTAACGCATCTGCTTATACCGTGAGCCACCTCTTTGGTTGCCCTGCGTCTGAACGCAGCGTAACCAAGAGGTGGCTTTCGTTCTTCGGAGGCCGTGCATGGCTAGAGTTGTGACGTGCGCAATTACACGACTGAAACCGAGCCCACTCCCGTTGTTGGTCCGTGGGTTGACGAATTCCTGCCCGGACTCATCGAATTCCGGCGTGACCTCCATGCGCACCCTGAACTGTCCTTCAAGGAATTCAGGACCACCGACAAGCTCGTAGAGCGCCTCGAGGCAGCGGGCCTGAAGCCACGCCGGCTCGAGGGCACCGGGCTCACTGTGGATGTTGGCGAAGGGCCCATTGCCACAGCACTCCGCGGCGACATTGACGCCCTGCCCATCATCGAGGAGACCGGCCTTCCGTTCGCTTCGAAGAATCACGGCGTCACCCACGCCTGCGGGCACGACATCCACACCACCACCATGCTGGGCATTGCCCTGGTGTTGCACCGGATGCACAAGAACAATCCGTTGGGCGGCACGGTACGCATCATTTTCCAGCCCGCCGAGGAAACCATGCCCGGAGGCGCCTTGTCCTGCATCGAGCAGGGTGTGCTGGAAGGGGTTCCCCGTATCCTGGCGCTGCACTGTGATCCCCGGATCAACGTGGGCCAGATCGGCACCCGCATTGGTGCGATCACGTCGGCGTCGGACACCATCAAAATTGAACTTTCCGGGCGTGGCGGACACACGTCACGGCCGCACCTGACCGAAGACCTGGTCTTCGCTTTGTCGCAGATCGCCATCAACGTCCCGGCTGTTCTTTCCCGCCGGGTGGATGTCCGCAGCGGTGTTTCAGTGGTGTGGGGCCAGATTTCTGCCGGATCGGCTCCTAACGCCATCCCGGCGTCCGGCTACATGGCCGGCACCATGCGCTGCCTGGACCGGGACGCCTGGCACAGTGCCGGCGAGTTGCTGGACGACGTCGTCAAGCAGGTGGCAGCACCCTACGGCGTTGATGTGCACCTGGAACACACCCGCGGAGTGCCGCCGGTGGTCAACTCCGAGCATGAGACCGCCCTGATCGAGGCTTCCGCGCGGGCGGAACTTGGCGAGAACGCCGTGGTCCTGACCCCGCAGTCCATGGGCGGAGAAGATTTCGCGTGGTTCCTCGCGGATCTTCCCGGAGCCATGATGCGGCTTGGGACGCATACCCCTGGCGGCGAGGAGTATGACCTTCACCGCGGCGATTTCATTGTGGATGAGCGTGCGCTTGGATACGCGGTGCGGGTCCTTACCGGCGCTGCCCTGCGGACAATCCGCGACCTGGAGTCCTAACCTCAACCAAGCCGTCAAGCGCGTTCTTTCCCCTCAAAAACTCGCTTATCGGCAAGCTGTTCGGGTTAGTGTCGGCCAATTGAGTTGTGCACAATTGAATTGTGCACTATCGTTTTATTCATGAGTGATGCTCCCCGCCTCCGCCACCAGGTCTGCTTTGCGTTGTATTCGGCGTCCAAAGCAGCCACAGCGGTCTACCGCCCCGTGCTGGAGGACCTGGGCCTGACCTACCCGCAGTATCTGGTCATGCTGGTGCTGTGGGAGCAGGAACCGCGCAGCGTCCGCGAACTGGGCGCCGAACTGGGCCTCGATTCCGGCACGCTTTCGCCGCTCCTCAAGCGCCTTGAGGGCCTGGGCCTGGTGGAGCGTAAGCGGTCCTCTCAGGACGAGCGCCGGGTTGACGTTGTGCTGACCGACGCCGGCAGGGAACTCAGTGCCCGCGCCCAGGCCGTGCCCCAGGCATTGGCCGATGCTGCGGGACTGTCCGCCGCGGAGATCCAGCAACTCCACGCCACGCTTGGCAAGCTCACCACGGCCTTGAACAGCTCACTCTAAGAATTTTCCAAGCCACCCATTACCGAAGAGAAACGGAACCACCATGAAGACTCTTTACACTGCTGAGGCCCTGGCCTCCGGCGAAGGCCGTGACGGCAACGCCCGTACCAACGATGGCAAGCTGGACGTCGCCCTCGCCAGCCCCAAGGAGCTTGGCGGCAATGGCGAAGGCACCAACCCGGAGCAGCTCTTCGCTGCCGGTTACGCTGCCTGCTTCCACTCTGCGCTTCGCCTGGTGGGCCGCAAGGAGCGCGTGGACCTGACGGACTCTGCTGTCGCGGCCAGGATCCACATCGGCGCACTGACGGACAGTGAAGGCTTCGGCCTCGCCGCTGAACTGGAAATCGCGTTGCCCGCCCTGGACCGTGAAACGGCCGAGCAGCTCATGCACAAAGCGCACCAGGTGTGCCCCTACTCCAACGCCACCCGCGGCAACATGGCCGTAGACCTCAAGCTCGTGGAGTTCGCAGCATGAGCGCCGTTTCCACTCCCGCAGAGACCCGCGAAATCCAGCTGGCATCCCGTCCCGTAGGCCGCCCGGCACAGGAGAACTTCCGCCTGGCCACGGCCGGACTGCCTGAACTCGGCGAAGGACAGATCCTGGTCAAGAACCAGTTCATGTCCGTTGACCCCTACATGCGTGGCCGCATGAACGACGTGAAGTCCTACTCGGCTCCGTTCCAGATCGATGCAGCGCTCGACGGCGGTGCCGTGGGTGAGGTGATTGCGTCCCGTTCGGAAGCGCACAAGGTGGGGGACGTCGTCGTGCATTCCCTCGGATGGCGCGAACACGCAGTGGTGGATGCCGCAGCGACCACCCCGGTTCCCAGTGGGCTTGCACCCACCTCCGCATTCCTCGGCGCATTGGGCATGACGGGCCTGACTGCCTACTCCGGCCTGCTGAAGGTGGCGGAGTTCATGGAAGGCGACGTCGTGTTCGTCTCCGGCGCGGCAGGGGCTGTTGGCTCCATGGTGGGCCAGATCGCCAAGGCCATGGGCGCGTCCAAGGTGATCGGTAGCGCCGGGTCGGCCGAGAAGGTTGCCCGGTTGCTGGAGTTGGGCTTCGACTCTGCGTTCAACTACAACGACGCCCCGGTGCTTGACCAGCTCCGCGAGGCGGCGGGGGAGCGCGGCATCGACGTCTACTTCGACAACGTCGGTGGCGAACACCTCGAAGCAGCTTTGGCCACCCTGACGGTGGGCGGACGTGTGGCCATGTGCGGTGCGATCGCCCAGTACAACTCGACCGAGCCGCCGGTTGCTCCCCGCAACCTGGCCGTCGCTATCGGCAAGCAGCTGACCTTGCGCGGTTTCCTGGTGGGCGGACAGCGCAAGCACGCGGCCGAGTTCGCGCAGAAGATGGCCGGTTGGCTTGCCGATGGCAGCGTCAGCTACGACGAGACGATTGTCGATGGCCTGGAAAACGCACCGCAGGCCTTCATTGACCTGCTGGACGGAGCAAACACCGGAAAGATGCTCGTCCGGCTCTAGCAACGCGGATTTACCAAGCAGTAGCCGGGTGTGACTTGCGCACCCGGCTACTGCTTGGTAACAAAAGGTCAACAATCTGCCCTCGGGGACCGCGATGTGCTATCCGGGTGTGTTTTAGGACACTAGTGTTGTTTCCATCAATGCGCCTAGGCGCAGCTGCGAGCATCAGTGAAAACAGAATTTCTGCCTCAGGTATAGGAAACGGACACTCATTGACCATCCGTCGTAGCGCCAATCACTTTCTTCCTGGAGGAAAATTGAAGAAACCACTGCGTGCCACCCTGAAGCGCGGTTCAATGGCCGGTGTTGCAACCGTCGGCGCAGCAGCGCTCCTGCTGACCGGCTGTGGCCAGGCTCCCGACGCCGGATCCGGTGCCGCCACCAAGAGCGACTATGTGGGATGCATCGTCTCCGACTCCGGTGGATTCGATGACCAGTCCTTCAACCAGTCCTCTTTCGAAGGCCTCAAGAAGTCCGAGAAGGACCTTGGCATCACCATGAAGTCCGCCGAATCCAAGGCCAACAGCGACTTCGAGACCAACCTCAACGGCATGATCTCCGCTGGCTGCAACCTTACGGTCACCGTCGGCTTCCTCCTGGGCGATGCCACCAAGGCCGCTGCAGAGAAGAACACTGACAAGCACTTCGCGATCATCGACTACACGTACGAGACTCCGATCGCCAACGTGAAGCCGGTTGTCTACGACACCGCGCAGGCCGCCTACCTGGCCGGCTACGCTGCTGCGGCCACTACCAAGACCGGCAAGGTTGGTACCTTCGGCGGCATCAAGATCCCCACGGTCACCATCTTCATGGACGGCTTCTACGACGGCGTCCAGGCCTACAACAAGGCAAAGAACAAGTCCGTCCAGGTTGTCGGCTGGGACAAGAAGACCCAGGACGGCTCGTTCACGGGAGACTTCGAAAAGCAGGACACCGGCAAGCAGGTCACCATCAACCTGCTGGACCAGGGTGCGGACATCGTGATGCCCGTTGCCGGCCCGGTCGGCAAGGGTGCAGGCGCTGCGCTGAAGGAAGCCAAGGCAGCCGGTAAGGACGTCAAGCTCATCTGGGTTGACTCCGATGGCTACCTCACGGCTCCCGAGTACAAGGACCTCATGCTGACCTCCGTGGTCAAGAAGATGGACGAAGCTGTGGAGACCGTGGTGAAGGACGACAAGGACGGCAAGTTCAGCAACACGGCCTACGTTGGCACGCTGCAGAACGACGGCGTTGCCATTGCTCCGTTCCACGATCTCGACTCCGCTGTTTCCGCTGACACCAAGAAGGAACTCGATGCCCTGAAGGCGGACATCGTCTCCGGCAAGCTGGTTGTCGAATCGGCAGCGAGCCCCAAGAAGTAAACAATTCCTGAACGCGCCGCCAGTACCGTGCCCCGGTACTGGCGGCGCGTTTTTGCCCTGACTAGGCTGAACCCAAGCCACGGCTTGTGGGCAGTAAAGTCCCTCGGACTCACAGAACGGTGGAGTTGTGAAACTCGAATTGAAGGGGATCTCGAAAGCCTTCGGGACCTTCTACGCCAACCAAGACATTGACCTCGTGGTCGAATCCGGACAGATCCATTGCCTCCTGGGCGAAAACGGGGCCGGCAAATCGACCCTCATGAACGTGCTCTACGGGCTCTACGAGCCCACTGCCGGCCACATCCTGGTGGATGACAAACCCGTCAGCTTCCGCGGCCCCGGCGACGCCATGGCGGCGGGCATTGGCATGGTGCACCAGCACTTCATGCTGGTTCCCGTCTTCACGGTCGCAGAAAACGTGGCCCTCGGCGCTGAACCAACAACATTCGGCGGCGTCCTGAGCATCGACGAAACCCGCAGGAAGATCCGGGAGATCTCCGACAGGTACGGTTTCGATGTTGATCCCGACGCCCTCGTTGAGGACCTCCCCGTAGGGGTCCAGCAGCGCGTTGAAATCATCAAGGCACTGGTGCGCGAAGCCAAGGTGCTCATCCTCGACGAGCCCACGGCAGTGCTGACACCCCAGGAAACCGATGAACTCCTGGACATCATGCGGCAGCTCAAGGCGGGCGGCACGTCCATTGTCTTCATTTCGCACAAGCTCCGCGAAGTGAAGGCTGTTTCGGACGTCATCACCGTCATCCGCCGCGGCAAAGTAGTTGGCGATGCTCCTCCCACGGCATCCGCTACCGAGCTGGCCTCCATGATGGTGGGCCGGCCTGTCAGCCTGAGCCTGGACAAAGCACCGGCACAGCCGAAGGAAACCACGTTCGTCGTGGAGAACCTGACCGTGCGTGCGGCCAACGGCACCAACGTGGTGGATGGCATCAGCTTCGACATCGCCCAAGGTGAGATCCTCGCCGTCGCCGGCGTCCAGGGCAACGGCCAAACCGAACTGACGGAAGCGATCCTGGGCGTGCAGGAGCACGTGACCGGATCCGTGACCCTGGACGGCAAGCAGTTGCTTGGCTTGCCGGTCAAGGATGTGCTGCGGTCCGGCGTCGGCTTCGTCCCGGAGGACCGCACCGTGGACGGACTCGTGGGTCCGTTCTCGGTGGCCGAGAACCTGGTGCTTGACCTCTACGACCAGGCCCCGTTCGCCAGTGGCATCAGCATGAAGCCCGCCAAGGTCGCCGAGCACGCCAAAGCCAAGATCGAGGAGTTCGACATCCGGACCCCTTCGGCCGGTTCGGCTGCAGGAACACTGTCCGGCGGCAACCAGCAGAAGGTCGTCATGGCGCGGGAACTGTCCCGCCCGTTGCGCCTGTTCATCGCAAGCCAACCCACCCGCGGCGTGGATGTGGGCTCCATCGAGTTCCTGCATAAGCGCATCGTTGCCGAGCGGGATGTCGGAACACCGGTGATGATCGTATCCACTGAGCTTGATGAAGTCATTGAGCTCGCAGACCGAATCGCGGTGCTGTACAAGGGCAAGCTCGTGGGCATTGTCCCCGCGGGCACTCCCCGGGACACCCTCGGCTTGATGATGGCCGGCGTCGGCCCGGAAGGAGGCTCAGATGACTGAGAAGGATCAGGCTCAGAGCGATCAGACCCCCGCTGAATCCACGGCGGAAGTACGTGCCGCGGACGTCTCGCTTGATACTGCCGGCGGAATGCTGGAACCGTCCATTGTTCCGGTGTCCTCCCAGAGCGGAGACTCGGGCCACCAGCAGGGCAGCGTCATGCGCCGCATCGTTATGGGCAACGGCTTCGTCTCCGTCCTGGCGGTCATCGTCGCGCTCTTCCTGGGTGGCCTGCTGATTGCCAGCACGGACAGCCAGGTCGCCAAGACCGCAGGCTACCTCTTCGCCCGGCCCACGGACTTCCTGAGTGCCTTGTGGGCTGCGATGACCGAGAGCTACGGCGCACTCTTCCAAGGCTCCGTTTTTAGTCCCCGCGAAGGCTTCAAGCCCATCCTGGAGACCATGACCGTTGCCACCCCGCTGATCTGTGCGGGCCTCGGCGTCGCCTTGGCGTTCCGTGCGGGCCTGTTCAACATCGGTGCCCAGGGGCAGATCATTATCAGCGCCACCCTGGCGGCTTACGTGGGCTTCGCATGGCACCTGCCGTTCGGCCTGCACCTGCTGGTGGTCCTCATCATGGGTGTCTTGGGCGGCGCAGTGTGGGGTGCGATCGTTGGCATCCTCAAGGCCCGGACCGGTGCGCATGAGGTAATCGTGACCATCATGCTGAACTACGTGGCGTTGTTTCTGTTGGACTTCCTCCTGAACACGGCGGCATTCCGCCGTCCGGGGGACAACAGCCCCATCTCGCCGCGCCTTGACGAGTCGGCCACCTACCCTGTGCTCATCCCGGGCTCCAGGCTCCACCTTGGCTTCCTCGTGGCAGTGGCACTGACCTACGGCGTGTGGTGGCTGCTCAACCGGTCAACCATCGGCTTTGAATTCCGTGCCGTCGGTGCGAACCCCGTCGCGGCAAGGACCGCCGGCGTGAAGGTATCCCGCGCCACCATCCTGGTGATGGCCATGGCCGGCGCGTTAGCTGCGTTCGGCGGCGTCGCCCAGGTTGCCGGTACCGAAAAGGTACTGACAGGGGGCGTCGCAGCCCAGATCGGCTTCGATTCCATCACCGTGGCCCTGCTTGGCCGCAGCACGCCGTGGGGGACATTCTTTGCTGGCTTGCTGTTCGGTGCGTTCCGCGCTGGAGCCGTGCAGATGCAGATCCAGACGGGCACACCCATCGATATCGTGCTGGTGGTGCAATCGCTGATTGTCCTGTTCATCGCGGCGCCGCCGCTGATCCGGTCCATCTTCAGGCTTGAACCCAAGAAGAAGACCAAGACACCCAAAGCGGCCCCGAAGGCTGCCCTTGCCAACGCCACCGGAGGTGCCAAGTGAGCGCTACGACCACCGCTCCCAGGGCGGGAGCAACAGCCCTGCCTGCGTTCAGGCCGTCCATGAAAGTCCCCATCTCACTTGGCGTCCTGGCGCTGATAGCCCTGGTCTTCTTTGGATTCCTGGGCCCGGACAAGACCGCCGAGATGAAGATCAGCGACTCCGGGGATGCCGTAGTCGTGCCGGCCTTGATGATCCCGGGCCAGGTGGGCGGGGTTGTCCTGGGCATTCTCCTGCTCGCCATGGCGGCCTACTCGATCTATTTGTGGACGCGGGGGGAGCGCTCACCGAAGTGGCTGCCTATCGCGTTTGCCGTGGTGTTCGTGTTTGCCTTGCTGGTGTGGATCGTGGCAGGTGCACGCCAGCCGTCCATCTCGTTGGCCGGCCTCGTCGCCGGTTCGGTGACGCTGGCCGTACCCTTGGTTTTCGGTTCGTTGTCGGGCGTCCTGTGTGAGCGGGTCGGCGTGGTCAATATCGCCATCGAGGGCCAGCTCCTGGGTGGCGCATTCACCGCGGCCTTGGTGGCAACCATTACCGGCAGCCCCTACATCGGCCTGATCGCTGCCGCTGCCGCAGGTGCCGCAGTGTCCATGGTCCTGGCCGTGTTCAGCATCAAATACCTGGTCAACCAGATCATTGTTGGCGTGGTGCTCAACGTCCTGGTCTCCGGGCTCACCGGCTTCCTTTTCGGCACCCTGATGGTGCCCAACAAGGAGCAGTTCAACACCCCGGGCCGCCTGGACATCCTTCCGATCCCGCTGCTTTCTGACATCCCCATCATCGGACCGATCCTGTTTGAGCAGTCCATCGCCGGCTACCTGATGTACGTCGCGGTGGCCGTGGTCTGGTTCGGCCTGTTCAAGACCCGGTGGGGGCTTCGCGTCCGTGCCGTCGGCGAACACCCGCAGGCGGCGGACACGTTGGGCATCAACGTCAACGCCACCCGGTTCTGGAACGTCACCCTGGGCGGTGCCATCGCCGGTATCGGGGGTGCGGTGTTCACGCTGGTCACCATCGATTCCTTCACCAAGGACATCTCCGGTGGCCGCGGCTTTATCGCCCTGGCAGCGCTGATCTTTGGCCGGTGGAACCCGATCGGTGCCTTCCTGGCTTCGCTGCTGTTCGGCTTTGCCTACAACCTGCAGTCCATCCTGGGCATCATCGGTACTCCCGTTCCGAGCCAGTTCATGGCCATGCTGCCGTACCTGGTGACCATCTTCGCCGTCGCCGGTTTGGTGGGTAAGTCGCGGCCACCGGCCGCAAGCGGCATACCGTACGTGAAGGGTTGACCATGCCGGCAAGCAACGTCGACTGGGGCGCCCTGGAAGATGCCGCGAAGCGGGCCATGGAGCATGCCTACGCGCCATATTCGAAGTTTCCGGTGGGGGCTGCGGCCCTTACCGAGGACGGGCGGATTATCAGTGGCTGCAACGTGGAGAATGCCAGCTATGGCCTGACCCTTTGCGCAGAATGTGCTCTCGTGGGACAGCTCCATATGACCGGTGGCGGCAGGATCGCCGCGTTCTACTGCGTGGATGGCCAGGGCAACGTCCTCATGCCGTGCGGGCGTTGCCGCCAGCTGCTCTACGAATTCCGGGCACCGGGCATGCAGCTCATGACAACGCAGGGCATCAAATCCATGGACCAGGTGCTGCCTGACGCCTTTGGTCCCGAACATTTGGAGGAAACCGCGTGACCACAGAAGCGTTTGACGCCGTCCAGATTATTTCCATCAAGCGGGACAAAGGGACGCTGACTCCCGAGCAGATCGACTGGACCATCGATGCCTACACCCGTGGTGTGATCGCCGATGAACAGATGGCGGCCCTGAACATGGCCATCCTGCTCAACGGCATGGATCGCGCCGAGATTTCGCGGTGGACATCTGCCATGATCGCCTCGGGCGAACGGATGGACTTTTCGTCGCTGACAACGCCCGACGGCGGCCGGAAGGCTACCAGCGACAAGCACTCCACCGGTGGAGTCGGGGACAAGATCACCCTGCCGCTGGCACCGCTCGTGGCGGTCTTCGGCGTCGCGGTCCCGCAGCTCTCGGGCCGCGGCCTGGGCCACACCGGCGGCACCTTGGACAAGCTCGAGGCCATTCCCGGCTGGCGGGCCAACTTGAGCAATGACGAGATCATGGCACAGCTCCAGGACGTGGGTGCGGTTATTTGCGCAGCCGGTTCCGGGCTCGCGCCGGCGGACAAGAAACTGTACGCGCTGCGCGACGTCACGGGGACCGTGGAAGCCATTCCACTGATTGCCTCGTCGATCATGAGCAAGAAGATCGCGGAAGGCACTGGCTCGCTGGTGCTGGACGTCAAGGTGGGTTCGGGCGCATTCATGAAGGATGAGGCACGGGCACGGGAGCTGGCTGAGACGATGGTGGCTCTGGGGAAGGATGCCGGAGTCCACACCGTGGCACTGATCACCGACATGTCCACTCCGCTGGGCCTGACCGCGGGCAACGCGATCGAGGTTGAGGAGTCGGTGGAGGTCCTTGCCGGCGGCGGTCCGGAAGACGTCGTCGAACTGACTGTCCGGTTGGCCGAGGAGATGCTCGCCGGTGCGGGCATCCACGACGCCGATCCGGCAGCCGCCCTCAAGGACGGCCGGGCCATGGACGTGTGGAACAGGATGATCGAAGCCCAGGGCGGGGATCCCCGGGCTGCACTGCCTGTGGCCAAGGAATCCGAGGTTGTCTACGCACCCGCTGACGGCATCCTGATGGAGCTGGATGCGCTCTCTGTGGGTGTCGCCGCTTGGCGCCTTGGTGCCGGACGGGCCCGCAAGGAGGACCAGGTCCAGGCCGGAGCAGGCGTCCGCTTGCATGCCAAGCCGGGTGCCCTGGTGCGCGCCGGCGAGCCCCTGATGACGCTGCTCACGGACACCCCGGAAAAGTTCGACCGCGCCAAGGAAGCACTCCAGGACGCGATGGTGATTGCGCCCGAGGGATCACGTCCGGCGCATCAGCTCATCATCGACCGCATCGCCTAGGCTTAATTGTTCCGGGCTGGCCCTCAGGATCAGCCCGGACAATGGAGTCATCCGGCGCTACGGTGAGCCGGCTACCTTAAGGACACAGTGCAGGGCATCAACGATTTCATCCTCGCCGCGGCAGGGCAGCCTTGGGTGTTGTTCCTGGTGTTGGCCTGCTGCGTGATCGATGGCTTCTTCCCACCGATCCCCAGCGAATCGGTGGTGGTGGGCCTGAGCGCCGTGTCCGGCAGCAGCGGTGTGCCCAATGTGTGGCTGCTGGGCTTCATGGCGGCCCTGGGGGCTTTCGCGGGGGACAACATCGCCTACCTTATTGGCCAACGCATTGGCATCCAGCGCTGGCGATGGATGCGTACGCCACGGATGCAGGGCGCCTTCCTCTGGGCGGGCAAGGAACTCCGACGTCGGGCAGCCTCCCTGATCATGGTGGCGCGGTTCATCCCAATCGGGCGGGTGGCGGTCAACCTGACAGCGGGTGCCACGAAGTTCAATCACCGGCGCTTCGTCGGCCTGACGGCCATGTCCGCGATCCTGTGGGCCTCGTATTCCGTGGTGCTTGGCTACTTCTTCGGAGTGTGGTTCGAGCACAACCATCTGTTGGGCGCAGTAATAGCGATCGTCGTAGCCGTGATCCTGGGCGTCATTATTGATCGCATCATCAGCAGGGTCCGCGGATCCGTGCCGCTGGACCGAAAAAACATTCCCGGGGAAGGCGCTCCACCTCCACCCACGGTATGACGTGGGCGGCTCCCCAAGATCAGTCCCGCGGCTGACGCAGGAACGAGCAGTGCACCGGTAGCGTTAAACGCGTGATCCCAAGGCTGGGACGTAGCGAACGACGTCCCGGCCGTGGGACACTAATAGCGACTTTGGTCACAGTGTCAAGTCATATTCATCTAGGAGCTACCACCGCGTGGAGTCTTTGAACCAAATGCTCGAGCATGCAGCCGGGCAGCCCTGGATTTACCCGGTACTCCTTGTCTTCTTCTTTATTGACGGATTTGCCACCATCCTCCCCAGTGAAACGGCCATCGTTGGCCTCTCGGCGCTGTCCCTTCACAGCGGAGAGCCCAACCTGTGGATCCTCGGGGCTACAGCACTGATCGGTGCCATGGCGGGCGACAACATGGCCTACATGCTGGGCCGTAAAATCGGCCTCACCCGCTGGAAGTGGATGCGACGACCCAAAGTCCAGAAGATGTTCGCCTGGGCCCAATACGAGCTGGATAAGCGCGGAGCGGTCCTCATCTTCACGGCTCGCTACATTCCGTGGGGACGCGTCGCGGTGAACTACGTTGCGGGACAGACCGGCTTCCGCCACCGGACCTTCTTCCTCCTGGACGCCTTTGCGTGCGTCACGTGGGTGGGATACTCCATCGGCATCGGCATCCTCGCGGGCCAGTGGGTACACAACAACCCGCTGCTCGGTGTGGGCATTGCCGTGGCATTCGCGGTGGTCCTGGGCATCGTGGTGGACCACGCATTGCGCTGGTGGCACAAGTACTTGGAGAAAAAGGATCATGCCCGCGAGGCAGCGGCACCTGCGCAGGCACCCAAGCCGGACTCACAACACAACGCGGTTGCCGGCGTCGACCTCTCCAAACCGACCGGCTAAGCGGCCTCCACTTGCCGGTGGGACTAGTCTTAGTACGTGACTGAGCCCATACTTGACGCCGCCCCTGCCCTTGACTTCGACCTGAAGAGCCTGCCAAAGGTTTCCCTCCATGATCACTTGGACGGAGGACTCCGCCCAGGCACCATCATTGAACTGGCCGAAGCCGTCGGCCACACCCTGCCCTCCACCGATCCCGTGGCATTGGGCGCCTGGTTCCGCGAGTCCGCCGACTCCGGCTCGCTGGTCCGCTACCTTGAAACGTTCGACCACACCATTGCCGTCATGCAGACCAAGGAGGGCCTGTTCCGGGTCGCCAAGGAATTCGTGGAGGACCTCGCCGAGGACGGCGTGGTCTACGGTGAAGTCCGGTGGGCTCCTGAGCAGCACCTCCAGAAGGGCCTGACCCTCGACGAGGTGGTGGAGGCCGTCCAGACCGGCCTCGAAGCCGGTGTTGACGCGGCCGAGGAGCGCGGACAGCAGATCCAGGTAGGACAGCTGATCACCGCCATGCGCCACGCTGACCGCGGCCAGGAGATCGCCGAGCTCGCCGTCCGTCACCGGGCCAACGGCGCCGTCGGCTTCGACATTGCCGGCGCAGAGGACGGTTTCCTGCCGTCCCGCTTCAAGGATGCCTTCACCTACCTCGCCGAAAACAACTTCCCCGCAACCGTCCACGCCGGTGAAGCTGCGGGCCTGGACAGCATCCAGTCGGCACTGGTTGACGGCCGGGCCCTGCGCCTCGGCCACGGCGTCAGGATCGCCGAGGACATCTCGGTTGAGTTCGAGGACAACTCCGACGACGACGGCGAGGACGTGATCGGCATGGTCACCATCGGCAGCGTGGCCGCCTGGGTCCGCGACCGCGGCATTGCCTTGGAGGTCTGCCCGTCATCGAACCTGCAGACGGGTGCGATCGCAAGCTTCGGAGAGGGCATCGAAAGCCACCCCGTGGACATGCTGTTCCAGCTCGGTTTCAATGTGACCATCAACACGGACAACCGGCTCATGAGTGGCGTCACCCTGACGGACGAGTTCGAGCTCCTGGTGGAAACGTTCGACTACGACCTCGACGATTTGCTCGAGCTCACCCTCAACGCAGCAGAGGCAGCCTTCCTGCCGCTGGACGAGCGTGAAGCCCTGGTCGAGTACATCAACGATGCCTACGCCAACCTCGCCTGATTCTCCCCTGAACCAGCTGCTGGGCAGCGTCGCCGCGCTCCGGGAGCATTGTCCCTGGATGGGGGCGCTGACCCACGAGTCACTGGTGGAGTATTTGATCGAGGAAGCCTACGAAGTGGTGGACTCGATCGAGGCCGGCGACTCACCCGTGAGGGACGGCGAACTCCGCGGCGAGCTGGGCGATGTACTGCTTCAGGTAGTACTTCACGCCCGGCTCGCCGAGGAGCGCGGCAGCTTCACCTTCGACGACGTAGCCCGGTCCATCAACGCCAAGATGGTCCGGCGCAACCAGCACGTCTTCAAGGCCGACGGTTCCCTGCAGGAGAGTTTCCCGGCCAGTGTCGAGGAAATCATCGTGAAATGGGACGCCGCAAAACGGGCCGAGAAGCCCGAACGGACGGACCCCTTCGAGGGCATTCCGCCGCACCTTCCTGCGTTGGCAGCGGCGCAGAAGTCCTTGGACAGGGCCGTCCGTTCGGGGCTGGACGTCGACGCGGAAGGCGCGCTGGCCGCCGTCGGACTTCCTGCTGTTCCGGCCTCGGAAGAGGCGCTTGGTGAGTTGCTGCTCGCCATCGTCGCCGCGGCCCGGGAGGAAGGACTCGACGCCGAACGGGCCCTCCGCGCCACGGTTCGATCGTTTCAGAACGACCAGGCCCAGGGTTCATGACGTGAAAGGTTGGAAGTCGTTCCGTAACCTGAGCCACTCTGGACTACGCTAGTAGCGACGAGGACGTTGAGAATTTCCCTCCTCATTCCTGTAATTTGCCCATAAGGAGCACATCCATGGCGCTTATCGATGCCATCCACGCACGCGAGATCCTTGATTCCCGCGGAAACCCGACCGTTGAAGTTGAGGTCCTGCTCTCCGACGGCCAGATCGGCCGCGCAGCAGTTCCGTCCGGTGCTTCCACCGGTGAGCACGAAGCTGTCGAACTCCGTGACGGCGACAAGGGCCGTTACCTCGGCAAGGGTGTCCAGAAGGCCGTTGACGCAGTCATCGACGAGATCTCGCCGGCCCTGATCGGCTTCGACGCCACAGACCAGCGCAGCATCGACCAGGCCATGATCGACCTGGACGGCACCCCCAACAAGGGCAAGCTCGGCGCCAACGCCATCCTGGGTGTTTCCTTGGCCGTGGCCAACGCCGCAGCAGCTTCGGCCGACCTGCCGCTGTACAAGTACCTCGGCGGCCCCAACGCCCACGTGCTGCCCGTTCCGCTGATGAACATCCTCAACGGTGGTTCGCACGCCGACTCCGACGTGGACATCCAGGAATTCATGATCGCCCCGATCGGTGCCGAGACTTTCTCCGAAGGCCTGCGCTGGGGCGTTGAGGTCTACCACAACCTCAAGTCCGTCCTCCAGGAAAAGGGCCTCTCCACGGGCCTCGGCGACGAGGGTGGCTTCGCTCCCAACCTGCCGTCCAACCGTGCGGCACTTGACCTGATCACCGAAGCCATCAAGAACGCCGGCTACACCCCGGGCACGGACATCGCCCTGGCCCTGGACGTCGCATCTTCGGAGTTCTACAAGGACGGCGCCTACCAGTTCGAAGGCAAAGCCCTCTCGGCCACCGAGATGAGCGCTTACTACGCCGAGCTCGTTGCCGACTACCCGCTGGTTTCCATCGAGGACCCGCTGGACGAGAACGACTGGGAAGGCTGGAAGACCCTCACCGACACCATTGGTGACAAGGTCCAGCTGGTGGGCGACGACCTCTTCGTCACCAACCCGGTCCGCCTGCAGCAGGGCATCGACGCCGCAACGGCCAACTCCCTGCTGGTCAAGGTCAACCAGATCGGTTCCCTGACCGAAACGCTCGACGCCGTTTCGCTGGCTCAGCGCTCCGGTTACACCACCATCACCTCGCACCGCTCCGGCGAAACCGAGGACACCACCATTGCTGACATCGCCGTTGCCACCAACGCGGGCCAGATCAAGACCGGTGCCCCGGCCCGCTCCGAGCGTGTCGCCAAGTACAACCAGCTGCTGCGCATCGAAGAAGAACTCGACGACGCCGCACGCTACGCCGGCCGCAGCGCGTTCCCGCGTTTCAAGGGCTAGCATTCCGCGAAAACAGCTGACCGGTGGCTATGGTGGAAAGACCATGGCCACCGGTTCTGTTTAACGCTGGCCACCTCAAACAAGCAAGCGCAGCAACCCGCCAGGCAAGCACCGGGCATTACAGGAGTGTCATGGCTACCCGTCGTCCGAAGGTACCCAGGGCCGACGCCTTGGGCTCCGGCTCCAGCGCAGCCCGGCCGTCCACCCCGGCTCCCCGTCCCGAGGCGGCCGGGGCAGCAAGCCCGGACAAGGGCGGGGCCGACGTCATCAAGGCAGAGTTCGGTGTCACCCGCACCGCTTCGAAACCGACGACGACGGCGACGCCCGCCAAGGCGGCCGGCAGCGGCAGCAAGAGCCCAAAGAAGCCCACGGAGTCCGGGAAAGCCCCCGCCACCGGAAAGAAACCGGCTGCCTCGGCCAAAGCTGTGTCCGGCGGCCCGGGACGGTCGACCCCGTCTGCCAAGGACGGGCGTGAGGCCGATCCCGTTCCTGCGAAGGCATTCTCCGGTCGAATGCTTGCGTTGGCCGTGGTCATGATTGCAATCACCATCATGTTGGCTCCCACGGTGAAGATCTTCCTGGAGAAACGTGCCGAGATTTCGGCGTTGGAGGGCGAAATCGCCAGCCGCAAGGCCGAGCAAACCGAGCTGAACAAACAGATCTCACGGTGGCAGGACCCCAACTATGTGAAACAGCAGGCCCGCGACCGCATTAACATGGTTATGCCGGGTGAAACGGGCTACTGGGTGTTTGGCGGGCAGGAAGCCGCTGGCACGCCGGGTGGCCGCACCGGCTCCGGCTCGTCTGCAAACCCGGAGAATCTGCCATGGGTGGATGCTCTTTGGGAGTCAATCAGACGGTCGGCAACTGACTAGAAGCGGCGCCCACCGCCGTCGTTCCCGCCTGGGACACGACTAACGGGCAGGAAGGTTGGCAACGCACGTGGAAGAGTACACGGCAGCCCTGCCCCAGGAATCCCGCCAGCCGTCGGCACACGATCTCGAGGTCCTCAGCCGCCAGCTCGGCAGGCCGGTCCGGGACGTCGTTGAGATCCCCGCGCGGTGCGTCTGCGGCAACCCGCTGGTTGCGGCCACAGCGCCCCGGCTGAGCAATGGAACACCGTTTCCCACGACGTTCTACCTGACCCACCCGGTCATCACCTCCGCGGTGTCGCGGCTGGAAGCGGGCGGGCTCATGAACCGGATGAACGACCGGTTGACCGAGGACGGGGAACTCGCCGAGTCCTACCGCGGGGCACATGAGGCGTATCTCCAGGCACGCAACGATATTGCCGACCGTTCCGGAACCGGGGCCGTGCCGGAAATCGATGGCATCTCCGCTGGTGGCATGCCCACCCGGGTCAAGTGCCTGCACGTGCTGGTGGGTCATTCCTTGGCTGCCGGATCCGGCGTGAACCCCTTGGGGGACGAGGCCTTGGAAGCCATCTCCGAGTGGTGGACCAAGGACCGCTGCTACTGCGACGGCGCCTGGGATACGGCGGGGGAGGCCCCTTCCCGTGATCTCAGCCGCCATGGTCCGCAGGGCCTGCCCGACATCGTGGGCCGGCCCGCACCCGTGCGGAAGCCGAAAACCGACACTGCCGGCGAGCAGTCCGGCCGTGAGCAGGCCGGCAGTGAGCAGGAGGGCACAGCATGAGCCGCGTCGCCGCGATCGACTGTGGAACCAATTCCATCCGCCTGCTCATCGCGGACACCGCGGCCCAGGGAGCTCCAGGGCCCTTGACGGACGTTGTGCGCGAAATGCGCGTAGTGCGGCTCGGGCAAGGCGTTGATGCCACCGGCGAACTCGCCCCGGAAGCCCTGGAACGCACGTTCGCTGCCGCTGGGGACTATGCAGGGCTCATCAGGGAACACGATGCCGGGCGTGTCCGTTTCGTGGCCACATCGGCAACCCGCGATGCCCGCAACCGCCAGGTTTTCGTGGACGGGATCCGGGAGCTGCTGGGCGTCGAGCCTGAAGTGATTTCCGGAGATGAGGAAGCCGCGCTCTCGTTCGCGGGGGCCAGCAGCGTCCTTCCCGCAACGGGTGAGGACGCCATCCTGGTCGTGGACCTGGGCGGTGGCAGCACCGAATTCGTCCTGGGGGACTCCACCGGGGTGATTGCTGCCCGTTCCGTGGACATTGGATGCGTGCGTCTGACGGAACGCCACCTTCGCAGCGATCCGCCCACTGCCGCGCAGATCGCCGCAGCAGAGGCCGACGTCGATGCCGCCCTTGCGCTTGCAGCCCAGGCCGTGCCGCTGAACCGCGCCACCGCCGTCGTCGGCGTTGCCGGGTCGATCACCACCATCACCGCGCACGCGCTGGGGCTCAGCGAATACCGGCCGGACCAGATCCATGGTGCCTCCCTGGACCTGGAAACCATCAGCGACGCCGCCACCAACCTCCTCGAAATGACCCGCGAGGAACGGGCGGCGCTTCCCTACATGCACCCCGGGCGCGTGGATGTCATTGGTGCCGGTGCCTTGGTATGGCGCCGCATCCTGGCGCGCCTGGCCGAGGTCAGCGACGGTGCCATCAGTGCCGCTGTTTCCAGCGAGCACGACATCCTGGACGGCATTGCGCTGAGTATCCGGGGAGCCGAATGACGTTGCGACGCCGCTCCCTTTCGGTTGCGCTGGCCAGCACCCTGGCTGGCGGGACCCTCGCGGGTGCGCTGCTCACGGCTCCGGCCGCCAACGCCGATGCCTGGCGTGACAAGGAGTTCTGGCTCAAGGACTCCGGGATCACCAACGCCTGGCAGGTTTCCAAGGGAGCAGGCGTCAAGGTCGCGGTCATCGACAGCGGCATCGACGGCAGCCATCCCGACCTCAACGGCGTCGTGGTCGGGGGCACCGATGTATCCGGTGCCGGGGCACCCAACGGGCAGAAGAGCATTGGCGCCAAGACCGAGCATGGGACGTTGGTGGCAAGCATGTTGGCTGGCCGGGGACACACTACGCCCACGGCCTCGCCTTCAGCATCCGCCTCCGCGCCTCCCGCTGCGCCGCCTACCACCCCTCCCGCAGGCGGGCCTGACGGAATCGTAGGTGTCGCGCCTGAGGCGCAGATCCTTTCGGTCTCCACCTGGCTCGGCTCCCCGAACCCAGGCGGCAAGACGGACCAGGAACAAATCCCGGACGCTGTTCGCTGGGCCGTGGACAACGGCGCCAAAGTCATCAACATATCGCTGGGCAGCACCTCGCCGGACTGGCCACAGAGCTGGGACGCGGCGTTTCTTTATGCCGAGCAAAAGGATGTTGTCATTGTGGCCGCCGCCGGTAACCGGGTTGGCGGCAACATCCAGGTCGGCGCCCCCGCCACCATCCCCGGTGTCCTGACCGTCGCCGGGCTTGACGGCGAGGGACGCGCCAGCGTGGACTCCTCCTCCCAGGGGATCAGCATTGGGGTGGCGGCCCCTGCCGAAAAGCTGGTGGGTGCGATGCCGGGCGCGGGCTACGCCGAGTGGGCCGGCACGTCCGGGGCGGCACCGATCGTCTCCGGTGTTGCCGCACTGATCCGTTCCAAGTGGCCTGAGATGAGCGCCAGCCAGGTCATTAACAGGATCGTCAGCACGGCAAAGGACGCAGGTGCTCCGGGTAAGGACCCGCTGTACGGGTACGGCATCCTCAACGCGGAAGCTGCCCTCAAGGATGATGTGCCCGCGGCGGCCAGTAATCCCTTGGGCTCCATCGCGGACTGGATCCGTGTCCATCGCCGCGGAGATCTCAGCGTGCCGTCGCAGGCACCGGTCGCGAGCCCTACCAGCGCCGCGCCCACCTTGGCTGATCCCACCGTTCCGGCAGCCAAGACGCCGGCGACCATGGATGACGCACTCCCTGCCGCCGTCGTCCTGGGTTTTGGCGGCCTTTTTGTCGCGCTGATCGTTGGTGCCGCGATTCAACTCCGAAGGGTTTCCAAGCGTCCCGGTCCGGTGGTGGAGGAGGCCGAAACCGGAGTGATGGAAGCGGTGGATCCACCCGGCAAAAAGTAGTTAGTGAAGATTTTCACAAAGTGTTGTACTCTGGACTCATGGCAACCACCCCTGAGCTCATTGACCGTCCCCGGGTCCTCGTCGTCGGCGGCGGTTACGTCGGCCTGTACGTAGCCCTCAAACTGCAGAAGAAGATCGCGAACGCGGGCGGCATCGTCACCGTCGTCGATCCCCTGCCGTACATGACCTACCAGCCCTTCCTTCCGGAAGTTGCAGGCGGCAACATCGAGGCACGCCACGCCGTCGTCTCGCACCGTCAGCACCTCAAGCAGACTGAGCTCATCCAGGGCCGCGTCACCAGCATCGACCACGCCAACCGCACCGCGGTCATCGCCCCGGCCGATGGCGGCGAGAACTTCGAAATCCCGTACTTCGACGTCGTTATGGCCGCTGGCGCCATCACCCGTACGTTCCCCATCAAGGGCCTCGCGGACAAGGGCATCGGCCTGAAGACCATCGAGGAAGCTGTTGCACTGCGCAACAAGCTCCTCGAGCGCATCGAAGCCGCTTCCACCATGACCGACCCCGCAGAGCGCGCCAAGGCCCTCACCTTCGTGGTTGTCGGCGGCGGCTTTGCCGGCATCGAGTGCCTCACCGAAATGGAAGACCTCGCCCGCGCCGCAGTGCGCAACAACCCGCGCATCCGCCAGGAAGAAGTCCGCTTCATCCTGGTCGAAGCCATGGGACGCATCATGCCCGAGGTCACCGCTTCGCAGGCAGAATGGGTTGTGGAGCACCTCCGTAGCCGCGGCATCGAAGTTCTCCTCAACACCTCCCTGGACAGCGCCGAGGGTACCCTCAAGCTCATCAACCTGCCGGACAAGACTCCGGCACAGGAAGTTGAAGCGGACACCCTGGTCTGGGCTGCCGGCGTGCAGGCCAACCCGATGATCCGCTCCACGGACTTCCCGCTGGAACCCCGCGGCCGCGTCCGCGTCCTCCCGGACCTGCGCATCGCAGGCGACGAAGGCATCGTGGAGAACGCCTGGGCCGCTGGCGACATCGCCGCTGTTCCGGACCTCACGGGCAAGGGCCTGCCGGACGGCACCTGCGTCCCCAATGCCCAGCACGCTCTTCGCCAGGCCAAGAAGCTCGCCAAGAACCTTTGGGCTTCCCGCTGGGACAAGCCGCTGCACGACTACAAGCACAAGAACCTTGGTGCTGTGGCCGGCTTCGGCGAGTGGAAGGGTGTTGCAAACATCAACCTGCTCGGCCGTATCGGCCTCAAGGGCGGCCTCGCCTGGCTGGCACACCGTGGTTACCACGGCATGGCGATGCCCACCGTGGAGCGCAAGTTCCGCGTGGTCTTCGGCTGGATCCTGGCCTTCTTCGCAGGCCGCGACACCACGCAGCTGATCGACCTCGACAACCCGCGCGGTGCCTTCGTGGCCGCAGCAACGCCGGCCCCGAAGCCTGCAGCTGCCCCGGCACCCGCCGAAGCCAAGCCCGCTGCCGAGGAAGCCAAGACTCCGGTAACGGCTGACGCCAAGTAGTACACGCACGACGGCGGCCACCCCCTGAGCGGGAGTGGCCGCCGTCGGCGTTTAAGCGGCCGCGATTTCGCGGCCCCTAGACTGGTGGCATGCCCGGTGAAACCGACCTGAAAACCCTCCTGCAGTCCCTGCATCCCGTGGTCCGCGACGGTGAGTACGTGTACGCGCTGTGGCCGCACGGGCGTCCCCTGGAGGGCGGGGTGGAGGCGGCTGTGCGCGAGGCCGAAGGACTGACCGTCGTCCTGCGAAGGGACGAAGCCGATCGGCTGGGCCTCACCTACGATTTCGTGGCCTCGTGGATCACCCTCCAGGTCCACTCCGCCCTCGAAGCCGTAGGTCTCACAGCAGCGGTCAGCGCGGCCCTGACGCACGCGGGAATCAGCTGCAACGTCCTCGCTGGATTCCACCACGACCACCTGTTGGTGGCGGCTGCTGATACGGGCCGTGCCATGGAGGTGCTCCAGTTGCTGTCCAGGGGAGTGGTGCTGCGTTCGGAAAGGCCGGGGGACAGGGCTGAGATCCTGGACCTGACGGCCCGCGCATTCTCCGTCTCTCCCGTGACAGGTGAGCCGGTCGAGGGAACGCCCGTTGAGGTTGGCTTGCTGCGGGAGCTTTTCGAATGCAGCGGATACATTCCCGAACTCAGCCTTGTTGCTGAGATCGGTGGGGAGATCGTGGGTCATGCCATCTCAACAAGGGCTTGGATCGACGAGCTGCCAGTCCTGGGTTTGGGCCCCATTGGTGTGCTGCCCACGTTCCAACGGCGCGGCGTCGGAACGGCGTTGATGCGTGAAACGACAGCGCGGGCAACAGCCTTGGGGGAGCGCGGTATAGCGTTGCTCGGCAGCACCGCCTACTACCCTCGTTTCGGTTATGTGCCGGCCTCGTCACTGGGCGTTGATGCGCCGGAGGCGGCATGGGGCGCGCACTTCCAGTTGCTGCCCTTGCCGGAATGGCCCGACGGCGTTCGGGGCACCTTCCGCTACGCCGAACCCTTCAACAGGCTGTAGCTGGGATACCATGGTGCGGGCGCCCCAGTAGCCCAATTGGCAGAGGCAGCGGACTTAAAATCCGCGTGTTGTGGGTTCGAGTCCCACCTGGGGCACGGCGGAAGGTGAGAGCTGTTTCTCCCTTCCGCGGACGCGGGTGCCGGGTTCGGCGCCATTTCCCAGCAACCTCGTAGATTTCCCACAGGCAACGAGTGTTATAGGGATGTGACCTGAATCACTTATGTTCGCCGATCAATTGCATTAGTTTGAGTCTTAATCAGGAACACCTGAGTAATCGCATCAAAGGCAGTTCGCACCTTTCGATCGAGGAGACAACGAATGTTTGATCTTTCCCCAGCGGCGCCCCGAGCCGCCAAGCTAACCGCGCTTGGCATTGGGGTCGCTCTCTTGGCCACAGCTTGTGGTGGGTCTTCGACTCCAACACAAACTGGGTCGTCATCCGCCGCGTCCGCAGCAGGAATTTCCTGCCCGGCGCCCAGTGCGGGGGCGGGAGCCGGCAACAGCGCGGCTGCCACCAACTCTGGACCTGTACCTCCCTCGACCACTACTACTTCCACGCCGCTCAAGCTTGGATCGCTCCTGCCGACAACGGGGTCGCTGGCGTTCCTTGGCCCACCGGAAATCGCCGGTGTGAACCTCGGCATCAAGGAAGTCAACGACGCCGGCGGCGTCCTGGGTGCTCCCGTATCCGTGGTCCACCGCGACTCCGGTGACACCAAGACCGACATCGCCACGCAGTCCACCACGGCACTCCTTGGACAGGGTGTCAGCGCCATTATCGGTGCTGCCTCCTCCGGTGTTTCCAAGACCGTCATCAACCAGATCACCGGTGCCGGTGTCATCCAGTTCTCGCCTGCGAACACGTCGCCTGACTTCACCACGTGGGACGACAAGGGCCTCTACTGGCGTACTGCACCGTCCGACGTCCTGCAGGGCAAGGTGCTCGGTAATTACATGGCCACCTGTGGAGCCCAGACCGTTGGCATGATCGTCCTCAACGACGCTTACGGAACCGGCCTGCAGAAGAACGTCAAGGAAGCCTTCGAGGCAGCCGGCGGAAAGGTTGTGGCCGAGGAACTCTTCAACGAAGGTGACTCGCAGTTCAGCAGCCAGGTGGACAAGGTACTGGCCGCCAAGCCGGACGCCATCGCACTGATCACCTTCGACCAGGCCAAGAGCATCGTCCCGCTGATCACCGGCAAGGGCATCAAGCCCACGCAGCTGTTCATGGTCGACGGCAACACCTCTGATTACAGCAAGGACTTCCAGCCGGGTACCTTGAAGGGCGCGCAGGGAACCATTCCCGGCACGTTCGCCAAGGATGACTTCAAGAAGAAGCTCCTGGCAATCGACCCGGCCCTGAAGGACTACAGCTACGCAGGTGAATCCTACGACGCCGTGAACCTGATCGCCCTGGCCTCCGAGGCGGCCAAGAGCACCAAGGGCACCGACATCGCAGCCAAGCTGAAGGAAGTTTCTGAAGGCGGCGAGAAGTGCAACAGCTACGCAGCCTGCGTTACCCTGCTCCGCCAGGGTAAGGACATCGACTACGACGGCCAGTCCGGTCCAGTCACGTTCTCCGACGCCGGTGACCCCACCGAGGCGTACATCGGTATCTACCAGTACCAGGATGACAACACCTACAAGCCGGTCCGCGAAGAGTTCGGCAAGCTCTAAGCTCTGAGACGGTAGCAAACGCAACAGGTCCCCTTCCTCCCGGAGGAAGGGGACCTGTGTGTTTTAACTCAACGCGGGGTCACTTACGGTCAATGCGGGGGCTCACCATGGGCCGTAAGTGACCCCGCGTCGTGGCTAAGCACGCGATCCACCATTTCCACGCCCTGCCGCTCAAAGACAGGATCGCCGACGTCGTGTGCCCAGACCACCGTGCCGACGGCCTGGTTCAGGTTCTCAAGCCGCAAAAGCTGCCGGTCCTGCCCTGACTCGACTGTCCTTCCCAGGCCCTCGTAGAAGGCCTCCGAGAGCGTGGGATTCCCCAAGAACTGCTGATGGTTGAGTCGGACAAGGTCGTGGACCCAGGGGCGCCGGTCGGCACGGCCGAAGTCTATGACTTTCACCTCGCCGTCGTCCGTCAGCCAGTTGCGCGGCTGGTAGTCGCCGTGGGTGGTGACCAGCTCAGCAGGGCCCGGCACGACGCCATCAAGGGCCACTGTGAGCTGCTCCAGGGTCTGCCGGGGGAGCAGGGAGACTGCCCGCTTGATGATGGAACCCGTCCGGGTCTTCAACGCCCGCACGTAGCTGTGGGAAATACCTGCCGGCTGGTGCAGCGCGGCCAGGATGCTGCCCGCCTGCCGGTAGGTTTCCGGGTCCTGTTCGGCGTTGCTTCCCGCAACAAGTGTCCCCGGGAGGAAACGCGTGACCAGCAGCCGGGCGTCGGCGGCAGCATGGAGGAGGACGGGCACGCGGCCTTCCAGACCTGGCATTCCACGGGAATAGGCGGCGATCTCGCGGCGGATGTGGTGGCTGGTTTGGCTGGCCTTGACGATGTAACGCCCGCCATCCGGGGTGCCGAGCTGCAGGACCGTGGTGTCCTGCATGGGCCAGGAGTGGTCGCTGATGACCTCGAAGGGGCCCAGCCACGAGGACAGAAGCCGCTGCTGCTCCTCGCTGATCCCGTCTTTCACCAATCCAGCATGCCACGGGTTGCTGGCGACGCATGTTGTGAGGCCTGCTCTGCGCGCCATGAGGGGAGTATGGGGCGCAGAGCGGGCCCCACAACAAAGCGTGGGCCCCGGCTCAGTAACCGAGCTGGGGCCCACGTGGTGTTGGAGCGTCGTGGATCTACTAGACCTCGTCCGCCAGGGTGCCCAGGTACAGCTGGATCACCTTGGGGTCTTTCATGAGCTCACGGCCCGTACCCGTGTACGCGTCCTTGCCTTGGTCCAGGACGTAGCCGCGATCACAGATCTGAAGGCAGCGGCGTGCGTTCTGTTCCACCATGATCACGGACACGCCGGCACGGTTGATCTCGTGGACGCGAAGGAACGTCTCGTCCTGCTTGACGGGGGAGAGGCCGGCCGACGGCTCATCCAGCAGCAACACAGCCGGGTCCATCATGAGGGCCCTGCCCATGGCCACCATCTGGCGTTCGCCACCCGAGAGGGACCCGGCGCGTTGTGCACGCCGCTTGCCCAGTTCCGGGAACAGGCTGGTGACAAAGTCGAAGCGCTCGGCGAAGACCTTGGGCCGCTGGAACATGCCCATCTGGAGGTTCTCTTCAATGGTCAAGGTAGCGAAGACGTTGTTGGTCTGCGGAACAAAGCCTACGCCCTGGGTGACCAGCTTGTTGGCCTTCAACCCGGTGAGGTCCTGCCCGCGGACCACAACAGTGCCGGAGTGCACCTTTACCAGGCCGAACATGGCCTTGAGCAGGGTGGACTTGCCGGCGCCATTGGGTCCGATAATCCCGATCAGTTCACCCTTGCGTGCCTCGATGCTGCAGCCGTTAAGGATGTTGACGCCCGGGATGTAGCCCGCCACCAGGTTGGTGACTTTGACGACGGATTCGCTCGCCGGGGCAGCTGCCGATGCCGGCATTGCGGCGGGACTGCTCATTTCCGGTCCTCCTTGTTGGGTTCTACGACGTCGGACAGGATGCCAGCATCTTCCGTTCCGACAACCGACTCATCGTCGGCTACGAGTTCCGCTTCGAGTTCCTTGATGCCTTCAGCGTCGCCAAGATCGACGTCGTGGTGCGCGCCAAGGTAGGCGTCGATGACGGCGGGGTTCTTCATCACTTCTCCCGGAGGTCCCTCAGCCACCACCTTGCCTTCGGCCATGACCACCACCCAGTCAGCGATGTGGCGGACCATGTTCATGTCGTGCTCAACGAAGAGGACAGTCATGCCTTCGGCTTTGAGGTTCTTGATGTGGTCCAACAGCGACTGTGTCAGTGCCGGGTTCACGCCTGCCATGGGTTCATCGAGCATGACGAGCTTGGGCCGGACCATCAATGAGCGTGCCATTTCCAGGAGCTTGCGCTGGCCGCCGGAGAGTGACGCAGCGTAGTCGTCCTTCTTGGCGTCAAGCTTGAACTTCTGCAGCAGGACGTCAGCCTGTGCGGTAATGTCCCGTTCCCGGCCACCCCACATGCCTTTGAACAGGGCCTTGGAAAGCCGTTCGCCAGGCTGGTCGGCAGCGCCGAGGCGCATGTTTTCCATGACGGTCAACTTGCCCATGACCTTGGTCAGCTGGAACGTGCGGACCATGCCCATGCGGGCCACCTTGTAGGAAGACACCCCGGCGAGACTGTTGCCTTCAAACTGCCACTTGCCCGAGTTGGGTGTGTCGAAACCGGTCAGCAGGTTGAACAGCGTGGTCTTGCCTGCACCGTTGGGCCCAATCAGGGCCGTGATCTTATGGCGGGGAATTTCGAGGTACTCGACGTCGACGGCGTTGATGCCGCCAAAGGAACGGGTAACGCCCTCTGCCACCACGATCGGGTCACGCTTCTTGCAGCCGGGCAGGTTCTCCCCGACGGCGATCGGCCGCGAATCGGTCATGTAGTCGATGTCTTGTTCGTTCATTTCACTCATGCGAATGCAAGCTCCTTCTTATTGCCGAAGACGCCTTGCGGGCGGAAGATCATCAGGAGCATCAGTGCCACACCCACCAGGATGTAGCGCAGCTGGCCTGCCTGGACAGTGGTCAGCCACGTGATGACCCCCGATTCGATGAGGCCGTAAAGAAGGCTCTGGGTTAGCGAGAGCACTACCCAGAAGATCATGGCTCCAATGACCGGCCCCAGGACAGTGGCCATGCCACCGAGCAGGAGGCAGGTCCACAGGAAGAACGTCAGCTCGGTGCCGTAGTTGGATGGTTGGACAGCGCCGCGGGGCAGCGTGAAGATCATGCCGGCAAGTGCGCCGAGCACACCGCCAATGACCAGCGCCTGCATCTTGTAGGAGTAGACGTTCTTACCGAGCGATCGAACGGCGTTCTCGTCTTCCCGGATGCCCTTCAGTACGCGGCCCCAGGGGCTGCGCATGAGGAGCCAGACCAGCAGGCAGCAAACGATGACCAAGGCCCAACCCACCACGCGGATGAAGAAGTCCCTGTTGTTCATGCCCATGTAGGAGCCTTCGGGGAATGGATTCATGGCGTAGAAATCGCCCTCGAAGGCGGCCAGGCCGTTTGCCGAACCAGTGACGCTGGTCAGCTGGTTGGTAGTGACGACGTACCGTACGATTTCCGCGGACGCGATAGTCACAATGGCCAGATAGTCGGCCCGTAGCCTCAGCGTCGGAATGCCGAGGATGAAGGCGAAGATCACCGAACACAGGATGGCGATCAGCAGGCCGATGAAGAACGGAGCCTTGAACGTCAGGGTGGAGATGGCAAAGCCGTAAGCACCCACGGCCATGAAACCTGCCTGGCCGAAGTTCAGCAGGCCTGAGTAGCCGAAGTGGACCGCAAGGCCCAAAGCGGCAAGTGCGTAGGCCGCCGTCGTCGGACTGAATAGTTCGCCAAGGGCGCTGGAGAGAATAAATCCGAAATCCATGGCCCGCTCCTAACCCACACGCTCACGCCGGCCGAGGATACCCTGCGGTCGGAACAGAAGGACAACAATCATGATGAACAGGGCACCGACGTATTTGAGGTCGGCGGGGAGGCCGAACACGGTTGTCAGTTCCACGAAGACGCCGACGACGATCGAGCCGATCAGTGCGCCGAAGACAGTTCCCAGGCCGCCCAGGGTCACGCCGGCGAAGATGAGAAGCAGGATCTGCGAGCCCATGTCGAAGGTGACGCCTGGCCGGTAGTACGCCCACAGGATGCCGCCGAGGGAAGCAAGGACACCGCCAACGATCCACACAAGCCTGATCACGGAGTCGACGTCGATGCCGGATGCCGCTGCCAGTGCGGGGTTGTCCGCCACAGCGCGTGTTGCCTTGCCGAGCCGCGTCTTCAGCAGGACGATGCCCACCAGTGCGATGACCACGGCACTGATGATCAGTGACCATAGGTTGTTCGGCGTGATGGACACGGGGCCGATCTGGATCTCGGCACTTTGGGCTCCGGGCAGCTGCTGTGTGGCACCGCCGAAGAAGAACTGGATGACATACCGGATTGCCAAGGCAAGGCCGATGCTGACGATCATCATGGGGACAAGGCCTGAGCCACGTTTACGCAGCGGGCGCCACAGTCCAGCGTCCTGGACGTAGCCGAAGACTCCGCCGCCGACCAGTGCCAGCAGGATGGCCAACCAGAAGGGCAGACCCATGCCGTTGAACATGAACACCAAGACCGCGCCCAGTGTGACCATCTCGCCGTGGGCGAAGTTGGTGAGGCCGGTGGTTCCGAAGATCAGGGAAAGGCCAACAGCGGCAAGGGCCAGGAGCAAGCCGAAGCTCAGGCCTGCGACGAGGCGGTTGAGCAGGTTCTGGCCGAAGTCCTGTTGCTGGATCACAATGCCTTTGCCGAAGGCGAAGATCACCGACAGGTTGGAGGTCTGGCTGAAGGTGACATCGCGGGGATTGTCCTGGCCTTCAGCGAGCTTGATGCCGTCCGGCAGGGTGGAAGTGTCCAGCTCTACCCTGTAAGTGCCCTGGACCGGGACGCCGATGCTCCAGGCACCGTTGGCTCCAGAAGTGGCTTCGCCCTGGAAGCCATTGCCTGAGGCCTTGATTTTGACGCCGGGTATGGGTGCCCGGGCATCATCGCGGAGGAATCCGCTGATGTTATTTTGGAAATTTGTTGCTGATGGCGAAGGCGAGGGGGTGGTTGCCTCCGCCGCGGGGGCGGCGATCAACAGAACAGCAATGAGGGAAGCGAAAAGCGCCCCCACTACTCTCTGCAGTCCCTTGGACCGTCTGATGGACGGGTCGCGCAGTGTGCTTCTCAAAATGGAAACCTCCACAGTGGGGGTGATCCCGGCTGCGCCATTGCGGCCGGTGCGAACGGTCATGGGGCTTGTGAACAACTCTTTGCCTAGCTGCCTCGATGTGATCTAAGTCACCCATGTGTGGCCTATGTTACCGCTCGCGGGGAGTAATGAATGCCCAGTTCGGCAGTGCAAAGATCGCGATCAGGTAACAACTGTGAAGCTGGAGGCAACAAGCAATGTAGTGCTTCTTAAGTAAACCTTTGTTGTTTGACGGTGCTACTAAACGTTCGGACGAACGCCTACGCCGTTCACTGTTCCAATTCCGTGTCACGGTTGTGTTTCGGCCTCGTGAACAAGGGAACTTTCGCTGCCGCCCGGGCGTGGTAATTGGTACCGTGAACTATCACTTAGCCCTTTTTCAGGAGGACACCCGTAATGGCACTTGGCGGAAACCCAGTCTTCAACGGAAAGAATTTCCGTGGAGCAAAGCAGGCCCCGCCTGTACCGCAAAATCCCTACGGCCAGCAGTTTAACCAAGCCGGTCGAGCACCCTCGCAGGTCATGGATGGCCAAGCCGCATGGTCGGCTCAGCAGCAGAACATGACCAACGAGCAGCTGCAGCAGATGTACAACCAGCCCTCGGCCGGCCCCGCCGACACCGGGCGCATGACGTATGACGACGTCATCATGAAGACTGTCGCCTGCCTCGTGGTTTTGGTCATAGGTGCAGGTGTAACCCTCTTCGTTGCCCCGGCTCTCTCCAGCCTGCTCATGATCGTTGGCGCGCTGGGCGGTTTCGTCCTGGCCCTCGTCAACACGTTCAAGAAGCAGCCCTCGCCCGCGCTGATCCTGGCTTACGCCGGCCTCGAGGGCCTGTTCCTCGGCGGCCTCACCCGCATCCTTGATGGCATGTTCCCGGGTGTCGGCCTGCAGGCAGTCATCGGCACCCTTGCAGTTTTCGGTGTCACGCTGGTCCTGTTCAAGAGTGGCAAGGTCCGTGCGACTCCCAAGATGGTCCGCTTCTTCATGATCGCCACCATCGGTTACGCAGTCTTCGCGCTCATTAACCTGGTCATGATGTGGACCGGTGCCGTGCAGGAGCCGTTCGGTCTCCGCACCAGCATCACGATCGCGGGCATCCCGTTGGGCGTCTTCATCGGTATCCTGGCCATTGGCCTGGCAGCGTTCTCGCTCATCATGGACTTCACCAGCATCGAGCAAGGCGTCCGCGCCGGTGCCCCGAAACGTTATTCCTGGGTTGCCGCATTCGGCCTGACGGTCACCCTGGTGTGGCTCTACGTCGAAATCATCCGCCTGCTGGCAATTCTGCGCGGCGACGACTAAAACCGCCGGACAAGTAAACGCCAAAATGCCCCCGAACAATGTTTGGGGGCATTTTTGTATTCACTGCTAGCTCAGGCGCTCGAACACCACCGCCATGCCCTGCCCGCCGCCTACGCACAGGGTCGCAAGCCCCAATGCCCCGTCACGCTCCTTCAAGCCATTCAGCAGCGTGCTGGTCATGCGGGCGCCGGTCATCCCAAAGGGGTGCCCCAACGCGATGGCACCACCGTGGACGTTAAGCTTGGCCGGGTCGATCCCCAGTTCACGGGCGCTGGCGAGAACCTGAACCGCGAAGGCTTCGTTGAGCTCCACCAGATCAATGTCGTCCATTGTCAGGCCGGCCAACGCCAGTGCCCGACGGGAGGATTCCACCGGTCCCATGCCCATGAGCTCGGGGGAGAGGGCGCTCACTCCGGTCGAAACGACGCGCGCAAGGGGCTGAAGTCCAAGTTCTCGGGCCCGGGTGTCGCTCATGACCACCACGGCGGCGGCGCCGTCGTTAAGGGGGCAGGCATTCCCCGCAGTCACTGTCCCGGACGCGCGGAAGACGGGCTGAAGCGCCGACACCGCTTCAAGGGTCACCCCGGCCCGGGGCGAATCATCGCGGTCCACCACAACCCCATCCTTGCGTGTGTACGGTGTGATCTCGCGCGAATAGAACCCCGAGGCAATGGCGGCTTCGGCGCGGTTCTGGCTCAGGACGCCCCACTGGTCCTGTTCGGCCCTGCTGATGCCATAGCTTGTGGCCACGTTCTCGGCGGTCTGCCCCATGGAGATGTAGATGTCCGGCAACCGCCCGCCCAGCCGGGGGTCGGTCCACGGGATGTTTGAGGCCGCACGGGCAGCTGTGCGTTGTGCGGCAGACTCGAAAAGGGGATTGTGGTTGGCGGTATCGGTTTCACCCGCTCCGGCCCAGTTTTGGTACCGGGATACGCTCTCCACCCCGGCCGAGACGATCGCGTGGGCTTCTCCGGATTTGATGGCGTGGAAGGCCATTCGCAGCGTTTGGAGGCTCGAGGCGCAGAAGCGGTTGATGGTGGCCGCCGGTACGCGGTCCAGCCCGGCCAGGACCGCAACCACGCGCGCCATGTTGGAGCCGGCCTCGCCGCTGGGCTCTGCGCATCCGAGCAGGATGTCATCGAGTCCCTTGCCACCATCGGCACCAGGATTGAAGCCGGGCAGCTTGGCCAGGGCAGCCTGGACCATGGCGGTTGCGAGGTCGTCCGGACGTTCGTCCTTGAGCGAGCCCTTGAAGGCCCGGCCTATGGGACTCCTTGCAGTGGAAACGATGACAGCCTCAGTCATGGCCCCAGCTTACGCCCGGCATCCGGAAGGAAAACCGGGCGAATCGGCGCAGGCCTCAGGCCAGGCGCCGGGCGCCGGCTGCCGGTGTTACGGTGAAAATGTCCGGTGCGGTGAAGCCCGCCTCCGCGAAGGAACGCACGACGGCGTCACGCACCTGCTGCTCCTGGCCCACCGGAGTCAGGGCGATGGCCGAGCCGCCGAAACCGCCACCGGTCATACGGGCACCAATGGCGCCGGCGGACCGGGACGTGTCCACGGCGAGGTCGAGTTCCGGGCAGGAGATCTCGAAGTCATCCCGCATGGAGACATGGCTGGCATCCAGGAGCGCGCCGATGGAGGCAGGACCCTGGGTGCCAAGGATCTCCACGGTTTGGAGGACCCTGTCGTTTTCAGTGACCACGTGGCGGACCCGTCGAAGGGTGGTTTCGTCCAGCAAACCGGACGCCTCCTCCAAACGCTCCACACCGACGTCGCGCAGTGCTTTGACACCGAGGATCTCGGCACCCAACTCGCACGACGCCCGCCTGGAGGCATAACCGCCGTCGGCATGGGAATGCGACACTTTCGTATCGATGACCAGCAGGACCAAACCTGAAGCCTCGGCATCGAAGGGGACCAGCTCCACGTGCTGGTCGCGGCAGTCCAGGAAGACGGCCTGACCCTTGGCTCCCCGCAAGGAAGCCGACTGGTCCATGATTCCCGTGGGCGCGCCAACAAAGACGTTCTCTGCACGCTGGGTAGCCAAGACCAGTTCCTCGGCGGCTAAGCCTGCTCCCGTGAGCTCGTTGAGGGCGGAAATGACGGCGCACTCAATGGCGTGGGAGGAAGAAAGGCCGGCGCCCAGGGGAACATCGGAGTCGAGGAGCAGGTCGAATCCGGGGACGTTCACGTCCCGGTCCTTCAAAGCCCAGGCCACCCCCAGCGGATACCGCGACCAGCCTTGGCCTGAACCCGGCTCCAAGCCGTTGAGCTCCGCCTCCACGAGGCCGTGGCCACCGAACGTGGAGAGCATCCGCACCGTGGAATCGTCGCGGACACGCAGGGCCACTTTTGCTGTCTTGTCGATCGCGAAGGGCAGGACAAACCCTTCGTTGTAGTCGGTGTGCTCGCCGATGAGGTTGACCCGGCCGGGAGCCTGCCACACGCCGTCGGGAGCGGCTCCAAACACTTCCTGGAAGCGGGCGGCGAGGACGCTGGTGTCGGTGGCTGTGCTCATGCTGGGGTGCCTTCCAGGGTTTTGGCGGAGGCCGGTGCGGCAACGTTGCGAAGCCGCTCAGCGACGGCCTCCGGCGTAATGTCATTGATGAACGCTCCCATGGCCGCTTCTGAACCGGCCAGGTACTTGAGCTTATCGGCCGCGCGGCGGGGCGAGGTCAACTGCAGGTGGAGTTGGCCCGCCGGGCGCAGGGCCGGATCCAACGGGGCCTGGTGCCATGCGGAGATGTACGGCATGGGTGTTGGGTAGAGCGAGTCCAACCGCTTCAACAGGTCAAGGTAGACGTGCGACAGTTCGTCCCGTTCTTCCCCGGTCAGTGCAGCCAAATCAGGGACGCTGCGGTGCGGCACCAAGTGGATCTCCAGGGGCCAGCGCGCAGCGAAAGGGACGTAGGCGCTGAAGTGCTTGGCCTCCAGGACCATCCGGCTTCCATCTTCACGTTCGGCTTTGAGGAGCGAGGCCGCCAGCGTTTCCTTCGCGTCGACGTCGTCGTAGTACTTGCGGGCGACGGCGCCCAGCTGGGCGGCGCGGGGCGTCACGTAGGGGTAGGCGTAGATCTGGCCGTGGGGGTGGTGCAGGGTGACGCCGATGTCCGCACCACGGTTTTCGAACGGGAAGACCTGTTTGATGCCGGGCAGGGCGCTCAGGGCTTCCGTGCGCTGGGCCCAGGCCTCGATCACGGTGCGGGCGCGCGTTTCACCCAGTTCAGCGAACGAGCCGGTGTGCTGCGGAGTGAAAGCCACCACTTCACAGCGCCCGTATGCCACCCCCTTGGTGCCGTGGCCGCTGAGGCCCGGTGCCGGCAGGGGAGGGATGTCACCCATTGCAGGTCCGAGCGACGGGAAACGGTTTTCGAAGACCACCACGTCATAATCCGGGGCTGGGATCTCGGAGGCGTTCGCAGGCGTGGTCGGGCAAATAGGGCACTGATCTGCAGGGGGCAGATGCGTCCGGGTTTGCCGATGGGCCGCTACGGCTACCCAGTCACCGGACAACGCGTCATACCTGACTTCCCCGGGCTCGCCTCGGGCAGGAAGCCCGCGGTGGTCAACCAGAGATTCGGGAGCTCGTTCCGGGGTTCCGGGGTCATCGAAATAGATCAGCTCTCGGCTGTCCGCGAGGCGGGTGCTGGTAATGCGACTCATGAATCCATCATTCCACAAGCAACCAAAAACGCATAGTTTCTAACAAAAGCAAACATTGCCGATCGGTCCGGACCTTCTGGGATGCAGTACGGTAATGCCATGCCTGCCTCATCTGCGCCCGTTGACCAAACCGACCAGCCAGCCTCCCGTCGATTCGCCACGGGCCGCCAATTCGAGATCCGCAGGGACGACGCGCTCGCCGTCATCACGGAGCTCGCGGCCGGCCTTCGCCTGTACTCGCGCAAGGGTATCCCGCTGACCGAAAGCTACGGCGATGACCAGATTCCGCCCGGCGCAACAGGCATCACCCTGGCTCCCTGGGCGAACCGCATCGAAGACGGTGTCTGGTACCTCGACGGAAAGAAACAACAGCTCGACATCACCGAAGCCTCCCGCAACAATGCCAGCCACGGCCTCCTCCGGAATACCGGATACACGCTGGTGGATGAGTCCGAGTTTTCCGTGACCCTGGAAGCCACCGTTTTCCCTCAGCACGGGTACCCGTTCCTGGCGCGGCACCAGGTTCGTTACGAGCTGGACGAAGCCTTGGACCTCCGCGTATCGCAGACCTTGCTCAACGACTCCCCATCAGCGGCCCCGTTCGTCCTGGGCGCCCACCCGTACCTGCGCATCGGCGACGTTGCGCCGGAGGACCTGACGCTGACCGTCCACGCAGGAACCCGCCTGGTGGCCGATGACCGGCTCATCCCCAGGAGCGCTGCCGCGGCAGAGGGGGAGTACGACTTTTCCGCCGGGCGCACAGTGGGCGGACTCCTGGTGGACGTCGCCTTGACGGACTTGGCGTTCGACGGCGGTGTGGCCCGCCACACGCTGACTGCAGTCGACGGCCGAAGTGTGAGCCTGGAGCAGGACGAAAGCTGCCAGTACGTGCACGTCTTCGTCACCGACACCTTCCCCGGCCGTACCAGGGCGGTGGCCATAGAGCCCATGACTGGACCGGCCAACGCGTTCAACAGCGGCGACGGCCTGCGCTGGCTGGCCCCAGGCGAAGCATTCACCATGAACTGGGGCATCACGGCGTCCCTGTAGCCATGCCCTGCCGCGGCGCGGGTCGGTTTCCCATACGGCGCGGGCTGCGGAAGTATAGGTTCATGACGCCAACACCGGACGCCAGATCACGTTCAGACCGCCAAATCGCCGAAGACATTCCCTACGGGGTGCGCATTGCCGCCGCGTGGTCGTGGCGGGCAGGTTTGATCCTGCTCATGATCGGCGCGCTCGTGTGGCTGCTGGGCAAGGTCAGTTTCCTCATCATCCCCGTGATGGTGGCAGCCCTCCTGGCGGGCCTGCTTTATCCGGTGGTCGCTTGGCTGCGTCAACGGAGCATGCCCAACGGTGCTGCCGTAGCTGTCACGGTCCTGGGCTTCATCGGCGTGATCGTGGGTGCCTTGGCCCTTGTGGGCAGGCAGCTCATATCCGGCTTCGGTGAGCTTTGGCAAGAGGCCCTGATCGGAATCCAGCAGATCCAGACGTGGCTGGCAGATGGGCCGCTCCATCTCACGGCCGACCAGATCGACCAATACATTGCCGATGGTGCCAATGCCCTGCAGAACAACAGCAGCAGCATCCTGAGCGGTGCCCTGTCCTTTGGCAGCACCGCCGGGCACTTTGCGGCAGGCCTGGTCCTGGCACTGTTCATCCTCATCTTTTTCCTGCTTGAAGGCAGCCGGATCTGGGGATTCCTGGTCCGTCTGTTGCCCAAGACGGCACGCCGGGCCACGGACGGCGCAGGCCGCCGCGGCTGGACCTCGATGGTCAGTTACGTCCGCATCCAGATGTTCGTCGCGTTCGTGGACGCAGTGGGCATTGGTGTGGGTGCCGCCATCATCCAGGTTCCGCTTGCCCTGCCCCTCGCCGTCCTGGTGTTCATTGGATCCTTTATCCCCGTGGTGGGTGCCCTGGTCACCGGTGCCATCGCCGTGCTTCTGGCACTTGTAGCCAACGGACCCATCAACGCGCTGATCATGCTGGCCATCGTCCTGCTTGTCCAGCAGCTCGAAAGCCACATCCTCCAGCCGCTGGTGATGGGCAAGGCCGTAGCCCTCCACCCGGTGGCCGTGATCCTCTCGGTGGCCGCAGGATCCTACTTGGCAGGAATTCCCGGCGCGCTGTTCGCGGTACCGTTGCTCGCCGTAGTAAACACGGCAGTTCGCTACATTGCGGGCCGGACGTGGGAACATGATGAAGTACTGGGCGGCGTGGAGCTCCAGCAGGGCACTGCTGCGACGGTCCCGGACGCGGACGCCAACTTCAAGGACGTCAGCGTCCAAAAGCCCCTATCCCGGGCCGGTAACGGCGTCGGTGGCAAGACCAAGGCTTCAGGGAGCACCTCTGCGGAGGACCCTGCGGCCAACATCAACAAAGGAGAATAGTCAGTGAATACCCTCGAAACCCTGCCCGTCACGCTGGACGATGTCCTCAAGGCGCAGGAGTTGCTCGAGGGCATTATTACCAAGACTCCAGTGGAGTCGTCCCGCGCGCTGGGCAGCCTTGTAGGCGGCAACGTCTTTTTCAAGTGCGAGAACCTCCAGCGTGCCGGCTCCTTCAAGGTCCGTGGCGCGTACGTCCGGATGGCCCGCCTGACGGACGACGAAAAGAAGCGCGGAGTCGTGGCGGCCTCCGCTGGAAACCACGCCCAAGGCGTGGCCGTGGCAGCCAAGAGCCTGGGCATCAACGCCAGGATCTACATGCCGCTGGGTGTCGCACTGCCAAAGCTCGCAGCAACCCGCAGCCATGGCGCTGAGGTAGTCCTGCATGGGCACAACGTGGATGAAGCATTGGCCGAAGCCCAACGCTATGCCAACGAAACCGGCGCGGTGTTCGTGCACCCCTTCGACAACGTGGACGTCGTCGCCGGGCAAGGCACCATTGGGCTCGAAATCCTGGACCAGATCCCCAACGTGGACACCATCCTCATGGGTGTCGGCGGTGGTGGGCTCCTGGCTGGCGTGGCGGTGGCCATCAAGGCCCGGGCCAAGGAGCTTGGCCGGGAAATCCGGGTTATCGGCGTGCAGGCGGAAAACGCAGCCGCCTACCCTCCCTCCCTTGCAGCAGATGCACTGGTGCCGCTCAAGAAGGTCACTACGATGGCGGACGGTATCGCCGTGGGCCGCCCGGGCCAGCTTCCGTTCAGCATCATCCGGGAACTCGTCGACGACGTCGTCACCGTCAGCGAAGACTCATTGGCCCGCGCCCTGATCTTCCTGCTCGAACGGGCAAAGATGGTGGTTGAACCTGCCGGTGCCGTCGGAGTAGCCGCACTGATGGATGGCAAGATCGAAAACCCGGGGAACACCGCCGTCGTGCTTTCCGGCGGCAACATCGATCCCATGCTGATGCTTAAAGTCATCCAGCGAGGCCTGTCGGCCGCCGGTCGGTTCATGACAGTGCGCATGATGCTGGATGACCGTCCCGGTTCGCTGGCGACCATCGCGCGGATCATCGCCGAAAACGATGCCAACGTCACCGGACTCGACCACACCCGCCTGGGTGGATCCATCAGCATGGGCGATGTCTCCATCACCATCAACCTGGAAACCAAGGGCCACGAACACGGAGAACAGGTTCTCGGTGCGCTGCGTGCCGAGGGCTTCCAGCCGATCGTGGTGCACTGACAGAGGGGGCCATTGGTGCTCGGAATGCCCGAAGGGACGCCGGTAGAGGCGAAGGATTCGTTGGCCGGGCGGGCGAAGGGCGGCCTGTTGTTCATGGGCGGCTTCGTGATCCTGCTCTACGTCATCGAGGTTATTAACACGCTGATGCTTCACAGCCTCAACCGCACCTTTGGGCTGCGTTCCCGGACCCTGGATGGCGTCCTGGACATCCTGACGTTCCCGCTCCTGCACGCCAACTTCAATCACCTGCTCTCCAACACCCTGCCGCTGATCATCTTCGGATTCCTGGCGTTCATGTCCGGATTCCGTGTGTTCATCACCGCCCTGGCGTTCAGTTGGCTGGGTTCAGGATTGGCTGTGTGGCTTATCGGCGGGGGAGGGGTGACGGTGGGCGCCTCCGGGCTGGTCTTCGGACTCTTCGCATTCCTCCTGGTGCGGGGCTTCTTCAACCGCAACTGGTGGCAGATCCTGCTCTCCGTGGTGCTCTTCATGGCCTACGGCAGCATCCTTTTGGGGGTGCTTCCCACGGTCATGGGGTACATCTCCTGGCAGGCACACCTCGGCGGAGCTGTCGGCGGCGTGATCGCGGCCGTCCTCTTACGCCCTAAAGCGCAGACCGCAGCAACTTTCTGATTGCCGGCAAGGTGGCAAAGGAAACGCCGGCCCGCCCCGGGAAGGGGCGGACCGGCGTCGTTGGTTAAAGGCGTTGCAGCTTAGCCGGCGTAGGGCTTCGCGGAAACGATCTCCACCGGGATTTCCTTGCCGTTGGGGGCAACGTAGCTCAGTTTCTCGCCCTCCTTGTGGCCGATGATGGCAGCGCCCAAGGGGGACTTCTCGCTGAAAACATCAATATCCGAATCCCCGGCGATTTCGCGGGAGCCGAGCAGGAATTTCTCTTCGTCGCCGGCAATGCGGGCAACAACCAGCATGCCGGGTTCAACGATGCCGTCGTCGGCAGGTGCTTCGCCCACCTGGGCATCGCGCAGAAGTACAGTGAGCTGACGGATGCGGGCCTCAATCTTGCCCTGCTCCTCCTTGGCTGCGTGGTAGCCGCCGTTCTCCTTGAGGTCGCCCTCTTGGCGGGCAGCTTCGATCTTCTGGACGATATCCGCCCGGCCAGCGCCGGAAAGGTGGTCCAGCTCAGCCGTCAAGCGATCGAATGCTTCCTGGGTAAGCCAAGCTGCAGTGGCGCTGTTGGTGGTAGACACGGATTTCTCCTCTTGATCTGACAATGCAAAAGACCCCGCCTAGGTGGCCACTCGTGGAACTCAGTAACCAACTTAACGGGGTGAAGGTTTCATCCATTGTAGTAAATCCTCTGGACGAACCCAAACCGGTTGAGTCGTGGGTCACACGATTGTTATTTTCCGCTGTCCACGATCCAGCAATTATCCACGACGCCGGACACCGCAGGGGACTCGGTCCGCAGGATGGTCCGCTGTACGGTGGTCCGGCCGCCATCGGCGCTCTGCTCGGGCTGGTTGGGACCGATTTCCACCACTTTCCAGCCCACGACGGCGAACTTGGAATCCATGGCCTTGATGGCGCACTTTGCCGTGGCTCCCGGACTCTTGGTGACCTGGTAGTCCACCTCCGCCTGGGTCCCATCCACCGTGCTGTACCCGATATCTTTGAAGGTGACGGGGGCTGTGGCCGAGGTCGTTGCAACCCACGCTGCGAACGCAATACCGACGATCAGTGCCACGAGGACGATGATCCGCTTGGTTTTGCGGGTCATGGCGTGCTTTTGGCCGCCGTAGCGATTGGCTAGGCTGGTGCTTGCCGGTACGTGGGTGGCCGATAGGTCCTCTGAAGTCACCCATCCAGTTTAGTGCCGATCCCGGCGCCTGCTCACCGCCCACAAGTCCGTAACACAAACCCGTTATACGAAAGAGGAGCCGTCACGTGACAGCGTCCAGCAGTTCCGACCAGCAGCTGAGGCTGCTCGCCGTCCACGCCCACCCGGATGATGAGTCCAGCAAGGGCGCGGCGACCATGGCAATGTATGCCGCGGCCGGAGTGGACGTCATGGTTGCCACATGCACGGACGGCTCGCGCGGCGATATCCAGAATCCCGCCATGGAGGATGCTCCGCACCCCAAGCGCGACATGGCCGGTGCGCGGCGCCTGGAAATGGCGAACGCAGCGGCAGTCCTCGGCATCAAGCAACGGTGGCTGGGCTTCGTGGACTCAGGCTTGCCTGAAGGTGACCCGCTTCCTGCGCTCCCTGCAGGGTGCTTCGCCCTGCAGCCTTTGGAGCGGGCCACAGCGCCGCTGGTCCGCCTGGTCCGGAATTTCAAGCCCCACGTCATCCTCAGCTATGACGAAAATGGAGGGTACCCGCACCCGGACCACATCATGGCCCACAAGGTGGCTGTGGAAGCCTTCGAAGCCGCAGGCGACGCTGACCGGTACCCGGGGCTGGGGGAGCCGTGGGCGCCGAGCAAGCTCTACTACGACCGTGCATTCAGCCCCGAACGCTTCCGGGCATTGCACTTCGCCCTGGAAGAGGCCGGCTTGCAGTCCCCGTATGCCGAGCGGCTAGCTGCTTGGCTGGAAGCTGACGCCGAGGGGCACACCCCGCCGGTACCGGCCCACCAGACAACCACCCAGGTGGATTGCGGGGACTTCTTCGAGGCCCGGGACGACGCCCTGCGCGCTCACCGAACCCAGATCGACCCGCTGGGGTTCTTCTTCGCTGTGTCACCGGAGCTGCAGCGAAAGGTATGGCCGTGGGAGGACTACACCCTGGTCACTTCGCGGGTCCCGTCCGAACTGCCGGAGAAGGACCTCTTCGCGGGGATAAGATAGGAACGCCGCCAGTTTCTATCGCTCGTAGAAATTGCATCTGCTCCCATAGAAGGTTTGAACGTGCACCACTTGCTACTCGCCCTGACCGTTACTCCGTCGCCCGATCCTACGGGCACGCTGCGGCCTGGTCTGTCCGAGGATCAGGTGACGCCGGGTACTTGGGGCTTCGTCCTGACGGCCTTCATCGTGATCCTCACGACCTTCCTGATTGTGGACATGGTGCGACGTATCCGCCGTGTCCGCTATCGGGCGCAGGTGGAGGAAGCCCGCATGGCTGCCGAGGCCGGCGACCAGGCGGACGAGAACGGCGACGCCGGGCCCGGTACCCGCTGACGCGGTAATCGCTGACGCAGGGCTTCAGGTGGTCAAATCGGGTGGCTGCGCAACCAGCTAGCTCAGTACTGCCATCATGATGGCGATGAAGTGTGCCGCGAAGGCCAGCACGGTGAAAGCGTGGAAGAGTTCGTGGAACCCGAAATGGGTGGCGCTGAAGTTTGGCCGTTTGATGCCGTAGAACACCGCTCCGGCGATATACAGCGCACCACCGACGCAGATGAGGACCGCCGCGGCGGCATTTGCCGCAAAAAACTGCGGCAGGTAGAACAGTGCGCCGCAGCCCAAGGCGATGTAGACGGGGACGTAGAGCCACCGTGGAGCTCCGGTCCAGAGGATCCGGAAAAGTACCCCGACTATTGCCCCGGACCACACGAGCCACAGCAAGGTGATGGCTTCGGAGCGTTCAAGGAGCGACCAGGCCAGTGGGGTGTAGCTGCCTGCGATCACCAGCATGATGTTGGTGTGGTCCAAACGTTTAAGGACCATCTTGACCCGGGGTGACCAGTTTCCGCGGTGGTAAACGGCGCTGACGCCAAAGAGCAGGAACCCTGTCAGCGCATAGATGGCCGAGGTGACTTTGCGGTCGGGAGTGGGTGCGACTGCCACCAAAATGATCCCGGCGGCCAACGCGAAAGGAGCGGCGACGGCGTGGATCCATCCACGCCAGAGGGGCTTGGTTTCGACGAGCTCAGCCATGGTTCCAGAATAACTTACGTTCCGGTAAGTTACCGCAGGGTAACCTGCGTCGGAGGATTTTGACCCGAGACTGCACCGGCTCGACGGCTGGGGCGGGTAGCCTTGGATGTGCGTCGTCGTCGTACAAGCAAGGAAGTCAGGTGAGAGTCCGGTGGAGCTGCCCGGTTTCCTCTATGGCTTTTACGAGCGCAAGTTGCTGCGCTCACTCAAGCAGGACCAGATCCCGCGGCATATTGGCGTAATGGTGGACGGTAACCGCAGGTGGGCCCGCCAGTTCAACGCTCCAACGAGCCAAGGGCATCAGGCTGGGGCGGACAAGATCCACGAATTCCTGGGCTGGTGCCAGGAGCTCGGCGTCAAGGTCGTGACGCTCTACATGCTCTCCACGGACAACATGAACCGCTCCGGTGAAGAACTGGACCTGCTCATGGGCATCATTGCCAACACCATGGACCGCCTCGACGAGGACGAAGACGTCTCGGTCCACGCCATGGGCGCACCTGAGCTGCTCCCGGACTACCTCGCCGAACGGCTCAACAAACTGACGTCCCGGACGCCTGTCCATGAAAAGATCCACGTCAACGTAGCAGTGGGTTACGGTGGTCGACGCGAAATTGTCGACGCCGTGCGGGAACTGCTGCACGATGCTGCCGCCAAGGGACGCACCATGACGGAGGTCGCAGATGAACTTTCGGTGGACGACATTTCACGCTTCCTCTACACCCGCGGCCAGCCCGATCCGGACCTGGTGATCCGCACGTCCGGCGAGCAGCGGCTCTCCGGCTTCCTCATGTGGCAGAGCGCGTACAGCGAGTTCTATTTCTGCGAAGCCCTGTGGCCTGCTTTCCGCAAGGTCGATTTCCTGCGTGCGCTCAGGGATTATGCCGGGCGCCAGCGCCGGTACGGAACCTAGCCGCCGTCGGGTTCACCGAAAATTAACGAGACGGACATGCGACTTGCCGACGACGGATTGCGGAAATGAATGTGTCCGGGATTACGTTAATCCCATCAGCAGGCAAAACCGCCCGCTGATCGGGGAGGCCAGTACATGGAGCGGAACATCGCACCAGTTACATGGGAGGCCACGCCCGGCCTTCCGGCCGAGCCGCTTCACCATTAGGCCGGGCGACCGCCCGGGGCTGGAGTCGATGTGGCTATTTCTGAGCAACTGCCCGCAATGGTTTCCGACGGGGAAAGTGCAGCTACCTCTCGCGCCAAGCGCGTCCCACAAAAAGCGCAGACCGTCACGTCCGCCACAGGCCGCAGCTACGTGATCGACACGTCAGTCCTGCTTTCGGACCCACACGCGTTATTGCGCTTCGCTGAACACGAAGTCATCGTCCCGATTGTTGTCATCAGCGAACTCGAAGGCAAACGCCACGATCCCGAACTGGGCTACTTCGCCCGGAAAGCGCTCAGGCTCCTGGACGACCTCCGGATCGAACACGGCGGTTTGGACCACCCCATTCCGATCGGGTCCGACGGCGGAATCCTCCGGGTGGAAATGAACCACATCTCCCCGGACGTCCTGCCGGCAGGGTTCCGCGGGGGAGACAACGACAGCCGCATCCTGGCGGTGGCGAAGAACCTGGCCAACGAAGGCCACAACGTCACGGTTGTCTCCAAGGACCTGCCCATGCGCGTCAAAGCATCTGCCATGGGCCTGAATGCCGACGAGTACCGCAACGAGCTGGTCAAAGATTCCGGCTGGACTGGCATGGCCGAGGTGGAAGCCAACGACGACGAAATCACCACGCTCTACGGACACGAGCCCGTCTTCATCCCTGCCGCGGCCGAACTCCCGGTCAACACCGGGTTGGTCCTGCTCTCCAACCGCGGCTCCGCCCTTGGCCGCGTGGGGGCCGACAAGCAGGTCCGCCTGGTCAAGGGCGACCGCGACGTCTTTGGACTCCACGGTCGCTCAGCCGAACAACGGCTTGCCATCGACATGCTCATGGACCCATCGGTGGGCATCGTATCGATCGGTGGCCGGGCAGGCACTGGTAAGTCGGCCTTGGCGCTCTGTGCGGGCCTGGAAGCCGTCCTGGAACGCCGCGAGCACCGGAAGGTTGTAGTGTTCCGGCCCCTGTACGCGGTGGGCGGACAGGAACTGGGCTACCTCCCGGGCTCCGAGTCCGAAAAGATGAACCCCTGGGCGCAGGCTGTGTTCGACACCCTGGGTGCTCTGGTCAGCCAGGAAGTGGTGGAAGAAGTCATGGACCGGGGCATGCTCGAGGTCCTTCCCCTCACCCACATCCGCGGACGCTCACTGCACGACGCCTTCGTGATCGTCGACGAAGCCCAGTCCTTGGAGAAGAACGTCCTGCTCACCGTGATGAGCCGGATCGGCCAAAACTCCAAGATCGTCCTCACCCATGATGTGGCCCAGCGCGACAACCTCCGTGTCGGCAGGCACGACGGCGTTGCGGCCGTCGTCGAGACGCTCAAGGGTCATCCGTTGTTCGGCCACATCACGCTGACGCGCTCCGAACGCTCGCCGATTGCTGCGTTGGTGACGGAGTTGCTCGAAGGGGCTGAAATCTAAGCGTTCCTTGGTCTGGGCCGTGGTCCGGTTCGCCGGGCCACGGCCCTTCGCCGTCGCTTAGACACGGGCCATAGGGACGGTCTGCGGTCGCTGGGCGACCTGCGACGTCCGATGGCCCGCGATGCGCTCCTCTGCGAAGGACCGCGGCGCGGCTGGTGCCTCCCGTCAGAGGACCAAGTATGTTTTCAGAGCTTCGTGGCCTTGGACTTGCAGGGTCCAGTCCGGGCGTTTGAACGTGGTGGGGGTGAGCCTGACTTTTTGGACTTCCTCGACCTTCTCGCCCCAGGCATGGCGGAAGGTGCCGTTGGGTTCGTAGCCCAGGCTCGTCGAGACTCCCAAGGACTGCTTGTTCCAGACGGCGGCCTCGGACTCGGCGATCTCCGCGTTCAGGTAGTCAAAGGCATAACCCACGACGGCGGAACGCATCTCCTTGCCGAAGCCGCGGCCCTGCGCGGACTGCTTGAGCCACGAGCCTGTGCTGACTGTCCTCAGGGTGGCGAAGTCCTTGGCACCAAGGTCCTGGACGCCGAGGAACTCTTCCTCGTGCCAGACGGCGAGCAGCATGGTCCACGAATCCGGCGTGAAGTTGGCGCGGCACCGCCAGTACCACTGGGCCATATTGGGTGCCAGTTCGTCTTTCGGCAGTTCGGCCCACGGGGTGCTGAACGGGCTCTTGCCGGCCTCGTGGATACCGGAGCGGGCGGCAGCCACAGCGGAGGGGATATCCGCGTCCATAACGGCGCGCAGGGAGAGCCTCGGGGTGGTGAGGATGAGTCCGAACGGGGGCCAGATGTTTGCCAGCGATGTCATCGCCGTAGCTTAGCCCGTCGGCAATGCGTGGGCGAGTCAAGCGCTCGGATCAGGCGGCGGGGCCGATGTCCCAGGGAATGTGGCGCCTCACGTCGGTGAGGTTCATGGATTCCGCAAGGAAGAGATCGTCCAGCATGTACTCATCGACTCCCAGGATCCGGAGCCAGTGGCCCTTGCCGGATGTCTCCCCGTCGAGGCTCTGGCTGGCAACACAAACTCCCGTACCGACGTCGATCCTTAGCAGTGTCCGTCCAGGGTGGACCAGCGGCTCCTTGGGGTCCGAGGGGACGTAGGTCCGGCTGGGCGTCACGATCGTTTCCAGTGCCGGCCGGCCCTCATGGTCCACCTCCCGCGGCTCGTCCAGGAACACCCTGTTGGTATCGGGAAATTCGATCGGGACCGGAGCGTTACCGGCAAGTTCCACGGGGTCGAGCGCAGCGGCGAGCCGGCCATTGCCAAACGCAGGCTCGCCGTAGGCGGCCTCGGGGCGGCGCCGGACCAAACCGGCGTCGTCATACACCGGCGTGACAAGGTGCGGCGGGAGCAACCACGAACGGCGCGTAGCGCTGACGTAGAAGTCATCACGGGAATCGTTGATGCCTGTGGTGCTGTGCAGCAGTTGGCCGTCAGGAGTTTCAAGGCGGAGGGCACCCGGACGCCGAAGCCAGGCCCGGACCATGGTGGCCCCGGTCCCTGGCCGCTCGAGGTATTCGAAACGGAGGGTGGTCCACTTCCACGGCGAAGAACGGCAAAGATTCCGGAATGTGGAGGACAGATCAGAAGCCTGTCCGCCTGCACTGAATCGCCCCATATCCACAGTTTACCCAGCCGTCCACGCGGTCCGGGAAGCCAAAGCGGGATAGCATCACGAAGGTGATCCGACGACTCTCCGACCTCTGGGACGACAGCCCTCTGGCCTTCTGGCTGGCAGCAGTGGCATGCCTGTATTTTCTGGTGATCGCCGTTCGGCTCACGGTGATTGACGTCCGGAGCCACCTGCTGCCCAACCGCATCGTGTTCCCGTCCTACGCAGTGGCCGGGTTGCTCCTGCTGGGGGCAGCCCTCGCAGCATCCATTGCCGGCATCGACCCGCATCCCACAGGCGACCTTCTTGGAGCTCCTGGCCTCGGCGTACTTACCGGGGGAGTTGCGCTCTGGCTGTTCTACTTTGTGCTCCGGCTGATCCACCCGCCCGGGATGGGATTCGGGGACGTCAAACTCGCGGGGGTACTTGGCCTGTACCTGGGGTACCTGGGATGGGCGCACCTCTTTGCCGGAACGTTTGCGGCATTCGTGCTGGGTGGGCTGTGGAGCGTGGCCATCCTGTTGAGCCGGAAGGGAAACCTGCGCTCGGCTATTCCCTTCGGACCGTTCATGCTGGCTGGTGCCGCGGCCGCCATGGTGCTGTTGCCCGCCTAAGGCTAGCCTGTCAGCAAAGACAACGGGCCTTGATGACTAAAGAAGACTGAGACCTGCTGAGGAGGATGCTGGGACAATGGGTGCACCCGAGTTCGTGCTCAAACTAAGGGAAAAGATCGGCAACGATGCCCTCTGGCTTCCCGCCGTCCGCGGAGTGGTCTTCAACGATGATGGACAGGTGCTGCTGGGCCAACGTGCCGACAATGGCCACTGGGCGCTCATCACCGGCATGCTGGAGCCCGGGGAACACCCTGCACCCGGTTTGGTGCGGGAGATCTTCGAGGAAACGGCGGTAGTGGCACGGACCGAGCGAATCATCGGTGTAGGAGTCGTGGGGCCAATAACGTTCCCGAATGGCGATGCCTGCGACTTTTTGGACATCACGTTCCGCTGCAGGTACGTGTCGGGAGAAGCGCGGGTCAACGACGACGAATCCCTTGCCGTCGGCTGGTTCAGCCTGGACGAACTCCCCGAAATGAGCGCAGGGAACCTTGAAGCCATCAGGCTTGCCACGGAGCCCGAAGGCCCCGTGGCATACCAGCCGGAGGATGAGGGCTACTGACGCCCAGCGTCCGCGGTGGGACGATCGTCGTCGAGCTCTGTGGAAGCCGCCAGGCTGGCTTCGAGCTGCGCAGTCTCCAAGCGCTCCGCTTCAAGCCTCTCAGCCTCGGCGCCACCCACGGCCTCTCCACGGGCCACCATTCCCGCGGTGTCAGAGAGGGGAATCTGCTTCAGTGTGATGGCCAGGAGCAGTGCGATGGCGATGAAGGGCACGAGGTACCAGAACACGGGGGCCAGGGAGTTCGCATAAGCGTTGACGATCGCGTCCCGCAGTTGCTCAGGCAGTTGTGCCAGAGCCTGCGGATCCAGGGTGCTGGTGGACTGGGACGCTTGTTCAGTTGACGCGCCTGCGCCCTTGAATGCGTCCGTCAGGGACTCTGCCAGGCGGTTGGTGAAGATCGAACCGAACACTGCAACACCCAGCGAGGCACCCACTTCACGGAAGTAGTTGTTGGTGCTGGTCGCGGTACCGATCTGGTCAGCCGGAACGGAGTTCTGCACCACCAGCACGATGACCTGCATGATGAGGCCCAGACCTGCACCGAAGATGAAGAGCTGGACGCAGATCACCCAGATAGGCGTGGCAGCGGTCAACGTGGTCAGCCACAACATGGCCGCAATGGTCAACGACGCACCCAGGATGGGGAACATCTTGTACTTGCCGGTCTTGGAAATGCGGATACCGGAGTATATGGAAGTGCCCATCAGGCCCACCATCATGGGCAGCATCAGCAGGCCGGATTCGGCAGCGGACGTCCCGGAGGACATCTGCAGGAAGGTGGGCACGAAGGCGATTGCCGCGAACATGCCCAGGCCCAAGGTGAATCCGATGGCCGTTGCATTGATGAAGATGGGGTTCTTGAAGAGGCTGAGCGGAATGATCGGGTCCGCCGCGCGGCGTTCAGTCATCACGAAAGCCACTGCTGCCAGGACCATGCCCGCGCCGAAAGCCCAGGTGAGCGGGGAATCCCAGCCTTCATCCTTCTTGCCGCCAAAGTCGGTGAAGAAGATCAGGCAGGTGGTGGCGGCGGAAAGGAAGACGACGCCGAGGATGTCGATCTTCTTTTCGGCCTTCTTGTTGGGCAGCGTCAGGGTAAACCAGGCGGTGATGAAGGCGGCGATGCCAATGGGGATGTTGATGTAGAAGGCCCATTCCCAGGTGAGGTGGTCCACGAAGAAGCCGCCCAGGAGGGGGCCTGCAACGGCGGAGAGGCCGAAGATCGCGCCCAGGGGTCCCATGTACTTTCCGCGTTCCTTGGCAGGAACAATGTCAGCGATGATGGCCTGCGACAGGATCATCAGACCGCCGCCGCCCAATCCCTGAATGGCGCGGAAGATCACGAAGCCCCAGAAATCCGTGGCGAACGCACAGCCCACGGAAGCCAGGGTGAACAGGGCGATCGCAACCAGAAATAGGTTTCGGCGCCCAAGGATGTCACCGAACTTGCCGTAAATGGGCATCACGATGGTGGTCGCCAGCAGGTAGGCGGTGGTGATCCAGGCCTGGTGTTCCACGCCGCCCAGCTTGCCCACGATGGTGGGCATGGCAGTGGAGACGATGGTCTGGTCCAGGCTGGACAAGAGCATGCCGGCAATCAGTGCGGAGAAGATGATCCAGATGCGTTTCTGGGTCAGCAGCAGTGGCTCTGCCGCTTTGGATAAGGTGCTCATGCGGGGTCCTTTGAGGTTTCAAGGGGGTTGGGTCCCAGTTGGTGGCTCGTGGCCAGCGGCTGGGCAAAGAGTTTGCGTGCGGCGTTGAGGTTCTGTTCGAGGATCGCGCGGTACGGGCGGCTGTTGTCCTCCGAGAAGAACTGCTGGGCTGTCTTCTTCGAGACGGCCCCAAACAGGACGGTGGCCGTCATGACCTCGGGATGATCGGGTTCCAGTCCTTCACGGGCGGCAACGAGCGCGGCGAATTGGCGCTCGCGGGCTTCCCCTTCAAGAGTGAGCCGGGCCAGGAGCTGGGGCTCGGCCGTGATGGCTGCGATGAACTGTTGAACCTCGGTGCGGCTGATGGATGAACGCTCCATCAAGGTCACGGTGAGGACATGCAGCGCAGCGAGGAGCGTTCCGGAAATGCTGTCCGACGTGCGGGAAGAATTCCGGTTGAACGCCTCCAGCGCATCCGTCGGCAGCTCGTCCGAAAACGAACCGATCACAGCGTCTTCCTTGGAATGGAAGTAGTTGAAGAACGTCCGGCGCGAAATACCGGCCGCTTCGCAGACCTCTTCGACCGTAAAACCGTTGAGGCCATGCTCGGCGGTCAAGGAACGTGCGACGGCGGTGATCGCCGTTCGCGTGGCAGCCCGCTTACGCTCGCGGAGGCCGCCGTCGATATTTGCACTATTGCTCACAAAGTAAAGTTTTGCACTCTTGTGTCAAGAGTGCAAAATCTTTTTCCTGTGTCATCTCCCACACGAGGTTAAACTTCCGGGGACGACGACGGCCGGCACCCTTCGTGCGGAAGGGTACCGGCCGTCGTCGTACTTCAGGTGGTGAACCGGAAGGCTATGCCTTGTGGGCGGGGGACGTCATGGTGGTGACGTCCAGGGCCTTGTCGAGGTCAGCCTCGGAGACCTTGCCTTCACCCTCGCCAACGAAGCCGAGCTTCTCGGTTGCCTGGCGGATGGTCAGGCCTTCCTTGACGGCGATCTTGGCGATCTTGGCGGCGTTCTCGTAGCCGATGTACTTGTTCAGCGGCGTCACGATGGACGGGGAAGCCTCAGCGAGGAAGCGGGCGCGCTCCACATTGGCGGTAATGCCGTCGATCATCTTGTCAGCCATGACGCGGCTGGTGTTGGCCAGCAGGCGGATGGACTCGAGCAGGTTGGCGGCCATAACGGGGATACCGACGTTCAGCTCGAAGGCACCGTTGGTGCCGGACCAGGCGATGGCGGTGTCGTTGCCGATGACCTGGGCGCACACCATGATGGAAGCTTCGCAGATGACCGGGTTGACCTTGCCCGGCATGATGGACGAGCCCGGCTGGAGGTCCGGGATGGCGATTTCGCCGAGACCCGTGTTGGGGCCAGAGCCCATCCAGCGGAGGTCGTTGTTGATCTTCATGAAGGAGATCGCGATGTTGCGCAGCTGGCTGGAGCCCTCGATCAGGCCGTCGCGGTTTGCCTGGGCTTCGAAGTGGTCGCGTGCCTCGGTCAGCGGAAGGCCGGTGTCTGCCGCCAGGAGTTCGATGACGCGCTCCGGGAAGCCGGCCGGGGTGTTGATCCCGGTGCCCACGGCGGTGCCGCCCAGGGGAACCTCGGCAACCCGGGGGAGTGCGGCGTTGATGCGCTCAATGCCGTAGCGGACCTGCGCGGCGTAGCCACCGAATTCCTGGCCCAGCATGACCGGCGTTGCATCCATGAGGTGGGTGCGGCCGGACTTGACGACGTCCTTGAACTCAACAGCCTTGCGGTCCAGGGATGCTGCCAGGTACTCCAGCGCCGGGATCAGGTCATTGATCAGGGCCGAGGTGGCGGCAACGTGGACCGAGGTCGGGAAGACGTCGTTGGAGGACTGCGAAGCGTTCACGTGGTCGTTCGGGTGGACAACTTTGTCACTCCCGGCTGCTGCCAGCGCACGCGAAGCGAGCTCGGCGATGACCTCGTTGGTGTTCATGTTGGAGGAGGTACCCGAACCGGTCTGGAAGACGTCGATCGGGAAGTCGCCGTCGTACTTGCCGGATGCAACCTCATCGGCAGCTGCGGCGATGGCCTCGGCGAGCTCACCATCGAGCACCCCCAGTTCGGCGTTTGCCAGTGCGGCCGCCTTCTTGACGCGGGCGAGGGCTTCGATGTGGGTGCGCTCAAGCGTCTTGCCGGAGATCGGGAAGTTCTCCACAGCACGCTGCGTCTGGGCGCGGTACAGGGCGTTCACGGGGACGCGAACTTCGCCCATCGTGTCATGTTCAATACGGAACTCAGTGGTGGAAGTCATGGGGCTAGCTTATGGCGATTGGCCGCCTCACTGAAAACCCGGGGGACAGTGCTACGTGCCCCGGCCGCATGGCCGGGGCACGTCCAACTACAGCTCGCCGATGGCGGAAACAAGGGCCGCCTGGCCCTCGTCGAGCTTGTACGAAAGGCCGATGACGGCAACACGACCATCCTCAATGGCGTCCGAAATCACACGCGAGCTGTCCGCCAGTCGCTCGGCAGTCTGCTTGACGTGTTCCACCACCATGTCGTTGACGTCTTCCTGGCCGTTGCGCTTGGCCGTGAGCACCGAGGGGGTGATGCGCTCCACGAGGTCCCGGATGAAGCCCGGCGGCATCTCGCCTGTTTCCACCGCGCTCTTGGTGGCCGTGACAGCTCCGCAGCTGTCGTGGCCCAGGATGGCGATCAGGGGAACCTTGAGTTCGCTGATGCTGTACTCGAGGGAACCCAGGACGGCATCGTCAATCACCTGCCCGGCCGTGCGGACCACGAAGGCATCGCCAAGGCCGAGGTCGAAAATGATTTCGGCCGCAAGCCGGGAATCCGCGCAGCCAAAAATGACAGCAAAAGGATTCTGGCCCTCAAGGAGTGAGGAGCGACGCGAGGCATCCTGGTTGGGATGGCGCGATTCGCCCGATACAAAGCGTTCATTGCCCTCGCGAAGGCGTTGCCAAGCCAGGGCTGGAGTCAGTTTAGTAGGCACCTTATTACCTTACGATGCAGGTGCGGCGCCCTGTGAAACTATTGCGCAGTTGGGCGTTGATCCTACGGCTTGGCTGACGCGGTGGGAGCCGGGGCCTGGTCGGCGGACTTAACGACGGCGGCTGCCAGCGTTGCGAACTCGTCAAGGCTGGCTGTGCCGCTCAGGATCAGCGTGGTGCCGCGGTATTCCAGCACCATACTGCGCTTGTCCTTCCCGGAGTCCCGCAGTTCCCAGTCCTGGCCGCCTGCGTTGCGTGTACCGGTGACCGGCAGGTTGCCCGTCTGCTGCAAAATCCAGGTGGGGTTGGCCTGTTTGGTCTGGGTGAGGCCGATGAAAGCCTCCTTGGGAGTCAGGTAGCCCACTTCCCAAGTGGGTACTCCGCTGCCCGTCCCGGACTCCCACCTGGCGTAGTTGGGAGTGAATGTGTCGCCGGTATCCGGGGTAACCGGTGTGAATCCCGCCACATCCGTGGCGTTCCTCGCAATGGATGCCACGTCCACAGGCGGCCTGAAGCCTTCGCCTTTCGGTGCCGGGTTCATCAAGACGATCGGAAGGAATGCCAGGACGCAGACCAGCAGCGCAATGACCATACCGATGACCGAAGCGTTGGCCCGCTTGGCAGCTTTCGCCGCGATGACGGGTTTGTACGGTGCATCCGGGGCGGTCTGGTCCTGGGTTTGGTTGGCCTCTGCAGCATCGGAAGGGTTGTCCGCTGCGGGCTTGTCCTGCGTTTCACTCACCACTCAATGATCCCTTATCGGAGCAGGGAACACACATCCGGGCGCCTCACCACCGTTATTGCGGTCGGTGGTCATCCAACGACCCCAAGTGGATGCGGCGACTATGATCGTTGGTAGAGGAACCCCGGGTTGCCCCGTGCAACCATGTCCGGTCCCGTGAATCGTCACTCGAAGAAGAGGTTCAAGTGTCTCCTGCACCAATGACCCAGCAGTATTCCACGATTTCGCCGTCGCTCGCCGTCGGCATCGACGAACCCGACCGCAACCTTGCGCTTGAACTCGTCCGTGTCACCGAAGCCGCGGCAATTGCCGGTGGCCACTGGGTAGGTTTCGGCGACAAGAACAAGGCAGACGGCGCGGCCGTCGATGCGATGCGTTCGTTCCTTCACACCGTCCACTTCAATGGCGTCGTGGTGATTGGTGAAGGCGAAAAAGATGAAGCCCCCATGCTGTTCAACGGCGAACAGGTTGGTGACGGCACCGGCCCCGAGTGCGACGTCGCCGTGGACCCCATCGACGGAACCCGCCTCACCGCCCTGGGCATCAACAACGCCCTGGCAGTGCTGGCAGTTGCCGAGCGCGGATCCATGTTCGACCCCTCCGCCGTGTTCTACATGGAGAAGCTCGTCACCGGCCCTGAAGCTGCAGACATGGTTGACCTCCGCCTGCCCGTCAAGCAGAACCTGCACCTGATCGCCAAGGCCAAGGGCGTGAAGGTCAACCAGCTCAACGTCATGATCCTGGACCGTGACCGGCACCGTCCGCTCGTGGAGGAAATCCGCGAAGCGGGCGCGCGCACCAAGTTCATCATGGACGGCGATGTCGCCGGTGCCATCGCCGCAGCCCGTTCCGGGACCGGCGTAGATGCCCTCATGGGTATCGGCGGAACTCCGGAAGGCATCGTTGCCGCCTGTGCCATCAAGTCACTCGGCGGCGTCATCCAGGGCCGCCTGTGGCCGACGTCGGACGACGAGAAGCAGAAGGCCATCGACGCCGGGCACGACCTCGACCGCGTCCTGTCCACCAATGACCTCGTCACCTCGGACAACTGCTACTTCGCAGCGACCGGCATCACCGACGGCGACCTCCTCCACGGTGTGCGCTACCAGAAGGACCGGGTCCTCACGCAGTCCATCGTGATGCGCTCCAAGTCCGGGACCGTGCGCTTCGTCGACGCCGAGCACCACGCATCCAAGTGGGAGACGTACGCACGTAAGGCGTAATCCCCTCACCTAACAGAAGGACGGCGAGCATCGCTCGGCGGCTATCTCCTCGTTCCTCGTCGATTTGATGCCGCTGTCGCGATACTCGCCGTCCTTCTTTGTGTCAGGCGCAGATTACGGCTGGCGCGCGTTTTTGTGGGAACGGGTTCAGCGGAGTTTGTCGCGGAGCTTCCTGGCCAGTTGGTAGGCGCTGTAGCGGAGTTTGTTCACCGGGAGGTCCCAGGTTCCGGGGTAGGAGACTTCGCGGCCTCCGAAGGATTTCTTGAAGGACGTGAAGCCGGCCCATTTGTGGTCCGGCTGGTCCTCCGGTGCCACGCCCCACAGGTCCACGTGCTTGAGGCCCTTTTCCTTGGCGTCGGCCATCAAAGTGACCAGAAGCGGGATCCCTGCGCTGAGTTTGCGGTGGGTGTCGTCCAAGGCAGCGTGGGCGTACACGCGGGTGTCCGACGAATCGTACGCGAAAGCAGCAGCGATCGGCTCTCCCTCCAACTCCGCAATGAACAGCGTTCCGGCGCCGGCGGGGAGCAAAGAAGCTGCCACCTGGGTGAGGTACTCATCGCTTTGGGGCTTGAAGCCGTTGCGGGCTGCGGTCAGGTGGAGGAAGTGCAATAGCACCGAAATGTCGGCGGGATCCTGGGAGGCCCGGAAGGTGACGCCCTTCTTGTGGATGTTCCGGTACAGGTTCCGGTTGGTCGGCTTCATCCCGGCCAGGACATCCTTGAAGTCACCCTCGAGGTCCACAATCCAACTCAGCTCGGGCTGCTGGTTGACCGGAGCGGGCCGCAAGCCGCGTGCGCGGAGGAGGGGACCGGCGTCGGACGCTGTGAAACCGGCGGCAGCGGGCTCCATCCGCACGAAGACCGCACGTTCCCTCTTGGCCAGGGCCACCAGGGCTTCCGTTGCGGCATCGAAAGCTTCCACCGACTCAGCGACCGGACCGTACGGGGAGTAGATGACTTTGCCCGCGGGGTTCTTCTCCTCGATGGCGAGGAAGCTCCAGCCCGGGCCGGACTGTTCATGGACGCGACGGCCCAAGGCACGCTGGACGTCGGCCCACGCTGGGGTTTGCAGGAAAAACTCCATGGATCAGTTCCCCAGCCCTGTGGTAACGGCGAAGGCAACACTGGTTTCCGTGGCACCCTGGATCGGGTGGACGTTCACGGGCGCCTCAATGTCCGGAATGAAGGCCGCGCCACCGCGCTGGAGCTGCAGATCGCTCTTGGGGGAATCCAGCAGTACCTCACCAGAGACCACCACGACGACGGCGGGCCCGGTCTGCGCCAGCGGCACCGGTTCTGATCCGGGAGCAAGTTCAATGCGCTGCAACTGGAACTCCGTGAAGGGCGGGCGATAGAGTTCCTGCCCGAATTCGGTGCCGCTCGCCTCGACACGGGGAACCCCCAAGGCCTCGAAGCGGACGGTCTTCAGCAGTTCCGGGACATCGACGTGCTTGGGTGTCAGTCCGCCACGCAACACATTGTCCGAGGACGCCATCACTTCCACGCCCAGGCCATGGAGGTAGGCGTGGACGTTGCCGGCGGGCAGGTAGACCACTTCGCCGGGCTCCAGCGAAACGAGGTTCAGGAGGAGCGAAATGAGCACTCCAGGATCCCCGGGGAAGGCTTCGTTGATGTCCAGGAGCGCACCCAGCACGTCCTCATGGGGTTCCTTGGGCGCTCCGGAGCGGAGGACAGCTTCGACCTCGACAACGGCCTCCGAGACCTTCCGGCCACCCTCAATCAAGCGGGTAAAGGCTGCCTTCAGTGCCGCCGGTTCCTCGGACTGCCCCAGGTCGGCGATGACACCGGTGATGATGTCCGGGACATCCATGGCCGCGGAGTCCATGCACGCCGCAAGGTGCTCGAAAACCTGTCGTGCGGAGGCAGCGGACCTGAATCCGCACAACGCCCGGAACGGAGTCAACGCAAAGATCAGCTCCGGCTTGTGGTTGTCGTCCCGGTAGTTCCGTTCAGCGGAATCGGCAGGCAGCCCGGCCGCGTTCTCACGCGCAAAGCCCTCACGTGCTTGCTCAAGGCTGGGGTGCACCTGGAGGGACAGCGGTTGCTCGGCGGCCAGGATTTTGGTCAGGAACGGAAGCCGCGGCCCGAACGCTTCGAGGCTTTCACTCCCGAGGAAATGCCGGGGATTGGAGGCAATCAAAGCATCCAGCGGCTCGGTCACACCGTTGGGGTGTATCGCCGTCGAGGGAGAATCCGGGTGCGCCCCAATCCACAGTTCCGCTTCCGGCCCTCCCGAGGCCGGCCGACCCAACAAGTCTGCGATCGCCGTCGTAGACCCCCAGACGTAGGGCCGCAAAACATTCTCAATCTGGTACACGGAAGAAGGTCCTTATCGTTGCGCTGGACGTGGTGGGTTGAACGACAGCCGGGCTTAGAGCGGTGCGCATTGCCCGTTGGTGGCCACGAGGTCGCGGATACCTTGCTCATCGCCCTGGGCCTTGAGGCCGTTCAACAACTCAATGGTGATGGGCGTGCCGTCCGGAGTGGTGGTCACCGGGGTGAAATCCGCCGACGGCGACGGCAGTTGGCTTGCCGGGAGGCGCGCCGGTACCGGGCCCGCGGCGGCGGCACCGGCAGGCGTGCCGGTGGGGGAGACGACGGCGTCATCCGCTTTGGGGCTGTTGGAGGACTTCAGGAGTTCCTGGACCTTGGAGTGGATCAGGTCAAAGTCGGGAACGGTGGAGAACGACGCATCGAAGTCCGGAGGTCCGATGGTCAGCCGTTTGACAGGCTGGTTCTTGGACTTCAGGGCAAGATCGACAAAGCTGCCGAGCTGGTTTGAAGAAATGTTCGAGTCCACCACTTTGGTGCCGGCGTTGGCGATGTCCTCGAACTTGGTCAGCAGGGTTGCAGGATCCAGTTGCTTGAGCATGGCTTGCTGCACGCACTGTTGGCGTGCGATCCGGGCGTAGTCGTCCACGAATTCGCGGGACCGTCCGTACCACAGGGCATGGAAGCCGTCCAGGTGCTGGTCACCGGCCGGGATCCAGCCGTCGGGCATGCCGTGGATACCGTGGGCCTCGTCAGTGACAGGGCCGCTGATAGGTACCCAGCCCCCGGCCTTGATGCGGATTCCGCCCATGGCGTCGATGAGTTTTGCGAAGCCGTCCATGTCCACCAGGACGTAGGCCTGCACCGTGATCCCCAAGGTTCCGGAAACGGCCTCAAGGGTGGCTTGTGCACCTGGGTCGGATACGCCCGGGTACAGGTTCTGGTAGTTGTTGGTGACCTCGGTGTTGACGGCGTTGATGAGGCATTCATCGCCGCAGTTGTAGCCGTCGGGGTAGATCTTGCGCATGGGCGAGCCCTCGCTGAACTGCGCATTCTGGAGGTTTCGGGGGACCGAGATGATGGCGCTTTCGCCCGTCTTCGCGTCGACACTGATGACCGAGAGGCTGTCCGGGCGACGGCCCGTCCGGTCATCGCCGGCGTCCCCGCCCATCATCAGGAAGTTGTAGCGCCCGTCCACGGGATCGATGGCGGGACCGGCGTCGAAGATGCTGCCGATCGCATTGCGGCTCACGTTCAGGACGTACGCGATGTAACCCAGGGAGCCACTGGCCACCACCGTGGATACGACCAGCACGACGGCGATGATGGGCCGCATCCCCGGCGCCAGGAGGTTGGGCCTGATGATCCTCAACGTGTTGAGGAACAGATAGGCCCAACCCAGCGCCAAGGCCACCAACACCACAATGACCAGCAGGGAACCAACAGGGTGCGTGGCGATGCTGAGCAGCAGGGTCCGGTTTACCAGGGCGATGACAAGGGTCAGCAGCGCCACGGCCCACACAGTCAGGGTGACGCGCAACGCCATGCGGCCCAGCTTGCGGTCGCCGGCAACGATCTGCGCGCTGCCGGGGATGAAGAGAGTCAGGAGTACCAGCACGAAGGCGCGTTTGGTCCGCACCGGAGCGCTGGCTCCGGCGGGGTAGCGGACAGGATCAGTCAGTGCGTTCCCCGGCTGATTCGGTGTCTTGTGCATGGTAGTCATCCGCTGCCTTCCTAGCGGATGCTCCGTGCGGAAGCGTTGGCAGGCGAGAAAACCTCTTCCACTTTGTGGCGCAGGTTTTCGCCCTTCTTGGTGGCAACGTCGTTCAGCTCCTGGGCGAAGGCCAGCAGGTCCGCGCGGAGCTTCGAGGCGAGCTCGTCCGTGCCCGATGCCAGCATGCGCACCGCAAGGAGTCCGGCGTTGCGGGCTCCAGCGATCGATACCGTGGCTACGGGAACGCCCGCAGGCATCTGCACGATGGACAGCAGGGAGTCCATGCCGTCGAGGGTTTTCAGGGGGACGGGCACGCCGATCACAGGCAGCGGCGTCACCGATGCCAGCATGCCGGGAAGGTGTGCAGCGCCACCAGCGCCGGCAATGATGACCCGGAGGCCGCGTTCGTGGGCCGTCTGCCCGTACCGGATCATCTCGGTCGGCATACGGTGCGCTGAGACGACGTCTGCCTCGAAGGGAATGCCGAATTCCGCAAGGGCGTCCGCGGCCGCCTCCATGACGGGCCAGTCCGAGTCGGAGCCCATGACGAGCCCTACCAGCGGGGCAGTTGTACCGGAGGTCATACGGTCTCCTCAAGAGTGGTCTGTTCGGGCTTGCGGCCGTCACGGATGATGTTTGCCACGGCCGTGGCACGCTCGCGGACGGAGTCGACGTCGGAGGTCGACGTGCCGACCAGGTTCACATGCCCGATCTTCCGGCCGGGCCGGACGGACTTGCCATACGAGTGGACCTTGGCGGCAGGCTCGTAGGCGAGGGCCATGGGGAAGGCGTTGAAGAGATCCTGGTTGTCGCCGCCCAGGAAGTTCTTCATGACCGTGACGGGGGCCAAGGCATCCGTGGCGCCGAGGGGAAGATCCAGGACAGCCCGGAGGTGCTGTTCGAACTGGCTGGTGATGGATCCATCTTGCGTCCAGTGCCCGGTGTTGTGGGGGCGCATGGCCAGTTCGTTGATCAGGAAGCCTGCCCCGACGCCGGGCGTTTCAAACAATTCGGCTGCCATGACGCCGGTGACGCCGAGCTCGTTGGCTATGCGGAGGGCAGCTTCCTCTGCGGCGGCAGCCACCTCAAGGGAAATGTTCTGGGCCGGTGCGATCACTTCATCGCAGACGCCATCCACCTGGATGGTGTGCACCACGGGCCACGCCCGGGACTCGCCGCTGGGGGTGCGGGCCACCAGGGCTGAGAGTTCGCGGCTGAACTCCACCTTGGCTTCGGCCAGCAGCGGGCTCATGGCCTGGAACCAGTCGCCGGTCTCCTGCGCTTCGTCCGCGGAGTCGATGATCCTGACGCCCTTGCCGTCGTATCCGCCCCTCGGCGTTTTCAGCACCACGGGCCAACCGATGCGGTCGCCGAAGGCTACCAATTCGTCAACCGTGTGCACGGCGGACCACTCGGGGTTGGGCAGTCCAAGCCGATCGATGGCGGCCCGCATGACCAGCTTGTCCTGGGCGTTCACCAGGGCATCCGGCCCGGGCTGGACATTCACGCCGGCATCCAGCAGCGCCTGGAGGTGCCCGGTAGGAACGTGTTCGTGGTCAAAGGTCAGCACGTCCACGCCCCGGGAGAACTCGAGGAGAGTGTCCAGGTCCTTGTAGTCGCCGACCGGGGCCGAGGCCACCGCGGCAACGGCGGAAACGTCCTCGGCTTCAGCCAAAACGCGGAGTTCGAAGCCCAGTGCGGTAGCGGGCGGAGCCATCATTCGTGCGAGTTGGCCGCCGCCAACAACGCCAATTACTGGAAAAGTCACAATGTTCAGCCTACCGAACAGGCGGCGCGATCACTGATTCTGGCGCTCTATTGCCTGCTTTTTGGTGGCGCGTACTGTCTTCTATGGGTGTTCTCACAGGCTGTTCCCGGGCACCGCCGCCAAATCGGCGCTAAAATAAGTTTGGCCCATCGGCCCATCTTCAACGGCCATGGAGGGTCATGATCACCACACTTGCAGATCGCATCCGCGGACTTGCCTCGCTTTTCTGGCGCGAGGTAGCCAAGTTCGGCGCCGTCGGCGGTGTTGCCTTCGTCATTGACTCGGCCGTCTTCATCTGGCTCTTTTCGGGCCCTATGCACGGCAGCGAGGTGTGGGCCAAGGCTCTCGCGACCATTGTTGCAAGTGTGTTCTCCTGGGTAGCCAACCGCTTCTGGACTTTCCGCCACCGCAAGCAGGCCAATGTTGTCCGCGAAGCCGTATTGTTCGCCGTCATGAACATCGTTGGGCTCTTGATCGCTTCAGGATGCGTGTGGTTCGCCAAGTACATCCTGGACCTGAACGACAAGCCGTCGCTGTTCATCGCCGGCAGCGTCGTGGGCCTCATCCTTGGCACCATCTTCCGCTTCTTCGCCTACCGCTTCTGGGTCTTCAACGAGGAACTGGATGCCGAGCCGGAGTTCTCGCACGACCACGAGATCATCGAAGGACACCCCAAGCCGAGGAACGGCGAGACCGCAAACCCTGCGACCGGCGAACTGCCCATCAAAAAAGCCTGACCGCTACCCCGCGCGTCTCAGCGTTGTGTGACGCGTTCGTTTTCCAGCAGGTGTTCGGTGACGTCCACTGCCGGGTGAACCAGGACCACTGATCCGTCCTGCTTCCATGCACCCAACGACGCGGACAAGCCTTCTTCCAGACCCTCGGCGGCGCGTACCAGCAGGCGGACCCCCGGCTCCTGGGTGGCAGCAAATCCGTCGATCAGTTCGGCATGCGCGTGTGCCGTTGTGCTGCGGACCGCAGGCAAATCACCGTCGGGTTCGTTATGTGCCATGAAGACGTCACCGTGGGAGCGGACTTCCGCGGCGTAGTCCACGACGCCGGCGGGCAACTCGCCGGGCCACCGCATGGCGAGTGCCGCAAGCGGCACGGCCACGACCGCGTCGAAGCCGGCCCCGGCGCCGTCGTCGGGCTTGTCCGTAACAAGAAGGTCAGCTGACGAATCGTCAAACACGACTTCCAGTCCGAGCTGCCAGGCCGCCAAGGCCCACACGAACGACTTCCAGTGGGCTGGGAGGTCCAGCCGGACGGCCATACCCGGTTCGGCGTCCAGCTCGTCCTGCAGGAGGTTGCTGGTCTTGGCCACCCAGTTATCCAAAACGCGGCCCGAAAGTTCCACGCGCTCGGAGTCCGGTCCGTACCAAGTGAGTCGGGGTGAGGTTGCGTGGCCGGACCTCAGGGCGGTCATCAGGTTCGCTGCCGGGATAGTCATAGGCCCATCTTGCCACGCTGCAATTATGTGGACGCGGGGCGTTGTGAATTGAAGCACACCACACGCGGCCGGGCTGAAGGATGGCCCTCCTTCGGTGGTCAAATTTCCGCAGGAATTCAATGAACGTTCACGTAAATCGATCCGACACTCCCAGTTTTTCGCCGCGAAACGCCGCGGCGCGGAGAAAATCTTGGGCGTGGCGCATCCCACGTTTCTACAGATTCTTGATTATTATCCCGGCGCGGCTTGACTGTCGGTAGTTACACGCGTGTAATTAGTAATCAACGCCGCTGCACAGAGGACCGGAACGCCACCGGGAATCGGAAATACATCCAAGCAGCAGCTGCAAACTCAGGAGGGACGCCATGGGGCAAGCGTTGCGTATCCAGGAAGATGCAGTCGTCGCAGAACATGCGTCGGTGAAATACCGTTCACGGGAAGTACCGGGAGACTGGTACGTCGATCCCGCGGATCCGGAAGCGGCAGACCGCTACAACCAGAATGTGCAGCAATCCCTGGAGGACCAGGCAACTGCCCTCCTGGCCGCACATGAAGCACTGATCGGGGACCTGTCTGCTGGGCCGGACGATGACGTTGACGACCCTCCCATGGAGTTGCGTCGTCCGCTGGAGACCCCGGGGCAACCCGTGTGGATCGGCCTCCCCAGCCAGGGTGACTTCGATGACGAAGGTGAGCTCGGCTGGCAGACAGATGCGCTCTGTGCGCAAACCGACCCTGAAGCGTTCTTCCCCGAGAAGGGCGGATCGACGAGGGATGCCAAGAAGGTCTGCGGGGCGTGCAATGTCCGCTCGCAGTGCCTTGAGTACGCCCTGGCAAATGACGAACGGTTCGGTATTTGGGGCGGCCTCTCTGAGCGGGAACGTCGTCGGCTAAGGAAGCGAGCGGTCTAATTCTCAAGGAAGTGCATGTTACCGCCGTCGTGGTTGCCCACGACGGTGGAAACTATCTCCCCAGGACCTTGGCGGCATTGTCGAACCAGACGCGTTCGGCAGATGCCGCCATTGGCATTGATACAGGTTCCACGGATAACTCGCAGGCGTTGCTTCGCGAAGCGTTCGGAACCGGCAACGTCACCACCTTCACGCAACCGAAGTCCGGCTTCGGCGCGGCCGTCCAGGCGGGCTTGAACGAACTTGCCCCCGCCCGGGACGCAGCCGAAGGCGGCACGCAGGGATCCGTCCAATGGATCTGGCTCCTTCACGACGACGCTGCGCCTGCGCCCGACGCGCTGGCGGAACTGCTCCACGCCGTCGAACGTGCCCCGTCCGTCACGGTAGCCGGCTGCAAGCAGCTCGGGTGGGATAACGAACGGCACCTTGTTGATGTGGGTCTATCGACCAGCCGATGGGCCGAACGCCTGACGTTGATCGACGCCGATGAAGTGGACCAAGGACAATACGACGCGCGGACTGACACGTTCGCCGTGAACTCTGCGGGCATGCTGATCCGCCGTGACATCTGGGAGCAGCTGCAGGGCTTCGACCCCGCCCTTCCAGGCAGCGGCGACGACGTCGACTTCTGCTGGCGCAACTGGCTCGCGGGAAACCGTGTGGTGGTGGTCCCCAGCGCCCGCATGTTCCATGTGGAGCACAGGCCGCACGGTTTGGGTACCTCCTCCGCGGCCAGGAAAGCGCAGATTCACTTACGGCTCAAGCACACCCCGTGGTGGAACGTGCCCCTTCAGGCAATCGGTGCCTTGTTCGGTGCGGTGGTCCGGTTGCTGCTCAGCATCCTGGTCAAGGAGCCGGGTTACGGGTTCTCCCAATTCACCTCCACGGTGGCTGCCTTGTTCCGTCCCGGCGCAATCGCCAGGGGCCGCCGGGTAGCGGCCAGGACACGGCGTGTACACCGCTCCGTGATCCGTGGCCTGCAAACCTCCGCGCGCGAAGTGAGGGCCAACCGGCGCTCCCTGCTGGAGGCCATACGTCCCGGCGATGAGTCCTCCGCCGTCTCCGACCTCCTGGCTCCGGAGCCCAGTGGAGATGCCGCCGATGACTTCGCGGCACTGGCAACCAATGAACGCGGCTGGGTGGGCACGGGTGCCGTCGCTGCTGCGGTCCTGGCCCTTGCCGCGGCCCTGGTAGGCCTTCTGGGATTGCTGCGCTCCGGCGCGGTGGCCGGTGGGGGACTCCTGCCCCTTTCCGCGCTCCCCGGAGACATCTGGGCCAACGCGTCCACGTGGTGGATCTCCTTGGGGGCAGGGCTGCCCGGCCATGGTGATCCGTTTGGATACGTGCTGTGGCTGTTGTCGCTGTTCGGCGGTGGGGATGGAAATTCCGCCATGGTTTGGCTGCTCATCCTGGCCATGCCGCTCTCAGGGCTGGGGGCTTGGTTCGCTGCAGGCGCACTGACCACGAAACGGCGTTTCCGCACCGTTGCCGCTCTTGCCTGGTCCGCCGCGCCTGCGCTCCAGATCGCCATCAACCAGGGACGACTTGGTGCCTTGGTGGCGCACGTGATGATGCCGCTGCTGCTCCTGGCGCTCTTACGGGCCTCCGGATCCGCTATCGGTCAAGGACCGGCCTCTGGTAATTCCGCACTCACTCGGAAGCCTGCTCCGATCCTGGGTAAGCCCGGTATCAACGGAACGCCGTCCTGGACGGCTGGCGCTGCGGCTGGCCTTGCGATGGCAGTGGTCACCTCGGCTGCGCCGTCGCTGCTTGGCCCGATCGCCGTCGCAGTGATCCTCTCCGCTGTGGTTCTTGGACAGCGGGGCAAGACGCTGTGGTGGTCGCTCCTGCCCACAATTGCCTTGTTCCTGCCCTACGGAATTTCCGTACTGGACAGGCCACGTTCGTTGCTCGCTGACCCGGGTCTGCCCCTCACTTTTGAAGCGGCACCGCTGTGGCAGCAGTTCCTGGGGCAACCGCTGGCGTTCAGTATCGACGGCGGCCTGAACGGTTTGGCCTTCTTCGGTCCGGGTTCTGTGCCATGGGCGCTGATCATGGCTTTGCTCATCAGCGCGCCCATCCTGGTCCTGGCAGTGACCGCACTGTTCCTTCCCGGTAAACGCAGCGCAATGGCCAGGGTCTTCTGGCTGGCGGCCTTGGCTACCTTGGCGGCCAGCTGGCTGGTCGGTCACGTCGCTACTGGCGTCAACGGCAACGTGATGGTGGGCCCTTTCACCGGCCCGGCTGTCTCCGCTGCTGGGATGTTGCTGCTCGGTGCCGGGATCATCGGTGCCGACAAACTCTTTACAGTGCGCCGCCGGACTCCTGATTCACAGCGGGCGAAGCTTCCGCTGCGCCGGATTTCCTCAGCCGTGGTCATGACGCTCCTCGTCGCCGGCCCGTTGGCGGGCCTGGGTGCCTGGGTTTCCCAGAACGTCCTGCAGCCTGCACCCATAGCAGGCGGGGCGGTCCCAACCACGGCTACACATCCGACGTCGGCCCTTGGCTCCGCTCGCCTGGTCCGGCCAGTGGACACCGGCACGCTGCCGGCCACCGCCGTCGACCGCGGGATTGGTCCGGAACGGACGCGGACGCTGGTTATCACCAGTGGTGAGGAGGGTGCCTTCACGTCATCCCTGATGCGTGGATCCGGAACCACCCTGGACAGCCTGTCCACCATTGCTTCCGCACGGACAATCATCGGTGCTCCGGGACGTGAGGAGATCGCGGCTGACGACGCCGCAACAACGTCCCTCCGCAGGGCAGTTGCCACGATTGTGGCGAGCACCGGTGTGGATCCGCGGCCGGACCTGGAACAGCTTGGCGCGGGTTTCGTTGTCCTCAAGGCGGCCGACAATGCCGCCCAGCTGACTGCCAGCAGGATCGACGCCGTTCCCGGCCTTGTTGCCGTGGGGCAGACCGACGCCGGATGGTTGTGGCGCGTAACGCCGCGGAACCAACCGGCGGCTACTGCTGCGGACACGACACACCGCGTAAGGATTATCGACGCCAAAGGGGCAGTAGTCAGTTCCTTGCCCTCCGAAGAAGTCTCCGTAGACGCCGACGTGGCGCCAGGGGACGAGGGCCGCAAAGTGGTGCTCGCTGAACGTGCCGATCCCGGCTGGTCCGCATCGCTGGATGGCCGCCAGTTGACCTCCACGACGTCCGGCTGGGCGCAGGCTTTTGAACTTCCTGCCACGGGCGGAAACCTCGAAGTGCGTTATACGAATCCGTGGGCTGTATGGTTCGGCATACTGCAGGCAGTGGTGATCGGTTTGACGCTCCTGCTGGCCGTTCCAATGCCTGCGCGCCGCACCCGAACCGGCATGTCGAGGGACGAAGTTTCCCTCCGTAAGGAGTACAGCAGTGTCTGACGACCGGAAGAAAGTGCCTGACGAAGCCACTGATGTCCCGGTGCCCAGGAAGTCCCGCGCCGATAAGGACGGCGACGCCGGCAGTTCCCGAAGCACCGGCAAGGGCGCCCGAAGCTCCAGGAAGGGCGTCGTCACGGGTGCGCTCTCCGCCGTGGTCATCCTGGCCGCTGGCGGCGGCGCGGTTGCTGCCGCGTCGATGATGCCCGAGCCGTCCGGTGGCACCACCCTGGCTTTCCGACAGGCGGATGTCCCGGCGGGACGTGCCCTGGGTGTCTGTCCTGAACCGGCCCGGTTGGTCAACGGTACGGTAGTCGGCACGGATGCCGACTTCAGCCCGGTATCCACCACAGCCACCAGCGCGCTCAATGCCGTGGTGCTGAGCAACCCGGCAGGTACCGTTCCCGGAAGCAAGATAACCTCGCTGGGCGGCGGCACAGTGGCGGAGATCGCCAAGGCGCCCACCAGCAGCCCCACGCCCACATCCGGTCCGCCGGTATTGTCCGCGGGCGTGGCGTCCATCAGCCCCGTCACAGGAGAATCAGTGGTGGGCGCAGATGCGCTGGGGAACGAACAAGCATCCTTGGCTGCGAACCTCAGCTATTCGGCCACGGACGGGGACCTGCGTGGCCTGGCGTCTGCCCAATGCCAGCAGCCAGGAAATGATGCCTGGCTGCTGGGTGCGAACACCGCTGTCGGCCGCACCGCCGTCCTGAACCTGAGCAATGCCTCCGAAACTCCCGCCACCGTGAACCTGGAGCTCTATGGCCACCAGGGACAAATTCAGGCGCCCGGAGCGCGGGGGCTCCTGGTAGCCCCCGGAACGACCCGCTCGGTCAACCTCGCCGGCCTTGCCCCGAATGAAGCGCAGCTGGCCGTCCATGTACGCAGCACCGGAGGTCCTGTGGCTGGGACCATCCAGCAGAGCGTGCTGCGCGGGCTCGCCCCGGGAGGAGTTGAGTACCTCGCGCCAGGAGCTGGACCGTCCAACCTGCAGGTCATGTCCGGCGTCGACGTCCAGGATCCTGCCGCTACCAAAGCGCTGGCCGGGAAGTCGGGGTTTGCCGATGCCGTACCTGCCCTCCAAATAGCTGTTCCGGGATCCACGGACGCCGTGGTGCAGGTCAGCCTTAACGGAGCGAATGGTGAACGCAAGGTACCCAACGGGGGAGTAGTGACGGTGAAGGGTGGTTCCGTGGCCACGCTGAACCTTGACGGCGTTCCTGCCGGAAGTTACACCATCAAGGCAACCTCCGACGTCTCGTTCGTGGCGTCGACCAGGATCACGCGGGGTGCCAAGCCGGAGGACGCGACTGACTTCGCATGGTCGCCGGCGTCAGCCCGCCTGGGTAGCCAGCACTTGGTTGCTGTTCCTCGCGATGGCCAACGGTTCCTCAGCTTCGGCGTGCCCGACGGCCGTGCAACAGTGAGCTACGCTCCCGTGACGGCCGACGGAAAAATCGGCAAGGCTGTGGACGTGGATATGAGCGGCGGAACCACGTCCATGATCGAGCTCCCGGCGAAATCCGGCGACGCCATAGTGGCCGGATACGTTGTCTCGGCTTCCGGTGATCCCGTCTACGGCGCCCTTGTCCTGGGAAAGCAGGGACGTTCGGACGTGTCTGTGGTGGCGATCCAGGACGCAGCGGCGGGATTTGAAAAGGTTCCCGTTTCGGTGGGTTACTAAGCAGCGCTCCCGAGCCTGCAGTCGTCGTTATTGATAGCGGCGACGGTAGACCGGGTCCAGCGTTTCCGGTGGCACACCGAGCATTTCGGCTGTGTACTCCACCACGACGTCGTGGACCAGATCCTGAAGCTCTTCACGCGTGCTGGCGCCTTGAACCACCACCCTGCGGTAAATGGTGATCATGGGCGCTTCGCCGCGGCCCCCGGGAGTGTAGGAGCCCATGGGAGCGGTGCCACCCGTAGCGACCAATTGCTCCAGGTCCGGTGGAATTTCATCGACTGCGAAGAGCACTCCGTCCAACTGCTTGCCCCACATGTCCTGCAGGCGCTCCGCGGAGTCCAGCACCATGTCGTCAAAGCGCTCTGAGCGGGTACGGAAACCGGGCAGATTGGCAAGCATCAGTTCGCCGCGCAGCCCCCGTCCGTGGCGGTTGCGCCTGCGGCGCCGAAAGCTCCGCCCGCCCATGCCTGCGTGTTCCCCGCCCTGGTCGCCGTCCGCGTCAGTCCACCGGATGGTGAAACCGGGGATATGTGGCTGTGACTGCATATATTGACTTTAGTACCGGGGGCCCGGCAGCGCGACCTCAGCGCGCCGCAGTTGTTGCCGGTCGACGGAGTTGGCAGGCCACGGGCAGCCAATGCGCACTTTGGGTGGCACTTGGCGCTAATCTGGGATGTTGTGGGTGCTATTCGTCAATGTTCAAGGTCGGCCTGCCGCCAGTCCGCGGTGGCTACTTTGACGTACGTCTACGCGGATTCGACCGCGGTCCTGGGTCCCCTGGCCACTTATGCCGAGCCTCATGCCTATGACCTGTGCTCGCAGCACGCCGAAAGCCTGACCGTGCCGCGGGGATGGGAAGTGCTTCGGCTGGCGATGCCCACCACGCCGCCCCAGCCCGGGCCCGACGATTTGCTCGCACTCGCCAACGCCGTCCGCGAGGCGGCCTCCGCAGCTCCGGAAGCTCCGGTACGCCACAACCACGCGCACATGGAACCGCCGGCCGGTACCGAAGGCACACGGCGGGCCCACCTGCGGATCCTCCGCGAACCGTCCTGATCGGCCGCCGCAAGGCAGGGGTCGCAAATCGTCGCGGTGCTCCAAACGGCACGAACGTGAGCGGTAGTCTGGAAGCTGCAGATTAACCAGCCAGCGGCGCCGGGCGGCGCCACCCAGGGAGCATCATTCATGCCAAAGGTCAGTCCTGAACTGTTGTCCATCCTGCGCTGTCCCGTGACGGGTTCACCGCTGGTCCAGGAGGGCGACGAGTTGGTTGCCTCCGTCGCCGCGGCGGACGGCGAAAAGCTCCGCTACTCGATCGAGGACGGCATTCCGCTTCTCCTGCCGCCGGAAATGTTGGCCGCTGCCCACGCAGCGACGTCCGGCCAGCACGACTCCAAGGCGTAACACCCGCTTGTCACCAAACCCGCACGGTACCCAAAGGATTTCCATGACTTTCGATTTCAAAGTGGCCGACATCACGCTCGCGGAGGCAGGTCGCCACCAGATCCGCCTTGCCGAGCACGAAATGCCCGGGCTTATGTCTCTTCGGGAGGAATTCGGGGCTTCCCAGCCTCTGAAGGGCGCCCGTATCGCGGGGTCGTTGCACATGACCGTGCAGACGGCGGTGCTCATTGAGACCCTCACTGCCTTGGGCGCCGAGGTTCGCTGGGCTTCCTGCAACATCTTCTCTACCCAGGACGAAGCAGCTGCCGCCGTCGTCGTCGGCCAGGGCACGCCGGAAGACCCGCAGGGTGTCCCGGTTTTCGCCTGGAAGGGCGAAACGCTCGAGGAGTACTGGTGGACCGCGGAGCAGATCCTTACCTGGCCCGGCGCGGACACCAACCCGGAGTTGGGTCCCAACATGATTCTGGACGACGGCGGCGACGCAACGCTGCTGCTGCACAAGGGCGTCGAATTCGAAGCGGCGGGCGCAGTCCCGACCGCTGCGGAGACTGACCCCGAGGAGTACGTCCTGATCCTCGACCTCCTCCGCAGGACCCTCGAAACCGACCCGCAGAAGTGGACCCGCCTGGCCGCCCGGATCGAGGGCGTCACCGAGGAAACAACCACCGGCGTGCACCGCCTCTACCAGTTGGCCGAGCAGGGCAAACTCTTGTTCCCGGCCATCAACGTCAACGACTCCGTCACCAAGAGCAAGTTCGACAACAAGTACGGCATCCGCCACTCCCTCCCGGACGGAATCAACCGTGCCACCGACGTCCTCATGGGCGGTAAGGTCGCCGTCGTCTGTGGATATGGCGACGTCGGCAAGGGTGCCGCCGAGGCGCTGCGCGGACAGGGTTCGCGGGTCATCGTCACGGAGATCGACCCCATCTGTGCCCTGCAGGCAGCCATGGACGGCTACCAGGTGGCCAAGCTGGAATCGGTACTCGCGCAGGGTGACATCTTCATCACCACCACGGGCAACAAGGACGTGATCCTGGCCGAGCACATGCTGGGCATGAAGAACAAGGCCATTGTGGGCAACATCGGCCACTTCGACAACGAGATCGACATTGCGGGCCTTGCGAAGATTCCGGGTGTGAAGAAGGTCGAGATCAAGCCGCAGGTCCACGAGTGGGTCTTCGACGCCGGGACCGACACTGAGCGCTCCATCATCGTCCTGTCGGAGGGCCGCCTGCTGAACCTGGGCAACGCCACCGGCCACCCGTCGTTCGTGATGAGCAACTCCTTCGCCAACCAGACGATTGCCCAGATTGAATTGTGGACCAAGAGGGACCAGCCGGCAGGGGAGCGCGAATACCAGAAGCAGGTCTACGTCCTCCCCAAGATCCTGGACGAGAAAGTCGCACGGCTCCACCTGGACGCCCTGGGCGTTGAACTGACCGAGCTGAGCAAGGAACAGGCCGACTACCTCGACCTGGACGTCGCCGGTCCTTACAAGCCGGAGCACTACCGCTACTAAGCGGTGGTGGATCGCAGATTCGCTGTTGAAAGGCCGGCACGCGTCCAGCGTGGCCGGCCTTTCGGCTAGAATTGGGTGTTCAGTATTGCTTGCCGGGGGACAGGAAGACAGGAACCATGACGGAAGTCGCCAAACGCAAAACGGGCAAGATCCTTGCCATTGTGGGGATCTGCGCGGCTATCGCCGTGGGCGGGATTGGCGTGGCTACCGTACCAGGCCTGCTGGCTGGATCCAGCCAGAATGCCGGCTCCGCGGCGTCACCCACTCCCACGGTTGAAGCCAAGCCGGTTGAGCTGGGTATCACGCCCCTTGACGGTGCGGTGGAATGGAACCCCGTGGTTGGGCCGCAGATCAAGGCGGTCAACGGCAAGGTCAAGGACGTGGTGCTGACACCGGTTGGCGGCGGTGCGCCTGTGCAGGGGAAGACCAGCCCGGACGGCAGTACCTGGACCACGCTCGAGGTGCTGAAGTTCAAGACCCAGTACTCCTATTCCTTCACCGTGGTGGATACTGCGGGCAAGGAAACCAAGAAGAACCAAACCTTCACCACAGTTTCCGCGGCATACGAGGCCGACGCCTCCATTTACCCGCGCAACGGTTCAACGGCCGGCTCCGGCCAGCCGATCGAAATCAACTTCAGCGAGCCCGTCCTCGATAAGGCAGCCATGGAGAAGCGGGTTGCCATCACAGTGTCCTCCGGCCAACCTGTCGCGTGGCACTGGTACTCCGACAAGAAAGTGCGGATCCGTCCTGAGGCTTTCTGGGCCTCGGGCAGCACCGTCACCGTCGACATGAAGCTCCTTGGCGTGGATTTCGGCAACAAGATGATCGGCAACGGGAACGTGGTGTCCACTTTCACCACGGGGCCCCAGCGCGTCGCCGTGGTAGACGACACCACCAAGACCATGAATGTCTATTCGGATGGCCAGTTGGTGCACACAGCGCCGGTTTCCCTGGGAGGCGAAGATTGGTTGTCGCCCACAGGGTACGCCGTCATCCTGGAACAGGAACGCAAATCCAACTTCAACGCCGGCAGCATCGGCCTGAAGCCCGGGGACAAGGGCTACTACGCGCCCATGGTGGTGGACTACGCCAACCGCCTCACCTGGTCCGGAGTGTACGTACACCAAGCCCTTGAACCTGCTTGGGGCGCCATAGGTCGCGTGAACGTCTCCCACGGCTGCGTCGGTTTGTTGCCGGATGATGCCGCCTGGTTCTTCAACAACATGAAGACCGGAGATGTTGTACAGATCCTGAACACCGGGGCACCTGCCGTGGAGCCCCTGGAAGGCTTCGGGGACTGGAACATCCCGTGGGCCAGCTACGCCCAGCGATAGTTCCGGTTGTAGGATCAGGGCAGTGATTATTTCCTGCATGCTTTGACCCATTCCTCAGGCGCCCACCCAGTGTCGGCCCTCCATTTTGTGCTGCCCTTTGTGGTGATTCCGGGAGTCCCTGAAGGGAACCCGTAGACGGGTTCCCCGGCCTTTCCACCGGATCCCTTTTCCCTTTGGAGCACATGTGACTATTTCACCAACCCTTCGCCCTGATTGCGGCAGCTGTTTCGCGCTTTGCTGTACCGCCCTTGGCTTTGCCCGCTCGGCGGACTTCGCCATCGACAAGCCTGCGGCTGTGCCCTGCCCCAACCTTGCCGGCGACTTCTCCTGCACCATCCATCAACGCCTGCGTCCCCGCGGCTTCCGAGGATGCACCGTGTTTGATTGTTTCGGTGCGGGCCAAGCCGTCTCCCAGCAAACCTTCGGAGGTGTCAGCTGGGCCGAAGATCCGTCGTCCAGGCACTCGATGTTCGCCGTATTCAAAACAGTCAAGCAACTCCACGAGATGCTCTGGTACCTGGAGGAAGCCGGGTTGCGCACTTTCGACCCTGAACTTGCTGACGAAGCGGGGCTCCTGTCCAGCCGCATAGCAACGATCGCCGGAGGCGACGCGACGACGGTACTGGGTGCCGACGTCGGACTCCTCCACGGCGAGGTGCGGAACCTCCTGATGGAGGTAAGCGAGGAAGTCCGCGGTGCTTATGGTGCCGAAGGAACTGAAACGCTCGACGGCGGCCTGCGCCCGGGTGCCGACCTCATGGGTGCGGTACTGGCCAACCGGCGTCTTTGTGGGGTGGACCTCCGTGGCTCCTATTTGATTGGGGCCGACCTGAGGGGGAGCGACCTGGCCGCGGTGGACCTGTTGGGCGCCGACCTCCGCGGAGCTCAACTCCAGGCTGCGGACCTTTCGCGTGCCCTCTACGTGACCCAGCCGCAAGTGAACGCCGCTGAAGGCAGTTCTGACACACGCTTACCAACACGGCTTTCACGACCCGGGCACTGGGTCTAAGCAGGATGCGGCTAACCGGCCCCGGGCACCGTCCGGGCCGGTTAGTTGCCGGTAAAGGGCAGCTTGCGGAGCCTTTCGCCGGTGGCGCGGTTCCGTATTTCGGCCTGCCGGAGGCGTGCCAGTTCCCGGTTGCGCCGCTCGCCAAGGACCGCGCCGATGTAATCCTCGGGGATGGTCCCGGCGGGCGGTGGCGGGGCCACGTAGCGGGCGAGTTCGGAGGCCAGGGACGCGGCCATGTTGATGCGTGATGCAGGCACCATGAGGTATGCCTGCTGTACGAAGGTTCCGGCACGGCGTGCCGTGGCGTCGGGCACCCTTCCGATGTCTGCCATGGCGATCCATGCCTGCAGGTAGGGCGGGGCGACGGGCATGATGCGCGGCTTCGAGCTGACACGTTGCCGGAGTGAGTAGGTGCCGGCGACGATGTCCCCGAGGCGTTTGGATTTCTCGTTGAACAGGGCCACGAAGATGGCGAGGCCCCCGAAGGTCAGGTAGATCTCCAGGAAGCCGAGGAGCCCACGGATGAGGGCGTGCCGGAACCGGATGGCGCCGCCGTCGTCGCGCACTATGCGTAGTCCCGCTGCGAGTTTTCCCAAGGACCGCCCACGGGTGAGCGTTTCGACGGTGACGGGTACAACGATGACTGAGAAGATCACGCTGCTGAGGATCAGGGCCCGGACGGCAGCTTCGTCGAGGTCCCTGGCGGCGGCGGAGACCAGGATGATGAGGAGGATAGCGAGGACCACCTGTGAGATGACGTCCAGGATGAGCCCCAGCGCTCGGGAGGCGAAGGACGCCGGGCGCAGCTCAAGGACAACTGCCTCACCAGTAATGATGGAACTCAAGATCGCCCCCCCATGCTGCGGGCGGCGTGCCCGCACCAACGAGTCTAGCGGCGGTTCAGGCCCGGTGGGCGGATAAGGGCGCTAGGGTGGTGGCGTGGACATAGATGCCTTCTCGGCCGTGCATGGGGACAAATGGTCGCGGCTTCACTTCCTGGCGCATAAACGCCGGATTACGGGGGCTGAGGCGGACGAATTGCTTCGCCTGTACCAAACCGTGTCTGCGCACCTGTCACTGATCCGGTCCGTGGCGCCCGAGTCCGGGTTGTCAGCGTCCCTTTCTGCCGCATTGGCGCAGGCCCGCACCAGGTTTACCGGCGCCCGCTCGAATTTCATGGAAGACCTGGCGCGCTTTTTCGTCATTTCCCTCCCGGCCGCCTTCTACCGGATCCGTTGGTTGACAGTGTGGTGCGGGGTGGCCTTCGTGCTGGTTGCAGGGGCGTATGCGCTCTGGATCGGCACCTCCCCGGAAGCGTTGAGGGCTGTGGCAAGCGACGCGAAAGTGAAGCAGTACGTCGAGGAAGACTTCATTGACTACTACTCGGAAAATCCCGCGGCGTCGTTCGCCGGCGCGGTGTGGACCAACAACGCCTGGATTTCCGCCCAGGCAGTGGCATTCGGAGTAACGGGTTTCTGGGTTCCGTTCATCCTTTTCATGAATGCGCAGGGCGTGGGCATCGCGGCTGGACTTTTCCTGGCGACGGGGAAGTTGGACATCTTTTTCAGTTACATCCTCCCGCATGGGCTCATGGAACTTACCGCCGTTTTCATTGCCTGCGCGGCGGGGCTGAAGATCTTCTGGGCCATGGTGAGGCCCGGTCCGAGGACGCGGCTGCAGGCGGTCGCCGATGAGGGACGCTCCCTGATCACTGTTGCCCTGGGCCTGGTGCTGGTCCTGTTGGTATCCGGCATCGTTGAAGGTTTTGTAACGCCGAGCCAACTGCCGGTGTGGGCCAAAATCGGCATCGGCGCGTTCGTGCTGGCTGCTTACTGGACCTACACCCTGGTTTTGGGCCGGAAGGCGGTCCGGTCCGGTGTGACTGGAGACCTGGACGCCCACGACGCCGGCTACCGGAGTATCGCGGCATAGACCTTACGGTTGCGTTGCGATCTGGTCGCAGGCGGGGTGGCTCCGCGTGTCTGCGTCATGGCGGGCGGTAGGCTCGAATGCAGACAAGAGAGCCGGCAGTCCCCAACCGCCGCCGGTGCATGCCTACGGAAGTGAACCCGCTGTGAGCGACAAGAGCCCAAAACCACAAGAGCCTGACACGGACGTCCCTGAGGACCCCAACGAACCGGCCTTCGACTGGATGAAGCCAAAGACGTCCTCCGGTGCTTCGGCAGCGACCCCCGAACCCGCGGCAGCACCCACCCCCAAGGCTGCCCAGCCCGCACCGGCGACAACGACGGGCGCGACTCCCACGGCTTCAGAAAGCACCGGACAGCCGGAAACCCGCGCCGACCGGAAAGCCGCTGAAGCGGCCGACGCCGAGCCTGAACCGCCGCTTTTCGCAGACACACTTGCAAGTACTTCAGCGGATAAGGAACCGTCGCACTATTCGGAGCCTTTGCCGACGTCGGCCCTTCAGGTCCGCCCGCCTGAAGACGAAGTAGCCCGGCGCAATGCCGAACGCGAGCAAGCGGCGAAGGTCAAGCCGGTGGGTCCCCGGATCTTCCAGGTGCTGTTGGCGGTGTTCTACCCCGTAATCCTCCTGGTGCTCGCTGTCAGGGCGGTCACCAGCCCGCTGTTCCTCTGGGTGGAGTACAACCGTCCCGGTTTCCCCGGCGATGGCTACGGTTTCAGCACCGATGACCGCATGACCTTCGGGTCGTACGCGGTGGACTACCTCAGCAACTGGGCCGGTCCGCGGTACCTGGGCGGCCTGGTGAACCAGGACGGGACCAAGCTGTTCAAGGACAGCGAAGTGGCACACATGGCCGACGTGAAAGTGGTCATCCTGACTTCTTTCGCGGCAGGTCTGTTGCTGATCATCCTCAGCATCATCGGCATCCTGTACCTGCGGAAGCGAAGCAACGGCGGAATCCGCCGGGGCCTGTTCGCGGGATCCATCGTCACCTTGGTCATCATCATCGGTCTTGCCGTCTTGGCGGTGTTGAGCTGGCAGCAGTTCTTCACCGAGTTCCACCGCATCTTCTTCGCCAACGGGACGTGGACGTTCTCCTTGGATGACACCCTCATCCGACTCTTCCCGGGACAGTTTTGGGTTGATGCCGGGATCGTCATCGGTGCCCTGGTGTTCCTGGTGGCGACCCTGACGTTCATCCTGACGTGGCCCACCAAGCGGCGCCGCTCCGGCATCGCTGGCCGTCAGGGCGTCGAGGCTGACGCATCGTTGCCGGAAACCGAGGAGGACTTTGGTTCAGCCGGAGTACACGATGCTAAGGCGGAGTCCCGCCGCTAAGGGACCGCTGAGCGGGCACTAGCTCTCTGCTTCGGTCAGAATACGAATGAGTTGTTCAGGGCGGTTCGTGCTGGCGATGACGGTCTTGCCGCTTTTCATCTGGATATTGATCTCCGGACCTCCCACGAGGTAGCCGACCGTGCCAGGTCCCATGTACCGGACCCCGTAGCCGCTTGGACCAGCTGCATTGTCCGTGGTCACCGTTGCGATTTCGTCGCGACGCAGTGTCCGTTTGAAGATGTCGCAGAACGCGATGACCACGCTGTGTTCGTCCACTTTCACGGTCGCCGTCATGAATCCGACGAAAGAGCCCAACGGAAAGGCGATCAACGGCAGAAGTAGAAAATCGAGGCGCCGTTGAGTCAGTGAAAGCGCTATGAAGAGCACCCCGAATGCGATGATCGTGAACCCGATGGATCGGGGCAACAATGTTGCCCGCGCGCGGGAGTAGTAGAGCGCCTGTCTCGGTCCTGTTGATGGAACTGCCATTAATCCCCCCCTAAACGTCTGGTTCGTGGGGCCAACGTTATGAGGGGAGGAGGAGCCCTTAGATTGTCAATGGCTCAATTAGGTGGCAAATACGGCCGAATTAGGTGGTAGAACGGTGCAACTAGGTGGTGGTTTGAGCCTGCCTAGGTGCCGGAGCTACTTTCCGTAGAGCTTCTCCACGATGGGCGCGAAGTCGCTGACGACGGCGGCCCGCTTGAGCTTCAACGACGGCGTCAAGTGCCCGGACTCGACGCTTAAGTCGGCAGTGATGAAGGCGAACTTCCGGATGGACTCCGCTTCGGAGACGAGTTTATTCGCTTCGTCCACTGCGGACTGAACCGCGGCCTGCACCCGGCTGTCCCCGGCCGCTTCCTCGACGGAGAGGGACACCTTGTTTACGGCACACCAGTCTGCAAGCCCTTCCGGGTCCAGGCTCACCAGCGCTGCGACGAACGGCCTGCCGTCGCCAACCACCACTGCCTGGCCCACCAACGGATGCTCCCGGAGCTTCTCCTCCAAGGGAGCCGGAGCCACGTTCTTCCCGCCGGCCGTGACCAGGAGGTCCTTTTTCCGTCCCGTGATGGTCAGGAAGCCGTCCTCGTCCAATTCGCCAAGATCGCCCGTCCGGAAGAATCCATCGACGAAGGCTTCGGCGGTGGCGGTTGGATTGCCGTGATAACCCTTGAACACGCCGATTCCCTTGACCAGGATTTCGCCGTCCGGGGCCACCCTCACGGTCGTCCCGGGCAGGGGGATCCCCACTGTGCCGATTCTTGTCATGCTGGGTGTGTTGACCGTGCAAGGTGCCGTGGTCTCGGTCAGACCGTAGCCTTCCAGCACGGGAACGCCTGCGCCATGGAAGAAGTGGTTCTCACGCAGGCTCAGGGGACTGGCGCCAGATACGGTGTAACCCACCTGGCCGCCGAAGACCTCACGGACCTTCGGGTACAGGAGCTTGTCGAAGGTGCTGTGCTTGAGCTTCAGGAGCCAACCGGGGCCTGGCCCCTTGCCGCGCGCGGCGAGGTCGACCGCCGTCGAATATTCAACAGCGGTTGCCGAGGCTGCGGCGAAGAGCGCGGACTTACCGCTCATGGCAGCTTTGTGTCCGGCGCCGGCGTAGACCTTCTCGAAGATGCGGGGGACTGCCAGCAGGAACGTTGGCTTGAACGTTCCGAGGTCGGCCATGAGCCCGCTGGCGCCGGCGCTGTGCCCCAGGGTGATGCCCGCCGTGAGGCACACCACTTGGACAGCACGTGCGAGAACATGCGCCAGTGGCAGGAACATCAACGTCCGGGCGTCCTGCTGCATCAGCAATTCGGGCAGGAAAGGAATGACGTTGCGCGCCACCAGCACAAAGTTGCCGTGCGTGATTTCGCAGCCTTTGGGCTTGCCCGTGGTGCCGGAGGTGTAAACGATGGACGCGACGTCGGCGAGCGTTGCGGCGCTGCGCTGCCGCTCCAGCTCGGAGTCCATGATTCCGACGCCGACGGCGGAGACGCTGGTCAGGTTGGGGGCGTCGCCGTCGTGCTCCATCCTCACAATGGTGACGGGGTCGTCTCCCAGCGACGGAGACTTGTCCACCACATCGTGGACGAGGCTGGCTTTCCCTGCGTCCTCCACGAAGATCCGGCGTGCCCCGGAATCGGCCAGTATCCACTCAATCTGGCTGGCGGAGGACGTCTCGTAGATGGGCACGGTCACACCACCGGCCATCCAAATGGCAAAGTCCACCAGAGTCCACTCGAAGCTTGACCGCGACAGTACCGCCACAGGGTCGCCAGGGTTCAGGCCGCCGGCAATCAGCCCCTTGGCCAAGGCCGTGACGTCGGCGAGGAACCTGGCTGCTGACACGTTCAACCAGCCGTTGGGGGTGTTATGGGCGTAGAGGATGCCGAAGGGATCCTTGGCACAGCGTTCCAGGAGGAGGTCCGTCACGTTGGTGTCGGGATCGACCTCCACCAGAAGATCCGTGCTTGCTTCCCTCACTTCTTGCCTCCTAAATCCACGACGGCATCCACATTCTCATCCGCCACTCCTGGTAGCTGATCACCTCGGCAGTCAGCACCGGGTAGAAGAACGCGGTTGCAAGAACTGCCAACACCAACACCAAACCCACAATGTAGAGCCCCGACCGCCTCCGCCACGGCGGGTCGCTGCTGCGTCCCAGGACCAAACCAAGCACGTAGGCCAGGGCCAGGACCAGGAACGGCTCGAAGGACACCGCATAGAAAATGAACATGGTGCGCTCGGGGTACATGAACCACGGCAGATAGCCGGCGGCCACACCGGCAAGGATGGCTCCCGCACGCCAGTCCCGGCGCCCGGCCCACCAGAACAACAGGATGACCAACGCGACGGTTCCACCCCACCAGACCACCGGGTTCCCCACCGGGAGGATAGCCGAGGAACAGGTTTCCACGACGCAGCCCGCCGTGCCCTGCTTGGGGGACTGGTAGTAGAACGACGTAGGCCGCCCCATGACCAGCCATGTCCACGGGCTCGACTCATACGGGTGGTCGGCACTGAGGCCTTGGTGGAATTTGAACGCTTCCAGGTGGTAATGCGCCAGGGACCGCACAGAGTTCGGCAACCAATCCCAGCCGGGAGCCGGATTGGTGGCTGCCCACTGGCGGTAGTAGGCGTCCTTGGAGAGGAACCAACCTGTCCATGTGGCCACGTAGGTGAGGGCAGCGACGGGGATGATGGTGACGAACGCAGGCAGGCCGTCCCTGATGATGCCGGCGCTGAACCAACTGCGGATGCCGGCGACACGGCGCGCGCTCATGTCCCAAAGGACTGTCATCAGGCCGAACGCGGCAACGAAGAAGAGCGCTGACCATTTGGTGCCCACCGCCAGGCCAAGGCACAGGCCAGCGACGAGCCGCCACCAGCGCATTCCCAACCATGGGCCAGCGACGAGTTGGCTGGGGGTGGGCATACGTCCAGGCGAAGCAGCCGCCTGCGCGGCGAGCCGGGCAGCAAGCCGGCGTCGGCCGTCGTCGCGGTCCAGCAACAGGGCGCCGAAAGCGGCCAGAATCCAGAACGCCAGGAAGATGTCAAGGAGTGAGGTCCGGGAGAGAACCAGGTGGTGGCCGTCGATCGCAAGCAGGAGCCCGGCAACGACGCCCAAGGTGTGGGAGCGGAAGAGCTTCAACGCTATGAGCGAGACAAGGAACACCGTCAGCGTGCCCGTCAGCGCTGCGCTGAAACGCCAGCCGAAAGGATTGTCGCCGCCGAAGAGCCACATCCCGAACGCGATCATCCATTTACCCACCGGTGGGTGGACAACATATTCGGGCGTGTTGAGCAGGACGTTTGGGTTGCCGGCGTTGAATGAGTCGTTGGCCTGGGCCGGCCAGCTCCGCTCGTAGCCGCTCATCAAGTATGAGTAAGCGTCTTTGACGTAATACGTTTCGTCGAAAACCAGGCTATGTGGCTCGCCGAGGCGGAAGAAGCGCAGGATTCCGCCCAGTACCGCGGTGATGGTGGGGATCAGCCAGAACCACAAACGCAACGACGCCGGGTAGTCGCGCCAGCTCTGCACCTCGCCGATGAGACGGGCGCGCAGCGCGGTGGCGGTGAACGCCTCCGCGGGCCGGGCTATCCACCGGTGGCGCTCCAAGCCGCGGCCAGGCAGGGGAGCGCTTGGGGTTGGCGAGGCTGGGTTTGTCGAGGCCGACGCCAACCCGTCAGGGCCTGGAGTTCCGGTGTTGCCCGCCGAGCTGGACTGCTGAGGGTCACCGAGGGCCTCGGGGCCGACTGTTTCGGCGGTCGCGGAAGACGCCTCGGGCGTGCCGGAAGCTGTGGCAGGAACGGGCGACTGGTTCACCCGCCCATGCTACCTTTCGATCCTTATGCCAGCGTTGAGGTGCGGCGCGGAGGGCAGTGCGGCATTAGGCTTGGCAGGTGGACGAAGAACGCAACACCCCGGACCTGGCTCCTTTCGGCGAAGAAGATATGGACGGGGCACCCCTTTTGGAGAGTCCACCATCCAGCGGAACCCCGGGTGTTGGCAGGATCGTACTGGCGGCGACCCCGATCGGGAATGTTGGCGACGCATCGACCCGCCTCATTGAGCTCCTTGGGACTTCGGACATCGTGGCAGCGGAAGACACCCGGCGCCTGCACCGGCTGGTTACCGCACTGGGCGTGGAGGTTACCGGCCGGGTCATCAGCTACCACGAACACAACGAGGTGGCCAAGACCGGCGAACTGCTGGACCACGTGCGTGCAGGCAAGACCATCCTCATGGTCAGCGACGCCGGCATGCCTGCGGTTTCGGACCCTGGCTTCCGCCTGGTTGAAGGGGCGGTCGCGGCCGGACTGACTGTCACCGCGGTTCCTGGCCCCTCCGCCGTGCTCACGGCGCTGGCCCTCTCCGGACTGCCCACGGACCGTTTCTGCTTCGAAGGGTTCCTGCCGCGCAAGTCCGGTGAGCGGAACTCCCGCCTGGTAGACCTCGCCGACGAACGCCGCACCATGGTCTTCTTCGAGGCGCCGCACCGGCTCGAAGTGATGCTCCGGGCGCTGCATGAGCGCTTCGGTGCCGACCGTCGCGCCGCTGTCTGCCGTGAACTGACCAAAACGTACGAGGAAGTCATCCGCGGTAGCCTCCGTGAACTCCTCGAATGGGCTGAAAACAACGAAGTCCGCGGTGAAATTGCCGTCGTTGTCGGTGGTGCGCCTGAACAGGAACCCGGCAAGCCCGAGGACCACGTTGCAGCTGTCAACGAGCTGATTTCCCAGGGTATCCGCCTGAAGGAAGCCGTGGCAGCGGTGGCAGAGGACGCCCGCGTCAGCAAACGGGAACTGTACTCGGCGGTCCTGGCAGCCCGCTGATCGTTGCTGTGCAGCTGCACAAATAGGCGCCCGCTTGGCAGTGCGCGAAGGCGTAGACACTCCTTCCGGCTGGGCAGTACCGTGGCAGTAATTCAAGCCACTTCTGGCAAGGAACCCTAGTGGTGCAACACTCCAAAGCACCCAAGACGAAGGAGTCGCCATGACTGTCACGGTTGAACGCGAAAGCGAACTGCTGGCTTCCGTTCCCACCGGCCTGCTGATCAACGGTCAGTGGCGCCCGGCAGGATCCGGTAAGACCTTTGATGTTGAGGACCCCGCTACGGGCAAGGTCCTGCTCAGCATCTCCGACGCCGGTGCTGAAGACGGCGCCGCCGCCCTCGACGCCGCGGCTGCCGCCCAGGCTGATTGGGCCCGCACCGCCCCACGCGAACGCGGCGAGATCCTGCGCCGTGCCTTCGAGCTCGTCACCGAGCGTGCAGAAGACTTCGCACTCCTGATGACCCTGGAAATGGGCAAGCCCCTGGCCGAAGCCCGCGGCGAAGTGACCTACGGCGCAGAGTTCCTGCGCTGGTTCTCCGAGGAAGCGGTCCGCGTCTCCGGCCGCTACTCCGCAGCACCGGATGGCAAGAACCGCCTGCTCGTGCAGAAGAAGCCGGTTGGTCCCTGCCTGCTGATCACCCCGTGGAACTTCCCGCTGGCCATGGCCACCCGCAAGGTAGCCCCGGCCGTCGCCGCTGGCTGCACCATGGTCCTCAAGCCTGCCAACCTCACCCCGTTGACCAGCCTGCTGTTCGCGCAGGTCATGCAGGAGGCTGGCCTCCCCGCTGGTGTCCTGAACGTCATCCAGACCTCCACGGCAGGCGCTGTTACCGGCCCGCTGATCAAGGACGACCGTCTCCGCAAGATCTCCTTCACCGGTTCAACGCCGGTCGGCCAGGCACTGATCCGCGAAGCCGCGGACAAGGTCCTGCGCACGTCCATGGAACTTGGCGGCAACGCCCCGTTCGTCGTCTTCGAGGACGCTGATCTGGACAAGGCCGTTGAGGGCGCCATCGCCGCGAAGATGCGCAACATGGGCGAGGCCTGCACCGCAGCCAACCGCTTCATTGTGCACGAGTCCATCGCCGACTCCTTCGCAGAGAAGTTCGCAGCCCGGATCGGCGCATTGACCACGGCCCGCGGCACCGAAGCAGAGTCCAAAGTCGGTCCACTGATCGACGGCAAGGCCCGCGACGGCGTGCACGCCCTCGTCACGGAAGCTGTGGAAGGCGGAGCTGAGGCAGTCACCGGTGGTGCCGCAGTTGACGGTCCCGGCTACTTCTACCAGCCCACCGTGCTGAAGAACGTGGCCGAGGACGCCCGTATCCTTCGTGAAGAGATCTTCGGGCCGGTTGCCCCGATCATCACGTTCTCCACTGAGGATGACGCGGTTCGCCTGGCCAACAACACCGAATACGGGCTGGTTGCCTACGTCTTCACCAAGGACCTCAACCGTGGCCTGCGGATCAGCGAACGCCTTGAAACCGGCATGCTGGGCCTGAACGCCGGTGTCATCTCCAATGCCGCTGCTCCGTTCGGTGGTGTCAAGCAGTCCGGCCTGGGCCGCGAAGGCGGCTCCGAAGGCATCGAAGAGTACCTCTACACCCAGTACGTAGGTATCGCGGACCCGTACGCCGACTAGGCAGCACAGGATCCGGTCTGCCGCTCTCGCAACAAGAACGGCTGACACATGCTGGGGCCCGGCCCCGGAACCACAAGTTCCGGCGTCGGGCCCTTTGCTGTAGTACAGGTAACAGTGTGGCCGGGCGCGTCAGCGGCGCTCGGGCAGCAGCCCCCGGAGCGCCCGCCACCACCGGGCCACCGTCCACCCGAGCCACTTTCCCAGCGCCCCAACAGCCCGGAACGGTGCACCCAGGGCGTGGACCCAGCGGCGCATCATCGACGGCGCCAGCCAGTCCGCGCGGAAGCGCACCAACCAGGTCGCGTTGTTCCGCAACGATTCACGGACGACGGCGATGCGCGTCGCCGCTGCGGGGGCGGCCTCCGCGGGGCGACCATAGCGCTGCCGTTCGAAGTCCGAGGTGAGCGAGGCAACCGCTGCGTGCGCGGCGTCGTCCATCCCGCCAACCTCACCCAAAGCGGGACTCGAGCGGAGCTTGGCGGAGAAGTGCCTTGGCGTCTCGCTGGGCGTTGACTCCACCCCGTAGTCAGTGGCGAGGTCCTGCAGTTCATCCCACGCCAGCTGCGGTGCTGCATCTGCAGAGCCTGGCGGTCCATCATGGGAATCACCTGGAGGCTTCCGGTTGAGGCGCCGCCGGCGGAGCATGCTCCTGCTCAGCCGGGGCGAGCACAGGAAGCCGATCAACAGCAGGACCCCGGCAGCGATGGCAACCATGGCGGGGTATGGGTTGACGCTGGCTGTCGTCGTTGCCGGCGTGTCAACGCCGGGCAGGGGGACAGGGGCAGTTGCCGGTGGGGCCTGCGTGGTGGGGACGTCTTTTTCATCCGCGTTGGTGCTGAGGTTCCCCGCGGTGGAGCTTTCCGAAGCGTACTCCGGGACGACGCCCCGTGACGGCGTGGGTTCGAAGGGAACCCAGCCAAGGCCCTCAAAGTACAGTTCCGGCCAGGCGTGTGCGTCCCGGGCATCAACTTCGTACTCCGGGAACGAGCCTTGGCCCACCAGCGCAACTGACTCGCCGGTGAGGCGGCCGGGGGCGTAACCAACGGCGATCCGGCTTGGGATGCCCTCAGCCCGCGCCATCACGGCCATGGCAGATGCGAAGTGCACGCAGTATCCGCTCTTCACGGCAAGGAAGTCAGCCAGCACCGAGAGGCCGTTTCCGTCGTAGCCGTTTTGGACGGGGGCCTGCAGCGAGTAGGTGAACTCACCGGAGCGCAGGTATTTCTGGATGGCCAATGCCTTGGCGTAATTATTCGCCGCAGGGCGTGTCACCGCATCTGCTGTCTGGCGGACGATCTCCGGCAGGCCGTTGGGAATCCGCAGGAAGTCATCGGAGATCCCCTTGGGTGTGGGCGCAGCCTGGGCCAAAGCTTTCGCCGTGACCTTGGGTGCGGCAGAGAAAACGACGTAGCGCTGGGCGCGGGTGGTTGTCTCCGAGCTCATGATGCTGAGGGTCTGCGGATCCCAGGTCCAGTTTCCGTTGAGCCCGTTCACTGACGCCGGCGCGAAGGGCACAGGGAGGTAGGGGCTGGTGAACAGGCCCGCGTTGACTGAGGTCACGGCGTTTACGACGTCGCCCTGGACCGAGTAGCCTGTCTCGATCCTGTCGGCACCGGCCCGCCTTTGCGCTGCCCGGTCATCCGGCGCCCAGGTCTCGCCGTCGAAATGGTCAATGGTGACCGAGCGCAGATACAGTGCGGAGCCGGAACTTGTGGCATACGTTATCCGACCCGAACCAATGGGGCTGCGGAGGCTGTTGCCCAACGTGATCATGGGGTTCAGGCCGTTGGAAGTGCCCCACGGACTCAACCTCGATCCCTGCGGGAACGTACCCGTCTCGAAGCCGGGAATGGCCAGCGGGACCACCATGGCCAAAGCGAGCGCCAGCCCGCCCGTGACGACGGATCGGCGAAACTGGCCGGAACCGCGCCCCGTCCCTGTCTGGAACCGGGCGTCGGGGGCGAACCAATGGCTGCACCCGAGGATGAGGAGATATCCCACGGCCGCGCCGAGGAACCCCGGCATGCCCACGCTCTGGGGCTTGATGGTGGCCGGAACCACCATGATGGCAATCAGCCCAATTCCGCTGGCAGCCGGCATGGCCAGCGGAACAGCCAGCGCATCCACCAGGATCACCAGAAGGCCAAGGCAGGCACACATCACAAAGACGATGCCCGCATTGGGCGCCACCGGAGCGCTCTCGGAGACTACAGTCTCGCCGGCGCGCTTGATGAGGCGCCCGACGGCGGTCAACGTACCGGGGGTGGGGATGAAACCAGCCAGGCTGTCCTGGCGGCAGAAAATGAAGCTCAGCACACCCGTGAGGCTCGCCAAGGAGCCGAGGGTGGCCAGGATGGGCCGGGCGCCGAGGGCCCGCAGTCCGGCCAGGGCAAGCGAAACCACCACGACAGTGGTGATGAGCGGCATGAACCAGGCCCAGCCCCTCAGCACACCGTTCAAGGACAACGCGGCTCCAAGGACTGCCACCGCGATGGATCCGGCCATGACCCACGGATACAACCCAGGCCCAGGCCGCCGCGGCTGGGTCCTCCTGGGCTGGTCCTGACCGGGTTTTCCGCCGGGTTGGGTCGCGGGTTCGGGGGAGCGGTGCGAAGTGGCAGTCATCGGGGGACCGCCGCCCCGCGCCGCACGTCCATGGCTGCGCCTGCGGCCGCGACGATGCCGCCCTCATCGAAGGAGGACCATGCTGCGACCAGGGACGTCCGGGACGTTACGGCGGCGACCCGCCAGCCGGCTTGCCGCAGGATTTCCAGCACGTCGTCGTTGCTGCGTGAAGAGTCGGTCATGACCAAGGCGAAAGCATTCGCGCCGTAGGCTGCGGCCGGGGCGAGGGCCCGTGCCTCGGCGGCGGTCATGGTCCCGACCAAAGCCAACAACGGGCCCCGCAGGCGGTGTGCCGCGAGCTTGTCCATGAGCCGGTCATCGAACACGGAATCCTCTGCGCCGGCACCGGACTCGCGGTGGTCAGGACCGTGGTTGCCCTGGCTCCGCTGGTCCGCGCGGGAATGCTCCATCCGATGGTGGTCGCCCCGGACGTGCCTGGGGCCGCTGAGCTCTATGGCGGCCAGCCCCTCCGCGACCGCATGCAAGCCGCCAACACCTGCGAACTCCTCCGTGTCCGGCTCCGGCGCCGAACGGGAACGGAGGAAGGCCGGGCCGCCAAAGGAATCCAGGACCCGCAGGGAATAGTTCCGCTCCGCCAGGTGCCCGGCGATGGACATGGCAGCGGTGACCATCCACTCAAAGCTGGGGCTGGTCACCAGGTCCGAATCGTCGTCGTGGGCTCCGAACCCGGAGCCAGGGCCGCCTGAAAACGCGGTGAACCGCTGGTCCAGGATCAGGGTGGCTTCCGGCGTGGTGACGGACTCCTCCTGCCGAACCATGAGTTGGCCATGGCGGGCGGTGGCAGCCCAGTGGACGCGGCGCATCGGGTCCCCGTGCCGGTACTCGCGGGTCATGATGTCGTCGTCGCTGGGGTTGGCCCGGATCCGTGTCGCAGTTACGCCGTCGTTGCCGCGCGCTCCTGCCAAGCCCGTAGCGGGAAGTTCGACGGCGGCCGGCGTCACGGTGAGGATGTCGCCGTCGTCTATGGAATGGCGGCGCAACGACAGGCCGAAAGGGTCGCTGAACTCAGCGGTGACCGGACCGATCCGGAACTGGCCCCGCTTGCCCGACCGCAAATGGTATTCATAGCGGCTGGTGCCGCCGGAAGCCGACCGGGCCGGGAAACGGAAAGCGGGAGGTTCGCCGAACCGGGGCGGGAGTTGCTCTTCCATGATTACGTGGCCGCTGGTGTACGTGGACCGGGCAACGGCCAGGCGAACCGTGGTGGTATTGGCTGTTTCCACTGTGGAGGGATTGAACTCCCGATACACCTGGAACTTCGGCTTGAGCACCCGGACGCCTGCCAGCGAGACCAACGGCAGGATAAGGAGGAGGACCGCCAAGGTCAGCAGGTCGCGCCTGCCCATGACGTACGCACAACCGAGTGCCAGGGCGCCCGCAGCCAGCAGTCCCCATCCGCGATTGGTGAACAAGTGCTTAGGAAGCCGATCCACGAGTGCCATATGCCCGCCTCCTAAGCGGTGTGCCGGTCCCTGCGGCCTTGGCCGGGCGTTTCCTGTGCCACCGGCAGGGAAGCGAGGATGCCCCGGAGGATGCTTTGCGGTGTGTCGCCGGAACTCGTTGCCTTGCGGTCCAGAATGATCCGGTGTGCCAGCACCGACTCGGCCACGTCCACCACGTCGTCGGGGAGGACGAAGTCACGTCCATCGAGCGCCGCTGTGGCCTTGGCGGCACGCAACAGCTGCAACAGGGAGCGGGGGCTTGCACCCAGGCGGAGGCGGGCGCTGTCGCGGGTAGCCCGGCCGATGGCAACCGTGTATTCCTTGATGGCCGTGGACACATACACCTGCTGGACCGCAGCAATCATGGCAGCAACATCGTTGGCCGTCACCACAGGGGTCACGTTGACCAACGGCGAGGATGCCTGGTGCGTCTCAAGCATCTCGATTTCGGCGTCCTTGTCCGGATAACCCATGGAGATCCGGGCCATGAACCGGTCGCGTTGGGCCTCAGGCAGGGGGTAGGTGCCTTCCATTTCGATGGGGTTCTGCGTCGCCACCACCATGAAGGGAAGACCCAGCTGGTAGGAGCGGCCGTCCACTGTCACCTGGTGCTCCTCCATGCACTCCAGGAGGGCTGACTGGGTCTTGGCGGAGGCGCGGTTGATTTCATCGCCGATCACGATGTTCGCGAAAACGGCACCCGGCCGGAACTCGAATTGCCGTGAGGACTGGTTATAGATGGACACGCCCGTGACGTCCGAGGGCAGGAGGTCAGGGGTGAACTGGATGCGTGAGACCGTACAGTCCACGGTCCTGGCCAATGTCTTCGCCAACAGTGTCTTTCCTACGCCCGGCACGTCCTCCAGAAGAAGGTGTCCTTGGGCGAGCAGGACAGTCAGTGCCAGCTTGGCCGCGTCCGCTTTCCCGTCGATGACCTGGCCGATGGAGGCCAGGATGCGTTCACTGGCGTCGTGGAACCGGTCCGCGTCCATGACCTGTGGCTTGTGCCCGTTCAGGGCAGCGCCATCGTGGGGACGTTCACTGTAGGCCTGGTCATCGAGGGGCGAGGGTTCAACAGTGACTTGTCGCTTGGACTCCATGGATTGCCCTTCAGCCGTGGCCACACACCAGCAAACCCGCTGGTGCTGGCCGCCTTTCCGTTCCAGACTACCCAGAGTTTGGCCGTCGCTGACATAGTGCTTCCGGAATTTATGTGCCAAGTGGAATTTATCTTCTCCGTTCCGAGGACCGCGGTCCGATTAAGGTGGAAAGATGTGCAACTCCCTCGCCCCTGCTCCGTACCGCGCGCCTGCCGATGCAACCGAACCCACGGATGCCCGAAAGGAATATCCGCCGCCGCCCGAACCCCTGCCCGTGCCGGTCATGGACAACCACACCCACCTGGACTTCCGGCACGGCCTCATCGAAGTCTCCGTGCGGGACGCCATGGACGCAGCCGAGGCCGTGGGCGTGCAGGGCGCCGTGCAGGTGGGCTGCGACCTTGAGTCGTCCCGGTTCACTGTCCAGGCCGTGGAGAGCGATGCGCGCCTGCTCGGAGCCGTGGCCATACACCCCAACGATGCGCCCATCTATGCAGGCCGCGGTGAGCTGGAAGCGGCGCTCGCAGAGATCGAGGAATTGGCTTCCCACCCGCGGATCCGGGCCATAGGCGAGACCGGGCTGGATTTTTTCCGGACCCACGGTGAAGGTTTGGCCCATCAGCGGTATTCGTTCCGGCGCCACATCGACATAGCAAAAAGGCTGGGTCTGACCCTGCAGATCCACGACCGCGACGCCCACGATGATGTGGTGCAGGTGCTGGGGGAGGAGGGAGCCCCGGAGAGGGTGGTCTTCCATTGTTTCTCCGGCGACGCGGAACTGGCCAGGATCTGTAACGACAACGGTTGGTACATGTCATTCGCTGGGACCATGACCTTCAAGAACGCGGGGAATCTCCGGGAGGCATTGGCAATCGCCGAGCCCAGCAGGATCCTGGTGGAAACGGATTCGCCGTTCCTGACTCCGCACCCGCATCGAGGACGGCCGAACGCGAGCTACATGGTTCCGTACACAGTCCGTTCCATGGCAGAAGTGACAGGAAATGACCTCGCCGAGCTGTGTTCGCGGTTGGCCGAAAACACGCTGCGGGCCTACGGATCATGGGCCTGATGCCTGTTTGAGGGCTGGCTTAGGGCCTCTCCAATGGATACCGGGTATGCAGATGTCTTGGTCGCTTTATAACAGATCGGTTACTGTGTTAAACAAATAGCCGGGGTCGGGGAAGGCCTTCGGACAACTGGGCGGGTTGATTCCGTGCCCACAAGTTGAATGATTTTGGCGGCGCAGATGCCGGCAGCAGGAGTGGGACCAGGCTTGTAGCCTGGCCCCTCCGTTTTGCGGCTGGCATTTCTTCTGTGCTTTTCCCCGTGCCCGGATGGTCTGAGAGTAATGGGCAATCGTGATCAAGTTCTTCACAACGGATGGCAAGTTCAGCTTCCTCAAAGTCGGAGCCCAGCTGCTGGTTGTTGCCGCGCTGGTAGTCGGTGTCGTCGCCTTCGTGGGCAACAACAAGACAGTCACGCTTAACGTCGACGGCAAAGTGAGCTCCATCCAGACCTTCGGCGGCACTGTGGACCAGGTGGTCAAGGCAGCCAAGGTCGAGCTGAAGGACGCAGACCGCGTTTCCCCTGCATTGGACAGCAAGGTCGAGAACGGCTCTGTGGTCAACGTCAACCTGGCTAAAGCCGTCTCCATTGAGTTGGACGGTGCCCGGAAGACCGTCAACACCACCGCTCCGGACGTGGCAGGCCTGGTGAGCGAACTCGGAGTGGCAAGCTCCGCCGAAGTGTCCCAGCCCAAGGAAGCCTCACTCCAGGTGACCGGCTCCTTCGTGTCGATCTCCACTCCCAAGACCATCAGCCTCGTCGCTGACGGCAAGGACACCAGCACCACGACGACGGCGCCCGATGTCGCCACAGTCCTCAAGGACGCCAAGATCATCGTCGGAGCAAACGATCGTGTGTCCCAGCCGGACAACGCTCCGATCGTCCAGGACATGGTCATCAAGGTTTCACGCGTGGATACCAGCAAGACCGACCAGGCCACCGAAGAAGTTCCTTTCGACAGCGTGAAGACCGACTCCGCCGACCTGTTCAAGGGCGAAGAGAAGGTCACGCAGAAGGGCGTACCCGGCTCACTGACGAAGAACTTCAAGTTGGTCATGGTTGATGGCCGCGAGGCATCCCGTACCCTCGTTTCCAGCGACGTCACCACCAAGCCTGTCACCGAGCAGGTCAGCGTCGGCACCAAGGCGCGCCCTGTCGCCACCCCGGCCAAGGCCGCCGCAGGAGCACCCACGTCCAGCGGTCCCACCGGCGCCCCGAACGAGGCCATGTGGGACAGGATCGCCCAGTGCGAATCCGGTGGAAACTGGTCCATCAACAGTGGTAACGGCTACTACGGCGGCCTTCAGTTCTCCGGTCCTACGTGGTTGGCCAACGGTGGCGGCGCTTACGCTGCCAACGCGAGCCTCGCCACCAAAGCCCAGCAAATCGAGATCGCCAACCGCCTCTACGCAAAGAACGGCCTCAGCGACTGGGGCTGCGCGCACGCAGCCTAGGTCCGCGCAGGCGATACGATACCTAGGTGACTGAACCGAATTCCGATCCCGCCGCCGTCGCGCCTTTGCTGGGCGCCACAGACATTCGACGGCTCGCCGAGGAAATCGGTGTACGCCCTACAAAAACCCTGGGCCAGAACTTTGTGATTGACGGCAACACGATCCGTAGGATCGTGGCTGCCGCCAATATCGACGCCGGTGAGACCGTTTTGGAGGTCGGCCCGGGCCTGGGTTCCCTCACCTTGGGCCTTCTCGACGCGGCCAAGTCAGTAGTAGCTGTGGAGATAGACCCGGTCCTGGCCGGGAAGCTGCCGGAAACGGTTCGGGCTTGGCGCCCGCACGCCGAAGAGAACTTCCACCTGGTGCTCTCGGACGCCATGAAGGTCACTGAACTGCCGGTGCCGCCCACGGCACTGGTAGCCAACCTGCCCTACAACGTGGCCGTACCAGTGGTGCTGCACCTGCTCCAGCATTTCCCGAGCCTGCAGCACGGGCTGGTGATGGTGCAGGACGAGGTAGCTGACCGTTTGGCCGCAACTCCCGGATCCAAGATCTACGGCGTGCCCTCCGTGAAGGCCGCCTGGTATGGGCACATGCGCAAAGCAGGGGTCATCGGCATGAACGTGTTCTGGCCCGCACCTAAAATCCACTCAGGGCTTGTGGCGTTCACACGCCATGATCCGCCGCAGACGCACGCCACCCGGGAACAGGTTTTCGCCGTCATCGATGCTGCCTTCGCCCAGCGACGCAAGACCCTCCGCGCAGCCCTGGCCGGTTGGGCCGGCAGCGCGGCTGAAGCGGAGCGTTGCCTTGTTGCAGCCGGTGTGGACCCGACGGCCCGCGGCGAAGTCCTGGATATTTCTGCCTACGTCAAAATCGCCGAAGCCCGCCACCCCGTGGACGCATGACGCCGGGCACCCGTAAACCGAGCAGCCTGCCGTTCGTGGGGGATCGCTTCCATGCCCGGACAGTGCGGGTTAAAGCTCCCGGAAAGGTCAACGTCTCCTTGAGCGTGGGCCCCCTGCGGGCCGACGGCTACCACTCGGTGGCCAGCGTCTACCTCGCCGTTTCCCTGTACGAGGAAGTAGCGGCTACCAGTACCGAGGCTGAGGGAATCACCATCAGCATCAGCCCGGACAGCACGCTTGACCTGGACGGCGTGGACATTCCGCTGGATGAGCGGAACCTCGCCTACAAGGCCGCGGCCATCATGGCGGAAATGTCCGAAAAGCCCACGGGCGTCCACCTGGAAATCACCAAGCGCGTACCCGTTGCGGGAGGCATGGGCGGCGGTTCCGCAGATGCCGCAGCGACGCTGCTCGCGTGCGATGCCTTGTGGAACAGTGGACTGTCCCGCGAAGAACTCGCGCACCTGGCTGCCGAGTTGGGCGCAGACGTGCCGTTCTCGCTCCTGGGGGGCACCGCCGTCGGCCTTGGCGTGGGCGACAAACTTTCCCCGGCGTTGGCCAAAGCCCAGATGGACTGGGTGCTGGTCTTTGCCGATTACGGGCTATCAACTCCCGATGTGTTCTGCACCCTTGACGGACTCCGGGACTCCGAAGGGGCGGACATTCCAGAGCCCGTGGACGTGGATCCCACCATTCTCCAAGCCCTTCGCCACGGTGACCCCGAGACACTGAGCCGGGTCCTCATCAACGACCTCCAAAGGGCTTCCATCACGCTCGCTCCACAACTGCGTGACACGATCGGCCTCGGCGAAGCACGCGGGGCGTTGGCCGGAATGGTCTCCGGCTCCGGCCCCACCATTGCGTTACTGGCGCGGGACTCCGTCTCCGCCTCTGTCCTCGCCGAAGAATTGACCCACCGGGGCCACACCGCGGTCGCGGTGCACGGCCCCGTTCCCGGCGCCCGGATCATCTCCGATACCCTCCTGTAGTACCCCTCCGGCTTTTTGTACCCGCATTCCAGCAGTAGAAAGTAGTACCCATTGGCCCACCTGCTCGGCGGCGAAAACCTCACGGTTTCGTTCGCGACCCGCACTGTCCTCGACGGCGTCACCCTCGGTTTGGAGGACGGTGACCGCATCGGCATGGTGGGCCGCAACGGCGACGGCAAATCAACCCTGATGCGCCTGCTCGCCTTGCGCTCAACGCCCGATTCGGGCCGCGTGACCAAACGCGGCGACGTTACCGTCGGCTACCTTGACCAAGGGGACGTGCTCGACGGCGACCTCACCGTGGGCGCTGCGATCGTCGGCGACCGCGCGGACCACGAATGGGCCGCCAACCCCAAAATCCGCGAAGTCATGGGCGGACTGGTGGGCGACGTCGACTGGCACGCCAACGTCCACGCCCTCTCCGGTGGACAGAAACGCCGTGTCGCGTTGGCCAAGCTGCTCATCGAAGACCACGACGTCATCATGCTGGACGAACCCACCAACCACCTCGACGTCGAGGGTGTTGCCTGGCTTGCCCGCCACCTCAAGTCGCGTTGGCGAGCCAACCAAGGTGCCTTCCTGGTGGTCACCCACGACCGCTGGTTCCTCGACGAAGTCTGCAACTACACCTGGGAAGTCCACGACGCCATGGTGGACATGTTCGACGGCGGTTACGCCGCCTACGTTTTGGCGCGCGCCGAGCGTGACCGGATGGCCGCCGTCGTCGAAAACAAGCGCCAGCAGTTGGTCAAAAAGGAGCTCGCGTGGCTTCGCCGCGGTGCCCCGGCCCGAACGGCAAAGCCCAAGTTCCGGATCGAAGCCGCCAACGACCTCATCGCAGACGTGCCCGATCCGCGCGACTCCGTGGCGCTCAGCAAGATGGCCACCGCCCGCTTGGGCAAGGACGTCCTGGACCTTGAGAACGTGTCCCTCGACTTCCTCGACGGCGAGGACGGGCAGAAGCTTTTCGACAACATCACCCTTCGGCTTGCACCGGGCGAACGCCTGGGACTCGTGGGCGTCAACGGCGCGGGCAAGTCCACCTTGTTGAAACTGCTCAACGGCGAAATCCAGCCCACGTCCGGCAAAGTGAAGCGCGGAAAGACCGTGGTCACCGCTGTGCTCACGCAGGACGTCAAGGAACTCGACGACGTCTCGGACCTGCGCGTCATAGAGGTCATTGAGCGCGAGAAGCGGTCCTTCAGCGTGGGCGGCAAGGAATTCACCGCGGGACAGCTCGTGGAACAGCTGGGGTTCACCAAGGAAAAGCAGTGGACCCCGGTCTCCGACCTTTCCGGTGGTGAGCGCAGGCGCCTGCAGCTCCTGCGCCTGCTGGTGGGGGAGCCCAACGTCCTCATGCTCGACGAACCCACCAACGACCTCGACACCGACACCCTTGCCGCCGTCGAAGATGTCCTGGACGGTTGGCCCGGGACGCTCGTAGTCGTTAGCCACGACCGCTACCTCCTGGAACGGGTCACCGACAACCAAATGGCGTTGCTGGGCGACGGCAAACTCCGTGGGCTGCCTGGCGGCGTAGACCAGTATCTTGAGCTGCGCGAAGCTGCCCTGGCCTCAGGCGCGGTGGGCGGCGGCTCCGGCGCGCCGACTTCTGCCAGTGGGGCTTCCACTTCCTCTTCGTCCGGGGCTCCTTCAGGTGCCAGCGAAGCCGAAAAGCGCGAAGCCCGCAAGGACCTCAACAGGATCGACCGCCAACTTGGCAAGATCGCCCAACAGGAAGAAAAGCTTCACACCCAGATGGCTGCGAAGTCCGAATCCGGCGACTTCGACGCACTCAGCGATCTCAATGCCAAGCTCCGCGAATTGCTCGACGAGAAAGAGGGCCTGGAGCTCGAGTGGTTGGAGGCCGCCGAAATCCTGGGCGAGTAGTTCGGGCTGGTGGGGACGCAGCGGCGCGCATCCTCTGCGTGCTGCTCCTTCGTCGCTTTGACGCACGCTGCCGGATGCCCGCCGCTGCTCCAACGCTCGCTCACGTCCCGCCGGTTTGGGCGGGACGCTCGCTCACGTCTCGAGTGCTATTCGGCGGCCTCGTAGCCTATGAGCCAGTGGAGGCCGTGACGGTCCACAACCTGGCCGTCTGATGCGCCCCACGGTTTCTGCGCCAGCGGGTCGACGATCCGGCCGCCGTCGGCAAGCTTGTCGAACCACTCGTGCAGGACCGCAGGCTCGGCCGCTCCGAGCAAGCTAAGCATGGCTCCTTCGATGCGGACGCTCTCCTCACCCGCCGCTGCGTCAGCGCCGGCCAAGGCAACAACTCCGCTCAGGACCCCATGGGCGATGGCGTCCGCGGGCCCGTCAGTGCGTGAGAAGTCCTGATACGAGTGAAGGGTTAGTTCTCCGCCAAAGATTTCCGCGTAGAAACCCAGGGCTTCGCGGGCAGTACCTGGGAAGAGGACATAGATCTGGGGTGCTGTCATGGGCAAATCCTACGAAAACGGCCCGGTTTCTCCTGCGCTGACACGTTGTTGGCCCGCTTCTCCGTCGTTGCCCAGCGACGCAATTGCGGGTTGGCGACGGAACTAGGGGAGAAAGGGGGGGCTCAGCCCTCGGAGCGCAGCTCGGGCTCTTTCTGCAGCCCCGTGAGCCCGTTCCAGGCAAGGTTCACCAAGTGGGCTGCCACTGCACGCTTGTCGGGTTGGCGGCTGTCGAGCCACCATTGGCCAGTCATGGCCACCATGCCCACGAGCATTTGCGCGTACATGGCACCGTCGGCTGCGCTGAAACCCCGACGGGCGAATTCGTCCGACAGCAGGTGCTCTACGCGCGCCGTGACATGCGAGAGCAGGGTTGAGAAGGCGCCCTCGGGCTGGGAAGGTGGGGCGTCCCGCATGAGGATCCGGAATCCGTCCGTGCGGTCTTCGATGTAGCCGAGAAGGGCCAGTGCGGCACGCTCCACCAGGACGCGGGGCTTGGCGTCGGCGCTCAGTGACTCGGTGATGGAGTCCAGGAGTATCCGGAATTCGGTCTCCACGACTTGGCGGTACAGACCCTCCTTGGACCCGAAATGTTCGTATATGACCGGCTTGGACACGCCGGCCGTGGCTGCGATTTCCTCAATGGTGGTGCCGTCCAGCCCACGGGCTGCGAAGAGTGCGCGGCCGATGCCAATGAGCTGGGATTTGCGCTGCTGCCCAGTCATCCGAACGCGCACTGCCGGAGTGTTGTGGGCGGCCTCAGCGGGCTCGACGGCGGCCACTGGCCGGGAGATTTCAGTGCGCTTGCTCACGTGACCATCATGCCCCAGGTGCCAGCCGGTAAGGGCGAAGGTGGTGTTCATTGGAGCGTCACCGATGGGGTGGCGGCCAGCCGAGTCGCGAACCACGCAAAGGTCATGGCAAACTAGATTCTTGTGTGTGCATCCCGGTGAGCCGGGAAGCCCCCGGGCCCTGCCGCCTGGAGGTGTCAACCATGCACGGTCCGCTCTGGTGTAACGGCAGCACCCCGGCCTTTGGAGCCGTGGAGTATAGGTTCGAATCCTATGGGCGGAACGGTCGGAAAATGCGCTCCTCTTTGTTCCTGGAACGGCACCTGGAACGGCTTGAACGGTGCCTGGGTCCAATGTGGGATGGCAGCATTCCGAAGCCGGGTTACCCGGGACATACCGAGCAAGGAGAGCCAGTACGTGAGCCCCGAAACCACCGGTCCCGCAGCGGTCATTGTTCTGGCCGCCGGCGCCGGAACGCGCATGAAGTCGCGGACTCCCAAGATTCTCCACGAAATCGGCGGGCGCTCCATGGTGGGCCACGCTCTCCTCGCCGCCCGTTCCATCTCGCCGCTGAAGCTGGCGCTTGTTGTCCGCCACGAGCGGGACAGGGTTGCGGAGCACGTCACTGCGCTGGATCCCGAGGCGCTCATTGTTGACCAGGACGAGATTCCCGGCACCGGCCGCGCGGTGGAAGTCGCGCTCACAGCGCTCGACGCCGAAGCTGAACTCACCGGCACGGTTGTAGTGACCTACGGCGACGTTCCCCTCCTCACAGGCGAACTGCTCGGTGAACTGGTGACAACCCACGAAGCCGAGGGCAACGCAGTGACGGTGCTCACCGCGGTCCTGGACGATGCCACCGGCTATGGCCGGATCCTCCGCGCCGAAGACGGAACTGTCACCGGCATCCGTGAGCATAAAGACGCGAGCGAGTCCGAGCGCAGCATCCGCGAGGTCAACTCCGGCATCTATGCCTTTGACGCAGCAGTCCTTCGGGATGCACTCAAGAACGTGACCACGGACAACGCCCAGGGCGAGATGTACCTGACCGATGTCCTCGGTCTGGCGCGCGACGCCGGCGGCCGGGTTGCCGCCGTCGTCACCGAAGACCGCTGGCAGGTTGAAGGTGCCAACGACCGCATCCAGTTGTCGGCGCTGGGCGCTGAGCACAACCGCCGGATCGTCGAGGCCTGGATGCGGGCCGGCGTGACCGTCGTGGATCCCAACACCACCTGGATCGACTCCACCGTCACCCTGGACGAAGACGTCCGACTGCTGCCCAATACGCAACTTCACGGTTCCACCACAGTGGCGCGTGACGCCGTCGTCGGACCTGACACCACCCTCACCGACGTCACCATCGGCGAAGGCGCGAAGGTAACCCGCACGCACGGTTCCGGCTCGGCGATTGGTGCCAAGGCAAGCGTGGGACCGTTCACGTACCTCCGCCCGGGCACGGTGCTGGGGGAGACCGGCAAGATTGGCGCGTTCTATGAGACCAAGAACGTGACGATCGGCCGTGGTTCCAAGCTTTCGCACTTGGGCTACGCCGGCGACGCCGAGATCGGTGAGGACACCAACATCGGCTGCGGCAACATCACCGCCAATTACGACGGCGAGAAGAAGCACCGCACGGTCATCGGCTCCGGCGTCCGCACAGGTTCGAACACCGTGTTCGTCGCCCCGGTGACTGTTGGCGACGGCGCGTACAGCGGTGCCGGCGCCGTGATCCGCAAGGACGTCCCCGCCGGTGCCCTGGCCCTGAGCCTGGCCGCGCAGCGGAATGCCGAAGACTGGGTCATCTCCAACCGCCCAGGCACGGCCTCAGCACAGCTGGCCCAAGCCGCGCAGGCTTCCACATCCTCCCAATCCCCGGCAACCACAGAAGAGGGCAACTAGGCATGAGCGAAATTACCGCACACGGCGAGAAGAAATTGATTCTCGCCGCCGGAAGGGCGCATCCGGAGCTGGCGCAGGAAATCGCGAAGGAGCTGGAGACCGAACTCCTGCCCATCGACGCCTACGACTTCGCCAATGGGGAAATCTACGTCCGTTCGGCCGAGAGCGTGCGAGGCACTGACGCCTTCGTCATCCAGGCCCACCCGGCTCCCTTGAACAACTGGCTCATGGAGCAGTTGATCATGATCGACTCCCTCAAGCGCGCCTCTGCCAAGAGGATCACGGTCGTTTCCCCGTTCTACCCGTACTCCCGCCAGGACAAGAAGGGCCGCGGCCGCGAGCCGATTTCCGCCCGCCTCGTTGCCGACCTGTACAAGACCGCCGGCGCGGACCGCATCATGTCCGTTGACCTGCACACCTCGCAGATCCAGGGCTTCTTCGACGGTCCTGTTGACCACCTGATGGCCATCCCGCTGCTGGCTGACTACATCCGCACCAAGGTCGAGGCCGACAACATCACCGTTGTTTCGCCCGACACCGGCCGCGTCCGTGTCGCCGAGCAGTGGGCTGAGCGCCTCGGCGGCGCACCGCTGGCGTTCGTGCACAAGAGCCGCGACCTCACCGTTCCCAACCAGGCTGTCTCCAAGACCGTCGTCGGCCAGGTCGAGGGGCGCACCTGCGTGCTCATCGACGACATGATCGACACCGGCGGAACCATCTCCGGTGCTGTCCAGGTGCTGAAGAACGCCGGCGCCAAGGATGTCATCATCGCTTGCACGCACGCCGTGTTCTCCGACCCCGCGGCCCAGCGCCTGGCGGATTCCGGTGCACGCGAAGTGGTTGTCACCAACACGCTGCCCATCCCGGCCGAGAAGCGCTTCCCGTCGCTGACGGTGTTGTCGATCGCGCCGCTGATCGCCCGCGCCATCCGTGAAGTGTTCGACGACGGTTCGGTCACCAGCCTGTTCGACGGCAAGGCCTGATACCCAAGCCTGATGAAACGGGCCACCTGCCGCCTCCGGGCGTGCGGGTGGCCCGTTTTCGGTTTGAAGGGTGTTCGCTGCTAAACTCTTGGGGAATACCTTGGCGAGGGAGAGCACATCCGGTTCGCAGCAGTGTGAACCAGGGTTGCGGGTCTCCGTTATCGACTGGGTCTGCATCTCCTTCAACACAGGCGGAATGGCTGCACAGCGGCCAGTCTCAGCCGGGCGTAGAAGGTCTCCAGACCTCCGCCCTTGCTGATAGACCTGTCCGGCCTTCGCCGGACGCCACAGTAATCAAGGAGTACACATGTCTGAGCAGAAGCTCACCGCAGAACTGCGCACCGAATTCGGCAAGGGTTTCGCCCGCCGTGCACGCATGGCCGGCCAGATCCCGGCTGTCATCTACGGCCACGGCGCAGAGCCGATCCACATCAACCTGCCGGGCAAGGCAACCACGCTGGCAGTGCGCGTTTCCAACGCCCTCCTCGCGATCGACGTTGACGGCGAGCAGCACCTGACGCTGGTCAAGGACATCCAGCGCGATCCCGTAAAGCAGATCATCGAGCACGTTGACCTGCAGACCGTGAAGGCCGGCGAGAAGGTTACCGTCGACATCGCGATCCACGTTTCCGGTGAAGTTGCACCGGGTGCCGTTGCCAGCCTCGAAGCCACCACGGTTTCCCTCGAAGCTGAGGCAACCCACGTGCCCACCGCCGTCGAGGTCAACATCGAAGGCCGCAAGGCCGGCGAGAACGTCCACGCTTCGGACCTCGAACTCCCCAAGGGTTCCACGCTGCTCACCGAAGGCGACACCCTGGTGGTCCGCGTCGCTGAAGCCGCCGCCTCCGAGGAAGAAGAGACCACGGAGGCAGCCGCAGAGTAGTCTTCTGACTGCTTGAGGCTCCTGCCTTGAAATGGCCGGGTCCCCCTTGGGGTCCCGGCCATTTGCCTTTGCCCTTGAACACGGACCGTGACGCTTTCCTAGGATGGGATCATGACTGACACCTGGCTGATTGTCGGCCTCGGCAACCCCGGCAACGAGTACAGCAACAACCGGCACAATGTGGGCCAGATGGTGTTGGACGAGCTGGCTTCACGCATGGGCGGGAAGTTCAAGACCCATAAGGCCCGGGCCCAGGTGGTGGAGGGCCGGCTGGGCATTGGAGGGCCGCGGGTGGTGCTGGCCAAGCCCATGACGTACATGAACGTTTCCGGCGGCCCGGTTTCCGGCCTGTGCAACTTCTTTGACATCGCCCCGGACCACGTCATCGCTGTCCACGACGAGATCGACATCCCTTTTAACACGGTCAAGTTAAAAACAGGTGGCGGTGAAGGCGGACATAACGGCCTTCGGGACATCTCCAAAGCCCTCGGCACCAAGGACTTCTACCGCGTTCGCGTGGGCGTTGGAAGGCCGCCGGGACGAATGGAAACTGCCGACTACGTACTGCGCGATTTCGGCACCGCAGAAAAGAAGGATCTCCCGTTCCTCATTGACGAAGCAGCCGACGCCGTGGAGTTGCTCATGGCCCAGGGGTTGCTGGCGGCGCAGCAGAAACACCACCCCGCCAAAACTTGAGCAAATCTTGAGGAAAGCCTGATCAAAGCCTGACGATCCCCAGGACCCTAAGGCCTACACACTGTCGGCGCCCGAAGGTAGTGTGCATGGTACGCAGAAGAGCGGTGGGGGACTGTCGCGGATGTGTAGCTAAGGATGCGGATGTCGGCGGAGTTGCTAAACAGGAGCGGTGGAGGCGCAGCGAGGGCTGCGGCTCCTGATCTTGTGGGCGGCGCGACGGATCGGCAAACGTGGTCGCTCCTGGCACGAAGCCGTGATGTGTCCAAGGCAGTGCAGTTCCTTCAGTCCTCGGACTCCTCCGGCGTGGTCCTGACCGGTGATCGGGGGATCGGCAAGTCCGGCGTCGCACGCGCGGTCGTCTCCTCGCTGGGACCCAAGGTTCACAGCCTGCAACTGCGCAATACCGTGGCCGGCGCACAAACCCCCTACGGATGCCTTGGCTTCCTTCTGGCGCGTTTGCCTTCCGAGGCCGTCAGCTCGCCAACAGGCATCCTGCACGCAGTGACCAACTTGATCCGCTCAGAAGCTGCAGGTCGGGAGACAGTCTTCATCGTGGACAATGCCGGCGGTATGGATCCGATGAGCACGGGGGTCCTGTTGAACCTCATGGCCACGGGAACCGCCAAAGTGATCGCCACGGTGCAGCGTTCAAGCGAACTCCCCGCAGACTTCCACCGCCTGGTCCTTGAGGGCGAGCTCGCTGAAGTGCATTTGAACACGCTCAGCGAAGAACAGACAAAGCAGGTGCTTGGTTCCGTCCTCGGCCACTACGTTTCTTCCACCTTGGTGGGTTCGTTGCATTCTGCCGTGGGTGGTAACCCGATGCTGCTGCATGCCCTCCTGGAGGAGCAACGGCATTCAGGCAACCTGGTCCTCAATGATTCCGTGTGGACGCTCCGCGACCGGATCAAGCTTGAAGGCGCGACCGTGGTGGAGGACTTCGTCCGTTCCAGGCTGGCGCGCGAACCGCAAGCCAGCAGGACCGTCGTCGAAATCCTGGCTTGCGCTCAGCGCGCGACGCTCGTTGACCTGGCAGGCCTCGTTGATACGGACGTCCTGGTGGAGATGGAAGAGCGTGGCCTGCTCACGGTCGAACGCGGTGAGGCGCACTGGGTCTCGCTGCGGGACCCTTATATGGGTGAGGTTGTCCGTGGGTGGCTCAACACCCGTCGGATGAAGGAGCTTCGACTCATGCTCCACGGACCCAAAGAGCCCGACCTTCAGGGGCTGGCACCGCAGGACCTGCTGAGCTACGCAGCCTGGATGCACGCCTCAGAAGACGAGCCCACACCCTCTCCCTCCTTGGCATTGGCCGCAGGCAGGGCAGCTTTGGACGACTATGACCCCAACTTCGCCATCCAGTGCACGCAGTCACTTGACCCGAAGGACAGTGAGTGGGTCCCCGGACAGCGCCTGAAGGCTGCCGCCTACCTCATGCTTGATCTTCCCCTGCACGCCGCACAGGCGCTGGATGAAGTCTCAGAGGAGCATGTGTCCGCCCTGGACCCGCTGGAATTTGCCGAACTCACGGCCTCGAAATGCCAGGCCATGACGTGGATCGATGGCCGCTCGGCCTTGGTCCCCGGCGTCATCTCGGACGGACTGGAAAAGCTCGACGCCATGAACGGCGCACACCCGGCGGGGACCGTGGCCAAGGCACGGAACCGGCTCCAGCTGTGCAGCTACGAGTACAACACCTTCATGGGTGAGTACGCGGCCATGATTGATTCCTTGGAAGAGGAGCTGGACAACGACCCCGCCGAGGACATGGAGCACTGGTTGCGCTCGTCCTTGTTCCTGGTGGAGGCCCGCTGCATGATGGGCCGGGAGCTTGATGCCCAGGAGCTTGCCCGCGCCGTTTCGCGGCAGCTGGGAGATACGGACCGGCCCGCCCAGCTTGAGGAAGCATTCGCCAGGCACACATTTTTGGTCTTGTTGCTCTCCGGACAATGGCGGCAATGCATTGAGCTCGTCCGCCGCACCCCCTCACGATCGTCCCGCCTGCAGTACAGGGGCGCGCTCACTGAATTGGGAATCGGATTGGCCTACGCATACGCAGGGAAACCAGCCAGCGCGATCGAGCCCCTGCGGTCAGCGGTTGCGCAACTGGAGCTGCGCCCGGCCATGAACATGAACAAGGTAGGTTATGCGGCCACCGCATTCGCCTACGCCCAGCTGGGCAACTCGGTGGAGGCGGGCCGTTACTTGGACCTGTACCGCACCTGCCGGGGTGTTGGCACCTACTTTTCAGAGTCCGTTGCCGAGTTCTGCGCTGAGATGGCCGGGCGGTGGATGGGTGACAGGGACGTCAAGCAGCGGCTCATGGCCCGGGTCCGCAATGACTTGGAAAACCAGCGCTACACCACGGCCGGTATCTGCCTCTTCGGCGCGACAGTGGAAGGCACGGATGAGGAATACCGGCTTCTGGAAGACATCGCCGGCCACCGTCAAGGGCCGCTGGCCAGGATCTCAGCAGACCTGGCACGCGGAGCGCTGAACAAGAGCTCCAAGTCGATGCTTGCCGCCGCTGACGCTGCCTCGGCGCTGGAACTGTTGGTCGTCGAAGCACGGTGCGTGGCCATGGCCCTGGACTTTGCACGGGAAGCCGGCGAGTCCACAGCTGCCCGGACAGCCCAGTTGAGGCTCGAACGGCTGGAGCACTCGGTTTCGGCGCTGCCCATCCAGCCGCGCAGCGACGCGCCGGTGTTGACGGAACGGGAACGCCAAATTGCTAAACTCGCCGGAAAGGGTGTCAGCAATCGCGAAATCGCGATGGATATTGGGGTGTCTGTGCGAACTGTGGAAGGCCACCTGTACCAGGTGTTCACCAAGCTTGGTGTTTCGTCTCGAGGCGAGCTCAATGGGCTGCTGTGAGGTTGGACCCGGAAACCCCTTAGGGTCGGCACGGATTGCCCATGCAGGCTGAGCACCTTGTAGGCCGGGACTCAGAGCTGGCCTTGGCCACGGAGATATTACGCCAGGAGGGTGCGGGGGCTGTGCTCCTGCTCGCGGACCCCGGCATCGGCAAGACTGCCCTGGCGGCCGAGATCGCCGCCCGCCTCGCCGGCGAGATGGTGGTGATGCGGATTCACGGAAGTCCCGCACTGTCCGCTGTTCCCTATGGCGTCCTGGCGCCTTACCTGCTGGATCTTCCGGTGGAGCAGGCGACGTCCCCCGTAGCGATACTTCGTGAGTTCTGGTCGCAGTTCGAGAGGCGCCGCGGCGGAGAAGGTGCCCGCCTGCTGCTGATCGTCGATGATGCCCACGACCTCGATGAAGGCAGTACCCAAATCCTGGCCGAACTGGTGACGGCAGGCTGGGCCCGGCTGGTGGCGACCAGCAGGCCTCGTCCTGGCCTGCCGCCGGCTTTGCTCCAGCTGTGGTACGACGGACTGGCCGAACGGCTGGAACTACACCCCTTGGAGAAGGACAAGGTCACTGAACTCGCTGAGAAAACCCTTGGCGGAACGGTCATGGCGAGCGTCGCTGAGGTGCTGCACACCCTTTCCGAGGGCAACCCCTTGCTGCTGCGTTGCTTGCTGGACGATTCACGGGCCGATGGGAAGCTGGTGCGCCGGAACGGCATCTGGTTCCTGACAGGTGCCCTCACCGGGACGGGCGAAGGCCTGGCCGAGGTCGTGCGGAACAGGGTCCTACGGACCAGCGAGGCGGAACGGGAGGCCATGTACGTCATTGCCCTGTCCGAACCCGTCCCCGCCTCGGTATTGGACGCCCAGGTTGGCAGGGACACTGTAAGGGCGTTGGTGGACAACCGCATGGTCGTATCAACCAACGGTCCCGGCGGCCCCCTCAAAATGTGGCATCCGCTGTACAGCGAGGCTCTTCGCCAGATCGTTTCGCCAGCCCGCAGCCTGCAAATCCGCCAGAGGATGGTGCAGGACCTGCTCTCGGAGCCGCCAACGGCGGAAGGGTTGCTCCGCATGGTGAGCTGGGCGCTGGACTGTGGCGCCGACGTCGAGGATGACCAGTTGCTCCAGGCCGCCTTCCTGGCCGCCAGGCTGCTCCAAAATCCGTTGGCCATGGCGGCAGCCCGCAAAGTCCGTTCGGATGCGCTGCAACCGCGGGCACGTGCAGTGATGGCGATGGTGCACTACCACGACGGCGACTTCCGCAGTGCCGCGCGCTTGTTGGAGGTGGACTCCGGGTTCCTGGACGCCGACCCGTCGGGACCCCTGGGTACCGGCTTGTTGTGGGCCGCGGCCAGGACCGCAGCCGGGGATTCATCCGGAGCGATCGTGGCCGAGGCCCAGGCCGCTGCGGAAGCCCTGGTGAAGGGGCTGCCGGAGGCCATGAGCGGGCACGTGGGCAGGCAAGCCCGGGTATTGGAGTTGGCCGCGTTGGCCTACGACGGCCAGTACGGGGAACTCCGCGAAGGTTTGGAACTCTTTGCTGCGGACCTTGACCCGGAACAAGCGGATTTCGTCACAAACCGGATCTCCCTGCTGGCCATACAGTGTGAACTGCTCACCGCAGAAGGCCAGCCTGTGCAGGCAATGGAGGCGGGCCGGGAGGCTTTGTCGCTCCTGGACGGGCGCACGGAGGACCTCCTCTACTTCCGCGACTTCGTGGTGGTCCGCTATGTGTTCGCAGCCCTGGAGTCCGGGGACTGGGATGCAGCGAGCTCCGCGCTTGACGGATACGCCGCAAGCTCGGCCATGGGCCTCATTGTTTTCGGTGGAGGTATCCAGGCACTGAAGGGGTTGTCGCTGCTTCGGCAGGGCCGGCTGGAGCAGGCGACGGAGATGCTGACCCCCGCCGTCGAAGCCCTCGGGGTCACTGATCCTCAGCGCTTGCGCGGTCTGGGCGCCGCACTGGCGCTGTACGCCGCGGCCAGGTCCGGTGATGCCGCCCTCGCCCACCGGTTGGCAGGCGAGCAGGACACCAACGGCTCTGGCGGAGCATATGTGGATTCCCTGGCCGAGATCTTCAGGCTGGCCGGCATGGAACTCATTGAGGAGGGCTCCGGTTTGCCGGCACTGAGGCAGATCCCTGCGTCCCGGCCAGTGCACGGCCTGCCAGGTCTTTTGCTCCAGAACCTTGTCCTCAGGGCCGAACTCGGTGAAGCGGAAGCCATGGAGTCCATCAGGGCAACGGCGTCGTCGATGGCGGGGGCCTGGGCGGCCGGCTGGCATTCTTTTGCCGCAGCCGACTTGGCCGGTACGGGCCAAGGGTTCGTCAACGCGGGAAACCTGTTGGCCGCTGCCGGAATGCCGGGCCCCGCAGCTGTGACTTTTGACAAGGCTGCGGCAACTTTCGATGCCGAAGGAAAGCGTCCCGAGGCCAGACAAGCGGCGGTCCTGCGGGACGTCAGCGAGGCGAACCTGGGTGACGCACTGGTCCATGATCCGCAGGCCGACGCGGATAGGTCGGTCCCATTGACGCGACGCGAGCAGGACATTGTTGCGTTGGCGGTCTCGGGACTGACTGACCGGCAGATTGCCGAGAAGCTGATGGTTTCGGTGCGTACCGTGGAAGGGCACCTGTATCGGAGCTACGCCAAACTGGGTATCCGCCGACGCGAAGACCTTGGGGCTGCGGTCCGTCCTTGAGAGGACCAAACCGAGTACCTGCATGCAGGCTCCCGCGCTACTTGCGCCGGGATCCTGCGGTGTTTAACCATTCACTGGAGTAATGCCCGGATGTCCCGTGTCCAAACCAAGTAGTGCCCGCCCAAGGGACTGAGTACAACACAGTATCGGGGTCCGGAAAGCCCCCAACTATTCGAGTACCAACTACTGATGTACGGAATTTGCGGTCCCGGCAGTATTGATCTTGGAAGAACGGTTCAGCCCCAAGCATCACCGGGATTCCGAAAGTCGCATCATCCGCATCGGTGGTCTCCAGAACCGATGCTCCGGCCACCGCAAGGTGATCCGGCCCTGGACGAAGCCGGCGGCGACAGAGTCTTCTGAGACCGAGACTCTCCCCCCAGCCGTCGCCGGCTTCTAGGCCAGGGACCCGCGAATCGCGGACCCCTCAAATTTCCCGGACCATGGGACTGCTTCTAGTGGAGTGTGCATGCTGCCGGATCCTTGGCTGGACGAAGACACCGTCACAGCCGGACTGCGGCCATCGCCCCTCCCGGACCGGACACAGCTTCTGGACATCATTCTTTCCTCAGTACCATCGCCATCCACCAGCGGGATCGTGGTTGCAGGTGACAGCGGATCGGGAAAGACCCATCTGTTGCTCTCCGTCAAAGCAGGACTACCCGAGACCATGGACGTGCGCACCTTCGCGGGGACCCCCGAATTGAAGGCAATCCGGTATGGCGCGTTGGGGGCCTTCGAAGCCGACGGCGGTGATTCCGTTCTGCCGGGCCTGCATGTCCTCCGTGCCCTCACCAGTTCGCTGGGGCCCGCCGCGCACCTGTACACCCCACCTCCCGGAAGACGCCGCAACAGGAAGCCGACCCCGCCGTCGCGACCCCCGCTGGTCCTGCTGGTGGACGACATCCACGACGTCGACCCGGCGTCGTTGGCTGTCCTGCTGCAGCTCATTCCGGGCTTCGGGGCCACCCTGGTGGCAACCGCCGACAGCCGCCGGCCCCTGCCCCCGGATCTCTACCAGCTCTGGGAGGAAGGCTTCCTGGACCAGTACTTCCTTCCCCCTTTTACGTTCAGTGAGGCGCACGCCCTGTGCGAAGCCCTGCTGGGCGGGCAGGTCCAGCGACGGGCCAGCAGCCTGCTCTCGGCTATATGCGGCTTCAATGCGGCCCTCCTCTGCCTGGCGATCGCTGACGCCCGAAGCGCCCGTTTGCTGGTGCAGCGGGAGGGCTTCTGGACCATTGACGTCCGTGCACACTGCGATTGGCCGCGGGTTGTTGAGCGTGTCCGCACCGAAAACGCTGCGGGGACGTCGGAAGAGCGGCAGGCCCTGGAACTCGTTGCGCTCGCCGAACCGATAGGCCTGGACGTCGTGGAGCGCCACTTTGGCCACGGGGCCGTGGAACACCTCCTTGCTTTGCAACACGTCAGGATGCTCGCCGGCAGCCCGCCTCTGCTCCGCACAAGTCCGTGGCTGCGTGGCGAGGCGACCCGACTGTCGGTTCCCCGGTCCAGGAGCGTGGCTTTGCGTCTGGGAATCGAGGATCCGGCGCTCACCAGGGAGTCCGCGCCTACCTTGCTGCGATGGATGACGTGGACACTGGACTGTGGACTCTCCCTTTCGGATGAACTTCTCCTGGCTGCGGCGCCCGCCGCTGACAGGCCGTCGACGGCGGAACTTGCCATGCGGGCAGCTGCGGCCGTCTCGGATCCGGGCCACCGGGACGAAGCGAGGCTCCTCCGGGCCCGGGCGCTGCTCGCCGAGGGCCAACTTCGCGAAGCAGCCCCGGAACTTCGTGGCCTGGCTGTAGGAGGAGAGTCGCCGGCCGTCAAGTCAGATGCCACGCACCACCTCATGGCGCTGGAGCTCCTCGGGGCCGTTCCAGGTGTCGAGCCGGATGCTGCGGAACCGTGGTCCCTGGTCGCCGGCAACGTCCGGGACACCGAACGCCTCTTGCTCGCCGGCGCCGTGCCGGAGGCGCTGCAACGGTCCTCAGCTGCGATGGCGGCACTCGACGCGGACCCGGCCTTGGGGATGTTCCGGCCGGCAGTTCTGCTCCGCCACGCCATCTGCCTGAGGTACAGCCTGGCGTGGGACACCATGGACGCACTCCTGGATTGCCCCGCCCCCTACGCCCTGCCGGCGAACCTTGCCGTGTGCATGGATGTCGCCCGCGGATATGCCGAGCTGGTCCAGGGGCTCGCCAGGGCAGCACGACGCACGTTGAGGCCGGTGCTGGCAGAGTTGCACGACGCCGGCCTTCCGCAGGTACTTTCGCTGGCGGCCGCGTTGTTGGCCTACGCGGAGGCCCTGTGCGGAAATCCGGAGGCCGCCCTGGAATGTGCCGGTCAAAGCGGTTCCGCACTGACCGGACACGATCCCGGGGCGCTGCTGTCCAGGCTCAGCGCGCTCTACGTCGCGGCGGCCCGGGATTGTGTCGCCGGGCGGGATGGCTCCTCCGGCCAGCCGGCCCATTTGATCCAGCTCGCAGGAGAGAGCCGTGGGGACCGGACCTTTTTGATCGAAGCCGAGGCGCTCTCCCTCATCGCGCTGGACCCCCACGCGGCCGCCGTCGACGATCCCGCCAGCCAGCGGCAGCTGGCCGAAGCAGCCGCGGTCCTGCAGGGTGCGGCCGGGGCTTCCCTCGCGATGTTTGCCAAGGCGTTGATGGGAGATGAGCCAAAGTCGCTCGAGGCTGCGGGCCGGAGCCTATCGGAGGATCGGCTGTTCGCCCACGCCGCCATGAGCTACTCCCGCGCCGCGCGCGGCTATGAGGCCAAGACCCGGAGCGCGGCAAGCCGCCGCACCACGATGCTGGTCAACAAGTTGCTCACCGCTTTCGACAGCGGCGCTGTTCCGCCGCTGGGGTGGGCCCCCGGGCGGGCCGGCAGCTAACGTGCTGTAAGGCACACCCCCTGCTCCGCACGCCGGAGGTCTCCGTGGGATAATAGGGAGTCCCTGAAGAATTTCCAAGGAGCGTCCCTTGACTGCCGTATCAACCCCCGCCTCACTCCTACGGTCCGTGCCTGCCATGGACAATGCGGAGGTGTTGCGGATCCGGAACGACTTCCCGGTGCTGGATCAGTTGGTCAACGGCAAACCGTTGATCTACCTCGATTCCGGGGCTACGTCCCAGAACCCGCTCAGCGTGATCGAGGCCGAGCAGGAATACTACGAGCAACGCAATGCTGCTGTTCATCGTGGGGCGCACCATCTGGCGGTCGAAGCCACGGAAGTGTTCGAGGACGCCCGCCAGACTGTCGCGGACTTCATTGGCGCCAATTACGAAGAAACAGTATGGACTTCCAACGCCACCGAAGGCCTGAACCTGGTCAGCTACGCCCTCTCCAACGCCGCGCTGTGGGCCGCGCAGGGCCGTGGTGGCGCCGCGTTGAAGGATCTGGCTCTTGGCGCGGGTGACGAGATCGTGGTCACCGAAATGGAGCACCACGCCAACCTGATCCCGTGGCAGGAACTCGCCTTCAGGACCGGTGCCACGCTCAAATACATCCCCATCACGGACGACGGCGCGCTTCGTCTGGATGTTGCGGCGGAAATCGTGGGGGAACGGACCAAAGTGTTGGCGTTCTCGCATGCCTCCAACGTCTTGGGAACCATCAACCCCGTGGCGGAGCTCGTGGCCCTGGCTCGTCGTGTCGGCGCTTTGGTGGTGCTGGACGCCTGCCAGTCCGTGCCGCACATGCCGGTCAACGTCAAGGACCTGGACGTCGACTTCGCTGCGTTCTCCGGCCACAAAATGCTGGCACCTACCGGTGTGGGCGTCCTATACGGCAAGCAGGAACTCCTTGATGTCCTGCCGCCGTTCCTGACCGGCGGTTCCATGATCACCACGGTCACCATGGAACGGGCCGAGTACCTGCCCGCCCCGCTGCGGTTCGAAGCCGGGACCCAGCGCATCTCGCAGGCAGTGGCCCTGGCAACTGCCGTGAACTACCTCGCCGAAACCGGCATCGAGCGCATCCATGCATGGGAATCGACCCTGGGCCAACGGCTGGTCAGGGGGCTGGAAAGCATCGACGGCATCCGTGTTGTGGGTCCTGCTTCGGGCTCTGAACGCATCGGACTGGCTGCCTTCGATGTCGCCGGCGTGCATGCCCATGACGTCGGCCAGTTCCTGGACGATCGCGGAATCGCGGTACGCGTCGGCCATCACTGCGCGCAGCCCCTCCACCGCCGCCTGGGTTTGACGGCCACCACCCGCGCAAGCACATACCTCTACAACACCACGGACGACGTCGATGCTTTCCTTGACGCCGTTTCCGGGGTCCGGGCCTACTTCCAGGCCTGAACACCGGGTTTCCCCCCAGATACTTAGTTAGGCATCAGCGCATCATGAGTCTTGACCAGTTGTACCAACAGATCATCCTGGACCACTCCAAGCAACGGCACGGCAGCGGGCTCGCGGAAACTCCAGCTCCGGCCGGCGCCACCACCGGACAGTCGCATCAGCTGAACCCGGTCTGCGGGGACGAGGTCACGTTGCGGCTCGCTGTGTCGGACGGGACCGTTCAGCAGATCAGCTGGGACGGCGCGGGTTGCTCCATCTCGATGGCGTCCGCCTCGGTGCTCAGCGACATGGGCGAAGGCATGTCGGTGGAGGAACTGCACTCGGTGATCGAGAATTTCCGCGAGGTCCTCCGATCACGCGGAAAGGTCCATGCCGACCCCGAGATCCTGGGCGATGCCGCCGCGTTTGAGGGCGTCGCCCGCTACGCGGCCCGCGTCAAGTGCGCCATGATCTCTTGGGTCGCGGCCGAGGACGCCCTCAACCAGGCCACAACCACCTAGCAGTCGGGCGCAGCAGCGCTTCGGTCAGCTGCGGGCAAAGACGTCAGGCACGCCGTCGCCGTCGTCGTCCCTTTCTTCGTCCGCTTGGACCTGGCGGTACCGCCGGTTACGGGCCTTAAGGACGACGGCGGCCAGCAGCGCCGAGATCAGGGAACCTGCCAGGATGGCCACCTTGGCGTGGTCGTTGTGCGCGGATCCGGCGCCGAAACTGAGTTCGCCGATCAGGAGCGAGACTGTGAACCCGATGCCGGCCAGCAGGGCGAGCCCGAAGAGGTCGATCCACGCAATGCCTGAGTCCAGGCTGGCGCGCGTGGTCTTGGTGACCAGGAACGTGGTTCCGAAGACGCCCACGGCCTTGCCCACCACCAAAGCCGCCACGATGCCCACGGCAACGGGGTCCGTCAGTGCTGCACCCATCCCATCGAATCCGCCCAAGGCTACGCCAGCGGAGAAGAACGCAAAGACGGGGACCGCGAATCCTGCGGAGAAGGGCCTGAGCTTGTGTTCGATGTGCTCGGCAAGGCCCTCGGCGGGTTCCCCCTTCTTTCCGTTGGTCAGGACAGGAACGGCGAAGCCCAGCAGGACTCCGGCGACGGTGGCATGGATACCGGAGGCATGAACGAAGCCCCAAGTAGCGAGGGCCAGGGGGAGCAGAAGGTACCAGCTGCGGATCCGCTTTTGGACGAGGAACGCGAACAGGCCCAAGGGAACCAGGGCGGCCAGCAGCATGAGCGGCTGAAGCCCGGTTGAGTAGAAAAACGCGATGATGCCGATCGCTATGAGGTCGTCCACCACGGCAAGTGTCAGCAGAAAGGTCCGCAGCGCCGCGGGGAGGTGCGTGTTGATCACGGCGAGCACAGCCAGGGCGAAGGCAATGTCCGTGGCTGTGGGGATCGCCCAGCCCTTCAGGGTTTCCGGGCTGTTGAGGTTGAAGAGGACGTAGATCAGGGCGGGGACCAGCACGCCACCGATGGCTGCTGCAACCGGGACCACCGCCCGGGCCGGTTTGCGGAGTTCCCCTGCGACGAATTCGCGCTTGAGCTCAAGTCCGGCGAGGAAGAAGAACACCGCCAACAGTCCATCCGAGGCCCAGTGGCCGAGGCTGAGTTCAAGGTGCCACGGTTCGTAGCCGATCCTGAAGTCGCGCAGGGCAAAATAGCCGTCCGCTGCGGGGGAGTTCGCCCAGATGAGCGCAACCACCGTGGCTGCCAGGAGGAGGGCCCCGCCGACCGTCTCGGTGCGGAGGATGGAGAGGATGCGGCGATACTCGGGGTAGCTGGACCGGGCAAAGACTTTGCCGGGCTGCTTGGTGGCTGCGGGGGGCTTCTGGGCCACGTCGGGCTCCTAACTCGCGGGAAGGTCAAAGGGGAGCACAATGACTCCGCCGACCAGACTTCCCGGCACACCAGTATCCATCTTACCAACCAGGGGACAGCATGTGCTGTCCCCTGGTTGGGTAGGCGCAGCGTCAGGCGACGAGGCCCGCGACGCCGATGGCCGCCGTCGCAAGGCCAAGCACCATGGAGATGGTGACCAGCACGACGTGGACCGTAAGGAACTTGGTGGCCTTGCCGGCAGCGTCCCGGGCGCGGGGATCCTTCATGACCCGCTTCAGGAACTGCGGCCACACCGCCAAGGACCAGACGCCGGCAACGATCAGGACGACGGCCAGGATCGCCGGAATCTCCACGCTAGTGGCTTTCGAGCCAGGCCTGGGCCTGCTGCGACTGGATGTTCAGGGCCTTGCCCACCATGGGCTCCGCAGCGTCGGCGATCTTTCCGCCAAGGAACGGCACCGAAGAGGACACCGTGCCATCGAGTTCGATGCGCGTGCTGGTGCCGTCTGCCACCAGGCGCTGGACGGCAGTCACATCAAGGGGAGCACCCGAGATCTTCAAGGCGATGTTGCTGGAGCGTGAGCCGTCAGCAGCAGGTGCTTCCCACTGTTCCTTCTGGGTGACCGTCAGGGTTTCGCCAACGAACTTGCGGGCAATGTCCGGCAGGCGCGTGGTGGGCAGGGTACGGACCGTGGTGGTGTTGAACGCACCTGCAGGGTCGCCTTCGATGGTGAACGATTCCAAGGAACCGCCCACCAGCTCGCTGGTGTGGCGCAGGAAATCCTCGTCGATGAAAACGGCCGCTACGCGGTCGACACTGTGCGGCAGGGTGGTGGATGCACTCAGGGCCATGGGTCCTCCGTGGATGGTATTGGTGAAGCTTCTTAGCTCCCAAACATCCTACGGGGTCTGGGTGGGCACCCCTGAACCCTGCTCCTGGCCCGCGTCCTGAAGCGTGATAGCCGCCGCTGAAATGTTGCGGGCCATGGACGGGAAGATGAATCCGTGGAAGGGGTACACGCCCAGCCAGTACAGCCGGCCGGCCAAACCGCGGGGGAAGAAGATGGCGCGCTGCTTGTAGAGGCTGCCCTCGCCGTCGGGCTCAACCCCCAACTCCAGCCAGGCGCCGCCCGGGGCCCGCATTTCAGCCCGCAGGCGGAGCAAACGGCCGCGGTCGATGGCTTCGACGCGCCACCAATCCACCACTTCGCCCGTGTTCAGCGTTTTCGGATGACGACGTCCCCGCAGGAGCCCGGCCCCACCTTGCAGCTTGTCCAGCCAACCGCGTACCCGCCACGCCAGAGGCAGCGAGTACCAGCCGTTCTTGCCGCCGATGCCCTCAATGATGGTCCAGACGTGTTCCGGTTTGGCTTCGCTATGGAAGGTGCGCTCATCAACGTAGACCTTGTAGCCGGCCCAGTCCGGGTCGCTTGGCAGCGGGTCGGCGTCGATGCCTGCGTTGGCCCAAGTGGTTTCCACCTGACCGTCCCTTTCCTTGCCCAGCGCCAAAGCGACGGCGCGGCGGTAGGACGTCAGGCCGCCGTCGGGCTGGGGGATGTAATGGTCGACGTCGTGCTCCCGCGAGATGGCGTCGTGCTGCAGCGACTGGACCAACGGCAGGGACATGGACAGGGGGATGGGGGTGACCAGCGCAACCCAGAGCCCGGCAAGTTTCGGTGCCGGAACAGGGAGCGCGATGACCAGGCGCCGGGGGAGTCCGCGTTCCACCGCGTACTCGTTCATCATCTCCTTGTATTTCAGGACGTCGCGGGAGCCGATGTCGAAGGAACGGTTCAGTTGCTCAGGCAGGGCCGCCGCTGCCACCAGGTAGTGCAGCACGTCCCGCACAGCGATGGCTTCGATCCTGTTGTTGACCCAGCTGGGCGCGGGCATGACCGGCAGGGTGTCGGCGAGGTGCCGGATCATTTCAAAGGACGCAGAGCCCGAACCGATCACCACACCGGCCTGGAACACGATGGCATCAACAGGGGATTCGAGGAACACCTTGCCCACGGTCTCGCGTGAACGCATGTGGGTGGAAAGTTCGGTGTTCTCAGGGTGCAGACCGCCCAGGTACACGATCCTGTCCACTCCGGCATCCGCAGCGGCTCCTGCGACGAGCCGCGCCATGGCTTCTTCCTTGGCTTCGAAACCGCTGCCCGACGCCATGGAATGCACCAGGTAATACAGGACCTCCACACCGCTGAGGGCATCGGCCAGGCCTTCGGAGTCGGACAGGCTGCTTTCCACGATCTCGACGTCGTCATGCCACGGTACGTCCGCGATCTTCTGCGGCGTACGGACCAGGACTTTGACCTTGTGGCCGGCCTCGAGGAGCCGGGGGACCAGCCGCCCGCCGATGTAGCCGGTAGCGCCCGTGACCAGCACGGTCCTGGGCTGCCGGGGGTTGTTGGAATGCGTCGCTTCGGAAGGTTGCAAGAGAACTCCTGTGGCTGGGGGAGGGGTAGGCTGGAATGACCCGGCATTCTGACGAATTTCCGGGCATTTGTGTTGCCTGCCCTTGGAACCACCCTAGGAGTTTCAGCCATGAGCCTCAACGGTCTGCGCCGCGCACTGGCGGAGGACAAGACTTTCGCGCGCGTCCGAACGGAGGCTCAGCGGGAGTTTTCCGACCGCAACAGCGACTACCAGATCAGCGCCCCTACGGGTATGCGGGCTGTTCTGCTTGCCGAAATGGCTGATGCCCTGGCCCAGGCTGGTGCCGGCGGTGCGGGCGATCCGGTGGTCCTCGCTGTCACCGCAACGGGCCGCGAAGCCGAAGACCTCACCGCAGCGCTGGCTTCCTACCTTCCCGCCGACACCGTGGCTACCTTTCCCAGCTGGGAGACCCTCCCGCACGAGCGGCTTTCGCCACGATCGGACACCGTGGGCCGCCGCTTGTCGGTCCTGCGCCGCCTGACCCACCCGGAAACCTCGACGGCGGCCCCCTTGCGTGTGGTGGTTGCTCCGGTCCGCGCCGTGGTCCAGCCCATCGTGGCCGGCCTGGGTGACCTGGTTCCCGTGACGCTGCAGGTGGGGCAGGAGCGCCCCTTCACCGAGGTGGTCCGGGTGCTGTCCGACGCCGCCTACGCCCGGGTGGACATGGTGACGCACCGCGGCGAATTCGCCGTCCGCGGCGGCATCATCGATGTGTTCCCGCCCACGGAGGACCACCCCATCCGGGTGGAGTTCTTCGGCGACGAGGTAGACCAAATGCGGTGGTTCGCCGTGGCCGACCAGCGCTCGCTGTCCGCCCCCGGTGTCCACCACCCCACCGAACTTCACGCGCCCCCATGCCGCGAAATCCTGATCACGCCATCGGTGATGTCCAGGGCTGCCAAGCTCAAGGCGGACATGCCCGCCGCGGCAGACATGCTGGAGAAGATTGCCGGCGGTATTGCCGTGGAAGGCATGGAGTCGCTGGCCCCGGTGCTGGTGGACTCCATGGTCCCATTCGTGGACCAGCTTCCTGCGGGGTCCCTGGCCGTGGTGATCGAGCCGGAGAAGGTGCGCACCCGCGCCCACGACCTCGCGGCCACCAACGAAGAATTCCTGGAAGCTGCATGGTCAACGGCATCCGACGGCGGTGCGGCGCCCCTTGACCTGTCGTCCGAGGCCTCCACTGACCTGCACGCCGCCAGTTTCCGGTCCCTGACCGACACACGCTCCGCGGCCCTTGAACACGGCGTGTCCTGGTGGTCCATCACCTCGCTCGCGTCGGACGAGGACCTGGTCCTGGATATCGACGTCCTGAATATGCGTGCCCGCGAACCCCGCGGCTACCAGGGCGACGTGGCCGAGATGCTGGAGTTCATCGGCTCACGTGTCCGCGAGCAGTGGCGTGTTGTTGTGGTCACCGACGGTCCTGGACCCGCGCAGCGCCTTGCCGAGTTGTTCCATGATGCGGAGATTCGCTGCTCCCGCGTGGAGTCCTTGGACAAGGAACCCCAACCGGGCATCATCGAGGTGACCACCGCCGCCGTCGGACGTGGTTACGTCCTTGACGGCCTGAAACTGGGCCTGCTGACCGAAGCCGACCTGCTGGGGCGCGCCACTGCGGGTTCCACCAAGGACATGCGGCGCATGCCATCCAAGCGACGGAACGCAGTGGACCCGCTTCAGCTCCACGCGGGCGATTTTGTGGTGCACGAACAACACGGCATCGGCCGGTTCGTGGAGCTGATCCAGCGCAAGGTGGTCGGCACGTCGTCCTCCGACGCCGGGCTGCGGGAGTACCTGGTGCTCGAGTACGCACCTTCGAAGCGTGGCGCCCCGGGGGACCGGCTGTTCGTGCCCACGGACCAGTTGGACCAGGTGACCCGTTATGTCGGTGGCGATGCCCCGGCACTGAGCAAGATGGGCGGCGCGGACTGGGCCAGCACCAAGTCCAAGGCACGCAAGGCCGTCAAGGAAATCGCCGGCGAACTCATCCGGTTGTACTCGGCCCGCATGGCATCACGTGGGCACGCGTTCGCCCCGGACACCCCGTGGCAGCGTGAACTCGAGGAAGCCTTCCCGTACGTCGAAACGCCCGACCAGCTGACCACCATCAACGAGGTCAAGGCGGACATGGAACGGGAAATCCCCATGGACCGGCTGGTGTCCGGCGACGTGGGCTACGGCAAGACCGAGATCGCTGTCCGTGCGGCGTTCAAAGCGGTGCAGGACGGCAAACAGGTTGCCGTTCTGGTGCCCACCACGCTCCTTGCCCAGCAGCACTACGAGACGTTCACTGAACGATTCTCCGGTTTCCCGCTGCGCGTGAAGCCGCTGTCCCGTTTCCAGAGCACCAAGGAGGCCAAGGAAACGGCGGAGGGGGTCAAGAGCGGTGCCGTGGATGTGGTGATCGGCACCCACCGTCTGCTGTCCAAGGACTTCGAGTTCAAGGACCTTGGCTTGGTGATCGTCGATGAGGAACAGCGCTTTGGTGTGGAACACAAGGAAGCGCTCAAGAAGATGCGCACCAACGTGGACGTGCTGGCCATGAGTGCCACCCCGATTCCCCGTACCTTGGAAATGTCGCTGACCGGTATCCGGGAGACCTCCACCCTGGCCACGCCTCCGGAAGAGCGCCACCCGGTCCTGACCTACGTTGGCCCCTTCACCAACAAGCAGACCTCCGCAGCAATCCGCCGTGAACTCATGCGCGAAGGACAAGTGTTCTTCGTCCACAACAGAGTGTCATCCATTGAGCGCATCGCGGCCCAGATCCGGGAACTTGTCCCGGAAGCCCGGGTGGAAGTTGCGCACGGCCAAATGTCCGAAAGCCGCCTGGAAAAGATCATCGTGGACTTCTGGGAGAAACGCTTCGATGTGCTGGTCTGCACCACCATCATCGAAACCGGCCTGGACATCTCCAACGCCAACACGCTCATTGTTGATGGCGCGGACAAGTACGGCCTCTCGCAGCTCCACCAGCTGCGTGGACGCGTGGGCCGTGGCCGCGAACGTGCCTACGCCTACTTCCTCTACCCTTCGGAAAAGCCCCTGGGTGAAGTGGCATTGGAACGCCTCAAGGCCGTTGCGGCGCACAACGAGCTCGGCGCCGGCATGCAGTTGGCCATGAAGGACCTGGAAATCCGTGGCGCGGGCAACCTGCTCGGTGGCGAGCAGTCCGGCCACATTCAGGGCGTGGGCTTCGACCTTTACATCCGCCTGGTGGGCGAGGCTGTAGCCGAGTACCGGGGCGAAGCCGAAGAGAAGGCCGCCGAGATGAAAATCGAGCTGCCCGTCAACGCCCACCTGCCGCACGACTACGTGCCGGGTGAGCGACTGCGCCTGGAGGCCTACCGCAAGCTGGCTTCGGCTATCACTTACGAGGCAATCGACGAGGTACTGGCAGAACTGGTGGACCGTTACGGCGAGCCGCCATTGCCCGTCCAGAACCTGATCGCCGTGGCCCGCTTCCGGGTGGGTGCCCGCGAAGCCGGGCTGTCCGACGTCGCGCTCCAAGGAAACTTCATCCGGTTCTCGCCGGCGCAACTGCCCGAGTCCAAAACCATGCGGTTGAACCGTATGTATCCCGGTTCCCAGGTCAAGCCGGCGCTGGACGCTGTGCTTATCCCCAAACCCAAGACGGCCAGGATCGGTGGCCGGGATCTCCAGGACGCCGAAATCCTGCAGTGGGCCAACAACGTGATTGAAGCAATCTTCACCGACGTGCCAGTCAAGGCGGGCTAACGTCGATGATGGGAGGACACCACGCCGCGTCGGGAGCCGCGGCGTGGATAGCTATTGCTTCGACCGGCCCCTACGCCCTGGGCTGGTACCCGCTGGATTCCACCGGAATCCTCATTGGCGCCATGGCGACGGCGGGGACGGCACTTGTGTGCGACTGGGACCACCGGCACAGCACCATCGCAAATTCACTGCCACCGCTGTCCAATGCGATTGCGGTAGGGATCGAAAAGGCCAGCGGCGGGCACCGGCAGGGGACCCACTCACTGCTTGGGGCTTCGGCGTTCGTGATCCTCGCAGCGATGGCGGCACAGTTCCAGATGGTGACCCCGGTCGGAAAACTCTCGGTCGGCGCCGGGCTGCTGTGCATGTTCATGATCAACCTCGCCGCGAAGGCATTGAACCTGTTTCCGAAGTCCGGCTGGATCACCAACTGGCTCTTCGCGATCGTCATGGCTGGCCTGGTGACGTGGTTTGCGCCGGACCAGTGGGGGTGGCTGCCACTGTCCATGCTGACCGGCGTCGTGATCCATATTGTGGGCGACATGATCACTGTGGGCGGCGTGCCGCTCCTGTGGCCGATAGTGATCAAACCGCCAAAGTTCCTGCGCAAATCAGTCATCAGTGGAGTGTGGCGGGCCAACGGCGCGTTTTCCATTCCGCTGCTGGGCCGGGCAGGTTCGCGGCGGGAATGGCTGGTGCTGATTCCCGTGAGCGGATACGCCATGGTGGGGATGGGAGTGGCCGCCTGGACCCTTGCGCAACAGCACTGGCCGGGCGTACTCGCGGCGCTTGGAGGCGTCCTGGCGGTGCGGTGACTCGGTGCGGTGACTCGGTGCGGTGAAGCCGCCAGCCCTTGGCCGCGAGGCGATCCGCCACCACAGACAGGAATGGCCCGGGCAAACGCCCGGGCCATTCCTGCAGAAGTAAGGGGTTTAGCTTTCGCCAGCCGAATCCGAGCGGCCCAGGATGGTCTGCGGGATCCAGAACGCAAGGGCGAACAGGCCCAGGCAGACAGCCATCGGCCACGGGTTTTCGAGGCTGAGGAAGGACAGCGAGTAGATAGCGCCCAGGAAGAGCACAATCATCACCAGGAACAGGACAATGCTCTGGCCCAGGTTGTTCTCACGCTCGATGGGGGCGCTGGTTGCGTTCTTGGACATTCGTTCCTCCTCGGCCCCGCAGGGCTCAAAATCTCTGGCGGTCGGGAAGCCTCAGTAGGCAGATGAACCTTGCTCACCCTTGACAATGGCAATTCCGGAACTCGCTCCGATACGTGTTGCACCAGCTGCAATCATAGCCTGTGCATCGGCCAGCGATCGCACCCCACCGGAGGCTTTGACGCCTATGTCCGGTCCCACCGTCTTGCGCATCAGCGCGATGTCTTCAACAGTGGCGCCGCCACCGTTGAAGCCGGTGGAGGTCTTGACGAAGTCTGCGCCAGCTTCAACAGCTGCTTCGCAGGCGATGACCTTTTGCTCGTCGTCGAGCATGGACGTCTCGATGATGACCTTGAGGATTGCTTCGCCGGCGTGCACTGTTTCCGCGACTGCCCGGATGTCGTCCACCAGCGCGCCCTTGTCTGCGGCGCGTCCAGCGGCCATGTTGATCACCATGTCGATTTCGTCGGCCCCGTCAAGGACGGCGCCACGGGCTTCGAAGGCCTTGACGTCGCTGGGCGTCGCGCCCATCGGGAATCCGACCACAGAGCATGTGAGCACGCCCGAGCCCTTGAGCGCTTTGGTGACGGTCTTGACCCAGATCGGGTTCACGCACACTGATTTGAACTGGTATTCGACGGCTTCGGCACACACTTTGAGGATGTCCGCCTCGCTGGCTTCCGGCTTCAACAGGGTGTGGTCGATGTAGGAGGCGATGTTTGCCGGGGTAGCGGCTTCGTTGCTCATGGGATCCTTCCGTGCAGGCGTGGCCGGCCCGGTGGCCGCAGGGTTGTCACTGCCCGTCAAAGGACCATCTTGCCATACGGGCCGGGTGGCCCTTCCGCCGCTTGTGGAAGGGCCACCCGGTTGCCGCCTAGGCCGCCAACGGGGCCAATTGGTCGCTGCCCAAGACACCGAGCAACATGCCCGAAGCGCAGAGCATCGCCGAAGATTCGGCGGAAAGGAGGAGTCCCAACCGGAGGCCGTCGCAGGACGCTGCATCGCCAATTGCCCAGATGCCCGGGACGGAGGTGGCGAGGTCGCGCCCCACTGCGATGCCGCCGTCGGACGCAATCAGGAGCCCCGCGCTTTCGGCGAGGTCGTTGCGGGCCGTACGCTCCTCGGCCAGGACCACGAGGTCCCCGTTCATGCTGCTGCCGTCCTCGAACACGATGCCGGTGGCCGGTACGGGGGAACCTGCGATGGAACGCACGACGGCGGCCGGGCGGAGGGTGGTGCGCACGGGACGGACTCCGCGGGCCCGGAGCACAGCCTCTGCCTGGCCGGCCGCGGGGCCGTTGCCCACCAGGATTCCCAGCGGACGGCGTCCAACGATCCGGGTGAGATCGTGGACGGCTTCGCCGATGGTGGCCGCATCATCGATGTTGGAGTAGCTCAGGCTGGCTTCGGCACCGGCGACCGGCGGGAGGGCCGGGGCTGAGCCGGTTGCGATGACCAACTGGTCGTAGGAGAAGTCCATGCCGTCCACCGTGGTCACAACTTTGGCGTGCGGATCGATGAAGCTGGCCGCCTGGCCGAACCGGACCGAGACCTGTGGAAGTTCTGCCAGTTCGAGGAGGGCCTCCGGGCAGTCGTCGCGGTTGCTGAGTACGGTGATCGTGCCGCCGAAGGGGCGCTGCCTGGTATCGGCCGTGCCGGCCAGCCGCCGCACCAAAGCCTGGGCTGCTGGACCTGCGCCTGCGATGACGATGTGGAGGGATGCTGCGGACGGAGTGGCGGACATGTTCGGCCCTTTCGCTGATGACCTGTTTGGTGCTGTTGATCATCAGCCTAGGCATTCGGTTTTTCGCGGGTGTTTCCCCGCTGTTGCCATCTTTGGCCGATCCGTAGCGTGTTGTTTACCAGCCGGTAATAACGTGCGTCACATCGAAAGTAGGTGGATCCGTGTGTAGACCATGTCGAAGTCGTGTTCCAAGGGCCCGCCGGGGTAGGTTCCGCGTTCCAGGCGTGCGTTGATCACGTTGCCATCGTCGCTGAACCGTCCCACGAATCGCTGGGGCCAGTCCGGGCCGTCCCGGAAAAGCGTCAACACGTTGTCCTTCAGGATCATGTCGTATATGCGTGCGACGCCGCGGGAATCGAAGTAGTGCTGCTGGAGCGCCCCATCGGAGCCGGTAGCACCGATGATGCTCACCGAGTTGGGATATTCCGGCTGTTGCACCGTGGAGTGTTGGATGAGGAAGCCGCCGTTCTCCAGCCACTCGAACGTCGTCCGGCCCTTGACTTCCCGTCCCGGGACGGTGGTTTCCCATTCGCCCACCAGGATGCCAAGTTGCTCCAGCTCTGCAGTACTTGCCATGGAATCCTCCTGAAGGTTTAGCCCCCAGTGTCCGCCTTGGCGCGATGGTTTGGCGAGGGTTTTGGCGCCACCTTGGGGTTTTGGATGCAATGATGGGCCCATGAGCCAAGTCACATGCGACCTGACCGTGTCCCTCGATGGCTACGTCGCCGGTCCCCACCAGAGCCTGCAGATGCCATTGGGTGAGCGCGGCGAAACCCTTCACCGGTGGCAGTTCGAGGAACGCGAAGCCAATGCCGCCCAGGTGGAAGGGATCCTTGCTGCGGGCGCTTTCATCATGGGCAGGAACATGTTCGCCGGACCGGGTCCTGGTCCTTGGGACGCGGACTGGCGCGGTTGGTGGGACGAGGAACCGCCCTATCACGCGCCGGTGTATGTGCTGACCCACCATGTGCGTGAACCGCTTGAGATGCAGGGCGGAACCACGTTCCACTTCATCAACGGCGGAATCGAAGAGGCAATGGCCCTGGCCCGGAACGCCGCGGGTACCAAGGACGTGGCGATCGCCGGGGGAGCGTCGACTGCCCGCCAGTTCCTGTCGGCCGGGCTGATGGACGAACTGCGGCTCCATATTGCACCCGTGATCCTGGGTGGCGGCGAGCGGCTGCTCGACGGCGTGGCGAACCTCAGGCTCGAACCGACCTCCGTCGGTGGCACCGGACTGGTCACCCACGTCACCTATAGCGTGGGCGGCGTCAAGGACTAGCCCGGCGCTGTGCTGATCTCCGGGGTCCTATAACCGCAGGTACTGGCGGACCTCCATGTAGCTTCCGCCAAACAGGGCCATGCTTTTCAGCCATGGGTGTTCGTCTGACTGGGCGTCGTAAGCGTGCTGAGTGGCAGCTCCGGGGCGGGGTCGAAGAAGCTTAAGTACAGAATTGCGTGAATACAGTCATCGATGTACTTTGTTTGCATGGAGACACTCACGCACGCACCTGTTCTGGCCCGGTTCGGCTATGCGGTGTCAGACCCAACCCGTGCCAGGATCCTTCTGGCACTCTCTGATGCCCCGTCATATCCCTCGGATCTGGCAGATTCGTTGGGGGTCTCGAGGCAGAGCATGTCCAACCATCTGACGTGCCTGCGGGGTTGTGGGCTCGTTGTGGCCGTTCCTGATGGGCGGCGGAGCCGGTATGAGCTGGCAGATGCGAGGCTTGGTCACGCCATCAAAGATCTGATCGGTGTTGTCCTCGCGATCGATCCGGCATGCTGCGCGCCGGACGGGACGTGCCTGGTATGAGCGCAGTCCTTGAAGCTCCTACCTCGGAGCGCCGGATTGTCCTGATGCGTCGCATCCGCCTGTTCGCGGCCGCGACCATCACCTATAACGTCATAGAGGCAGTCGTGGCGCTCTGGGCCGGAGGGGTTGCTGACTCTTCGGCGCTGGTCGGCTTCGGGTTGGACTCGGTCATCGAGGTTACTTCGGCTCTGGCGTTGTCCTGGCAGTTCGCTGCCAAGGACCCTGAGCGGCGTGAGCACCTGACGTTGCGGATCATTGCCATTTCCTTCTTCGCTTTGGCCGCGTTCGTGGCTGTGGACGCTGTCCGCTCACTGACCGGGGCGGGTGAGGCTCAGCATTCAACGCCGGGCATCGTCATTGCTGCGTTGAGTTTGGTGATCATGCCCGTGCTGTCGTGGGCCCAACGCCGTGCCGGGCGGGAGCTTGGCTCCAGGACGGCCGTCGCCGATTCCAAACAAACCCTGCTCTGCACCTACCTCTCCGCTGTTCTGCTGATCGGTTTGGTCCTGAACAGCACCCTGGGCTGGTGGTGGGCCGATGCCGGCGCGGCGCTGGTCATTGCCGGTATCGCCGTCCGGGAAGGTATCAACGCTTGGAAAGGCGAGGCTTGCTGCGCTGTCCCGCACGCCGATTACGGCCACGCTGACGAAGAGGATGACGGCTGCTGCGCGCCCGCCGAAAAGACGTCACCGGTGTCCGCTCCGGTAGTCGTCGAACTTGCGCGGCCAGCCGCCGAACCAGCGGATTCCTGCTGCGCAGGCTGCGGATCGGATGCCGTGGCGGAGCCTGTCACTGTGAAGCTTGGATCAAAGCCGGCCGATCGATGAGCGCAGTCATGACCGCCCGAAGGGTCCGCACTGCGATTTGGATCCTCTTCGCGGCAATAATCGGTGCCGGCGTGATCTGGTACGCAGTGCTCACCACCAACAAGCCAGCTCCGGCTGCCCCACTCGCGGCCACTGACGCCCAGCTCGTCAGGGAGAACAGTCACCGGGTCACGAGCCCGGCCATCGAGAAAGCCCAGCTGGTCGAGTTCCTGGACTTCGAGTGTGAATCATGCCGCGCCGCTGAACCCTTGGTAGAGGAATTGAAGAAGGAATACGGGGACCGGATTACGTTCGTCCACCGCTACTTCCCACTGCCCGGCCACAGGAACTCCGGGACCGCCGCATTGGCTGTGGAAGCCGCCGCCCAGCAGGGAAAATACCAGGAGATGGCCTCCAAACTCTTCGCAACCCAAAGCGAATGGGGAGAAAAACGCGACTCCCAAGCGGCCCTGTTCAGGACGTTCGCCCAGGAACTCGGTTTGGACCTAGCGCAGTACGACGCCGCGATCACAGACCAAGCAACCAAAGACCGGGTCAGCCAGGACGTCGCCGACGGCAAAGCCCTCGGCGTGACCGGCACCCCTACGTTCTTCCTGAGCGGAAAGAAACTGAACCTGAACACCGAAGCCCAATTCCGGCAGTTCCTCGACGAGGCCGCGCCTTAGGAGTCCCGCTGTAGGCCCAGACGGGATGTCCCCTCCGCGCTCACCCTCAACCTTTGCTGCAGTGTTCCTGCACGAAACGCACGATTCCCCGTGCGACGAGTCCGCCCAGCTCCTAATTTCACACCTGCTGGCGGTCTTGCAGGCCTTGAATGCCAAACGGTCGTGCGTCCCCCCAAATTGGTGGAGTCAGAACAATGTCCCCCAACGGATGTACACTCGAGTATCGAACATATATTCGAATAAAGGTGTGTTGTGGGCGTTATCGTCGGCCCCGCGTGATAGATGCGGGCTTTTCCCTGGCGTCGGTGCTGTTGGCTCCCGTCGCTGTTGCTGCGGGCTATCCCTCCCCGGCACAAGACTATTTTGATGGCCGGATCGACCTCAATGAGCACTTAATCAAGGACGTGACCAGCACGTACGTGGTGAGGGTTACCGGGCAGTCCATGGAGGGTGCCGGGATCAGTGACGGTGACGAGCTGATCGTGAACCGGGCGCTTGAGCCCAAGGACGGGTCCGTCGTCGTTGCCGTATTGGATGGCGAGTTGACCATCAAACGGCTCCGCATCACCTCAAGGGGTGTGGTACTCCAGGCGGACAACCCTGCTTTTCCGGACATCACGGTGGCTGCGCTGTCGGAATTGACCATCTGGGGGGTGGCCACCACGTGCCTGCACCACGTTTAGCCGGTGCCCGGCGGTGCGGTGGAATTTCGGACCACCAGGCGCGGCGTGAGGCGGATGTCCGCTGTGGGCGCGTCAGGGTTGGCCAGGCGCTCGAGCGCCACGAAGCCGGCTCGGCGGCCCAATTCGAACGCCTGCAGGTCAACTGACGTGAGATCGATGCCGTGCAGTCGGGACGTCTTCGAATCGTCGTATCCCACCAGTGACAGATCCTGGGGGATGGACAGGTTCATTGCGTAAGCAGCTTCGCGGGCGCCAAGGGCGAGTTGGTCGTTGTGGGTGAAGATGGCGGTCGGCCGGTCTGCCAGGCCAAGCAGTTCCCATGCTGCCCGCTGCCCGGCCTCCTGTGTGAAGTCCTCCGCCGACAACGTCACCGGCGCGAACCCGGCGTCGAGCATGGTTTTCTCGTAGCTCTGCCGACGCGCGGTGTGTCCGTCGTAAATGGGGCCGGCCAGATGGGCGATCCGCCGGTGCCCGAGGCCAAGCAGATGTTCTGTCGCGGCGCGGGCACCGGTCACATCATCGGAGTACACACTGTCCACGCCGTCGACCGGGCGGGTCACGCTGACCAGCGGCACTACCCGGGCCAGTTCCTGCACCTGGTGGTCGGTGTCCAGGAGTGTCGCGGCGATAATGATCCCCACCCTGGCTTCAATCAGGGAGTCCAGTGCGCCCCGATCCACGCCGTCGACCGACCGGGAGACGCTCAGTATGAGCCTGTTGCCGTCATGGGGGAGTGCTGTGCGGACGCCGCTAAGGATGTCTGCATAGACCTCGTTTCGGATATCCATCAAATAGAGTCCGACGGCGGAACGGTGCTTGCGTGCCAGATCGGCGGCCGCCGCGTTGGGCCGGTACCCGAGACGTTGGGCGGCCGCGAAGATGGCTTCCCTTGTCTCGTCGCTGACCCCGGGGGCTCCGCGAAAGGCGAACGACACCAGCGTCCTTGACACTCCGACTTCGCGGGCCACATCGCTCTGCGTCGCGGGACGATGCCATTGTTCAGGGGCCATGCCCTCCATCTTCCCATGGCGAATATGAGCTAAAGTTCATCATTTGTTAGTTTGACCTTACATTTAAACCTTTCGCGCGTTAGTCTGTATTCAGAGCGGGCGGTTATGACCCGCACCACACTGACAAAGGAGTCCTGATGTCTGCTACGCAAATGCAGCGGGGAAGCGCCCACGGCGTCGCGCTTCCCCCGCTGACCAACGGCCCGCATCGAAAGCGCCTTGGCCTTGTGGCCCTGGTTGCAACGTTCGGTGGCCTGTTGTTCGGCTACGACACTGGCGTCATTAACGGCGCCCTGCGACCAATGACGGTCGACCTCGGCCTCACGCCGTTGACCGAAGGCGTTGTCACCAGCTCGCTGCTGTTCGGCGCGGCGGCGGGAGCCGTTGCGGGTGGCCGGCTCTCCGATTCCTGGGGGCGCCGGAAGACCATCATCTTGCTGGCTGTGCTGTTCCTTAGCGGCACGATCGCCTGCGTCTTTGCCCCAAGTTTCGAGGTCATGGTCCTGGGGCGGGTCATTCTCGGCCTTGCCGTCGGCGGTGCATCCACGGTGGTCCCTGTGTTCCTGGCCGAGCTGGCACCCTACGAAATCCGCGGCTCCCTTGCGGGACGAAACGAACTGATGATCGTCATCGGTCAACTCGCAGCCTTCGTGGTCAACGCCATCATCGGCAACATCTGGGGTGAATTCGGCGGAGTGTGGCGGGTCATGCTCGCCGTTGCCGCGCTGCCCGCGATTGCCTTGTTCTTCGGCATGCTCAGGATGCCCGAGTCGCCACGTTGGCTGATCTCCAAGGGGCGGTGGGAGGAAGCCCTTGCTGTCCTGAAGACGATTCGGTCCGTAGAGCGGGCAGAGGCTGAAATGGCTGATGTGAAGCACCTCGCCGACGAGGAACGAGCCTCCCGGGCCACGTCCTGGGCTGCACTGAAGGACAAGTGGATCCTGCGCATCATCCTGGTGGGCATCGGGCTGGGTGTGGCCCAGCAGCTGACCGGCATCAATTCGATCATGTACTACGGCCAGTCGGTGCTGGTGGAGGCCGGGTTCGATTCCAACGCGGCGCTCGTTGCCAACATTGCACCGGGCGTTATCGCGGTAGTTGGTGGCATCATCGCACTGACGCTCATGCAGCGGATCAACCGGCGTACCACCTTGCTGCTCGGTTTCACGCTGACCACCGTGTGCCACTTCCTCATCGGTATTGCGTCCATCGCATTACCGGTCGGAAACCCTGCGCGGCCCTTCGTGATCCTCTTCCTGGTGGTCGCCTTTGTTGGCTCCATGCAGACGTTCCTGAACATCGCCGTCTGGGTCATGCTGTCCGAGATCTTCCCGCTCCACGTCCGCGGATTCGCCATTGGGATCTCAGTGTTCTGCCTGTGGATTGCCAACGCACTCCTGGGCCTCTTCTTCCCCACGCTGGTTGCAGGTGTTGGCATTACAGGCACCTTCTTCCTCTTTGGGGTGGTGGGAGTCCTGGCGCTGGTATTCATCTACACCCAGGTGCCCGAAACCCGTGGCCGCACCCTGGAAGCGCTGGAGGAGGACGTCACCACGGGCGCCATCTACCTTGTACACAAGAAGGACACCGCAGGAGCCTCCTAGCTTCCCCGTTGGGTGCGGCGTTCGAGCAGGATGGTGTCCCTCCAGGATCCGGCGGCCGGTCCGTAGGCCATGAGTCCGATCTTTTGTCGGGTGCCCACGACGGTGAAACCGTGTCGTTGGTGCAGGGCTATGGAGGCGGTGTTCTCGGGGAAGATGGTGGATTGGATGGTCCATATCCCTTCCTCTTCGGTCCTGCGGATGAAGGCGTCGAGGAGCTGGTTGCCGAGTCCGCGGCCGCGGGCCTCCTGGGCGATGTAGATGGAGTGTTCGACGACGCCGCGGTAGACCGTCCTTGAGGAAACCGCTGCCGCGGCGACCCAGCCCACGATGTTGCCGTGGTCTTCGGCAACGAGGCGGAGCTGGGGGTGGCGGGTAGCGTCGAAGTCTTCCCAGCTCGGCGGTGCGGATTCGAAAGTCGCGTGGCCTGTAGCGATGCCGGCGGCCCAGATCGCCTCAACCGCCGGCCAGTCGCCATGTTCCATCGGGCGTATCGGCAAGCGGATTCCGTCGGTCATGGTGTGGCCGGTTCCGCGCTGCGTCCGTGGACCAGGCCGGTAGCGAAGCCAATCGTGACCGGGACAGGTTCTGGGGATCCGCAGCACGAATCCGCCGCGTCTTGCCCCTCTGCGGGAAGGCTGGTGGAGCAGACACCGGTTTCGGGCAGTTCAAGCTCCAGCGCGTCCGCTGCTGCGGTGTCGCCGGCGAGGGCGGCTGCAATGGAGCGCACTTGCTCGTAGCCGGTGGCCATGAGGAATGTCGGTGCCCGGCCGTAGGACTTCATTCCTGCAAGGTAGAAGTCTTTCTCGGGGTGGGCGAGAAGCCTTGCGCCGTGGGGCTGGACGGTTCCGCAGCTGTGGAAGTCCGGATCGATCAACGGTCCCAAGGCTTTGGGGGCGTCGACCGCCGGGTCCAGGTCCAGCCGAAGTTCGGAAAGGATGCCCAGGTCCGGACGGAACCCGGTCGCCGGAATGACATGGTCCACCTCGATGAACCGGCCGTCCGCTGCGTGCACCACCACCGCGCCGGAATCGGTAGTTTCAATACGGCGGGTGTTGAAGCTTGTCAGGAGCTGCACGCCCCCGGTCTCGACGGCGGTGCGCAGGCGGGTGCCAAGCTGGCCGCGGGCGGGGAGCTCGTCAGCGTTGCCGCCGCCGTAAGCCTTGGCAGGGGTGGAGGCACGGATGGCCCACGCGACTTCGGTGCCGGGGTTGGTGCGTGCGAGGCGAGCGAGGTCCAGGACCATGTTCGCGGCCGAGTGGCCGGACCCGATGACGAGGGTCCGATGGCCAGCGAAACGGCCTTTCGTGACATCAGGCATGGGCCCGGTGATGGTCCCGGTGGCGCGCGCTTCATTTTCCCCGGGAACGGAGAGCCCGCTGGAGCCAAGCGGTGCGGGGGTGTTCCAGGTTCCGGAGGCGTCGATGACGGCCCGCGCCACAACCTCGGCCGTATGGCCGTCGTCGTGCTGAACATACAGGACGAAAGACGTCTGGTCGCGGCCGTGGCTGTGGCCCTTGTCCATCCCTTGCCGTGTAACGGCGATGACCTTGGATCGGGTATGGATCCTCTGCTCCAGTTCATGGGTTGCGGCCAAAGGTTCAAGATATTGGGTGACGATTTCGTGGCCGTAGGGCAGAGCGGTCGGGCGGGGTGCTTCCCATCCGGTGCGTTCCAGGAGGCGGACGGCTGCGGGATCGAGGTTGTATTTCCAGGTGGAGAAGACTCGGATGTGGCCCCATTCCTTGATGGCGGAACCGACGGTGGGGCCGGCTTCGATGACGAGGGGTTCCAGCCCGCGTTCGAGGAGGTGCGCCGCCGCGGCCAGACCGACCGGCCCGGCGCCGATCACCGCGACGGGCAGGGAGTCGTGCTCTGTCATTGCTGTGCTCCCGCCGGGGTGAGGGAGGCAATGAGTGCCTCGACCCGGGTTTTGATCTCATCACGGATGGGCCGGACGGACTCGACGCCTTTGCCGGCGGGGTCTTCCAGGACCCAGTCTTCATAGCGTTTGCCCGGGAAGTACGGGCATTCGTCCCCGCAGCCCATGGTGATGACTACGTCGGAGTCCTTGACGGCCTCGGTGGTGAGGATCTTGGGGATTTCGGCGGACATGTCGATCCCGATCTCGGCCATGGCCTCAACCGCTGCGGGGTTGACCTGATCGGCGGGTTGTGAACCAGCGGAGCGGACCTCGATCGCGCCCTGGCCAAGGGTGGTCAGGAAGGCAGCAGCCATCTGGGAGCGTCCTGCGTTGTGGACGCAGACGAACAAGACGGACGGTTTGACGCTCATGAGAGCACCTTTCGATCAGCCGCGGCATCAGCCGGGGAAACATCAGTGGTTTGGGGGTAGAGGAAGCGGACAAGGACCAGTCCGAGGGCGCCTCCGACCAGTTGGGCGGCGACGAAACCGGGTGCGGAAGCGGGCGCGATCCCCGAGAAGGTGTCGGTGAGGGTTCGGGCGATCGTGACCGACGGGTTGGCGAAGCTTGTGGAAGACGTGAACCAATACGCGGCGGTGATGTAACTCCCGACGGCGAAAGCCACCCGGTCGGGGCGTCCGGAACGGATGGTCCCGAACACGATGACCAGTAGCCCGGCTGTGGCGATGACCTCTGCCAGCCAGGGACCAGGCCCGCTCCGTTCATGGGTGGAGAATGTGGCTGGCGCCAGGCCGAACATCAGGTTCGCTGCGACCGTCCCGACCAAACCACCCACGATCTGCGCCGCAACCAAAAGGGCGGCAGTCCGGGTATCGATCACGCCGATGAACCGTTCAACCAGGGTGACGATGGGGTTGAACGAGGCTGATACCGGCTGCAGGGCCAGGATCAACGCAACCAGGGCCGCGCCGGTGACGAGGCTGTTCTGCAGCAGCTGCAGTCCGACGTCGTTCGGTGACAGCCGGGAGGCCATCACGCCGGACCCGACTACGGCCATGACGAGGAACGCGGTCCCAATGAACTCCGCTCCGGTGCGGCGGACAAGCAAGGGGTTCACTGAGCCTGTCCACCGATCAGGGCCGCCAGGTTCTGCAGCGCTTCGGTGCGGGCCTTGTAGTAGACCCAGACGCCGCGCTTTTCCCGGTCCAGTAAACCTACTTCGTGCAGCACTTTGAGATGGTGGCTGATGGTCGGCTGCGACAACTCGAAGGCATCGTTCAGGTCGCAGACGCACGCTTCGCCGCCCTCATGGGAGGCCACCAATGACATCAGGCGTAACCTCACCGGATCGGCCAATGCCTTCAACAAAGGCGCAACACCGTCTGCTTCTTTCTCCGACAGTGGTTCGCGCGCCAACGGCGAGCAGCAGGCGACGGTTTGAACCGGGGTCAATTCCAAAGACATAGACACATGTAAATATTTACACTCATCAATGTTTAAAGCAAGGACGGTCCATGCCCCGCTCAGCGCGCGGGAACGCCAGGATCCCCCACTGGCTTCGATTGCTCAGAGGAGCTTTCTTGTCTGTGGTCGACGCTACAGTTTAAGTATTCGAAAGTATGTTCGAATACTAAGCGTGTCCTGCGCGGGTTGCGTGGGCGTGCGTGGTAGCGCGGATCAGGAGGGATGCGGTGTCCAAGCCAGCAGTCATGCGTCGGATGCAGGAGATCGCCCATGTGGATATCAACTGCTTCTATGCGTCGGCGGAGAGGGCCTTTAACCCATCGTTGGAGGGCAGGCCGCTCATAGTCCTGTCGAATAACGATGGCTGTGCGGTGACGCGGTCTCCGGAGGCCAAGAAGCTCGGCATCGGCTTGGAGATCCATGGTTCAAGCTCGCTCCGCGGGCCAAGGAATGGGGCCTGGTTGCCCTCTCAAGCAACTATGAGCTCTACGGCGACATCAGCTCGAGGGTCATGGAACTCCTTGCCCGCTTCTCGGCGTGGCAGGAGGTCTATTCCATCGATGAGGCGTTCCTTGGCGTCAAAGGGCAGCCCGGGGAACTCCTGGAGTTGGGGCGCACCATCAAAATGGCCTGCCAAAAGCATGTGGGGGTTCCGGTGTGCGTGGGAATCGCCCGGACCAAGACCCTGGCCAAGCTGGCCAACAAGTGGGCCAAGCACAACCCCGCGTTCCAGGGGGTGTGCCGCTGGGACTCGATTCCCGAAGAGCAACGGGAAACGCTGATGGCCAGGCTTTCAGTGATCGAGATCTGGGGCGTCGCCACGCGGCTCACCAAACGTTTGAACGCCATGGGAATCTTCTCGATCCTGGACCTGGTCCGGGCCGACCCTATTGCCCTGCGGGACAAGTTTTCGATCGTCATGATGCGAACGGTCCTGGAACTCCAGGGCACGCCCTGCATTCCCATGGAAGAAGAAAGAATCGGCAGGGACCAGCTGATCTTCTCCCGTTCCTTTTCCACTCCCATCACTACGGCGGCCGGGATACGGCAGGTGCTCAGCGTTTACGGGCAAATGGCCAGCGCCAGGTTGGCCAAGCATGATCTGCAGGCCAAACTCCTGACCGCCTTCGCGCAGACCTCCGTCTACAACCCGAACGACAGGTCTTTCCCCACTGTGAGCGTCAAGCTCCCGATGCCTACCTCGGATCCGGTCCTGCTCACCCGGGCCGCGCACGCCTTGGTTCCCAGGATCCAGGAAGGCGTGCGGTACGCCAAAGCCGGGATCATGGTCACGGACCTGAGGCCCAGTGGAAACCAGAAACCCCTGGCCATCTTCGAGAACCCGCACGAGGAACGGGGTATCGGCAGCCTCTTGGAAGAGGTCAGCAAAAAGTACGGACGCGGTTCCATCGGCTTGGGCCATGCGGGAATCAAGGGCGGGCCGGACTGGTCCATGAAGCGGGACATGCTCAGCCCCCGCTACACCACCCATTGGGACGAACTACCCCTGGTGAAGGCGGCGTAGCGTGTCGGAAAGACTATGCCCGCAACCGGTAGCCACGTTTGACGACGGTCTCCACCAGCTTGCCGTCCGGAAGCGAGGAGCGCAGCCTGCTGACCGTCATGTCCAAGGCGTGGACGGATCCCCGCAGGTCCAACAGGTCCGAGAGCGCTTCCCTGGACAGGACAGCCCCGCCAGCGCCGAGCAGCGCCCGCAGCAGCAGAAGGGGTGCAGGAGCCAAATCCACCACCTCACCGTTGACCCGCAAGCAGCGGCCCCGCAACTCGATCGTGGCGCTTTTGGTCTCCAACCGCCGGACGTGGTTCAAGGACAGGTGTTCTGTCACAAGGCGGATCAGCGCACCCATACGGTACCTGTCAGGGATGAGGGGCGTGAGGCCGGCGTCCACCAGGGGTTGGGCAGTGACGGGCCCAACAGCTGCGACCGTCACGGGTCCCTTGAGGGCTTCGATGAGGGACCGGTACAGACCCATTTCATGCGCGGTGCTCCACATGGCATCCACTGCAGGGGCGCTGGTGAACGTGAGGACATCCAGGTTCCCGCCAACCACGGCTTCGATCAGGCGCGGCAGTTTGTCTTCGCCATCGGGTTTGACCCAGCGGTACGGTGTCACGGTCAGCACGGTGGCGCCGGACATGCGGAGCCGTTCCAACTGGCGGACATCGGTGTATCCATGCAACTGCACGGCCACGGTCTTTCCCCGCACGCCTTCGGCCAACAGCATGTCCACCAGGGTTGCGGTGGTTTCGTCGCTGCTGATGCCGACGTCGGCAAGTCCAGCCGCGCGGACGGCACCGCGGGCTTTGGGCCCCCGGACAAACATGCGGCAGGCAGACAACGTTTCCAGGAGCTGCTCGCCGATGCCGAAGGAATCAGCGGCCTCGCACCAACGGCGCATACCGTAAGCGGTGGTGGCGATACAGATATCCGGCCGCGCAGCGATGATGGTCCGGGTGTCCTCGATGAGGACCATGTCTTCCTGCACGGGGGCGATCTTCAAAGCGGGGGCGTGCAGAACACTCGCCCCGCGACGCTCCAGTGCCTCGATGAGGTCACGGGAACGGCGGTGCGAGGTAACACCAATGCGGAATCCGTCCAGCGGGGCATCTGCGGCTTCGGATACTTCCGGAGCTGCGGTGGCTTCCTGGACTTCGATGGCACGTGCAACAGTCATGTGTTTTTACCTTCAGGCTTCAAGGAGCGAAGCCGCGAGTCGGCTCAGTTCGGCGGATGCTTCGGCGTGGTTCCGGTTGGCTTCAGCCACCCTGACCACGTCGCCGATGACCAGCACGGCAGGGTTACTGCAACCGGTGGCTGCTGTTTCGATCGTACCGAGTTCGGCGATGGTGGTGCGCTGCCCCGGACGGTACCCGCGTTCCACCACGGCCATCGGCATCTCCGGACTCATCCCCGCCCGGCGAAGTCCCGCGGCAAGTTGGGGCAGGGTGCCTATGCCCATGAGGACCACGATCGTTCCGCCCAGGCCGGCAAGATGGGTGTGCTCTTTCTCGGTCAGGGGAGCGTGGCCGGAGACAACCGTAAACATGTGGCTCACTTCGCGGTGCGTCACAGGAATCCCCGCTGCGGCCGGAACGGAGATGGCACTGGTGACACCGGAGATGACACGCACCGGCACGCCCGCCGCAACGCACGCCGCCACTTCTTCGCCGCCGCGTCCGAACACGTAGGGATCCCCACCCTTGAGCCTGACCACGTTTTGGCCCAGCAGGGCAGCTTCAACCATGAGCTTCTCGATGTCGCGCTGGGTGACCTTATGCAGGCCGGGCTGCTTCCCAACGTCCACCAGCTCGGCGGAGGTCAGGCCTGCCAACTCCTGGTAGGGCGCCAGCCGGTCATAGAACACCACGTCGGCGTCGCGCAGGGCCTCCACGGCCCCGACAGTGAGCAGGTCCAGGGCGCCCGGACCACCGCCCACCAACGTGACGTTGCCTTCGGCGCCCGCGGCCGGCTCGAACGCTACTGGAATTCCGGCATCGCGGCAGCGTTCCACCAACGGAAGCCAGCCGGCTTCGCCGTCGTCCACCACTGCCACCAGGAACGGGCGCTCCGGGAGTTTGCCGTCACCTGGGATACCCTCGGGTGTGCTCAGCCGGGACACGTGGGCTCCGGCGTTCCGGTACCGGCGAATTGCTTGGCGGGCAGACTTTTCGGAGCCGGCAACCAGGACGTCGCGTCCGGTGAGATCAATGGTGAGCTGCATGGGGGACCCCTAGTTTTCTGCGTTGACGGTTTCGCTGCGGACCGGGATGGTGGAAGCGATGAGCACGCCGCCCTTTTCTTCATTCGTAGCCGGACGGATCTGGCCACGCTCCGGGACAAAGGAGATGGACTCGTCCTTCTGGTCGGGGGCATTGACGAAGGAACGGAACCTGCGGAGGCGCTCGGGATCCTTCAAGGTCTCGGCCCACTCGTCCTCGTAGGTGTCGATGTGTTTGGCCATGGCCGCTTCGAGCTCATCGGCGATGCCCAGGGAATCGTGTACCACAACGTCCTCGACGTGCTTGATGTCGCCGTCGAGCTCTTCCTGCCACCGGGCAGTGCGCTGCAGGCGATCGGCGGTGCGGATGTAGTACATGAGGTAGCGGTCGATGTACTTCAGCAGCGTTTCATCATCCAGGTCCTTGGCGAGGAGCTTGGCGTGAGCCGGCGTGGCGCCTCCGTTCCCGCCCACGTAAAGGTTCCAGCCGTCGGCGGTCGCGATCACGCCGACGTCCTTGCCACGCGCTTCTGCACACTCGCGGGCACAACCGGAAACGCCCATTTTCAACTTGTGCGGGCTGCGAAGACCGCGGTAGCGCAGCTCCAAAGCGATCGCCATGGCCACGGAATCCTGGACACCGAAGCGGCACCACGTGGAGCCGACACAGGACTTCACGGTACGGAGGCTCTTGCCGTAAGCCTGGCCCGATTCGAAGCCGGCATCAACCAGTTCCTTCCAGATGTCCGGCAGTTGCTCAAGGCGCGCTCCGAACATATCGATGCGCTGGCCGCCAGTGATCTTGGTGTACAGGTTGTACTTCTCGGCGACGGCAGCGATGACGCCCAGTCCTTTGGGCGTGATCTCACCGCCGGCGATGCGGGGAACCACGGAGTAGGTGCCGTCCTTCTGCATGTTCGCCAGGGCACGGTCGTTGGTGTCCTGCAGGGAACCACGCCCGGCGTCCAGGACGTAGGCGGAGTGCTGGCTGGCCAGGATGGAGGCAATGGTCGGCTTGCAGATGTCGCAACCGGCGCCCGTGCCGTACTTGGCCATGATGTCTTCGAAGGACGTGAGCTCCAGGACACGGATGGCATCGAAGAGCTCCTGGCGGGAAAGGCTGATGTGCTCGCAGAGGGCCTTGGAGACCTCGATGCCGGACTTGGTCAGTTCGCCTTCCAGAAGCTTCTTCAGCATGGGAACGCAGGACCCACACTGGGTTCCGGCACGGGTGCAGCCCTTCAGCTCGCCGAGTTCTTGTACGGGAGCGTTGCCTTCGCAGGCGCCGCACCCATTGATGGCATCACGGATGGCACCGGCGGCCACGTTGTTGCAGGAGCAGAGGATGGCATCGTCCGGGAGTTCGGTTTCCGGGGCTTCTCCACCGCCGGCCGCGCTCAGGTAGGCGCCGGGTTCTGCAGGGAGTTCCCGGCCCAGGAGGGGGCGCAGGCTCATGTACGGGGAGGCATCGCCCACGAAGATGCCGCCCAGGAGTGTCTTGGCATCGTCGGTGGTGACGATCTTTTGGTAAACACCGCGGGCGGGGTCAGCGTAAACGATCTCGAGGGAGTGCTCAGTCTTGGCGAAGGCGTCACCGAAGCTGGCCACGTCCACACCGGAGAGCTTGAGCTTGGTGGCCGTATCGAAACCGGGGAATGTGGCCTCTCCGCCGTGCAGACGGTCGGCAACAATCTCGGCCATGGTGTTGGCCGGAGCAACGAGGCCCAGGCACATGCCACCAACGTTGGCTACTTCACCGATGGCCCAGATGCCGTCCACCTCAGTGGCGCAGAAATCGTTGATCACCACACCGCCACGCTGGCCCAGGCTGAAGAGTTGCTCTTCGCCCTCCGCAGCGCGGAAGAGATCATCGCGGGGCCTGACGCCGATGGCTACGATCACGATGTCGGCTGCGATGGTGCGGCCGTCGGCCATGAGGACTCCGGTGACATTACCGTCGTCGTCCGTAACCACCTCGGAGGGGAAGACGCCACCGTGGACCGTGAAGCCCTTGGCTTCGATGAGCCGGCCAAGGGCCTGTCCTGCGCCTTCGTCCAACTGGGTGTTCATGAGCCAGGGCGAGCCGTTGATGACAACCGGGGTAGCTCCCAGTTGTTCGGTGCCGGCTGCGGATTCAAGCCCCAGCAGGCCACCACCGATGGTGACGGCGTTGACTTTGCGTCCCAGCTTCTCCGTCAGCCCCGCTATGGCCTGGTTGATGGCCCATACGTCTTCGAGCGTCCGGTAAACGTGGGTGTGCTCGGCGCCGGGGATGGGAAGACGGGCGGCATCCGAACCCGAGGCGACCACCAGGTGGTCGTATTCGTACTTGTTGCCGGCAGCAGTGAGGACGCTCTTGGCCGCGGAGTCGATCTTGACGGCGCGCTCGCCGGTCTTGAGGGTGATTGCCGGGTGCTCCCACATGGAAGCGTCACCCAGGGTGAGGTCCACGCCGGTTTCGGTGAGCGCCTTACTCAATGCCACGCGGTCGTAGGGGAGGTGGGCCTCTTCGGTCAGCACCGTAACCTGCCAACCTTCAAGTCCGCGGTTGAACATGGCATCAACAAAGCGGTGCGCGGCGGGGCCGCCGCCGACGACGACGATGCGGCGCGGGTTCTCTGTACTTGAAGTGTGTCCGGTCACTGTGGGCCTTTCGCAGATGTTGCCAACGGATCTGTCGCAACTTGTGGTTCCAGCCTAGGGACGGGCAGTTTCGCTTCAGTTTCCCGTTTGTTTCGTGATCTTAACTTCTGCATCACGAGGACATTTCCGTAGGGGTGAGGTCTCTTTTACGAAGTGGACACAATCCGCGCCCCCTGATGAAACACCCGGGTTTTAGCGTGGAGGAGTGGCCGCAAGCGCGGCCCTGTCCGGGGGAGTGACGGCGGAGACTGCCAGCACCCGGACACAGTGAGAGGGGCTGACATGACCGTAATTCTGGACGTTACCGACATTCTTGAGCGTGACCTGCGCGCCGCAGCTACGTGGCAGCGTGTTTGCCCGGTGGACGAGCTCGAACTGGCCTGGGGCGAGGCTGCGTTGATCGGCGGTCGCCAGATTGCGCTGTTCCGTACCGCGCCCACCGAGGTCTTCGCTGTTGCCCAGCAGGACCCGGCGACCCTCGCGAACGTTATGGCGCGTGGCATCATCGGGTCCAAGGGAAGCCGCCCGACCATCGCCTCGCCCCTGCACAAAGAGGTCTACGACCTCGAAACCGGTGAGTGCTTCACCAACTCCGACCTCCGCCTCGACGCTTTCCGCACCCGTTTGGTGGACGGCTTCATCGAGGTTGAGCTCTAGGAGTTTTACAAGCCCAGCGCTTCGCGGACGTCCCCGAGGACCTCGTCCAAGGATGTCCGCGCTGCTTGGCGCGCAGCGGGAAGTTCCGCTGCGGATTCCACCGCCTGGATGACTTCCAAGTAGCACTTCAGCTTCGGTTCCGTACCACTGGGCCGGATGATCACGCGGGTGAGGTCGCGGGTCAGGTACAGCAGCCCGTCCGTGGGAGGCAGTGCATCGCTTCCTTCCGCCAGGTCAGTGAAGACCTCGACGGCGGAGCCCCCAAAAGCTTCGGGCGGGTTGACCCGCAAGCGGTTCATCATGGCGTCCAGCAGGCCCAAGTCCGCCACCCGAATGCTCAGCTGGTCACTCGCGTGGAGGCCGTGCACCAGGTAAAGATCATCCAATGTGTCGAAGATCGTCCGGCCCTCAGCCTTGGCAGCTGCCGCAAATTCAGCGATCAGCACTGCCGCCGAGATGCCATCCTTGTCGCGCACCAGCCCAGGGGCCACGCAGTAACCCAACGCTTCTTCGTACCCGTAGATAAGTCCTGGAACGCGGGAAATCCACTTGAAGCCCGTGAGTGTTTCTTCGTGCGCGTACCCCGCCGCAGCAGCAATACGTGAGAGCAGCCGCGAGGAAACGATCGAGTTGGCGAAGACTCCGCTGTGCGGCTCGTCGCCGGCGCTGGCGGTCAAACGCGCCACGACATGAGCGCCCAGAAGGGCACCTACCTCGTCGCCGCGCAGCATCCGCCATGCTCCCGTATCCGGGTCCAGGGCAGCAACCGCGGCCCGATCGGCGTCGGGATCGTTGGCCAAAACGATGTCCGCCCCTGATTCCGCGGCTGCCGCGAGAGCCAGGTCCAAGGCGCCGGGTTCTTCCGGGTTGGGGAAGGCGACCGTGGGGAAGTCCGGGTCAGGATGTGCCTGTTCGGACACGAGGGTCACATCGGTGAATCCGGCTGCGTTCAGGACAGAAACGGCCGTTTCGCCGCCTACGCCGTGCATGGGGGTCAAAACAATTTTGAGGTCCCGGGCGGGGAAGTGTTCGCGGTCCACCAGGCTGGCCATGGCCGACTCGTAGTCGGATGCGATGGAGGTGGGCAGGACCGTCCAGCCGCCGTCGGCAAGTTCGATCGATTCCAGTGCGCCCACTGCCTGGATCTTTTCGGCGATTTCAGCGTCGTAGGGGGCTACGATCTGGGAGCCGCGGCCGCTTTCGGACACGGCGTGCCGGCCAAGGTAGACCTTGTATCCGTTGTCCTGCGGCGGGTTGTGGCTGGCGGTGACCATCACGCCGCCGTCGCAATCGAGGTTCCTGACCGCGTAGGCGAGCAACGGCGTCGGAAGTGCCGCCGGCATGAGGAACGTTTCGATGCCTGCTGCGGTGAAAATCGCGGCGGTTTCCTGGGCAAAGATGTCCGAGTTGTAGCGTGCATCGAAGCCGACGACGGCGCGGGGCCGCGTTCCGGGAGAAGCCGCCTCGACCGTTTCGGTGAGGAAAGCTGCCAAGCCTGCGGCTGCCCGGCGCACCACCACGCGGTTCATCCGGTTGGGTCCGGGACCGAGGGCTGCGCGAAGGCCGGCAGTGCCGAATTGCAGGGTGCCGTTGAAGCTGTCGCCCAGTTCCTGGATTGCTGCGGCATCGCCGCTGCCGGCGAGTTCCATGAGCTCGGTGAGCTCGGCGGACGTTGCCGGGTCCGGGTCTTGGGAAGCCCACAGGCGGGCGTCGGTGATCAGCTGTTCAAAGGCGGCATCGTTGGATGTCATAGGGACAAAACTATCCTCAAATGGAGGAACAGGGCGCAACGAGGGGTGGGATTCCGCCCTTAAGAAGGGTCGTAAAGGGTGAATTCCCGCCCCTCGGCGCGCTAAAACTGACGCGATTGCACCGTAAACTGCGTGTCCCCGTCCGTGCTGAACACCGAGGTTCCCGTGTCGTCCCAGTCAGGGAAGAAGGTGTCCGAGATGACGATGGCGCCGTCCCCGGCGAAGACTTCCACGGATGAGGAATCCAGGAGTATCTGGAGGCGGACCTTGGCATCGTTATTGGAGGCAGGCAAGGTGGCCTGGTGGTATGGGCTGAACTTCTCGGAAAAGTTGGTGGTTCCGGCGTTCGAACGGTCTACCTTCACCGTGCGGGTGTCCTTGGCGTAAGCGATCTGCAAGGCTGATTTTCCGTCGGCTGAGGCACGGAGGTTTATGCCTGCCTCGTGGGCCGATGTCAGCTCCATCTCCACCTCGAGCAGTTGCGCCCGGGCGGTGAAATCGCCGTCCAGGTGCTGCAGCCCGGAGCCGACGGTGAGGTTTTTGCCTTGCACCGCACTGCCAGCGCGTTCAAGGGCCTCGCGTGCAGCAGTGGCAATAGCCGATCGCAGCTCCAAACGGCGCTCGCCGCGCACCAATGTCAGTTCGCGCGGGATCGCCATGGATCCGCGCCACGGAGTGGTGGGAACGTGCTGGGCGTAGTCCCAGTTGCCCATCCAGCCCAGCAGCACGGGCTTGCCGCCGGGTGCACCGGAAATGGAGTTCGCCGCGTAGTAGTCGGCGCCGTAATCCAGCCACTGCGAATCGGTGAGCGGGGCATCCGGGGCGGCGGCATTTTCCGCCGTGAACCGTGTGCCGTCGAATTCGCCCACAAAGTACTGCATGCCCGACCCGCCTGCGATGCCGCCGGGGTTGATGCTCAACAGCATGACCCATTTCTTCGCCGTGGAGTCTTCCACGGCCATTTCGACGAGTTCCGGAACCTCCCAGAGGCCGCCCTGGGCTCCGGCTCCGGAGAAATCACTGAGGAAATCCCAGTGGAGAAGATTGGTGGATTTGAACATCTTCACCACTTGGGCGTCGGCCACCACTGTGGTCATCACCCAGTAGTGGCCCGGCTCGTACCAGGTGATTTTGGGATCGCGGAAGTTGTTGTTGGTGGGAGCGAGGTTCAGCACGGGGTTGCCCCGGTATTTTTCCCACGTGGTGCCCTTGTCCAGGCTGAATGCAACCGACTGGGCCTGCGCGCCTTGGGGGAGTGCGCCGTTCTTTCCATAAGCGCTCGTATAAAGGGCCACCATGGGCGGGTTTTCAGCGGACCCGAGGCCGGACGCGTTCTTGGTGTCCACCACGATACAGCCGGAAAAGACTTCTTCTTCCGGGCTGGCTTCCATGGCTACCGGCTGTTGTTCCCAGTGCACCAGGTCGGTGCTGGTGGAGTGGCCCCAGGACATGTTCCCCCATGAGTTTCCGCGCGGATTGTGCTGGTAGAAGGCGTGGTACGTCCCATCGTGGTAGACCAGCCCATTGGGGTCGTTGAGCCAGTTCTTCGCAGCTGTCAGGTGGGCAGTCGGCCGCCAGGGATCCGAAGCGGTGGGTGCGGTACCAGCGACAGTGGGGGCCGGCGTCGGGCTTTCATCAGGGGTGCAGGCAGCGGCTGAAAAACCAATCACGACGGCGGCACTTGCGGCTAGCAGGTGGCGGCGGGACAGGGGGGGGTTGGGGAGAGTCATGGGGAGAATCCTGAAAGGTTGGGGTGGCGGGGGTGCCGGCAGGTGTGGGGCCGGCACCCCCGCCTTGGCCTGACGGCCGGGGGTGTTACTTGTAGAGGCCTTCGCCACCGACACGGACGTTGGTGGGCAGGTAACCGAACGGGCCGAGGCCGTTCTTGCCGAAGCTGCGGTCAACCTGGGTCACGCCGCCCTTGAAGTTCATCTTCACGGTGGGTGAGAGCGAACCGCCGCGTACGCCGTCGACGTTGTCGATGAATGACTGGACGAGGCCGCCCGGCTGGACGTAGTGCGAGTAGGCCTGGAACTGCCGCCCGTTCTGGCGCGGATCCGGTCCTTCCGGCGCGTTGGCCGGCATGTTCAGGTCCGTGGGGGAGCCCAAAGCCAGGCCACTGTTGTTGACCGGCTGGTAGTCCGAACGAACGCCGTCGCCGACGAAGCCGTACACGCCGTCAGGGCCGCGCATGCCGTCGGCGTAGGTGAATTGGTGGCTGATGGTGAACAGGTAGTACTTGTTCTTGCCGTTCTCGTTCTGGATGAAGATCTGCGGACGCTCGGTCTGGTCGTTGACGCAGTTGGCCGACAGGACCGGCGGGAGGAAGCTCCACTTTGTCAGGTCCTTGTTGTCCGCCACAGCCAGGCCCACGTTGGCGGTCTGGTACCAGGCGCCGGTGGTGCTGTTGACCTGGTCCACTGTCTCAGAGTGCGGATCGCCCGGACGGTAGCCCAGGTCTTCCTGCTTGCACTTGTAGGAGCCGCGGGTGCCACCGGTGTTGCCTTCGAACACCATGAAGGTCTTGCCGGGGTGTGCGGGGTCCGCGAACGTGTAGGGATCACGGAAGGCGAAGCCCGGGTTCTGGGCTTTGTTCTGGTACAGCTTTCCGTCCGGCTCAAGCAGCTTGGTGTGCTGGAAACCATCGAAGGTCACGCCGTCCTTGGTGGCGTGGATGGTGCCAAGGGCTTTTGCGATGGCCGCATCCGGGGCAATCCCGCCGCCGCCTGCGTTGCGCTCGGCGACATCGTAGAACGTGGTGGCTGTGTAGAACACATTGATCTTGTTGCCCTGCATGAGGCGCGTGGAGCCGGACCATTCCGTGTTGCCGATGGAGGTGTTGTCCAGGAACAGGTGGCCGCCGTAGTTCCATTTGTCCTTGGCGGGATCGGCGTTGGTCTTGCGGAAGAAGTAGCCGATACGGGCGTTCCAGTGCCGCTGGTCGAAGCCGTAGCCTGCGTGGCGGTCGGCGACGAGGGCGAAGATTACGTCCCAGCCCTTGTAGCTGATCTGGTTCGCGTTCTCGTCCGTCAAGGACCAGGTGTCCCAGACCCAGACGTCGTCGTTCATGGCGGGGAAGTCCTTGGGGATTTCCGGCATGGTGACGTTGGGGCTCATGGAGTTCTGTCCGGGCGCAACGTTGGGGTTGCTCTGGGCCATGATCTGTTTGGCGTCGGCTCGCGTCCACTTGGAGGTGAAGTTCGCGGCGGGGTCGTAGGCCTGTTGCGTGTGCAGGCTCGGCAGGGGGAAGCCGGGCGTTGGCGCCGGCATGGTGCTCGACGGCGGGTCGGCCGGCAGGTTGGCCTGCGCAGCCGGCGTGAGCAGCAGGATGCTGCCTGCCACGCTGGCTGCCGCTGCGACGGCTACTGCCCGTCGCAGACGGCGGCGTGGCCGTTGAGGGGTTGAGTGCGTGTTCATGCTTGCTCTTCTCGCGGAGTGTTGGACTTCGTGGAGTGGGGCGCATGCCCTGATCCCCGGTATGGGGTTTCCCTGCTCCGGCGTCCATCGAGCCGCGGGAAGCGTCATTGAAGGACGCCATCGTTTCGGGAGTGCGGCAAGGCCTTGAGGGGACTTGCTGCCGTTCGCTCCGGCACGTCGACTTACCGGAACGCTCCCACGCTAGACACGTGTTAGGTCGCAAATCAAAGGACGTTTCAGCGGCCCAAAAAGCTACCCGCCGGTAGATGTGCAAGCGCTTACATTGTCAACGTGCGCGCGTGGCATATCCGCGGGAAGCGGGTCAAATGTTTCGGCATAAATCTTATTTATTCTGAGAATTTACTGTGTGTTTACGTGCCGGAAGAATTGTTAGCGCGCACCAATAAACGCAGCCTTAAAGCAGCAATGCGTGGCCACCGGGCGGTGACCACGCATTTTTTGTGGCGAAAACCTTAGAGCTTCGCGATAATCTCCGCCAGCAGCTTGGAGATGCGCTTGCCCGCGGCCTGACCGGCTTCGAGGACTTCGGCGTGGCTCAAGGGAACGGGGCTGATGCCGGCTGCGAGGTTGGTGACCAGCGAGATCCCGAAGACTTCCATGCCCGCGTGGCGGCCGGCGATCGCTTCCAAGGCGGTGGACATGCCTACAAGGTCCGCGCCGATGCGCTTGGCGTACTGGACTTCCGCCGGGGTTTCGTAGTGCGGCCCGGTGAACTGCGCGTACACACCCTCCTGCAGGGATGGATCCACTTCCCGGGCCAGGTCGCGGATCCGCGAAGAGTAGAGGTCGGTGAGGTCAACGAACGTAGCGCCCTCAAGCGGTGAAGTCGCAGTCAGGTTGATGTGGTCGCTGATGAGCACGGGTGTGCCTGGCGTCCAGTCCTCGTTGAGGCCGCCACAGCCGTTGGTGAGGACCAGTGTCTTGCACCCTGCGGCCGCAGCCGTGCGGACACCGTGGACTACAGATCGGACGCCCCTGCCTTCGTAGTAGTGGGTCCTCGCGCCAAGCACCAAGGCCCGCTTGCCCTCCTTGGTCAGGACGGAGCGGATGGTGCCCACGTGGCCCACCACGGCGGGTTTGTGGAAGCCGGGCACCTCCGAGGCGTTAAGGGTCGCGGTGGTCTCGCCGATAAGATCGGCGGCCTCGGCCCAGCCGGATCCCAGCACCAGTGCAACATCGTGGGACTCGATGCCTGTTTCCGCTGCAATGAAGTCTGCGGCGGCCTGGGCGGCTTCGAAGGGGTCTGTGTTCATCAGCTCAGTGTTACTCACTGGTACAAGCTACCTTGCGGCCACGGGACTTTGGTAGGGACGCACGCGTAGGTGAGGGTGGGCTGAGTGGCAGCCGGCGTGGCAATGAGCGAGAATTGAGGATTGTGACCACCCAAGTTGACTTCAGTGCCCCCCGTATCGCGATCCTGGGAGGTGGTCCCGGCGGATATGAAGCTGCCATGGTGGCCGCCTCACTCGGTGCCCACGTCACCATTGTTGAGCGGGCGGGCCTTGGCGGCTCGGCCGTGCTGACCGACGTCGTGCCTTCCAAAACGCTCATCGCAACTGCCGATCTCATGACCCGCGTCGGCGAGGCCGACGAGCTGGGAGTGAAGTTCGACGGCGACGGCGCGGCATCAAAGCCCCGCGCCGACCTCAAGCACATCAACGACCGCGTCCTGAACCTGGCCCATGGGCAGTCGAACGACATCCGCGCGGGCCTGGAGCGCCTGGGCGTGGAGATCGTCATCGGTTCGGGCAAGCTGCTGGACAACAACACCATCGAGGTCCTGACCCTCGAAGGCACCCGCACCATTGACGCCGACGCGATCCTGCTGGCCGTTGGCGCCCACCCGCGTGAACTCCCCACCGCCAAGCCCGACGGTGAACGCATCCTCAACTGGGCCCAGATCTACAATCTGGACGAACTTCCCGAGGAACTGATCGTGGTGGGTTCCGGCGTGACCGGCGCTGAGTTCGCCTCCGCCTACAACGGCCTGGGTTCCAAGGTCACCCTGATTTCCAGCCGCGACCAGGTCCTCCCTGGCGAGGACACGGATGCGGCCAAGCTGCTCGAAGGCGTCTTTGAGCGCCGCGGCGTCCGAGTCTTGTCGAAGTCCCGCGCCAACGCCGTCGAGCGGACGGACGACGGCGTGAAAGTCACCTTGGGTGACGGATCGATCGTGACAGGTACGCACTGCCTGGTGTGTGTCGGGTCCATTCCCAACACCGCTGGAATCGGCCTTGAAGAAGCGGGCGTGGCGCTCACGGAATCCGGCCACATCAAGGTGGACGGCGTTTCCCGCACCACTGCCCCCAACATCTACGCGGCCGGCGACTGCACCGGTGTGTTCGCCCTCGCATCCGTGGCCGCCATGCAGGGCCGCATCGCGATCGCGCACTTCATGGGCGACGGCGTGAAGCCACTCAAGCTCAACCAAGTTGCGTCCAACATCTTCACGTCCCCGGAAATCGCCTCCGTGGGCGTTTCCGAGGCCGACCTCGCGTCCGGCAAATACCAGGGCGATGTCGTGATGCTGTCCCTGCTCAGCAATGCCCGCGCCAAGATGCGCAACACCAAGGATGGCTTCGTCAAGATCATCGCCCGCAAGGGATCCGGCACCGTGATCGGTGGCGTGGTGGTAGGCCCGAATGCCTCCGAGCTCATCTTCCCGATCTCGGTTGCCGTCACCCAGAAGCTGCACGTCGATGACGTGGCCAGCGCTTTCACGGTGTACCCGTCCCTGACAGGATCCATCTCGGAAGCTGCACGGCGCCTGCACGTTCACATGTAGCGCCAACGCCGACGCCCGTTTCGACGGTTCGCAGCGCACCAGACGATACCTACCGTCTAACGTGCAGCGAACCATCGAAACGGGCGTTTGTGCTTCCTACGTCCGCGCGCGAAGATCCCTGGGGCCTGCTCTGAGATGTTCACGTGAGAAGCCTAAGTGTCCGATTCGATGGCTCGCTGCGGCGAATGCCGGGCGCACGGCATGCTCCGCAGCGAACCCCCGAACCCGAGCGGCAAACCAAAAACTATGCGGCTTCAAGCTGCGGCGGCCTGGAAGTGTTTCTCGATGATGCCCTTGATGTCCTCGTGGCACCCGCCGCAGCCTGTACCGGCCCGGGTGGCCTTGGAAACCTCGCCAACGGAAGAGCAACCTTCCAGCACCGAGTCTTCGATGCTGGCGGCGCTAACCCCTGCACAACGGCAAACGGTCCGTTGCGGGTCGGTGCTGGTGGCGCCGCTGTCCAACTGGTCCGGACCATCCAGGCGCAGCAGCAAGGACCGGTCCGCGGGGAGTTCGGAAGAGCGCTCAAACAAGACCACCAGTTCGGCAGCAGTACGGGGCATGCCCACAGACACCAAGCCCTCCAGCACCCCGCCCCGGGTGGTCATCTTTACGTAGCGGCCGTGCTCAGGATCGGCCCACTGGGAGACCTGCCGGCGCGGGCGCCCGGAAGCAGCACCGGACTCCAGTAGCTCTTCATCCCAAGGATCTGCCTGGTTGTCGCCCGCCACGGCAAGGTTGATGCCACGCGCCTTCAGGACCACCACACCGGGCTTTTCCGGGGGCAGCGCTTCCAGGGCATCCGCGGCCGCCTGTCCGTCGCGGGCCAGGACCACGAGGTACTCGGCCAGCCATTCGGCCTGCCGCCAGCCCGGACCCACCAGGCCTGACGGACCCGTGGCGCTCCGGCAATCGGTGCAGGCAGCGTCCGGGCAGCGCACTTCCGCACAGTCACCGATCGCGAACATGTGGGGCTCGTGAAAGGTCCGGAGGTGGTGGTCCACCAGGATCCCGGCGCCGGTAGGCAGACCACAGCCTTCCGCCAGTTCAATCCGGGGCCTTACGCCACAGGACAACACCAGCAGGTCGCCGTCGATCGCGGAACCGTCATCGAGCAACAGGGCGGAGAAGGATCCTCCGGGACCCGCCGTTTCAACACCGGTGGAGCGGGCGTTGCCCGCCATCCTGACTCCGCCCAAACGCAAGCTGTTGGTGAGCACGGAGCCGCTGCCCCGGTCGATGCTGCGGCCCAGGGGGAAGGGGCCGTTGTGGACGACAGTGACCAAGGCACCTTCCTCGGAGGCGGCCAGCGCCGTCTCCAAGCCCAGGACGCCACCGCCCAGCACCACCACGCGCTTGCCACCTGCCACGGCAGCACGGAGGACGGCGGCGTCCCGGAGATCGCGCAACGCCGTCACTCCCACCGGAAGCACAGGTCCGGCAGGGTCGGGGTTGAGGCCGGTCAGGTTGGGAATCACCGGACGGGAACCAGTGGCGAACACCAACCGGTCGTAATGCTCGGAGCTGCCATCGGAAAGCACTACGTGCTGGCGTGCCCGGTCGATCCTTTTGACCTTCACGCCCAACCTGACGTCGACGCCGTCGGCCATCAAGTCGGCCGCGTCAGCCATAGCCAGCGCCTCGGCAGTGGTCCGCCCCACGCCCAGTTCAGCAACCATCACGCGGTTGTAGGCAGCTTCCGGTTCCTGTCCAACCACCATCAGCTGGACCAGGCCCGAACGTACGGCGGGGAGGATTTCGTCCACGAGGCGCGCTGCCACGGGACCGAAACCTACGACGACAATCCGCTCGCTCATAAAGCCTCCTTGACGTAAACCGGCGCTCGAACCCCGACGGCGGTTGCTGCCACCGGGGTTGCCGCTGCCTTCTTAACCCACACCCGGCTGGTCTTGAACTCCGGCATGCCGGAAATGGGATCTGTGGCCGCCTCCGTGAGGCGGTTGGCATTCTCCTGGCCGGGGAAGTGGAACGGCAGGAAAACAGTGTCGGCCCGGACAGAGTTGCTGAGCTCGGCCCGGCAGAGGACCTCGCCGCGTTCGTTCGTGACCGTGGCGTAGTCGCCGTCGGCAATCCCACGTGAAGCTGCGGTGCCCGGGTGGATCAGCAGCCGCGCCTGCGGTTGGGCTGCCATCAGTGCCTCGACCCGTCGGGTTTGCGCGCCGGACTGGTAGTGCTCCAGCAGCCGCCCGGTAGCCAGTGCCAGCGAGTCATCCGCAAATGAACGCACCGCCCGCTTGGGTGGGGTCACGGGCACCATGACGGCCCGGCCATCAGAGTGCGCGAAGCCATCGCCGAAAAGCCGCGGCGTGCCCGTGCTGCCAACGGGGTAGGGCCAGTAGGCCGCTTCCCCGCGGTCCAGCATGGCGTAGTCGATGCCCGAGTAATCAGCCAAGCCGCCGGCGGAGGCCAGACGAAGTTCTTCGAACACCGACTCAGGGTCGTCACTGAAAATGGAGGGTGCTTCCAGACGTTCGGCGAGCCGGGCCATGAGCCAGAGTTCGCTGCGGACGCCTGGGGGAGGAGTCAGCGCCTGACGACGCCGGATCACCCGCCCCTCGAGGTTGGTCAGCGTGCCCTCCTCCTCGGCCCACTGCGTGACAGGCAGGACCAGATCCGCTTCGGCGGCCGTCTCTGACATGAAGAAATCACAGACAACCAGAAAGTCGAGAGCCCGCAGCCCGGCCGTCACGGCGTTCGTATCGGGTGCCGACACCACAACGTTGGCGCCGTGCACGAAAAGGCAACGGACGCCGTCGGGCTTCCCGAGCGACTTCAGGAGTTCGACGGCGGGCAGTCCCGGTCCGGGGATCAGTGACTCCTCGATTCCCCACACCTTGGCGATGTGGGCGCGGGCGGCGGGATCGGCGATCTTGCGGTAACCCGGGAGCTGATCGGCCTTTTGCCCGTGTTCGCGGCCGCCCTGGCCGTTGCCCTGGCCGGTGAGTGTGCCATAGCCACTGCGCGCCGAACCTGGCAGGCCGAGGAGAAGGCTGAGGTTGATCGCTGCCGTGGCTGTATCCGTGCCGTCCACGTGCTGTTCCACGCCGCGGCCACTGAGGATGTAGCTGCCGCCGGTGCGGACACCGTGCGCCAGCCGCCGGGCGGTCTCCCGGATGAGGTTCGCGGGAACGCCGGTGATGGTCTGGACGCGTTCGGGCCAGAAGGCATTGAGGCTGCGCACCACAGCCGCGTAACCGGTGGTCTTTGCAGCAATGAACTTGTCATCCACCAGGCCCTCGTGCACCACCACATGGGAGATGCCCAAAAGGAGGGCCAAATCGGTACCGGGGGTCGGCTGCAGGTGGAGGCCGCCGCCGTCGGACGTCAACGCAGCAGTAGCCGAGCGTCGCGGATCCACCACGATCAGGCCGCCGGCGTCGCGGGCGCCCTGCAGGTGCGGGACGAAGGGTGGCATGGTCTCGGCAACGTTGGAACCGAGCATGAGGATGACGGACGCGGTGTCCAGGTCCGTTACCGGGAAGGGGAGGCCGCGGTCCACGCCGAACGCACGGTTGCCTGCCGCAGCAGCCGAGGACATGCAGAACCGGCCGTTGTAGTCGATGCGGGAAGTCCTCAGCGCCAGGCGCGCGAACTTGCCCAGCAGGTACGCCTTCTCGTTGGTGAGGCCGCCGCCCCCGAAGACGCCCACCGCATCGTTTCCGTGGTGCTTTTGGGTGTCCTTGACGGCCGCTGCGATGAGCATGAGCGCTTGGTCCCAGGAGATCGGTTGGTGGACGCCGTCCGATCCCTTGAGGAGCGGCTCGGTGACCCGGCCGTTGTGATGCAACAACGACGCCGATGTCCAGCCTTTGCGGCACAGCCCGCCCCGGTTGGTGGGGAAGTCGCGCCCGGAGACCTCCAGGGGCGCGGCTGGCTGGGCCGGTTCTGCGGTGGGTGCGGGCGCCGGCCCCGGCGCGGCGGAGTCCGTCGTGGCCGGGGTCAGCGTCATGGCGCACTGGAGCGCGCAGTAGGGGCAGTGGGTATCGGCGCCGTTGGGCATCTAGATGTGTCCGATCGTGTTGCGCTTCCGGGCCGGGCGGATGTAGCAGACCCAGCAGACGGTGAGCATCAGGACGTACGCTCCCACGAATCCGTAGAACGCCGGGGTGTAGGAACCTGCGGTGGTGTTGGAGGCGTTGAGCACCTGCGGGATGACGAAGCCGCCATAGGCGCCGATCGCCGAGATCAGGCCCAGTGAGGATGCTGCAAGCCGGGCGGTGGCCGCGCTGCTGGCTCCGTTCCGTGCAGCCCTGCTGGAGGTGGCGAAGATGACCGGGATCATGCGGTATGTTGCGCCGTTACCAAAGCCGCTCGCCAGGAAGAGGAGCAGGAACAGGGTGAGGAAGAGCCAGAAGTTCTTCAGCGGCAACGTCCAGATCATGGTGAGGGTGATGACGGCCATGGAAGCGAAGGAGGCAATGGTCATTCGCGCCCCGCCCATCCGGTCGGCCATGCGTCCGCCGTAGGGGCGGGCCAGGGAGCCGACAAGCGGGCCGAGGAAGGCAAGTGAGAGCGCAACTGCGCCGACGTGGATGGAGGAGAAGTCCGGGAAGTAGTCCTTGATCAGTTTGGGGAAGACGCCCGCAAAGCCGATGAAGGAACCGAAGGTACCGATGTACAGAAACGCCATGACCCACAGGTGCGGTTCCTTGAGGGCCGCCAGCGAGCCGGCCACATCGCCTTTGGCGCTGGTGAGGTTGTTCATGTACTTCCAGGCGCCGAAGGCGGCGATGAGGATCAGGGGAATCCAGATGATGCCGGCCACGGGAAGGTTGACCGTTCCCGCCGCCAGGAGCGTGATGGCGATCGGAACAACAAGCTGCGCGACGGCGGCACCCAGGTTTCCGCCGGCGGCGTTCAGGCCCAGCGCCCAACCCTTTTCGCGGGCCGGGTAGAAGAAGGTGATGTTGGCCATGGAGCTGGCGAAGTTGCCGCCACCGAAGCCGGCAAGGGCGGCGATGAGAAGCATGACACCGAACGGCGTTTCCGGGTTGGAGACGCAGATCGCCAATCCCGTGGTGGGGATCAGGAGCAGGAGTGCCGAGACGATGGTCCAGTTCCGGCCACCGAACTTCGGAACCATGAAGGTGTAGGGGATACGGAGTGTTGCGCCTACGAGGCTGGGAATGGAGATGAGCCAGAAGATCTGGTTGGAATCAAACGTGAAACCGGCGGCGGGGAGCTGGACAACCACGATGGACCACAGCTGCCACACAACGAATCCGAGGAATTCGGCGAAGATGGACCAATACAGGTTTCGCTTGGCGATGGACCGGCCTTCGGCTTCCCACTGGCCCTTGTCCTCGGCATCCCAGTTGGCGATCCAGCGGCCGGGGCGGTGTTCAAGGGTGGGGGTGGCGGCAGCAGTGGACTGGACGGGAACCAGTGCATCTGCGGTGCTATCAACAGTCACGGGAGTGCCTCCTTGGTGGGGGACGTTGTTCTTCCAAGGTAGGTTTGGCGCATTTCACGGACGGACGCTGTTTGTAAACGCCCTGTGACATTTCCCTATCGGCGGGGTCACCGGCGCGTGAGGCCGTGGTGAGGTATTGTGGCGCAGACCACATCGTGGGATTTCTGCGGCTGTCCGCATGTTGGACTTGGTTGTCCAGTCAATGGACAGCGGGAACTATTATTGAACTCTCGAATAATCCATGTGAACGAAAGCTGCAACTACATGTCTTCCACCGCACCATCCAAGGAAGGCGAGTCCACTCAGCCGGTGAACTCGCGGGGCAAAGTGATCTTCGCCAGCCTGATCGGCACGACGATCGAGTTCTACGACTTCTACGCCTATGCCACCGCGTCGGTACTCGTCTTCCCGAAGCTCTTCTTCCCGGACGCCACTGATATCAACGCGTTGCTCAGTGCGTTTGCCATCTTCGGCGTGGCCTTCTTCGCCCGCCCCGTCGGCGCAGTGGTCTTCGGACACTTTGGTGACAAGATCGGCCGCAAGGGCACCCTGGTCGCTTCGCTTCTGACCATGGGTATTGCCACGTTCCTGATCGGACTCCTGCCTACGGCATCCATGCCGGGTTGGGCCATCCTGGCGCCCATCCTCCTGGTGGTTCTGCGCTTCTTCCAAGGCCTCGCCCTTGGTGGAGAATGGTCCGGCGCGGCTTTGCTCGCCACCGAGAACGCTCCGGAAGGCAAGCGCGCCATCTACGGAACGTTCCCGCAGCTTGGTGCCCCGATCGGCTTCATCATTGCCAACGTCATCTTCATCTGGATGAACGTGGCACTGACCGCCGAAGAGTTCCTCGCATGGGGCTGGCGGGTTCCGTTCATCCTCAGTGCCGTGCTGGTCATCGTGGGCCTCTACGTCCGGTTGAAGCTGGTGGAAAGCGTGTCCTTCACCAAGGTCATCCAGCAGGAGAAGGTCCAGAAGCTGCCCCTCGCAGCCACACTCAAGAGCCACTGGCGCCCCGTGGTGGCCGGTACCTTCATCATGTTCGCCACCTACGTGCTCTTCTACATCATGACCACGTTCACTTTGTCCTACGGCACCAAGCCCACCCTGGCCGGTGCCCAGGCCGCCGCCGAAAAAGCCGGCAAGCCCATGACAGCTGACCAAATCGCAGCATTCGTTCCCGGACTGGGCATTACCCGCTCTGACTTCCTGTGGATGCTGATCATCGGCGTGGTCTTCTTCGGCATCTTCACGGTGGTTTCCGGGCCGCTGGCTGAGAGGTGGGGCCGCCGCAAGTTCCTGCTGGGCGTCACCGCCGGCATCTTCGTCTTCGGTGCGCTCTGGTTCACCATGTTCGGCCCTGGCCAGGCCGCCGCCATGGTTGGACTCATTGTTGGCTTCACGCTCATGGGCCTGACGTTCGGTCCCATGGCCGCCATCCTGCCCGAGCTCTTCCCGGCAAATGTCCGATACACAGGTTCTGCGGTCGCTTACAACCTGTCGTCCATGATCGGTGCCGCCCCGGCATCGTTCGTGGCCATCGCACTCTGGTCGGCAGCGAACGGAAGCACCTGGTTGGTGGGTGTCTACATGGCCGTCGCCGCTGTGGTGACCTTCATCGCCCTGTGGTTGACGCGTGAAACCAAGGACACCGACTACGAGAACAACGTAGCCTAAGTACGCCTTAACGACGTCGGCCCCGCACCGTTTGGTGCGGGGCCGACGTCGTTAAGCGGTTGTTCTTAGTCCTCGATGGTGGCGATGACGGCGCCGGCGGCGACGGTCTCGCCTGCCGCGGCGGACAGGCCGCGAATGGTGCCGGCCTTGTGGGCTGTGAGGGGCTGCTCCATCTTCATGGCTTCGAGGACGACGATCAGGTCGCCCTCGGCCACGACGTCGCCTTCAGAGGCTGCCACCTTGACGATGGTGCCCTGCATGGGCGACGTCAGGGCGTTGCCGCCGGCCGCAGCAGCCGTAGCACCAGCGGAACGGGAGCGCTTTTTGGACTTCCCGGACTTGGTGCCCGAGCCACTCGAGACGGCAGCCACGCCGCCACCCAAGCCGGAAGGCAGGACGACCTCAAGGCGCTTTCCACCAACCTCGACGACGACGCGCTGGCGCTCACCGGCGTCGGGGTTTTCTGCGCCGGCCGTGCTGGCAGACCAAGCCGGGATGCTGTTGACGAACTCAGTTTCGATCCAGCGGGTGTGAACCTTGAAAGGACCCTCGGCCGGGGCGAAATCGGGGTCGGTGACGACTGCCAGGTCGAACGGAATAACGGTGGGGATACCCTCCACCACCATCTCTTCCAAGGCGCGGCGTGAACGCTGCAGGGCCTGCTCGCGGGTAGCGCCGGTGACGATCAGCTTGGAGAGCATGGAGTCGAAGTTGCCACTGATGACGTCTCCCTGATCCACGCCGGAATCGATCCGGACGCCGGGTCCGGTCGGGTTCTTCAGGGTGGTGATGGTGCCAGGGGCGGGCATGAAGTTGCGGCCCGGGTCTTCGCCCGTGATGCGGAACTCGAAGGAGTGGCCACGGACCTCGGGGTCCTCGTAGCCGAGGGCTTCACCGCGGGCGATGCGGAACTGCTCGCGGACCAGGTCGATGCCCGTGACTTCTTCGGATACGCAGTGCTCCACCTGGAGCCGGGTGTTGACCTCGAGGAAGGAAATGGTGCCATCCTGGCCCACCAGGAACTCACATGTGCCGGCACCAAGGTAGTTGGCCTCCTTGAGGATGGCCTTGGAGGATTCGTAGAGGCGCTTGACCTGCTCTTCGCTCAGGTACGGCGCGGGAGCTTCTTCGACAAGTTTCTGGTTGCGGCGCTGCAGGGAGCAGTCGCGGGTGGAGACCACAACCACGTTGCCGAAGCCGTCGGCCAGGCACTGCGTCTCAACGTGGCGCGGTGCATCGAGGAAACGCTCGATGAAGCACTCGCCGCGGCCGAAGGCTGCGGTGGCTTCGCGCACGGCAGACTCGTACAGTTCAGGGATTTCGTCCATGGTGCGGGCCACCTTGATGCCACGCCCGCCACCGCCGAAGGCAGCCTTGATGGCGACAGGAAGTCCGAATTCCTCGGCGAACTTCAGGATTTCGTCGGCATCCTGGACGGGGTCGGCCGTGCCAGGGACCAGCGGAGCCCCCACCTTTTCGGCGATGTGGCGGGCCTGGACCTTATCACCCAACGCGGAGATGGCCTCGGGGGAGGGGCCGATCCAGGTGATACCGGCGTCGATGACCTTCGCAGCAAACTCGGCGTTTTCGGCCAGGAAGCCGTAACCGGGGTGGATGCCGTCGGCGCCGGACTGCTTGGCAACCTCAATGATCTTGTCCATCACCAGGTACGACTCGGCAGCGGTGTTGCCACCCAAAGCGTAGGCTTCATCGGCGAGGCGAACGTGGAGGGCATCGCGGTCAGGGTCGGCGTAAACCGCCACGGAGGCAATGCCTTCGTCCCGGGCGGCTCGGATGATGCGGACCGCGATTTCGCCGCGGTTGGCAATCAAGACCTTGGTAAGAGGGCTGGAAATGGGCTGCGCCGGGTTAGCTGACAAGTTGTTGACTCCTTCTGTCCTTCAGGGAGCCTAGCGTGATTGTGAGGGTTCCGCCCATATTGATGGGGGATTCCGTGTGTGAGGCGATGTTCCTTTGTAGGGTTGCTACAAATTGCTTCTACTGGCTGTTTGAGTTCCACAGCTCTGTGATGCCTACGTTCGCGTGCACCAGCAGATCCCGGAGGGTGGAGATGGAAAGCCCGACGACGGCGTGCGGGTCGCCGTCGACCTTGCGGATGAAGGCCCCACCCAGGCCGTCGATGGTGAAGGATCCGGCGCAGTGCAGGGGCTCGCCGGTAGCGATGTAGGCGTCGATCTCGCTTTCGGACATCTGCGCGAAGTGAACTTCCGCGCTGGAGACCCCGCCCACCGTGGCGCCTGTGCCGTCCGGGGACCAGTCGCCGGCAGCTGCGTCTTCGTCCGCGTCAGCTGCGGTATCGCGGCAGTCAACCAGCCAGTGCCCTGTGTGCAATACTCCCTGCGAGCCGCTCATGCGAAGCATCCGCTCCCGGGCGACTTCCGCGGTGTAGGGCTTACCGTGGGACTCGCCGTCGAATTCGAACACCGAGTCGCACCCGATTACCAGGGCGCCTTCAGCTTCGGGGAGGGCTGCAACGGCTTCTGCCTTGGCCCGGGCGAGCAGCAGGGCGGTGTCGTGGGCGTCCGTCACGCCGTACTTCGCCTGGACTGCATCCTCATCGACTTCCGAGACCAGGATCTCATGCTGGATGCCCGCCTCCGTGAGCAGCTTGGTGCGGGCGGGGGACTGGGAGGCGAGGATCAATCGGGTCACGCCCTCCAGCCTAATACGACCCTCGCTCACATCCCGCCTGCTTCCCGCGGACGCTCTCTCACGTCCCGCCTGTTTCCCGCGGACCCTCTCTCACGTCCCGCCTAAACGCCCGACGCTCCATCACTGGCGTGAAGCAAGTGATGGAGCGTCGGGTTGAAGGGGTGATTACGTGGAGGAGCGTTAGTGGACCAGCTCTCCGGATCCGGCCTTGGGGCGGTCGCTGCGGGTGAGCTTGGCGCCTTCGACGTCCACGTCCGGGAGGATCCGCTGGAGCCACTTGGGCAGCCACCAGGCTTTTTCGCCCAACAGGTACATCACGGCCGGAACGATCGTCATGCGGACCACGAACGCATCGATGAGCACACCGAACGCCATCGCAAAGCCCAGGGGCCGGACCATGGTGAGGTGGCTGAAGATGAAACCCGAGAACACGCTGACCATGATGATCGCGGCGGCGGTGACCACGGCCGCGGCGTGGCTGAACCCGGACCGGACCGCGTGCTTGGCGGACTCGCCGTGCATGAACGATTCGCGCATGCCGGAGGTGATGAACACCTGGTAGTCCATGGCCAGGCCGAACAGCACGCCGATCAAAATGATGGGCAGGAAGCTCAGGACGGCGCCTGGGTTGGCGACGTCGAAGATTCCACCCAACCAGCCCCACTGGTACACGGCAACCACGGCACCGAAAGCGGCGGCCAGCGAGAGCAGGAAGCCACCCGTGGCCAGCAGCGGAACGACGATCGAGCGGAACACCAGCAGGAGCAGGATCAGCGAAAGTCCCACCACAATTGCGAGGTAAGGGGGCAGTGCCGCACCAAGTTTGGCGGACACATCGATGTTGCCGGCCGTCTGGCCGGTCAGTCCGATGGTCACATCGTTCTGGTCACGGATGTCGGTGCCCTTGGCGCGGACGTCGGAAACCACCTGGACGGTGCTGGCGCTGGCGGGTCCCTCTTTAGGGATCACCTGGTAGACCGCGGTTCGCAGGTCATCGCTGAGGGCCACGGGCACTGCGGCGATCACGTTGTCCACGCCCCGCAGCTTGTCGGCGACATCGTACTGTTTGTTCTTGGCGCCGTTTTCGCTCAGACCTTCAGGGAACTCGGCGACCACGATGATCGGGCCCGTCATGCCTTCGCCGAAGCTGCTGCGCGTGAGGTCATAGGCCTTGAACGCCTGTGAATCGACAGGTTCGGAACCGCCGTCGGGCAGTGCAAGCCGCAACTGGGAAGCGGGCAGCGCAACGGCTCCGAGCAGGACGACGCTGAGGATCAAAGCAACCCACGGATGCCGGGTAACAAGGCCGCCCCAGCCACCGCTGCTGCGCTTCTCTTCGAGGGCGCGGTCGGCTGCTTCGTGGCCCGGTTCGGCATTGTGCTTGGCGGCCTTGGCCCAGGCGCGCTTGGAGATGAGCCGGCGGCCGATCAGCGCCAGGATGGCGGGCGTCAGGGTCAATGCGACGACGACGGCGACCGCCACTGTCGCCGCGGCGGCGACACCCATGACTGCGAGGAAGGGAAGCCCGGGGACCACCAGGGCGGCAAGCGCGATGATGACGGTGAGGCCCGCGAACAACACAGCGTTACCGGAGGTTCCCGTGGCAAGGGCCGCGGATTCTTCGCCGTCCATGCCTGCCAAGAGTTGGCCGCGGTGGCGGTTGACGATGAACAGGGAGTAGTCGATACCCACCGCAAGGCCGAGCATCAGGGCGAGCATCGGGGAGATGGAGCTCATGTCGATCACGCTGGTGAGCGCGAATGTGCCACCGACGCCAACCGCGACTCCGATCAAAGCCATCACCAGCGGAAGGCCCGCCGCGACCAGGGTGCCGAGCATAAGGATCAGAACCAACGCGGCAACGGCCACGCCCACGATTTCGGCAATGCCGAAGATCTGGGAGACGTCCTCAGTGATTTCCTTGCTGGCATATGCCGTGACGCCTGCGGAAGATACCTCGTGAACGATGTCCTGCACTTGCTTGCGGTCGGCTGGATCTACCGCGTTGATGGAGGTCTTGAACTGGACCTGCGCGATTGCTGCCTTGTTGTCGCTGGAGACGAACCGGAGCCCCTCCGAGGCAGCAGCTTGCCGCTTGGCGAGGGCCAAGGTGGCAGCGCCGTCGGCGGCCTCCTTAGCACCGGCGTCGAGCTTTTCCTTGCCCGCGGCGAGCTCAGCGCGCTTGGCACCGAGCTGCGCGTCAATCTGCGCGGGGGTGAGGCCGGAGGCCGCCAGCTGCTGCTCGGCCGCGGAGAGTTGCGCCTCGCCAGCCGTCAGCTGTGCGCGGGAGGCATCCAGTTGGGCTTGACCTGCCGCAGCCTTGGCTTCACCGTCGGCGATCTGGCTGGCCGCGGAATCCAGCTGTTCTTGCGTGGTGAACGGGTTCACCGTCCCTTGGATGTCGGGCATGTCCTTGAGCTTGTCGAGGGCGGCCGCGACGGCATCCTTCTTGGCTTGGTCGAAACCGGCGTCGCCGGCGTCAAAGACGACGCTCGCGGATCCGCCGGAGGAAGCAGGCAGGGCTTCCTTGAGCTTGTCGGCCATCCGCTGGGTTTCGGTGCCGGGGATGGTGAAGTTGTTGGACATGGTGCCGTGGAAAGCTGCGGCTGAACCGCCCACGGCCACCAGGACGGCCAGCCAGATGGAGATCACCAGCCAGCGGCGCCGGTACGAGAATTTGCCGAGCCGGTAGAGGAACGAAGCCATGTCAGAACCGATCTTTGGTGGTTGGAACAGAGGGGGCGGCTGATGCCGGAGATTGTGGGGCTGAAACGTCCGACGGCGGCGCGAAGCCGGCGCCGAGGAGACCCATCGCATCGATGAGGTGCTGGCGAAGGACGGCGAGGGATTCCGCGGAGAGGTCGGGCCCTCGTTCGGCGAACCAAACAGTCATGGCCGCCTTGCCGCAGGAGATCACCGAGCCCGCCAAAGCATGCAAGTAGAGCTCGCTGATGCCTTCACCGAGCCTGCTGCGGGCAGCGTCAATGATTTGCCCGGTGCAGTGTTCCCAGGCTTCAAGCTCGGAGCGGGCCAACGCGCGGTTGTCCTGGGTGAGGCTGAACAGCTCGGCCATGGGTGCCACGGACATCGGATCTGCGAGGGCCATGAGGGCGGCCTGCGCGGATTCAAGGATGGATTCTTCTGCGGGGCGCAGGCGGAATTGTTCCAGGGCGTGGTCCATGAAGCCGTCGGCCACTGATGCCAGGGCCGCTTCGAGGCTGGGGAAATAGTTAAAGAAGGTCCGTCGCGAAACTCCCGCGCTGGCAGCGATGTCCTCGACGGTGAAATTGCCGGGGCCTTTGCTTCGGAGGAGGTCGAGGGCTGCGGCGGCTATTGAGCTGCGGGTTGCTGCTTTGTTGAGCTCGCGACGCGAAGGCGTGCTCGGCTCGGGGAGGAGCGGATCCGGGGACGGCTCCTGGGTACTCGTTGTGATCACGTAATTACACTAAGTGCAACTTTGCACTCTGCGCAATTTGAATCTTTTGGCGCTGAACGGAAGAGTCCCGCTCTTGTTCGCCTCACCCGCCCTTGAAGGACGGGTTCAACGAACGAGAGCGGGACTCAGTAAGGGGTTGGACCGTCTCCGAATCAGAACTGCTGCGGAGGCGTGGGCTGCGCAGGTTGCTGGGGCTGCGCAGGTTGCGTGGGTTGCGCAGGTTGCTGAGGGTGCGCGGGGGGAGCGGACTGCTGCTGGGCGGCGGTCTTCGTCAGGTAGATCGACTGTCCCGTTGCCCCGGGCTCGCCTTCGCCGAGGGGGAGCACATAGACCGCGGTTCCATAGGCGCAGACCTCGGTCCAGTTGGTGCCCATCTCGGAGGTGTCGAAACGCATGGCCACAATGGCGTTGGCGCCGCGCTGCTGCGCTTCGTTGACCATGCGTGCCATGACTTCCTGGCGGCTCTCGTAGAGTGCCTTGGTCATCTCGGGCAGCTCACCGCCTCCAAGGGAGCGGAAACCGGCAAGCATCTGCGAGCCGATGTCCCGTGAACGGACAGTGAGGCCCATGACTTCGCCGAACACGGCGTCGATCCGGTGACCCGGAATTTCATTTGAAGTGACGATCAGCATGGTCAGAGCCTATCCAGCTTTGGGCCCATTAAGAGGGAAATCCCCCGGGGAGAACTCCCCGGGGGATTTACACCGTTCTAGAAAGGGGTGGAATCAGGCTTTCGTGCCCGCGAGCTCCCTTTCATCCGCTTCGGCGGCGGCTTTGTCGGCTGCGTATTCATCAGCAAACGCAGCGCCATTGCGGGGTGCGTTGTAGAGCGACTCGTCCAGGATGCCTTGACGCTTTGCCACGATGGCGGGGATCAAAGCCTGGCCCGCAACGTTGACGGCCGTGCGGCCCATGTCCAGGATGGGATCGATCGCCAGCAGGAGGCCGACGCCGGCAAGCGGCAGTCCCAGCGTGGAAAGGGTCAGGGTGAGCATGACCACTGCGCCGGTGGTGCCGGCCGTTGCAGCGGAACCGAGGACGGAGACCAGCACGATCAGCAGGTACTGGCTGAAGTCCAGGTTGATACCGAAGAACTGAGCCACAAAGATTGCTGCGATAGCCGGGTAGATTGCAGCGCAGCCATCCATCTTGGTGGTGGCGCCCAGCGGCACGGCAAAGGAAGCGTAGCCGGAGGGGACGCCCAGGTTCCGTTCAGTGACACGCTGCGTGAGCGGCAGCGTGCCGATGGAGGAACGAGAGACGAATGCCAGCTGGACGGCCGGCCACACACCGGAGAAGTACTGCTTGACGGACAAGCCGTGGACGCGGACCAGGATCGGGTACAGAACAAAGAGCACCAGTGCCAGGCCGATGTAGATGGCGGCCGTGAACTTTCCCAGAGAACCGATGGTGTCCCAGCCGTAGATCGCGACAGCGTTGCCGATCAGGCCCACCGTGCCCAGCGGGGCGATGCGGATGATCCACCAGAGGACCTTCTGGATGACGGCCAGGGCGGAAGCGTTGAAAGTCAGGAAAGCTTCGGCCTGCTTACGGACCTTGAGGGCGGCGATGCCGACGGCGATGGCGACCACAAGGATCTGGAGCACGTTGAAGCTGACGGAGGTGCTGACGGTCGTGGCAGCGTTCGCGCTTTCGGTAACGGTTGAGCTGGCGCCGAGTCCCAGGAAGTTCTTCGGGAACAGCCCGATCAGGAATGCCCACCAGTCGCCGGTCTTGCCAGCGTATTCAGCTTTCTGGGTGATGCCGGTGGCTGCGCCGGGCTGCAGGAGCACGCCCAAGCCGATGCCGATCAGTACCGAAACGAGCGACGTGATGGCGAACCAGAGCAGGGTGTTCCAAGCCAGACGCGCAGCGTTGGAAACCTGCCGCAGGTTGGCGATAGAGCTCACCACGGCGGTGAAGATCAAAGGAACGACGGCGGTCTGCAGCAACGAGACGTAGCTGGAGCCGATCGTCTGGAGGGTTGCGCCAAGGCCGTTGGGGGCTGACTTGGTGCTGCCTGTGTACTTGGCGATGAGGCCAAGGACGAGGCCCACAATGAGGGCTGCGATGATCTGGACGCCGAAGGAACCGGCCCACTTGGGGAGCCGGAAGCCGGGCTTGCCAGCTGCGGGGGAAGTGTTGGTTGAGGTGCTCACCGGAACACGTTAGGTGTTCCCCAAATAACATAGCGAACGGACGTTGAGAAATGTTACGGGCGTGAAAGTTATTCCTACCGCTTCCGTGATGTTGACCTCAGCTGGGAATACGTCGCCGGCGGCGCGATGATAGTGGCTGGAGTCGTGGGCGGCACCTTGCTCATGGCCGTTCCAGGCGTCGGGCCCGTATTGGGTGGCATCGTCATGGGCGCTGCGATAAGCGCTGGCACTTCCATGATTTCGCAGACGGCAACGAACGGCTCAATCGACTGGGGAAGGGTCGGAACTGAAGCGGTCATCGGTGGTGTCGCCGGAGCGTTCGGCGGGGCGGCGGGTATGGTGGTCGCCCGTGGTGGAGGTGCGGTAGCCACTGCCGTGGTCAGTGGCGGTGTTGACGGGGGTATAGGGGCCGGGGCGAGCTATCTTTTCAGTGGGGGTCCTCACACGGTCACAGGACTTCTTGACGCTACTGCGCGTGGAACCATTATTGGAGCGGGCACCGGGGGAATTGCTCACGGTGCCACCTCCAAAGCGGACGATCTTTTCCACGGTATACAAACTACCAATCACGCCGGCCAGTCTTTGAGGACCATGAGCCCGAGACCCACGGGAGCCTGCGATGTATTGAATGGAGTCCGTCTTCGTGCGCAGCTGGCCGGAAAAGAGATAGCTGGCGGGCACGCATTTGGAAAGCACGTAGTGGATGAGGGGCAGTTTCCGGGAATTACAAGTAGGGAGCAATTGGCTTCTAACATTGAGAATGTGATGATTAATGGCACGCCCCGTCATTTGCCAAATGGCAAGAGCTTCTACTGGCTTGACGATACTGTAGTGATAAGAAACCCGAGGGCTGCCGATGGTGGCACATCCTTCAAACCAGATGACGGATATCAATATTTTATTTCGAGTTCTTAAGGTGGGTAATGCGCTGGATTCTTGAAGAGCCAGGATATGAGGTCGAAGACCGTCGCGAGGAGGTGCTGCAGGAGGGCCCCCCGGGACATATCCTCATCGGAACATCTCCTCAGACTATCGTTGCCCTCGCAAACTGCCTGAATGAAGCATCGACTACTGCCCTGGATCGGGCCAGGTTTGCTGTCGCAAGGGATGCGCTTCGACGCGTTCAGGAGCAGGCAGGTCCGTTTTGGATGGAGAACCCACACGGATCATTCAGTTCTGAAAAACCACTGATGTGGCGTTCAATCGAACTACAGGGACAAGAACCTATCGATTTTTTCGACTGCTATGAGGAAGGGTGGTTTCCGGTAGCTGTCGACGACGGAGAAACTGGTGTCTTACGAACGGCCGTATTGGCAGTGTTGCGGACAATTGATAATGAGGAGCTTGTCTCGCGCGTCGATGCTACTGAAATTCAGTTAAGGGAACTCCTTCGCCATATGAGATGAACGGTCGTGTCTGTTCTAAGAATTTATAGGGGATTAACGGCGAGTCGGAGGAAAACAATTGACGCAGAATCTTGCATTGCCAGTTCTCTATGACCGCATGATCGAGCGTGGCATGGTGGACCTGGAACCTTGGGAACTTCTACGCGGAGCACGGCAGGCGCAGCGGATGAAACACCTGGACGAGGTTTTCCCTGGCTGGAACCTGATTCCTTTCGCCGGCAGGTCCGATAACGATAATGTGGCCTGCTGGACCGGAAAGGACGTCGTAGTTGTCGATGACTACGATGTGATGCGGGATGCGACTGGGGCAGCCGTACGGCACCCGGCAGCGGAATACCACTCGATGGATGAATGGCTGATTGCGGCAATACGGGATTTCATAGAGTTTGACTGAACTACCGTTGCGGCACACCGAGAACCCCCGGCCTCTGGCCGGGGGTTCTCAAGCAGATCAGCCCAGCAAGGCCCGCCGCAGCACGTCCAAACCAACTGAGCCGATGTTGAGTGCCTTGCTGTGGAAGGACTTCAGGTCAAAGCCGTCGCGCCCCTCCAGCTCGGCACGGATCTGTTCCCACAGGCGCTGGCCCACCTTGTAAGACGGCGCTTGGCCGGGCCAGCCGAGGTAGCGCGTGAACTCGAACTGGAGTTGGCCTTCGCTGATGTCGAGGTTGGCTTTGAGGAAATCGAAGCCCTTTTCAGGGGTCCAAGTGCCGATGCCCCAGCGTTCGGGGACGGGCAGTTCCAGATGGACGCCGATGTCGAAGACCACACGGGCTGCCCGCATGCGTTGTCCGTCCAGCATGCCCATGTGGTCGCCCGGGTCCTTGAGGTATCCGAGTTCTAGCATGAGCTGCTCCGCGTAGAGCGCCCAGCCTTCGCCGTGGCCGGAGACCCAGCAGACATTGCGGCGCCAGTTGTTCAGGAGTTCGCGGCGGTAGGTTGCCGTTGCGACCTGGAGGTGGTGGCCGGGGACGCCTTCGTGGAAGACAGTGGTGGTTTCGGACCATGTGGTGAACGTGTCCTCGCCTGCTGGAACTGACCACCACATGCGCCCGGGCCGGGAGAAGTCGTCAGAGGGGCCGGTGTAGTAGATGCCACCCTCATCGGTAGGGGCGATCATGCACTCGAGGGTTTTCATGACGTCGGGAATATCGAAGTGGACGTCGGCCAGCTCAGACACGGCACGGTCGGAAAGTTCCTGCATCCACGCTTTGAGTGCGTCGGTGCCCTTGATCTGGCGCGCGGGGTCGCTGTTGAGGATGGCCTTGGCTTCTTCAATGGATGCGCCGGGCTTGATCTGCGCCGCGACCTTTTCCTGCTCGCCGATAAGCCTCTCGAGCTCCTGAACGCCCCAAGAGTACGTCTCTTCCAGATCGATTTGTGCGCCAACGAATGAACGCGAGGCCAGCGCGTAGCGTTCGCGCCCGACCGCGTCCTTCTCCGGTGCAAGGGGGAGGAGCTCGTCCCGAAGAAAATCGCCCAGGGCGCTGTACGCAGAACGCGCGGCTGCAGTCCCGGCGTCGAGCCTGTCCTGAACATCGGCGGGCAGCGGCTGGCCATTAAGGGCGGCCGATGAAGCCATCTTGGCGAAGAATCCGTCCTCGGCTGCGTATCGGCCGGTCTGCTCGATGACAATCCGGACTTGGCGGGCGGCGGCTACTTTTCCGGCGTCAGCGGCGGTCCGGAGGGAAACGATGTACCCCTCAATCGCCCCGGGAACATTAGCTGCACGGCCGGCGATATGCTCCCACTGTTCCACCGTGTCCGTGGGCATGAGGTCGAAGATCGCACGGATGTCCTGGGCGGGCGAGGCGATGTTGTTGAGGTCGGCGGCGTCCCAACCGGACTCGTGGATCTCCAGCTCCAGTCCGAGCCGCTCGCGCATGGCATCCAGGGTGACGGCGTCCACGTCATCTGACGGCTCAAGGCCGGCCAGGGCGTCCAATGCCAACCGTGTGGCCTCCGCATGAGCCTCGGCACCGGCGGGCGAGTAGTCCTGGTACTCGGTTTCGTGTCCCGGCAGCCCAAGCGTGGTGGCGAAGCTGGGGTTGAGTTCGATCAGCTTTTCTGTGTACGCGTCAGCGACGGCATCGATAGCGGACTTCGGGCGTACGGGGGTGTTTGCAGTAGTCACCCACAGAGCCTATCCGCGACGCCGCTTACGTGAAAGGGTTGTTGAACTTTTCTACGAACGGGAAAATTAGCCGCGGCTGCGCTTCCATGCACCCGGACCCGGGCTGGGATCCAGGCGCAGTTGTTGGCGACGGACCCAGTGACGGACGCTCGGCTTGGTTGGGGCCGCTTCCTGCGGTGTCCCAAGGGAGATCACGACGGCGGCAATCGCCGCGAGCTCTTCGGCCGTCGGTTCGCCCTTGACCACCGAGAACATCGGTTCTGCGGACACTTGGTCGGGTGCCGCGTCGGCGCGGTGCTTCGGCGTGCTCACAGCGGGATGTTTCCGTGCTTCTTGGTGGGCAGGCTCGCGCGCTTGTCCCGGAGGGCGCGGAGGCCGCGAATGATCTGCACGCGGGTATCCGAGGGAGCGATCACGGCATCAACGTAACCCAGTTCAGCGGCCTGGTAGGGGTTGAGGAGTTCTTCCTCGTAGCCCTGGATGATCTCGGCCCGCTTGGCCTCGACATCACCGCCGGCTTCGGCCACCGCAGCGAGATCGCGGCGGTACAGGATGTTCACCGCACCCTGGGCTCCCATGACGCCGATCTGGGCGGTGGGCCAGGCGAGATTCAGGTCTGCTCCGAGCTTCTTGGAGCCCATCACGATGTAGGCGCCACCGTAAGCCTTGCGCGTGATGACGGTGAGCTTGGGTACGGTTGCCTCGGCGTAGGCATAGAGGAGCTTGGCGCCACGGCGGATGATGCCCTGGAATTCCTGGTCCTTGCCGGGCAGGAAGCCGGGGACGTCCACCAGGGTGATGATGGGGATGTTGAAGGCATCGCAGTGGCGGACAAAGCGGGCAGCCTTTTCCGAGGCGGAGATGTCCAGGGTTCCCGCGAACTGCATGGGCTGGTTGGCCACGATGCCCACAGTGTGTCCCTCAACGCGACCGTATCCAATGATCACGTTGGGCGCGTACAGCGACTGCATTTCCAGGAAGTGCGCGTCGTCCACGATCTGCTCGATCACCTTGCGCATGTCGTAAGGCTGGTTGGCGGAGTCGGGGATCAACCCGTCCAGGGCGAGGTCGTCGTCGTCGAGTTCCAGTTCCTGGTCGTGCTCAACAACCGGGGCTTCGGAGAGGTTGTTGGAGGGCAGGAAGTCCAGGAGCTCGCGGACGAACTCAATGGCGTCGGCTTCGTCGGAGGCCAGGTACGTGGAGGTGCCGGTGGTGGCGTTGTGCTGGCGTGCGCCGCCCAAGGTTTCCATATCCACGTCTTCACCGGTGACGGTCTTGATGACATCGGGTCCGGTGATGAACATGTGGGACGTCTTGTCCACCATGACCACGTAATCGGTCAGGGCGGGGGAGTACGCGGCGCCGCCGGCGCACGGGCCCATGATGAGGGAAATCTGGGGGACCACGCCGGAAGCGTGGACGTTGTTGCGGAAGATGTCCGCGAACATGGCCAGCGAGGCGACGCCTTCCTGGATACGCGCACCGCCGCCGTCGTTGATGCCCACAACCGGGCACCCGTTGCGGAGGGCAAATTCCTGGACCTTGACGATCTTCTCGCCATTGACCTGGCTCAACGAGCCGCCGTAGACACTGAAGTCCTGGCTGTAGATAGCGACGAGGCGTCCGTCCACTGTGCCGTAGCCGGAGACGACGCCGTCACCCAGGGGCTTCTTCTTTTCCATGCCGAATGCGGTGGAGCGGTGGACTGCAAGGGCGTCGAACTCGACGAATGATTCCGGATCCAACAGGAGGTCGATGCGTTCGCGGGCAGTGTTCTTACCGCGCGCGTGCTGCTTCTCAATCGCTTCCGGGCCGGAGGGTTGCTCGGCACGTGCCTGGCGGTCGCGGAAGTCGGCAATCTTTCCCGCTGTCGTTGTCAGATCGTGGCTCATCAAGTGTCTCCGGCTCTGTAGCTGATTTTCGCTGGCGCAGTTCGGTGTTGGCGCGAAGCTTAAGTAGCTTCCGTACAAAGAACAGGCCCCGCAGGCCAGTCTAGTGACGCCTTTGCCGCGAACCGCTGTAGAAACCCTACAATTTTCCGCGTCCAACCCAAAGGCAACGCTATGTTACCCGTCAGTAACATACTTGGGTTAGAGTGTCCCCATGACTTCAAGCAACGACGCTTCCCGCGCACTCCCGCAGGCAGAAACTCCCTACGTGGCCACCGGATCCCTCAAGGGCAGGACCATCCTCATGTCCGGTGGAAGCCGCGGCATCGGACTGGCCATTGCCACCCGCGCAGCCCGCGATGGCGCCAACATTGTGCTGATGGCAAAGACCGGCGACCCGCATCCCAAACTTGAGGGGACGGTCTTCACCGCCGCTGACCAGCTGGTCGCAGCGGGCGGCCAGGCGCTGCCGTTGGTCGGGGACGTCCGCAATGATGACGACGTCGCTGCAGCGGTCGCCGCCGCCGTCGAGCGGTTCGGAGGGATCGACGTCGTCGTTAACAACGCCTCGGCGATCGACCTGTCCCGGACCGACGCCGTGGACATGAAGCGCTATGACCTCATGCAGGACATCAACGTCCGTGGCACTTTCCTGCTCTCCAAGCTGGCGCTGCCGGCTCTGCGTGAGTCGGGGCACGGCCACATCCTCACATTGTCGCCGCCCCTCAACCTGGACCCCAAATGGGCAGGGATGCACCTCGCGTACACCATGGCCAAGTACGGGATGAGCCTTACCACCCTCGGTCTCGCCGAAGAGTTGAAGGACGACGGCGTTTCGGTCAACTCGCTCTGGCCGTGCACCCTGATCGACACGGCCGCGATCCGGAACATGCCCGGCGGCCAGCAGATCGTCCAAGCAGCTCGTGGCCCGGAGATCATGGCCGACGCCGCGCACGCCGTGCTGACCGGCCAGGGCGCCACAGGTAATTTCTTCACCGACGAACAGGTGCTCCGCGCCGCCGGCGTGTCGGACTTCACGCCGTACAGCCTCGGTGCCCCCGAAGACCGCCTGGTGCCGGACATTTTTCTCTAGGCGGATTCCCAGACGCTTTTGGAGCCAGGCACCATCCCGGGCCGCCGCAACTGGATAGGATTCAGCTATGGATGCCGAACAGCCAGAGAGCAGCGAGCCGCATGTCCCCTCTGCCCACACAGACCGGCCCGGGCTGGACCGCCAGGCGCTCCTTGAGCCGGACTTCCTGTCGGCAACGGGCATCTCCCAACTGAACATTGTCGAGTCCACCGGCTCCACCAACCAGGACCTGGTGCGGGCCGTCACTGTCGAGCCAAAGAAGTGGGCCGACCTCGCCGTGCTGACCGCGGAGCACCAGACTGCTGCGCGCGGACGGCTGGACCGTCATTGGGAATCGCCGGAACGCTCCGCCGTGTCTGTGTCCGTGGTGTTGCGTCCCGTCACGGCTGACGGCATGCCCGTCCCCACGCAGAGCTATTCGTGGATTTCTCTTCTGGCTGCCGTCGCGTTGCGGGAGGCCCTGCAGGAAACGGCCGGCGTGACCGCGGAGATCAAATGGCCCAATGATGTCCTGGTAAACGGACGCAAGATCGCAGGGATACTGGCCCAGATGACGCCCCTGGGGGACGGTTCGGTCCCGGCCGTGATCCTGGGAGTTGGACTCAACGTGTCCCTGGCTGAAGACGAACTTCCGGTGCCCACAGCCACGTCACTCGCGCTGGAAGGGGCCACGACGACGGACCGCACCGCGCTACTGAAGAGTTACCTGTCGCGTTTTGCCCGGTTGTACCGCAGTTTCTGCAACGCCGAAGGTGACCCGGCTGCCGGCCTGGCCGGGGGACAGTCCCTGCATAAGCGCGTTGAATCCGCCATGGTGACATTGGGCCGCGAGGTCCGGGCCCACTTGCCTGGTGACAATGAACTGGTGGGGCATGCATCCCGCCTTGATGAGCATGGTTCGCTGCTGGTTGTGGACCATGGCGGCAGGGAGCACGTTATTACGGCCGGGGATGTGGTGCATTTGCGCGCCACAGAAAGCGGTTATGCGTAAGGAGTTGCTACCGGGGGAACAGGTCATCGCCGTGACACGGCAGCAGGGCCGAACCCTGTTTCTTCCTGTGCTGGTGTTCATTGTCGTTCCGGCTGTCGCCGCTTACGCCTGTGCCTGGGTGGTCAAAGGCAATGCACAGCGTCTGGTCCCCTTCATTACCGCGGAATGGACGCCATGGCTCATGGGCGCTGCGGTGGTTCTTGCTGCGTGGGTGCTGCTTGCCTACAGCTTCAAACGTGTGCTCCACTGGCGTTCTGTCCGATACATCCTGACGAGCTGCAGGATACTTGCCAAGTACGGCATGTTTCGACGCAATGACTGGCAGGTTTCCCTCATGGCGGTACGCCACGTGGGGGTTCATCAGACGGTGATCCAGCGGGCACTGCACTCCGGGAATATATCCTTGGATACCGGGCACTCCGGAGCGGCCGTGCTGAACGACGTCCCCCTGGTTGGGAAATTCAGGGGCTTCATTCTTGACGCGATGGATGAACTCCCGAAGGGTGAGGTTTTTGAGGGTGAAGTGCTGAGGGATTTTGACGAGTTGCCGTGGGAGCTGAGAGAAGGTGGAAGAGATGAGCGTTGAGGATCAGCAGTCCGGCGAGGACCTGGACCAGGAGTTCGACGCCGTACCCGAGCCTTCCGCGGACGAGGACACCGAGGCGCGGCCCGCCCCGGTGACCACCGGACCGCCCACTGGTGTGATGTCCGCGGAGCGCCTCGCCATCAAGGCACTCGAGTCCAAGCTCCTGGGCGGGGAACGCAAGCTCCGCCGTCGTGAAGTTGCCGCCGGTGCCGGCGTGTCCATCCTTTCCGCCCGGAAGATATGGCGAGCCTTGGGCTTCCCGAACTTTGGCGATGAGGACGTTGCCTTCACCGAGCGGGACCAGGCGGCGCTGTCCCGCATCCTTGACCTGGTGCGTGCGGGCCTCCTGACTGAAGAGGCCGCGATTTCCGTGACCCGGTCCATCGGGCAAATGACCGACCGTATGGTGGTCTGGCAAATCGAAGCCCTGGTGGAGGACATGGTGTCCGAACAGGGCATTCCCGACGCGGTCGCCCGCAAGAAATTGGTGGCCCAGCTGCCTGCCCTTGTTGACTCGCTCGAAGAGATCCTTGTCTACTCCTACCGCCGCCAACTCAACGCCGGTGTTCAGCGGCTGGCCGTTCGCGCCGAAGCCGGCTTGCAGGCCAGCGAGGAAGGCCGCGAGGGCGATGAGGACGACTCGCCGCTGCCCTTGGCGCGGGCCGTTGGGTTCGCGGATCTGGTCTCCTACACCAGCCTTTCGCGCCGGATGAATGAGAAGACGCTGGCGCAACTGGTACAGCGCTTCGAGAACAAGTGTGCGGAAATCATCTCCGTCGGCGGTGGCCGCTTGGTCAAGACTGTCGGTGACGAAGTCCTCTACATTGCCGAAACGCCTGCCGCCGGGGCCGAAATTTCGCTGGCGCTCGCCCAAGCCTTCACCGAAGACGAGATCCTGCCGCAATGCCGTGTGTCCATGGTGTGGGGCCGCATCCTTTCCCGGCTCGGCGACATCTACGGGCCCACCGTTAACCTTGCTGCCCGGCTCACCACCCTGGCCCAGCCCGGAACGGTTTTGGTGGATGCCATGACGGCCGCAGCCCTGGGGCAGGATGACCGATTTGTCCTGGTTCCCCAGAAATCCGAGAATGTCCGTGGCTTCGGCGAGATCCACCCTGTGATGCTGGCCCGTGGCCGGGGCAAGGGCCTGGTGCTGGACTAAGGCCCTCCGGGCCTCGTGTCCCTCCGACCACCCACCCCGGACGCTCTCTCACATCCCACCGTATTCCGCCGGACGCTCTCTCACTTCCTTGAAGAAAGTGGGAGAGCGTTCCGGTTTAAGGGGGTGGGATGTGCGAGAGGGTTGGGCAATTAGCGGTTCGGATGGTGCGTTTCAAGTCACAGCTTGGCTATTCGATGGATTAACCCGGTAGGCTGTGCGTTGATTGTGTCGTGTTCAGCAGCGGGGTCGACGCCGGCCCCCTTTGTGCTGCCTGAGTTCTGGGGGAATGTGTGATGGCTTTGCCCAATGGGCCCGGCAAACGTCGCGCCAACAGCCGACGGCGGAAGGTCCTTTCGGTCGCGGCGTTTACTGCCGCTGCCGCCGTCCTGGCGACGGGGGCCATTCTCTACCCCGGCTTCAAAACCACTGAGGTCGACCTCAACGACGGCGGCGTCTGGGTGGTCAGCAAATCCAAGAACGCGGCCGGTCGCCTCAACTACCCCTCCAAATCACTGGACGGTGCCGTCACCCCGGCAAGCACTGAATTCGACATCCTCCAGCAGGCCGGCGATGTCTTCATCGATGATTCGAAGGGCGGCACCCTCAATCCGGTCAGTGCCGCAAACATGAGGCTGGGTGGGGACCAGAAACTCCCTGGCGCAGCTGTGGTCAGTTTCGGCACCAAGGTCCTGGCCGTCACGGACCCGGCCAAAGGCAAGGTATGGGCCCTCTCGCCCACATCCATCGGCGGGTTCAGCGACGAATCCGAGCCGTTGTTCGAGCAGTCCCCGGGGGTGGTTTCAGTGGTTGGCGTCGACGACGTCATTCACACGCTTGACCCGGAGGCAGGCAGAATGACAGCCACGACGGTGGATGCCAACGGCAAGGCCATTGACTCGAAGGTCCAGAATGACCAGGTCCTCAAAGCCGGCGGAACTGTCCAGATGGCGGCAGTCGGAGACAAAGCCATTGTGCTCAATGAAGACACCGGAAACCTCGTCCTTCCCGGGGGCAAACAGCTGCACCTGGACGACGCCCGCGACGCCAAGTTGCAGCAGAGCGGCCCTGCAGCGGACGTTGTTGCCATTGCCACGCCCAAGGCGCTGATCCTGCAGCCGCTGGACGGCGGGACGGCAAAGACCGTCCAAGTCGGCGGTCAGGGCGCTCCAGCGGCGCCGGTCCATCTCGGATCCTGTACCTACGCAGCCTGGTCCGGGACCAACAAATACCTCCGCGAATGCAGCAACGAGGCCGACAACCGGCGGGCGGACATCCCCAAGGCGAGTGGGTCGCCGTCGTACGTTTTCCGGGTCAACCGCGATCTGGTGGTCCTCAACGATGTCAACGCGGGCAACGTCTGGATGGTCAACCAGAACATGCAGTTGGTCAACAACTGGGACGATGTCATTCCGCCACAACAAACATCGGACGACGCCGACAAGGACTCCGCGGACGAAGTCCAGCAGACCGTCCTCCCGGACCGGAGCAAACCGAACACGGCACCGGTGGCCAAGCCGGACGCCTTTGGAATCCGTGCAGGCAAGACCACGATCCTGCCGGTCCTGGACAACGATGCCGACGCCGACGGCGACGTCCTCACCGTCAGTAACAGCAAGGCGCTCAAGACAGGGGCGCTGTCGGCCGTCTATGGAGGCACCGGTTTCCAAATTGCCGTGCCCGCGGGAACAACAGGTTCGGAGACATTCACTTACGCCGTGGATGACGGTCGCGGCGGAACAGGCGGTGCGGACGTAAACCTCCGGGTGGTCCCCGCTGAGGAAAACAACGCGCCGCAGCCCAAGCCGAACCGCAACAACGCCTTGGTGGTGCAGACCGGAAAAATCGCCAGCCAATTCGTCCTGACTGACTGGCTGGATCCCGACGGCGACGACCTCTTCGCCGTCGCCGCTTCCAGCAGTGATCCGGCCGACCAGGTGCGGATCAGGCCGGACGGCTTGCTCACGTTCCAGGATTCGGGCGCAGGGCCGGGGCGCAAGACACTGACCATCAGTGTCTCGGACGGTTCACTGACCACGCAGGGACAGATCAGCGTTGATGTCCGTGCCCCCGGAGCGCTCCCGCCCATCGCGAACGCAGACCACGTGGTGGCCGTCGCTGGCCAGGATACGGTCATTGCACCGCTCAAGAACGATACCGATCCCCAAGGTGGCACCTTACGGTTGGCGCAGGCTCAGCCGGACGGGCAATCAACGGCGGTGGTAGGGCCGGACCAGCAAACCTTCACGTTCAACTCCACGACAGTCGGCGCCCATTACGTCACCTACATGGTCACCAACGGACCGGCGAGCGCGCAGCAATTGGTGCGGGTCGACGTCGTCTCCGGAAACAGCGATGACGCGCCTGTGGCAGTCCGTGACATCGCCCTGCTGCCCAGCGGCGGAAGCACGGTGGTGGACGTGTTGGGGAACGATTCCGACCCGGCTGGCGGCGTCCTGGTGGTCCAGTCCGTAACGGCGGGGGACGGGCTGCCTGTTTCGGTCGCCGTGCTGGACCACTCGGTGGTCAAGATTACGGACATCCGGGCAGAGGGGCAGCTTTCACTCAAGTACACGATTTCCAACGGTAAGGCGTCAGCAACGGGCGATATTTCCGTCCAGGTGGTCCCTGCGCCAAGCAAGCTCCAGGCACCCCAAGCCAAACCGGATGAGGTTACCGTCCGTGTGGGAGACGTGGTGACCATACCGGTCCTGGCAAACGACACCGACCCCAACGGCGGGGAACTCACGTTGGACCCCGTCCTGGCCCAACAGCCGGACGAGGCGGACGGACGGATGTTTGTTTCGGGGAACACGCTGCGCTTTATCGCCGGCGATCACCCCACCACGGTCTACGCCATCTACAAGGTCAGCAATGCCTCGGGGCAGACCGACTCGCAGCAGGTCACCATCCGCGTTCGCGGACGCGACGATGCCACCAACACCAGGCCGGAGCCGCGCAACCTGACAGCCAGGGTGGTGGCCGGCATGACCGTCAAGATCCCGGTGCCGCTGGACGGTATCGACGCTGACGGCGACTCAGTCCAGCTGATAGGCATCGATAAGGCTCCGGAACGTGGAACGGGGATCCTGCGGGACGGGTATCTGGAATACACGGCCGGGGGCAAGTCTGCCGGGACTGATACTTTCAGCTATCGCGTGCGGGACCGCATCGGCGCGGAGAACACCGGCACCTTGATTGTCGGGATTGCACCGGCGGAGGCGGACAACCAGAAGCCGGTTGCCGTCGATGACGCTGTTGACGTCCGTCCCGGACGGCGTATTGCAGTTGATGCGCTGAAGAACGACTCGGACCCCGACGGCGACCCCATCGGCTTGGTGCCCACGCTGGAGGCCAAACCGGAGCTGCAGGCAGAAGCAGCTAATGGGAAGGTGCTGCTCACAGCGCCCAACGCTGCCGGGACTGACAGCATCAGCTACCGGATACAGGACGACAAGAAAGCTGAAGCAAGCGCTGTCATTCGTGTGGAAACCAATCCCACGGCACCCCTCCATGCACCCATAGCCGTGGATGACAGGGTGACCCTGGCCGAAACGCTGGGCAAGACCGCTGTGGACGTTCCTGTGCTGAAGAACGATTCCGATCCGGACGGCGTGGCTGAAGACCTGAAGATCGCTCTGCCGGACGGCAACCCGAATGCCCGTGTCGGTACTGCCGGGAACATCGTGGTGACCCTGGTCCCTGAGGATCAGCTCATTCCGTACACGGTTACGGATATCGATGGCCAGGCCGCTACCGCCATCATGTGGATTCCCGGCCAAGGACTTCAGTACCCGACGCTCGCCAGGAATGACATCGTGGAGATCACCTCAGGCAAGGAGATCACTCTTGCCTTGCAGGACTACGTCAAGGTCCGTGAAGGCCGCCAGCCTCGAATCACGGTTGCCGACAAGATTCGGGTGTTGGGCGGAGATCCCGGCAACGTCATTGCCGGTGATGGAACAGCATTGCGCTACGCCGCCCAAACGGAGTACTCCGGTCCGGGCTCCATCACCTTCGAAGTCACTGATGGAAGCGGCCCCGATGACAGCGAAGGCCTGAAGTCGACGCTGACCATCATGACCCGGGTGCTTCCGGACCCTGACGCCAACCACCCTCCAACCTTCAGCGGAGCGGCCATCGAAGCCCCCAAGGGTGAGACCGCTGAACTGGACCTGGCAAACCTCGCCGCTGATGTGGATGAGAAGGACCAAGGAAAGCTCACCTTCGGGTTCGATGGTGATTTGCCGGCCGGATTCGAAGCCCGTGTGGATGGTTCGGTCCTGAAAGTCGCTGCCGGCAGTTCTCTGAATCCGGGAGCCCGGGGGACATTGCCGCTGAAGGTCACAGATGGCCGGTCCGAGCCGGTCAAGGCAGCAGTCAATGTCACGGTGGTCTCGTCCAACCGTCCCAAACCTGTGGCGAACGATGATGTGGTGGAGAAGGCCAATGCCGGAAAGTCCGAAACGGTCAACGTGCTGGGGAACGATTTCAACCCTTTCAGCGATCCGCTGACGATTCTCTCTGCAGTAGTTGAGACGGGAAATGCCTCCGGCACGCCGAGTATTGCCGGTGACTCCGTTACGGTCACCCCTGCCGATGGCTTCAAGGGCGTCCTGGTAGTGCGTTACACCATAAAGGACAAGACGGATGACCCCAGCCGCCAATCCGTGGGGCGGGTGCGCATCACCGTCAGGGATAAGCCGGATGCCCCCTCGGCACCGGCCGCAACCGATGTGCGGAGCAAGACGGCGGTCCTGAAGTGGGCCCCGCCGTCGGACAACGGGTCACCCATTACCAAATACACGGTGAAGTCGTCCGGCTTCCAGCAGGAATGCCCCACCACCACCTGCACGCTGACGGGGTTGACCAACAACGTGAAGTACGTTTTCACGGTGGTTGCCACCAACGAGGTGGGGGATTCCCAGCCCTCCGGGGCATCCAACGAAATCACCCCCGACGAGAAGCCCTCACCCCCGGATGCGCCAACCGTCAAGGCAGGTGACAAGGACATGGCCATCACCTGGACGCCTGCCAAGACCGAGGGCTCGCCGGTGAAGCATTACAACTTGGAAATATCGCCACCCCCAGCCAACGGTGTTGCCATCAAGAACGAGGTAACCGGGCTGAGCTACACCTGGGCGGGGCTGACGAACGGTGTCAAATACAAGGTCCGTGCCCAGGCCGTCAATGAACTCGGTCCGTCCGATTGGGGCTTGTACTCCGCAGAGGACCATCCTGCTGGCGTCCCGGCAACACCGGCGCCACCGGCCACCACGGTAGTGTCCGCCGTCGGTTCCCGGAACCAGCTCCGCGTCGACTGGGCCGAGCCCGACATCAACGGCGACCCCATCAAGAGCTATTACGTCATTATGACCGGCGGCAGTGGGGCCAACCAGACCCAGACCATTCCCGGCTACGTCCGGACAGCCACCTTCGAGGTCACCACCGACCAAACGGCGTACACCTTTACCGTCCAGGCTGAGAACAAGGCAGGGAAGAGCGCGGTCAGCGCAGCCTCACCGCCGCGGAGGGCGACGGGAAAGCTGGCTACAGTCCAGAACGTCAGTGCCACGCCAGCCAACACGGGCGGTGCCGGTGGCCAGCTCACCATCAACTTCAGTGCCCTCAGCGATACCCAACGCAACGGCTCCAAAGCCAGCGAGGTCAGCTACACCTATTCCGGAGGCGGACGCACTGGTGCCATCCAGCCCGGGCAGACGGTGGGAGGATTCGCCAACGGCCAGGCCACCAGCGTCACCGTCACGGCACACTCGACAGTAGCGCCCAGCTCGGACGGGAGTGCGGCGGCGACAGCGACGCCCTACGGCGCTCCCGGGACGCCGTCGGCGTCGGGGTCCAACGGTGCAGTGAACCAGAAATCTGTGACATTCAATTGGTCGTCTCCTTCGCCGTCCACCAACGACGTCAAGACCACCAAGATCAGCATCGACAACGGCGGCTGGGAAACCGTCGGCGCTTCCGGCAGCCGAACCATCAACACCGCCGGTTGGGAAGAGGGGCACAGCATTCGGGTGCAGACCTTCAACTCTTTGGGAACCGGCGGAGCCGTAGCAACGGCCAGAGCCACATCGGGGCGCCAGGGCGAGTGGACAACTACGATGAACCCCGGAGCGGTAGTGCGGTCCTGCAGCTTTACGCAGGGCGGCGCCAATTATGACCCGAACAAATACACGTGTGACGGCAAGGGTGGCAATACGCCACCGTGGATGGCGTCCGCTGATCAGGGCGCGATTGTGGTGCGTTGTTACATCGACCAAACTGATAACTGGACCGGTATGCACCGCTGGTGGCGCATCGAGTCAGGCTCATACCGCAACGTTGGCCGGTACATCATCGCAGGTCACACCAACCTTCCGGACCCCGCAGGCATAGGTGCGCCCCCGTGCTGACGGTAATGACGGCGGAAAACCGGGCAGTTGTCCCCATCGCGCGACCCCGGCAATGCACAGTAGGCTGTGCAAGCCAATGGATGGCACCTTCCCGGGTTCCCTCGATTGGCCATGGGGTGCGTGGGATAGTCTTGGTGACTGAAAATTCCGCCGCCGTATGGGGGTACTGCGGAATGCAAGGCTGCCGGCATTTGTCGGTTGGCCTGGACGTCGCTGCTTGTGGGCGGCTGTATACAAAGGGAATTTTGGGGCTGTGACATCTTTCTTGGGGCGATTGTGGCCAAAAAAGCGTCGGAACAAGAAACTCATATCGGGCATAGCGGGGACCGCGGCGGGCGCGGTACTCGTCGCCGGTGCGGTGCTCTATCCGGGGTTCAAGACCACTGAGGTGGACTTGAACGACGGCGGCGTCTGGGTTGTGAGCAAGACCAAGAACGCTGTGGGGCGGCTGAACTATCCCTCCCGCGTCCTCGACGGCGCAGTCACGCCGGCCACCACGACTTTCGATGTGCTTCAGCACGATGGCAACGTCTTCGTGGACGACGAATCCGGTTCCACGATCAACCAGGTGTCGGCCGCCAACCTCAAGCTCGGCGGCGACAAGCAACTGCCGTCGTCCTCGCAAGTCAGCTACGGTTCAACCGTCCTTTCCGTGACAGACCCTGCCCGCGGCAAGGTGTGGGCTTTGTCGCCGTCCACCGTCAACGGCTTCGACGAAGAAGGCACCGAGCCCGTGTTGACGGGCAACCAAGGCCTTGTCTCGGCCGTCGGTGCTGACAACCGCATCTACACCGCGGATCCCGGCAAGGGCGAGATCACAGTCACCACCGTTGACGCCGATGGGGTGCGAACCAACTCCGAGGTCACCAGTGTGGACGGGCTCAAGGGAGCGGGCGACCTGCAGATCGCCGTGGTGGGGGACAAGCCAGTGCTCCTGGACGCCAATTCGGGGAATCTCTTCCTCCCGGGCGGCCGCAAGCTCCAACTGCAGGACGCCCGCGAGGCGAAGCTGCAGCAGAGCAGCCAAGGCAGCAGTTACGTGGCCATCGCTACGCGCAAGGCCCTTTTGAAGCAACCGCTGGACGGAGGGACTGCTGCTACCGTCAACGCCGACGGCGAGGGCGTCCCGGCAGCGCCGGTCCAGGTCAGCAAGTGCGTTCACGCAGCCTGGGCGGGGGCCAACAAATACGTCCGCGATTGCGACAACGACGCCGATGACAAGAAGAACAACGTCCCCAAGGCAAGTGCCTCGCCGAGCTACGTGTTCCGCGTCAACCGCGATCTCGTGGTCCTCAACGATGTGAATTCGGGCAGCGTGTGGCTGGTCAACCAGAACATGCAGCTCGTCAACAACTGGGACGACGTTGTCCCTCCCAAGAACCAGTCCGATGACCAGGACCAGGAGTCGGCGGACAACAACACCATCAACGTCCTCCCGGACCGCACCAAGCCGAACCGCCCACCGGAGACCAAACCCGATGAGTTCGGCGTCCGCCCGGGCCGGACATCCATCCTGAGCGTCCTGGACAACGATTCAGATCCCGACGGCGATGTCCTTACCGCTGCTGTGGGGGCGAACGGCCCGAAGGCGGGTGCGCTGGAGAACATCTACGGTGGCTCGGCCTTCCAGATCAAGGTCCCGGCCGAAGCTAAACCGGGGACGGAAGTCTTCGACTACAACGCCTCCGATGGCCGTGGCCTGTCAGCCGGCGGCCAAGTAACACTTCATGTGGTGGGACCGGATGAGAACAAGCCGCCCTTCTTCAAACGCGGGGAGCCGACCACCATGCTGGTGGAACAGGGAAAATCGGTGAGCCAGAACATTCTCACTGACTGGATGGACCCGGACGGGGACGACCTCGTCCTCCTGGACGCAAAGTCCGATAACGACCAGGACCAGGTGAAGGTGCGCCGCGACGGCCTGCTGACCTACCAGGATTCCGGTGCTGCCCCCGGCAAGAAGAACGTCACCATCACTGTTTGGGACGGACGCGCAACCACCACGGGCCGCGTGGTGGTCAACGTGCAGCCGCCAGGTGCCCTCGCCCCGGTGGTCAACGCAGACCACGTCACTGCGGTGGTGGGTCAGGACCTGGTGATCGCACCGTTGAAGAACGACGTTGATCCCAACGGTGGTGCCCTGCGGGTGGCACATGTCGAGGCTGCCGGTCAAGCGGAGCTCGGCCCGGTGACCGACGGCGGTACCTTCACTTTCCGGAGCAACACCCCGGGCCCGGTCTACTTGACGTACATCGCCAGCAACGGCCCCCAAAGCAGCCAAGGCCTGATCCGCGTGGACGTGGAGTCCGGCAAGAACGCGGGAGCCCCGGTAGCCGTCCACGACGTCGCGCTGTTGCCCGTCGGTGGCAGCGTGCTGGTGGATCCGCTGGCCAACGACTCCGATCCGTCCGGTGGCGTGCTGGTGCTTCAGTCGGTGACCGTCCCGGATGGCTCGTCCGCTTCTGTGAGCGTCATTGACCATAGCGTCCTGCGGGTCACGGATGTCCTGGGCGCGAAGGAACCCTTCGTTTTCAGCTACACGATGTCCAACGGCCGCGCCTCAGCCACAGGTACCGTTGGCGTCGTCCCGGTGCCGGCTCCCGCCGTCGTCGAGGCTCCGCAGCCGAAACCTGACGAAGTCAACGTCCGCGTCAACGACGTCGTGACCATTCCTGTCTTGGACAACGACACCCACCCGCAGGGTGAAGAGCTGTCCGTGGACGCAGTGCTGGCCCAGGGGATCCCGGAGGAAGACGGCAAGGCCTTCATTTCCGAGAAGACCCTGCGTTTCATCGCAGGACCGACTCCCAAGACAGTTCGTGCCATCTACAACGCGGTGGATCCACAGGGGCAAAAGAGCGCCGCCGCCGTCACTATCCACATCCTGCCGCTGGAGGGGACCCAGAATTCGCGCCCGCAGCCGAAGAACCTCACGGCCCGGGTGGTGGCTGGTGGCAGTGTCCGGATTCCGGTGCCACTGGACGGCATCGACCCCGACGGCGATTCAGTCCAGCTCACCGGTATCGACAGCACGCCCACCATGGGAACGGCGACGGCGGGCAGCAGCTTCATTGACTTCGTCGCCGCCGGTGACGGCGCCGGCACCGATACGTTCCGGTACAAAGTGATCGACAGGCAAGGCGCCGTCAACACCGGAACGGTGACGGTAGGCGTCGCACCGCGCGGGGAAAACAACCAGAAACCGGCACCCGTGGATGACGAGGTCAAGGTCCGTCCCGGCCGGCAGATCGCTGTGGACGCCACCGCCAATGACACCGACCCCGACGGCGACATCATCCGGATCCTGACGGACAGCATCGAAGCTGACCAGGGCGTGGATGCCCAGGTCAGCAAGACCAGTGGCCGTGTCCTGGTGACAGCTCCAGCCGTAGAGGGCACCATCAACGTGCGGTACTCGGTGGCTGACGACCGTGATGCCGTGGGTAATGCCACCATCCGTGTGATCGTCAAGAATGACATCCCGCTGCAGGCACCGATCGCCCGCGACGACCGTGTGACGTCAGCCCAGACCCTGGGTAAGACTGCCGTTGACGTTCCCGTCCTCAAGAACGACGAAGACCCGGACGGTGTGGGGGAGAACCTGAAGATCAGCACCGGGCTGGAGACCGCCCGGCCGGGTCCCGACGGCAACGTGGTGGTGGACCTCACCGAGCAGCCGCAGCTGGTTCCCTACACGGTGGAAGATGTGGACGGCCAGAAGTCCACCGCCATTATCTGGGTTCCGGGCATCGGCCAGCAGGTTCCAACTTTGGCCAAGGACGATGTTGTGGAACTCGTTTCGGGCCAGTCCGTCACAGTGGACCTCGCTGAATGGGTGAAGGTCCGTGATGGACGATCACCCCAACTGACCCAGTTGGACCGCATCAAATTGATTGGATCCGACGGCAGTAACCCGGTGGCCAACAACGGAACGGCCATCAAATACACGGCCGGCGCCGAATATGTTGGCCCGGGCTCCATCAGCTTTGAAGTCACGGACGGCTCCGGCCCCGATGACCCCAACGGATTGAAGTCGACTCTGAGCATCCGGACCAAGGTGCTGCCGGATCCCAACAAGAACAACCCGCCGGTGCTTCTGGGAAGTGACCTGGAGGTGCCCAAGGGCGACTCCGCCAGCCTGGACCTGGGCAAGCTCACGTCCGATCCCGATTCCGATGACGTCCAGAACATGAACTACGAACTTGTGGGCGCAGCTCCTGGTGGATTCAGGGTCAACGTGGACGGCAAATCACTGAAGGTTTCAGCCGACGATTCGGTGCAGATCGGGCAGGCCGGAGCCGTCCAGGTGAAGGCCAAAGACCCACGTGGGCTCGAAGCGTTGGCCACTTACAAGCTCACGCTGACCGCTTCCAACCGGCCCAAGCCGGTAGCCAACGATGACGCTGAACCGGATGCCCAATCAGGGAAGCCGGTGACCGTGAACGTACTGGCGAACGACTCCAACCCGTTCCCAGATACGGCCCTGAAGATCGTCTCGGCTGTCACCGAGACCGGCCAAGGGTCCGCCGACATCGGCGGCGACAGCGTTACCGTCACACCGGCTTCCGGATTTACGGGCACCATGGTGGTTGCTTATACGGTCTCGGATAAGACGGGGGAGCTCTCCCGCTACGCGACAGCCCGCATCCGCCTGACCGTTAAGGACAAACCAGCAGCGCCGACCACACCGCTGGCCCAGAGCGTGGGAGACCAGACGGCCCTGCTCACCTGGAATGCCCCTGCAGATCGTGGTTCCCCCATCACCAAGTACACCGTGTACGGCGAGGGCGGATTCAAGCAGGACTGCCCTGCCAACACCTGCACCCTGACCGGGCTGACCAACAACGTGAAGTACCACTTCGCGGTGACGGCCACCAACGCCATCAATGAGTCCGAGCGTTCACCGGCTTCCGCCGAGGTGCGTCCGGACGTGAAGCCTGATACTCCGGTGGCACCGACGCTGAAGTTCGGCGACAAGCAGCTTTCGGTCGCATGGGTTCCTCCGGCCAGTAAGGGCTCTCCGATCAAGTCCTACGATCTGGAGATCTCGCCTGCCCCGGCAGGACAGAACGCCCAGATCCAGAACCTCACGGGCTCCAGCCATGTGTGGTCGGGGCTGAGCAATGGTGTGGCGTACAAGGTGCGCGTGCTCGCCAGGAATGACGCGAAGGAGCCGTCGGAGTGGAGCCCGTACTCTGCTGCCGAGACCCCTGCCGGCGTTCCTGCGACGCCTGGCGCCCCAAGCGTTTCCGGGGCCGGGTCCGTCAACCAGAACAGCCAGCTGCAGGTCAGCTGGAAGGCGCCCAACAACAACGGTGACGCCATCTCTGCCTACACGCTGACCACCTACCGCGGCGGCGCCGTCGTCGGTACCCAGTCGGTGGCCGCGACGTCGCAGAACGTCACCGTGGCCAACAACGAAGCCGACTACACCTTCACTGTTTCGGCAACGAACAAGGCCGGGGTCAGTGGCGTGAGTCAACAGTCTGCCGGGATCCGGGCCGCAGGCAAGCCTGGTCAGGTCAGCAGTGGTTCGGTCACGGCAACAGGAGCCAGCGGCCAGTTGCGGGTCACGTTCACCCCGCTCAGCGGAACAGAGCGTAACGGTTCCCAAGACAACGAAATCACCTACCGCTGGCAGACGGCCAACGGCTCCGGTCCCATCGGGCGCGGTGGCGGTGACATCGGGGGCCAACCCAACGGCACCAATGTTGCGGTCAACATCATCGCGACGTCGGTCAAGAACGGTATGGCCGGCGACGGCAAGAACATCGGCTCGGGTAACCCCTATGGTCCGCCGAACGCGCCCAACGTCAGCGGCGGCAAGTCCTCCAAGGGAGACGGCCAGGTCCACTGGACGTGGAACAACCCGAACATGAACGGCCGCCCACTGGACCACTATGAGATCAGCCTCGACAACGGTGGGTGGACTGGAGTGGGGAAAGCAAACAGCTATGACGCACCCGGTGGTGGCTGGGAAAAGACCCGTCAGCTGAAGGTACGGGCCGTCACGATAGTCGCAGGACCCGGCAGCGGAAACGTGAGTGCCACCAGTGGCGTCGATCCGACCCCTCCGCCACCGCCTCCGTCGCCAACTACCGTCCAGGCACACAACAGCACCTGCCCGGGTAAGCCGGGCCAGGCGGACACGTATAACCCGAGCGGCCCGACCTGTGGCGTCGGCTGGGTTTACCGTAATGAGGGGAAACTCAAGATCGACTGCACGAAGAACATCTATGGCGGTTCCACCAAGTGGTACCGCGTCACCGAGGGCAGCCACCCCGGTTGGTTCGTGAAGTCCACTACGGTGGACCGTTTCGGTGCCGAACCGGGCGGTTGCTGATGCACCGGACACTGCACCAACTTCATTCGCATAAGACAACGAACAGGACCAACCGATGACCATGACAAACGAGCAAGCCGCGTGGTTTGCAGAAACGTTCGAGAAGCTCGTTGCCAATGTGGGCCAGGCAGTACTGGGCAAGGAACACGTCATCCGGCTGACCTTCACAGCGATGCTGGCCGAAGGGCACGTCCTGTTCGAGGACGCACCCGGGACGGGAAAAACGTCGCTGGCCCGTGCGCTGGCTGCAACGGTGCAGGGTTCACACAATCGCATCCAGTTCACCCCCGACCTTCTGCCGTCGGACGTCACGGGTGTGACTATCTACGACCAGAAGACCCAGAAGTTCGAGTTCCACAAGGGTCCGGTCTTCAGCAACATCGTCCTTGCCGACGAAATCAACCGCGCCTCCCCGAAGACGCAGTCCGCGTTGCTTGAGGTCATGGAAGAGTCGCGCGTGACGGTTGATGGCACCACCTACGACGCCGGTCGTCCGTTCATGGTGCTGGCGACCCAGAACCCGATCGAGCAGGCGGGCACCTACCGGCTGCCGGAAGCCCAGCTTGACCGCTTCCTGATCAAGACCTCCATCGGTTACCCGGACCACGCATCCACGGTCCGGTTGCTGGGCGGGGCCAACCTCAAGGACCGGTCGAAGGACCTGACGGCCATCATCACTACCCAGGCCGTGGCTGACATGGCGGACCTGGGCGCGACCACCCATGTGGACACCGCTGTGCTGGAGTACATTTCCCGCCTGTGCGAGGAGACCCGCAACGCCCCCGAGACCCGCCTCGGTGTGTCCGTCCGTGGCGCATTGGCCATGGTGCGGGCGGCGAAAGTTTGGGCCGCCGGGCAGGGCCGGAACTTCGTGCTCCCGGACGACGTCAAGGAACTGGCACCTGTGGTGTGGACGCACCGATTGGTGATGGATCCGGAAGCCGAGTTCTCCGGTGCCACACCGGAAGTCGTGCTCAACCGCGTCCTCGCCGACGTCGCTGCCCCACAGCAGCGCGCCACGGCCTAGCGGCCACTCCTGACCCACCACGCACCTGCACTCCGGCACGAACAAAGGTCCCCACATGTCCTCCAGCACACCCCTGAACAGGGCTGCTGATTCGCTCAAGCGCGCTGCCTCGTCGCTTGGCGGCGCCGTCCGCGGCCTCCGCGGTTCGGCCGATCCCTCGGGCAACCGCCCCGACCGGGGTGGCCGAACCAGCAAGGCAAGCAAGCTCCACCCGGCGTCGCTCTGGGCTGAAGCGGCTGGAACGGCCGGTGAGGTCCTGCTCCCGGCCTGGCGCGCAGTCCGGAAAGCCTGGTTGACGTATGCCTGGCCCGTTCTTGCCGTGGTCAGCCTCCTGGGCTGGGTTGTCCTGGCTGCTGCCATCGGGCTGTGGTGGGCCGGTCAGGCCTGGGGTTGGCAGGAAGCGAAGTCGGCCGCGTTGGTGGCCTTCCTCCTGTTTGTCCTGGCCATCGCCTTCATTATTGGCCGTTCCGCGTACGGTGTGGTCCTGGACCTTGCCCGCACCCGTGTAGCTGTGGGAGACGACGCGGTGGGCAGCATCGCCGTATCCAACGTTTCCACCCGGCCCCTCCTGCCTGCGGCGCTTGAATTGCCCGTGGGCGCCAACACCGCGATCTTCCACTTGCCGCGCATGAAACCCGCCCAGGTCCATGAGGACCTCTTCACCATCCCCACAGCCCGCCGGGCAGTGATAGTGGTGGGGCCTGTCCGTTCGGTTCGGGCCGACCCCCTGCACCTCCTGCGTCGCAGGGTGCTGTGGACCGAGCCCGTGGATTTGTTCGTGCACCCGCGGACGGTGTCTTTGGGCAGTTCCGCCGCGGGGTTCATCCGCGACCTCGAGGGCATGCCGACCACCGAGCTCTCAAGCGCCGACGTCTCCTTCCATGCCCTGCGCGATTACGTCCCCGGTGATGATCGTCGCCATATCCATTGGAAGACCACCGCGCGCACCAACAAGCTCATGGTCCGCCAGTTCGAGGAGACGCGCCGCGCGCACCTCGCCATTGCGTTGTCGATCAACACCGACGAATACGACTCCGAGGCGGAGTTCGAAATGGCAATTTCGGTTGCGGCGTCCATCGGCCGCCAAGCCATCCGCGAACAGCGTGACCTGGACGTCCTGACCCAAAAGGGGCCGCTTCGCTGTGAAACCGGCCGCAACCTGTTGGACGACACCACCCGGATTGTCGGGGCACCCATGCGAAAGACCGCCGTCGACCTCGCCCGGAATCTTGCAGACGCTGTCCCGAACGCCTCCGTGGTGTTCTTCGTCGTCGGCAGCCACGTCACAGCGACCCAGCTCCGTACCTCGGCAGCCTCCGTTCCGCCGGGCGTGCGAAGCCTGGCCGTGCGGGTTCAACCCGGGGCCGCGGCGTCCAGGGCCAACATCGCGGACCTGACCGTCCTCACCGTTGGCGACCTGGACGATCTCGCCATTGTTCTTCGAAAGGCGGCAGCATGAGCTCCGCGCCCAACGTTCGCGTCCGGCCCCGTGCGGCCAGGTCTGCGGGCCGGACCAGGAATACCGGCGGGGGATCGCCCTTCGGTGCAGGCCGCCCCCTCTGGCATTTCGCCGTCGACTTCGCCTCTTTGACAGTGTTGCTGCTGCTCGGCGTTCTTGGCTTCAGCCTCAGCTTCGGGGGAGACCCCCGTTATTTCATCGCAGGCCTGGGAGGTGTGCTCCTGGGACTGGGTATTGCGGTACTGAACGCGCACTTGCGCCTGGGGATGCTCATCACTACCGCTTTGGCCCTTGGCGCCTACCTGCTGCTCGGCCCGGCGCTGGCGGTCCCGGACTCTGCCGCATTCGGCGTCCTGCCAAGCCTGGAGTCGCTGAGGACCTTGCTCCTGGGCGTTGTCTTCGCCTGGAAAGACATGTTGACCGTCGGGGTTCCCGTGGGGACCGCGAACGGCACGCTGATCGTGCCGTTCCTGAGCTCGCTGCTCACGGCCCTGGCCGCGGGACTCCTGGCATGGCGGCTGAAAAGCCCTTACTGGCCGCTGCTTCCAGTGCTTGTACTGTTCGTTACCGGTATCGCGTTCAGCACCAACGCCGGGTTCCTCAACGTGGAGCGCGGCGTCTCGCTGACCATCGTGTCAGTCGTTTGGGCGACGTTCCGCCGCGACGTCCTGCGCCAGAGCAGCACCAGGTCCGTTTCGGCCAACAGGCCCAATTCCGACGCCGGTGCGGCCCGCCGCGGACAGCTCCGCCGCCTGGGGACTGCTGCAGCCGTGATCGCCGTTGCGGTTGGCGTCACCGCGCTCGCATCACCCCTGGTGACCGCCAGCGACGACCGGAAGGTCCTCCGCAACACGATCGTGCCCCCCTTCGACCCCCGGGACTACATCACGCCGCTGGCGAGCTTCCGGAATTTCGTCAAGGACGAGAAGGACCACACCCTCTTTACGGTGAAGGGCCTGCCCAAGGATGCCCGGGTCCGGCTCGCGGCACTGGACGCCTTCAACGGCACGAACTACACCATGGACCCGAACAGCTCCGGAAACTTCAGCAAAGTGGGAGATGCCAAGTCGTTGAACACATTGGCTGACGCCGGCAGCCCGGTCAAGGCCACCAACTACACCCTGGACATCAGCATTGAGGACTATCAGGGATACTTCGTCCCGGGTGGCCGCCACACCACCGGCATGAGTTTCGCTGATGCTTCGGGCGCCGCCTCCGGTCTCTATTTCAACTCAGGAACAGACACCGCCGTGACCACCAACGGCATGGCCAAGGGCGACACCTATACGGTCCAGGTCTCCGATCCGGGCACCTTGGAGCACGGCCAGCTGACGCAGTACGACTTTGCGAAGATGACCCTGCCTGATGCCCAGGACGTCCCGCCGATCGTGGCGTCGCAGGCCAACGAAATTTCTGCCGACGCGCCCACGGCCATTGATCGTGTCCGCCAGATTGAGGCCCATTTCCAAAAGAGCGGGGCTTTCAGCAACGGGTTGGTAGCCGACGGCCAGCTTCCCAGCCTTCCCGGCCACAGTGCTGCGCGGATCAGGAACATGCTTTCGGCCAAGCAGATGCTGGGCGACGACGAGCAGTATGCCGTTTCCATGTCACTGATGCTCCGCCATTTGGGGATTCCGTCCCGCGTCGTCATGGGTTTCTATCCGGATCCCAAGAGTCCCGAAAACGGTGCAGGCGATATCAAGATCACGGGCAAGGACGTGCACGCCTGGGTGGAGGTGGCCTTCGACCGGGTGGGTTGGGTGTCCTTCGATCCCACGCCGCCCAAGGACAACGTGCCGATCCCGCCGGACCCACAGAACAAGTCCAAGCCCAAGCCGCAGGTACTGCAGCCGCCACCCCCGCCCCAGGAACCTGCGGATCTGCCGCCGGACTCCACTCCGGACGCGTTGGACGCGGACGAGAAGAAGAACAACCCGTGGCTCTTCTGGGGTCCGTTGCTCGCTGCCATCGGGGTTGCGCTGATTCCACTGGGGATCCTGGGCATTCCGTTGTTGCTGATCCTCCTGCTGAAATCACGACGCCGTAAGGCACGCTTCCGTGATGGCCATCCGGCCCAGCGTGTGGGCGGTGGCTGGAACGAGGTACTGAGCCTCGCAACTGACCTGGGTGCTTCCATCGATACCAAGTCCACCCGCCGCGAGTCCGCCACGGTCATCGCGGATGCGTTCCCGTCCACGGGGAGCACCACCACTATGCTCGCCCATCGGGCCGATGCGGCCGTTTTCGGGGCCGGACAGCCCAGCGAGGCAGAGGTGAAGGAGTACTGGAAGATCGTGGATTCGTCCCTGACCGATATCACGGGGAGCGTTGGCTTCTGGAAACGGCAGCAGGCGAGGTTCTCACCGCGGTCGCTGTTGTCGGACGGCAGGGCAGCGCTCCGCCGTCGCGAGCAGTCATCAACCACTGCCGGCCGCCGGCGGTTTCGTTTGAAGCGCATGAAGGACTCCACCGATGAACAGTAGCCAGCCAGAACTGTGTCCGGCCTGCCGTCACCCGGTCCGTCCGGGGGCCACATTCTGTACGCAGTGCGGATCTCCCCTGAGCAATCGCGGAGCACGCAAAGAGGGCAACATCAACCACGCCCAAATGGCTGCTCTGGAGTCTGCCGCCCGGCAAGGCCACACCGATCCCGGTAGTATCTCGGTAGTGTCATCGCCGGTGCACCATGCGCAGGCGGGAACAACAACGACGCCGGACGCAGGACCGGGACCAGGGGGAGGGGCAACAATGACCAGCAAGCTGGAATTGGTGCCTGCATCCACCGGGAAGCGGCTCGGTGCGGCGGTTCTGGACTGGCTTGGTCCCATCGCCGTCCTGGCCACCACTTTCGCCATCGGGATTGCCGGCATCACGCAAACCCGGAAAAACGGCTTCATTGTCTATGACACCGGGCTGTTGGTCCTCCTGGGCAGCATAGGCCTGGGAGTGACAGTGGTTTATTGCTTCGTGCTCCTTGGGCTGGAAGCCAGGACCGGCAACACCCTTGGGAACAAGCTGATGGGTATCCGGAGCACCGACTCCGATGGCTACGCACCCGGGGCAGGAGCGGTCTTTGTCCGGGGCATCGTGACCGGCAGCGTCTTGCTCCTCGGCGCGCTGGCCTCTGTCATCCTCTCCGCCCTTGGCCTGATTGGTCCGGTCCTGTGGATTGGATTGCCGCTGTTGGTGCTGGGTGCGGTGTGGGCCATCCTGGTTGTCGTCTCCAACGCATGGGACAGGGACGGCAAGCTGCGCGGCTGGCACGACAAGGCCGCGAAGACATTGGTCTTCGATGTTGGTGCAGGGCGCAATCCCGTGACCACAGGTGGCATCCAGGGTCCTTACAGTTTCGCGCCGATGAACCTCCCGCCGGTGCAGCCTGTGACCTCGCCGGTCCCGGGCGGCAGGCCCACCGAACGTGCGCAGGTTGCCCCGATGCAGGTTTCACCGTCGCAGGCCGCTCCCGGCCCAAGCCCGGCGCCGTCTGTGCAGCCATCGCACGACCCCAATCAATGGCGGCCGCCCACAGCCCCGCGCCCCGTAACCGCAGCGGGACTGCAACCGACCGTGAACCCGGAAGCCACCGCCGTCGTCCCCCAAGAGGCCCATGCCGCACCGCGGCCTGAACCTGCCAACCAGCACGGTTTTGCTGCCCACCCGGATGACGACGTCGAACGGACCCAGATGCGGCCCGGGGCCCGCCGGGCCCAGGCGGTACTGAGGATCACGGTCGACGACGGCCAGGACGTCCAGCTTGGCGGCTCGGTCCTGCTTGGGCGGAACCCTGCACCCCAGCCAGGGGAAACCGTGGAGCAATTGCTGCCGGTGTCGGACCCCGGCAGGTCCATCTCCAAAACCCATCTGCACCTCCGGGTTGATGGCGACGGCGTGTGGGTCACCGACCGGAATTCCACCAACGGGAGCGCAGTCACCACGCCTGACGGCATCCAGACCAGGCTCCACCCCGGCGACGCCATACTGGTCCGTCCCGGTTCGACAGTCCACTTTGGCGACCGTTCCTTCCACCTAGGACAAGCATGAATCCACAGCCGTCCACGCCCGCTGACGCCGGCCAGGCATCAGCACCGTCCACCTTCCGCCTGAGTTACGGGTACGGGACCGATCGTGGTCTCCGGCGCGAGCTGAACGAGGATTCGTTCATCGCGGCCGACCCCGTTTTTGCCGTGGCTGACGGCATGGGCGGCCACGAGGCCGGCGAAATAGCCAGCGGCATGTGCGTGCGGACGTTGGGGAGCTCACCCGAACTCGCGTCGGGCGTCCGCACCGCCTCTGCGGCGGAGTTGCAGGCCTGCCTGCTGAACGCCGACGCAGCCATCCGGACTGCCACCGGAGCCCGGGCAGGGACAACCCTGTCCGGCGTCGTGGTGGTGGAACAGATGGGCCTGCCCTACTGGCTGGTGATGAACATCGGAGACTCCAGGACCTACCGCCTGAGCCAGGGCGAGTTCGCCCAGGTCAGCGTGGACCACTCCGAAGTGCAGGAACTGGTGGACTCCGGTGACATCACTGCCGAACAGGCGGCAGTCCATCCTCGGCGCCATGTGGTCACGCGCGCCTTGGGTACGGGAGATGAAACCGAGGCCGACTTCTGGTTGCTTCCCATCCAGGAAGGCGACCGGATCATGGTCTGCTCTGACGGCCTCAACGGCGAACTCGGCGATGAGCACATGTTCCGCATCCTCAGCACAGTGGCCCACCCGCAGGACGCGGTGGACGCGCTGATCCAGGCGGCTCTGCGGAGCGGGGGCCGGGACAACGTCACCGTGATTGTGGTTGACGCCAAGAACGTAATGAACGACGCCGGCATCGCCACCACCGCGCCGAGGCCCGAGGTCGCGTCCGAGGTGGAGGAGGACACCCTTCCCAGGGCTTGGGTGAATGGGACTGACCACGAGGAAGGCGTCGATGGCAAGCAATAACCACCGCTCGCCGGCCCGATACCAGCAGGGTGAGTGGTTCGGTGTGGTCCGCGAGGGGACAGTTGTTCTCCTGGGCCCGGACACGCCGCACGCACTCATCGATACCGTGTGGGAGTTGCTGGCATCTGCGCCCGAGGCCCATGAGGTGCTTCACGAAGTGACGGAGGCCTTCGGTGTCTCGCTCAGCCGTATCCCTCCTTTCGGGATCATCGCCGCCACGGATGCCCTGCGTGTTTTCCTCCGCGGGGAGCTCGAATTGGTGGTGCACCTCGAGGACGGCCAGGAACGGATCACCGGGCGGGACGTGACCACCTGGACCGAACGTCGGATCGCGGATGCCCGGGGTTACAGTCTCCGCATCGACAGCAGCACCGGGCCATTGGACCAGTCTTCGTTGAGCGGGGCTGCCCTGAACAGCTTTCCCTTGGCCGAAGGCGTGGTGCTGCTGGCATCCCTTGACGTCCAGTTGGGTACCGCGGCAGGCGGCGCTGTGGCCGAGGCTGAAGCCGTAGCCATAGCCGTTCCTGGAACCGCAGCGACCGGGACCCCTGTCTCTGAACCGGTGTCCGATGAAACCATGATCGGCTTCCCGGAACCGGAACCGGAACCGGAACCGGAGCCCGAGCCCGAGCCCGAACCGGAGCCTGAGCCCGAGCCCGAGCTGATGCTGGAACCCGAACCCGAGCCGGAGCCAGAAGAAGAAGCCGAGCTTCCCGTCCACACCAGCACCACCGATCCCTTGGTCCCGTCGCTGGAGAACACCACCAACTACGACCACCTCTGGGATAAGACGGTGATGCGGAACATCGAGGACGCCGCCGTCCGCATCGACGATGAAGCCGAGCACCCACACGAAGCACCAGCCCCTCCGGCTGCGCTAACCCCGCAAGAACCACCGGCCGCGGAAACCAGAGCGGCAGCGATCGCGCCCGCTCCGGCCGAGTCCGCCGTCGGGCAGGTCCAGGCTGTACCGGCCACGGGCCTCATCGATTCGGTTCCGTGGCTCCGAAGCAGCTCCGGCACGTCAACTGCGGTGGGCAACCAGTCCGCTGCGCCGGCCGTTCAGGCCGCGGAGCAAGTGGCCGAACCCGCACCCCAAATGCCAACGGGTTGGTCGCCTGCCTTGCCACCGCCCCCGCCGTCGGAGACGTCCGGAGGAGCGGACCCGGACCACGACGGCGAAACCATCATGAAGAGCAATCTTCCCGTCGGTAACGACGCAGCCGCCCAGCAGTCCGGTGCAGCAGCAGGAACAGCACCCGTCAATGGGCCGAGTGTCCTGGCGCGTGTCTGCCCAGCAGGACATGCCAATCCGCCAACCTACCCCCAATGCTCCGTGTGCGGTATGGCACTGTCCGGGGACGCCGTTCACGTTCCGCGACCCAGGCTCGGCCGCATGCGGCTTTCCACAGGTGAGCTGATCGACCTTGACCAGTCGCTGATTATTGGCCGGCAGCCGTCGGTTTCCCGTGTCCAGGGTGGCACCATGCCCCGTTTGGTCCAGGTGGAGAGCCCTGGCGGGGACATTTCGCGCTCGCATGTCGAGGTGCGGCTCGAGGGCTGGCACGTCATGTTGTGTGACTTGAAGGCCACCAATGGCACCGTGCTCATCAGGGAAGGGCAAGCGCCACGCCGGCTCGCCCAGAACGAGATGGCTATCCTGCTGGACGGCGACATCGCCGAACTGGGTGACGATATTTCATTGCGTTTCGAGGAGATTCTTTGAGTTCCAAGAGGCCCCCCGCGCCGCCTCCACCCATCCCGGGTTTCAAATACGTCAGCCTGCTGGGTTCCGGTGGCTTCTCGGATGTTTACCTTTACGAGCAGGACAGGCCGCGTCGAAAAGTGGCTGTGAAGGTGCTGTTGTCGGACCTGAAGACCGAAGGGGCGCGCCGCCGCTTCGAGTCAGAGGCGAACCTGATGGCGCAGTTGTCCTCCCACCCGTACATCGTGACGATCTTCGAGGCCGAGATCACCGAAAACGGTCACTCCTACCTCGCCATGGAATACTGCTCCAGGCCAAGCCTGGACGTCCGCTACCGTCGTCAGCGCTTCAGCGTGGACGAGGTCCTCGCCATCGGGATCCAGGTGGCGTCCGCCGTCGAGACCGCGCATCGCGCCGGAATCGTGCACCGCGACATCAAGCCCGCCAACATCCTGGTCACGGACTACAACAGGCCTGCGCTGACGGACTTTGGCATCTCCGGCACCATCGGCGCCGACACCGAGGACGACGCCGGCATGTCCATTCCGTGGTCGCCGCCGGAGCAGTTCCGGGGAGGTCCAGTAGAAGGTGTCCCCGTGGACATCTGGGCTTTGGGTGCCACCCTGTACACGCTGCTGGCCGGCCGTTCGCCCTTCGTTCTTCCGGGGCAGGACAATTCACAGCGTGAACTGATTTCGAGGATCACCAACTCGGCACTTCCGCGCTTGGGCCGGGCCGATGTCCCCGAATCCCTCGAGCTGGTGTTGGCTACGGCCATGGCGAAGTCGCCCGAATCCCGCTACTCCTCGGCGCATGCTTTCGCCCTGGCGCTGCAGCGGATCCAGACCGAGCTCAACCTCTCCGTCACGCCCTTCGAAGTGCTCGAAGAACCGGGCCATGGCGACGAGCACCCGGACGACGACGTCGAGGAAACCCGGGTCCGGAGCATCGCCTCCATCGATCCGGACGCTTCCGGAACCGCCACGACCGGGTCCGCCCCGACGTTCCCGGCACGCACGTTCCCGTCCACGGTTCCAGGTACAAGTCCGCAGCCTGTGCAGCCCAAGAACCCGCCACAAACGGTGCAGACGCCTGCCCAGTTCCAGGCACCGCCGCAATTCCGGGTGCCGGACCACACGGCCAACCGCGCGCCCGCGGAGCCGGACACTGCCGAGTCCACGGTCCTGCGCGGCTGGCAGCCTTCCGGCAAAAACGACGACGTCGACGCCACGGTCAGCCGCTCCGGCGCGCCATCGGGTGCCTCGCCGGTTGAGCCGCAGCCGGCCGATCACGGCAAACGAAACCTGTGGTTGGCGGCAACCGGGGCAGCTGTCCTGGTGGTGGCCATTGTGGTGGGCGTGGTCCTCGGGGCAAATGCCCAACCCAAGGCAGCTCCCACCGAGAGCAGCAGCAAGCCACCCGTGGACGCGCTGGGTGATGGCGGCGTTCCTGAAGTGACCGGTTTGCACGCAGAACAGCAGTCCGGCGGCATGGGACCTCCACTCATTATTTTCCGGTGGGATTACGTCGAGATGAAGCCCGGGGACACGTTCAAATGGAGGACCAAGTCGGCCAAGTCCGATGGTCCCTACGAGTCGACGCTCGCCACCAACGCAGTGGTGTCGGGTAACACAGCACCACCGGTGTGTATCCAGGTCATCCTGGTCAGGGCTGACGGATCAGCGTCGCCCGGAGGACCCGATTCCATCGCTTGCCTGGACAAGTAGACGGCTTATGCAACAAATTCACTGCCCACTGAGGAGGCACAGATCATGGGGGATCTAGCAATAGATTTCTGTGGGGAATGGTACGAACCATCCGATGAGGACGTGTTCGACATCGGCCGCGAAGGCGACCTTGAGGTAGATGACAACCCTTACCTGCACCGGCGCTTCCTGCAGATTGCCCGTTACGACGGCATCTGGTGGCTCAGCAACGTGGGCAGCATGCTGTCCGCCACCATCGCCGACGGTTCCGGCGGGATGCAGGCCTGGCTGGCTCCCGGGGCTCGGATTCCGCTGGTTTTCAGCCACACCAACGTGATTTTCACGGCCGGTCCCACCACTTACGAGTTCGCGGTGCATTTGAAAACTCCGTCGTTCCGCCATGAAGCACGGGATGAGGACCAGGCGGGCGACACCACCATCGGGCCCGTGGTTTTCACCGATTCGCAGAAGGCACTGATTGTCGCGCTGGCCGAGCCCATGCTTCGGCGTGACGGCACCGGTTTCAGCGCAATCCCGTCGTCCGCTGAGGCCGCAAAGCGGCTGGGGTGGGCGCTGACCCGTTTCAACCGCAAGTTGGACAATGTGTGCGACAAACTGGACCGCGTAGGCGTGGTCGGGCTGCGTGGGGGAGCCGGGAAACTCGCCACCAACCGCCGCGCCCGGCTGGTTGAGCACGCCGTGACCTCGCATCTGGTGACAGCGGCCGACCTGCACCTCCTTGACACCATGACTGGAGCCGACGAAGCATGAAGTTCCGCCTGACCCTGCGGCGCGATCCGGCGGAAGCCAAGGACCTGGCCGTCACAGTTGATGGCCGCGCCACCGTCGCGGACATCGCCACCGAGCTCTGGGTGGCGGACCCCGCGCGTAAGGGGACCGAACCACCGTCGAACCTGTCCATCAGCGTCGACGAAGCGTTCGTCGGTGGCGGGCTTTCCGGGCACGTCCTCCGGCCAACGGACAACCTGCTGGAGTCGGGGCTCCGGCCCGGATCCAAAGTCTCCCTCGCGCAGGTAAGTGAGCAGTTCGCCTCGAACGGCCACGCCGACGGCAACAACAGGGGACCGGCGGCGGCGACCTTGCGCGTCTTGTCAGGGCCCGACGTCGGCCGCGAATTTTCGCTGCCGTTCGGTACCAGCTACATCGGCCGGGACCGGGACGTGGACATCCGCCTTTCGGATCCGCTCACCTCGAAGCGCCATGCGCGGGTCACCGTGGGCGAAACCGTGGAGATCGTTGACACGAATTCGGCCAACGGCCTGCTCATGGACGGGTTGCCCGTGACGCGGGCAACCCTTGGTTCCTCCGATACGGTGACGCTGGGTGACACCACCGTGGGCGTGGTTGCCCTCTCGCGGAACCACAGTGGTGGACCGTCCTCGCCGCTGGTGGACTTCAACCGCTCGCCGCGTGTGCTCCCTAGGTTCGAATCGCCCAAGCGGGTGCCACCGGCCGGTCCGAAGCGTCCCGAGCACCAGCCGTTCCCGTACATCATGCTGGTGGCACCGCTGCTGATGGGTGGCGTGCTTTTCGCCGTCACCCAGAACCTGCTCTCAGTGCTGTTCATGGCCATGATGCCGCTCTTCATTGTGGGGCACTATGTGGACCACAAGATGCAAAGCAAGCGCCAGGCCAAGGAAGGCCACAAACAGTTCACGGCTGCCATGCTGGCTTTCCGCGAGGACATCGACCGGCAGCAAAACATCGAACGGGCGGTCAGGCTGCAGGAAGCGCCGTCCGTCAGTGACACCGTGGACGCGATCTACAAGCTCGGGCCGCTCCTGTGGACCAAGCGTCCAGAACACGAGCACTTCCTCGGGGTGCGGTTCGGGCTCGGCTCCGCGCCGTCGCGGATCCAGTTCGAGGAACCGGGTGCAAACGAAACCGAACCCCGGTACATGCGCGAAATCCAGGAGTGCCTGCAGCAGGTCCGCGTCATTGAGGGTGTACCGATCGTTTCGCAGTTGCGCACCTCGGGTTCCTTCGGGGTGGCCGGTGACCGTAGCGTGGTGGACGACGTCGCCCGCGGCGTGGTGCTTCAACTGGTAGGCCTGCACTCACCGGCGGAAGTGGTCTTGGCGGCGCTGACCTCGGCCCGGTCACGGGAACGCTGGGACTGGCTGCAATGGCTCCCACACGTGGGCTCGGGCCACAGCCCCCTGTCAGGCGACCATCTGGCGGCCGGTCCCGGGGCAGGTGCGGCACTGTTGTCCCGTCTCGAGAACCTCGTGGAAGAACGCGAGTCCATGGCCAAGGAGCCCGGTCCGCAGCTGCGTCCCGGGCTTAAGGATGAGCACGAAGAACTTCCTGGCCCCGTTGTTCCCGCCGTCCTGGTGGTCGTCGAGGATGATGCTCCCGTGGACCGCGGACGCCTCACCCGCCTGGTAGAGAGGGGCCCCGACTACGGCGTCCACATCATGTGGGTGGCCGCGAATGTCCAGTCCTTGCCGGCAGCCTGCCGCGATTTCCTGTCGGTCGACGGCGATCACGGCACAACCACGGGCCAGGTGCGCCTGGGACGCCACACGTATCCGGTCAGTTGCGAAAGCGTCGATGCGGAGCTGGCGACGCAACTCGCTCGCATGATGTCACCCCTGGTGGATGTCGGAAACCCGCTCGAGGACGACTCCGACCTTCCGCGTGCTGTCTCCTACGCCACGTTGATCGGCAAGGAGCTGATGGACAACCCGCAGGCCGTTGCCGAGCGGTGGCAGGAGAACAACTCCGTCCATGCCACGGCCGTGCCCAACCGCAAAGACAACGGCAGCCTCCGGGCCCTGGTGGGGTCCAAGGGCGTGGAGCCGTTCTACCTGGACCTCAAGAACGAGGGACCGCACGCGCTGGTGGGCGGAACCACCGGTGCGGGCAAGTCCGAGTTCCTGCAGTCCTGGGTCATGGGCATGGCCGCCGCCTACAGCCCGGACCGCGTCAGTTTCCTCTTCGTCGACTACAAGGGCGGTGCAGCGTTCGCGGACTGCCTGCACCTGCCGCACACCGTAGGCCTCGTCACCGACCTTTCGCCGCACCTGGTCCGCCGGGCACTGACATCCCTGCGCGCTGAGCTGCACTACCGCGAACGCCTCCTTAACAGGAAGAAGGCGAAGGACCTGCTGGCACTCCAACGCGAAGCAGATCCCGAAGCGCCGCCGTACCTCATCATCATCGTGGACGAATTCGCCGCCCTCGCCACCGAGGTTCCGGAGTTCGTCGATGGCGTTGTGGACGTCGCAGCCCGTGGCCGATCCCTGGGCCTGCACCTGATCCTCGCCACTCAACGGCCCGCCGGTGTCATCAAGGACAACCTGCGCGCCAACACCAATCTCCGGGTCGCGTTGCGCATGGCCGACGAAGTGGACGCAGTGGACATCCTGGGCGTTCCCACTGCAGCGTACTTTGATCCGTCCATTCCAGGCCGAGGTGCCGCCAAGACCGGCCCGGGACGCATCCAGGGTTTCCAGACCGGATATGCCGGTGGTTGGACCACGGACAAGCCCCAGCGTCCCCGCATCGACATTGTGGAGATGGCCTTCGGATCCGGACCTGCCTGGGAACCGCCCCTGGACCAGCATGGAGAGGAAGAACCTGCCGGCCCCAACGACATTGCCAGGATGACCGGAAACATCATCCGTGCAGCTGACGTCCTGTCGATTGAGCCGCCCAGGAAGCCGTGGCTCAACGAACTGGCCACCACCTACGACTTCTCAAAGCTCCCGAACCCGCGAAGCGATGAACGCCTCCTGCTCGGAGTGGCCGACGACCCCGCCCACCAGGACCAGCCGACCGTTTTCTACGAGCCGGACAAAGACGGAAATATGGCCGTCTACGGCACGGGTGGATCCGGCAAGTCCGCAGCGTTGCGCAGCATCGCCATCGCCGCGGCCGTCACACCCCGTGGCGGGCCCGTGCACGTTTATGGCATCGACTGTGGTTCCAACGGCTTGAAGATGCTCGAAGGTCTCCCGCACGTCGGCGAAATCATCAACGGCGACGACGTCGAAAGAGTCGGCAGGCTGCTTCGCTGGCTCAAGGACGTCGCTGATGACCGGGCAGCACGGTTCGCGGAGGTCCGGGCCTCAACGATCGTCGAATACCGGGAACTGGCCAACAAACCGGACGAGAAGCGCATCTTCATCCTGGTGGACGGTATGTCGGCGTTCCGGGAAGGGTACGAATACAGCAAGCTGTCCGCGCTCTGGGACATCTTCCTGACCCTCGCCACGGACGGTCGTCCCTTGGGCATCCACCTGGTAGTGAGCGGTGACCGCACCAACTCCGTCCCGGCGTCGCTCCTTGCATCCATCCAGAAACGGTTGGTCCTTCGCCTCAGCTCCGAGGACGACTACATGACCCTTGATGTTCCCAAGGACGTCCTCAATGCAGCTTCGCCTCCCGGGCGTGGACTGCTGGACGGACTCGAGGTCCAGCTCGCCGTGCTGGGCGGCAACTCGAACCTTGCCCTTCAGGCGCGGGAAGTGGCCAAGCTCAGCCAGGCAATGATCCGCCAAGGCCTCGAACAGGCACCCCAGATCCAGCGGCTCCCCGAACTGGTGGACCTGGACATCCTGCCCGGCGGCGCGCAGGACAACCCGGTCATCGGCGTCGACGACGAAACCCTCGGCCCGGCTGCCATTGCGGCCAAGGGTTCGCTCCTGCTCGCAGGCCCCCCGGGCGCCGGGCGAACGGTGGCACTGGTTACCCTGGCGTACGCGCTGCGCAGGTCCAATCCCCGGACCGACCTCATCTACATCGGGTCGCGGCGCTCGGCGGTTGCGGACCTGAACATCTGGAGCAGGTCCCTGGTGGGACCGGACGAGGTCTCGGATGTGGTTGACGACCTGATCGACAAGGCATCGGATAATCCGGGCACCATGGCCATATTCATCGAGGGACTGACAGAGTTCACCGATACGTTGGCCGAGTCCGGTGTCGGCCGGTTGGTCACGTCAGCGATCAAGGCCGACCAATGGGTGGTGGGTGAGTCCGAAACGTCCACCTGGTCGCAGGCCTGGTCCCTCGCCCAGCCTTTCAAATCCGGGCGTCGCGGGCTGTTGCTCAATCCGGGAGACGTCGAGGGTGATTCCTTGCTCAACACCTCGCTTGGGCGGGTCAGCCCGGACTTCATTCCAGGACGCGGGTACATCGTGGGGCGCGGAAAAGTACGTAAGCTTCAGATCGCCATGCCGCCCGAGAACCGCAGCCAGGATTTGCCGCCACGCGGGAGGATGTAGGAGGATTTCTCGAAACACCCCCAATTTCGGGGCGCCCCAACGCCCCAGCTGAGGTTACTTTCATGCGACACTCCGTTGTCCCTGCCGTTTTCCTGGCCGCTGGCTTGCTGCTTGCGCCCGCCGCCGCTGCCCAAGCCGTCCCCTGCGGAGGCAAGCTGGCCTGCGCCCCCACCGAGGGAGCAGTGAACCCTTCACCGACCCAGCCGGGGCTGGCGCCGGAACTCGACCAGAAGCCCGCACCGAAGCCGGAACCCACCCGTGTACGGGAAACCCAGCCCGCACCGGCACCGGTTGCGCCGGCCCCTCCCGTGCAGGTTCCACAACAGCCGGCCGTAACGCAGTTCGTCACCGTGGCACCCCAGGTGGCCAATCCGGCACAAAGCACCCCGGAGCCAACCCAGGCCCCGGAAACCACGGCGGCGTCAGCAACGCCGTCGGCGACTCCTTCAGCGACACCCAGCACTGCAAGCCCGAGTCCCACCAAGTCCTCCAACTGGAACACGCCCGTGGACAAGGGCCACCCAACGCAGGCCGCGGTGCTGGCATCGAACTCCTTTACGGGGCCCAACCTGATGGGCTTGTTCGGCATCCTGGGTGGCGTGCTGCTGGTGGGGTTGGGTGGATTGGGGTTCGCCCTCTGGAGCAAGAACCGGCTCTCCTCCCACTAACAGCGCTTTATTGTCGGTGGCTTGCGGCAAGATAGACCTGTGAGCACACCAGAAATTGCGAATCCGGTAGAAACCACAGGTGAAGGTGCGGCGGCCGCCGTCGTCGAAGCGGAAGGGACCCCGCCTTCAGGGTCGTTGCGGGACGAATATGAGCAATTAGCCGACCTCGTCCGTAAGTACCGGTATGCCTACTACCAGGAAGACTCACCCACGGTTTCGGACGCCGAGTTCGATGAACTCTACCGTCGCCTGGAGGAGCTGGAGGCGCTTCACCCGGAGCTCGTCTCCAACGATTCCCCCACGCAGGAAGTCGGCGGGGAAGTCTCATCGGCTTTCGCCGCAGTAGAGCACCTGCAGCGGATGTATAGCCTTGACGACGTCTTTTCGCTGGACGAACTCGAAGCGTGGGTCCGCAAGGCCGAAGCATCCGTCGCAAAGCTGGGTGACAGGGTGCCGCCTATCCGCTGGCTGACAGAGTTGAAAATTGATGGCCTCGCAGTGAACCTCCTCTACCGGGACGGCAAACTGGTGCGCGCGGCCACCCGCGGAGATGGCACCACCGGGGAAGACATCACCCACAATGTCCTCACTATCAAGGAAATCCCGCGGGAACTCAGCGGCTCCGGTTATCCCACCGAGGTCGAAATCAGGGGCGAGGTCTTCATCCCGTCCAAGGCGTTCACGGAGTTCAACCAGAGCCTGGTGGCCGCAGGCAAAGCGCCCCTCGCCAACCCCCGCAACGCGGCAGCGGGCTCCCTGCGTCAGAAGGATCCGGCCGAAACGGCGAAGCGTCCACTGAGCATGTTCGTCCACGGCATCGGCGCCCGTGAGGGACTGGATGCCAGCAGCCAATCGGAAACGTACCAATTGCTCGCCGAATGGGGACTGCCGGTCAGTCCCTACTCGAAAGTGCTGGACACTTACGAAGGCGTCCTCGAATTCATCGCGCACTACGGCGAGCACCGCCATGACCTCCTCCACGAGATCGACGGCATCGTGGTCAAGATCGACGATTTCGCCACGCAACGCGCCCTGGGCTACACCTCCAGGGTGCCCAGGTGGGCAGCGGCCTACAAATACCCGCCGGAAGAAGTGCACACCAAGCTCCTGGACATCATGGTCAACGTCGGCCGGACAGGGCGGGTCACCCCGTTCGGACTGATGGAGCCGGTAAAGGTTGCCGGTTCCACCGTGGGCATGGCCACCTTGCATAACCAGGATGTTGTCAAGGCCAAGGGCGTCATGATCGGGGACATCGTGATCCTGCGGAAAGCCGGCGATGTCATTCCTGAAATTGTCGGGCCGGTCCTGGCCTTGCGGGACAAACAGGATCCACCGGTCCGCGAGTTCGTGATGCCCACCGAATGTCCTTCCTGCGGCACGCCCTTGGCGCCGTCCAAGGAAGGGGACGTGGATATCCGCTGCCCCAACGCGAAGTCCTGCCCGTCCCAGTTGCGCGAGCGCGTGTTCCACGTCGCCAGCAGGGGCGCGTTCGATATCGAAGCGCTGGGGTGGGAAGCAGCCGTTGCTCTGACTCAGCCTGCGGAGCCGGAAACCCCGCCCCTTACCAGCGAGGCCGGACTGTTCAGCCTGACGCGGGAGGACCTTGCCAATGTCCTGATCCGCCGGGAAAAGCGCTCCAAGGGCGTGGGCACTGGGGAGTTCGAACTCGTCCCGTACTTCTACACCAAGGGAACCGCCAAAACCCCGTCCAAGCCGACGGCGACCACCGAGAAACTCTTTGCGGAGCTGGAGAAAGCCAAGAAGCAGCCCTTGTGGCGCGTGCTGGTGGCGCTCTCCATCCGGCACGTCGGCCCCACGGCTTCCCGTGCACTGGCCACGGCGTTCGGCAGCATGGACGCCATCCGGAACGCCACCGAAGAGCAAATGGCGCACGTGGACGGCGTTGGCCCCACTATTGCCGTGGCGCTCAAGGAATGGTTTGCCGTGGACTGGCACAACGAGATCGTGGACAGCTGGGCTGCTGCGGGGGTTCGGATGGAGGACGAGCGCGACTCCTCAATGCCCCGGACACTTGAAGGCCTGACCGTGGTGGTCACGGGAACACTTCCGAACTTCAGCCGGGACGAAGCCAAAGAAGCCATCATCATCCGAGGCGGCAAGGCCTCGGGGTCCGTCTCCAAGAACACCAGCTACCTCGTGGCCGGCGAAAGCGCAGGGACCAAGCTGGACAAGGCTGAACAGCTGGGCATTCCCGTGCTGGACGAGGACGGCTTCCGTGAGCTGTTGGCCAACGGGCCTGCCCCGACGGACGCTGACCAGGACAATGAGGAGGCCGCGGTTGCTGACCCCGTAGCGGAGGCAGCATCCGAATGACCGATCCATTGGAGTTGCTTGCAGTTGCCAAGCGTGCCGCCGCTGCCGGCGCAGCTGTCCTTGCCCGCCGGTCCGTCAGCGGAACCGGCGGGGAGGGCCTGGAAACCACCAATAAAGGTGAAGCGGGCGACTGGGTCACCGCCTTCGATGTCGCGGCGGAGAACGCAGTCCGCGACGCAATCCTGGCCGAACGCCCCCATGATGCGCTCACCGGCGAAGAACACGGAACCACCCGGCCCGAGGACCATTCAGGGTATCGCTGGTCCATTGATCCGCTGGACGGGACCACCAACTTCATCCGCAACATCGTCTACTACGCAACGTCCGTTGCCGTGGCGGACTCCGACGGCGTGTGGCTGGCTGGGGTGGTGCACGCGCCGGCGCTGGGCCGCGTCTACTCGGCCGCCCGGGGACACGGCGCCTGGGTGGAAGCTGCCGGGCAGTCAACACGGCTCGAAGGACCGATTCCGGGGCGGAAGGGGTTGATCCTGGCAACGGGCTTCAGCTACGACCCCGCCACCCGCGCAAGCCAGCTGAAGGGACTGGGCGAGGTGATGGACGGCTTCGCCGATGTCCGGCGCCTGGGCTCGGCTGCGTTGGATCTTTGCATGGTGGCCGACGGCACCTTTGACGCCTATGGGGAACGTGGACTGAACGAGCACGATTTTTCCGCGGGTGCGCTGATCGCGGAAGAGGCCGGCTGCTGGGTTCGCCGGCCGCGGCTTCGGAGCCCGCTCGACGGCGGGCCGAGCACCGAAGACCGCTTGGCGGCGTGGATGTGCGCCGGGGCGTTGGAGCTGTCCGGCAAATTCCCCTTGTGACCACCGCCCCGTGATCACCACACTCGCCATCGCCAACTACCGTTCCATCCGCGACCTCGCCATGGAGTTGCACGGCCTGGATGTCGTGACGGGGGCCAACGGCAGCGGCAAGTCCTCGTTGTACCGTGCCTTGCGGCTGTTGGCCGAGTGCGCAGGCGGGGATTCCGGAAACGTGGTGGGTTCCCTGGCCAGGGACGGCGGTTTGTCGTCCACTTTGTGGGCCGGACCGGAGTCCATCAGTGAGGCCATGCGGCGCGGCGACGTCCCCGTCCAGGGAACGGTCCGGCGGGAATCCGTGAACCTGAAACTGGGCTACTCCGGTGACGACTTCGGATACTTGGTGGACCTCGGGATGCCGGTTGCCAGCGGTGCCGGTTTTGACGAAGCCACGGGCAGGCCCCGCCGCTCCGCCTTCAGCCTGGACCCCGAGATCAAGAGGGAACAGATCTTTTCGGGACCAGTGGCCCGGCCGGGTTCGCTATTGGTGGATCGCAAGGGAAGCCTCGCCAAACTGCGGGAACCGGGCGGGGACTGGACTGAGCTCTCCCGGCGGCTGGACACATTCCAGAGCATGCTGACGGAAGTCTCGGACGAGGACCGGGCCCCGGAAGTATTACGTGTGCGGGATTCGGTTCGATCCTGGCGGTTTTACGATCATTTCCGCACGGACGCAGATGCTCCTGCCCGGCAAGCCCAGATCGGGACGCGAACCCCCGTGTTGCACCACAGCGGAAGGGACCTGGCGGCGGCCCTCCAGACGCTGCGGGAGGTGGGCTTCGAGCGGCAGTTGGATGCCGCCGTCGGCCATGCCTTTCCCGGAAGCCGGCTGGAGGTCGCGGTCAGCGACGGCAGGTTCGGCGTGGAGCTTCGCCAACCCGGAATGCTGCGGCCCATGAAAGCCGCAGAGCTTTCAGACGGTACGTTGCGGTTCCTACTCCTGACTGCTGCGCTCCTGACGCCCCGGCCGCCGGAATTGATGGTGCTCAACGAACCGGAGACCAGCCTGCATGTGGACCTGATGCCAGCACTGGCTGGATTGATTGTCCAAGCCAGTGCCAGCAGCCAGATGATCGTCGTGACCCATTCTGAGGCACTGCTCAAGGCGCTTCGCGAGAGCGGCGCGGCGCACGAGCATGAGCTGTACAAGGACATGGGCGAAACCAGGATCAAGGGCCTGGGGTCCCTCGAGGGTCCGTTGTGGAGCTGGCCCAAGCGCTAGGGGCTAGAACGCTGAGCCGATGGAGGTGAGCTCCTTGGCTTCGGCGTGGGCGTACTGGCTCTCGGGCCGCTCCAGACCGTAGTGTCCCCGCAAGGTGGAGGCCGTGTAGTCGGTGCGGAAGAGACCGCGTTGCTGAAGGATCGGCACTACCTGGTCCACGAAGACTTCCAATCCCGAGGGAAGAACCGGCGGCATGATGTTGAAACCGTCGGCAGCCCCGGCGAAGAACCAATCCTGGAGGGCGTCTGCTACCTGTTCCGGAGTGCCGGAGAAGGTGCGGTGTCCACGCCCACCACCCAAACGGCCGATCAGTTGCCGGACGGTGAGTTTTTCGCGGCGGGCCAGTTCCACGATCAAGGTGTACCGGCTTTTGGCCCCCTCGATTTCGTCTTCCGAGGGAAGGTCCGCGGGCAGCTGACGGTCCAACGGAAGGTCTTCGGGGGAGAGCCGCAGGGTCTTGGCGAGTTGCTCTCGAGCGTATTCAGGCTTGATCAGCTGGTCGAGTTCGCGCTCCAGCTTCAGCGCTTCTTTCTCCGTGGAGCCAATCACGGGGACGATGCCCGGCAGGATCTTGATGCCCTCCGGGTTACGGCCCACGGCAGCGGTGCGTGCTTTGAGGTCCGTGTAAAACGCCTGCGCGTCGGCGAGGGTTTGATGGGCGGTGAAGACTGCATCTGCGTATTGTGCTGCGAGGTTTTTGCCGTTTTCCGAGGATCCGGCCTGGACGATCAGGGGGTGGCCTTGGGGGGAGCGCGGAACATTCAGCGGCCCGCGGACCCTGAAATGCTTCCCCTCGTGGTCGATGACCCGGATTTTTGTATCGTCGCCCCACACGCCCGCGGCTTTGTCGGCGAGCACGGCGTCATCGTCCCAGCTGTCCCAGAGTTTCCGGGCCACCTCGATGAATTCCGCTGCCCGTTCGTAGCGGACAGCGTGGGCGGGTTGGTCGTCCACGCCGAAGTTGCGGGCGGCGTCGGGTCCTGCAGTAGTGACCACGTTCCAGCCTGCCCGGCCTCCGCTGACCCAATCCACTGACGCGAAACGGCGTGCCAGATTGAAGGGATCGTTGTAGGTGGTGGAGGCGGTGGCGATGAGCCCGATCTTCTGAGTCGCTGCCGCGATGGCGGTCAACAACACCGTGGGCTCCAGTTTGCCGGCGGGACGGCGGCCCACTTCACCAAACAGGGCCGGGGAATCGGCGAAGAAGATGGAGTCCAGCTTCCCGCGTTCGGCTGTCCGGGCCAGCTGCTGGTAGTGCTCCACCTTGGTGACGGCCAACGGATCGCTCTCCGGCAGGCGCCAGGATGCTTCGTGGTGGCCAGTGCTCATGAGGAAGGCGTTGAGGTGGAGGTGGCGCTGTGGTTCGGTCATGGGGGTTCTCCTCGGTTCATACCTGATAGGGGAGGCAAGCTGTGGTGTGGGGCAACTCAAACACGCCCCTTACGGACACCGCCAGCGCTCCGACATGTGCCCGCAACAGCGCGAAACCGGGGTTCACGGCACGCAACCCGGCTCAATTCGACGCCACGGAAAGCAACACAAAAAGTGCGGACGCAACCCGGGCAACCGGCGTCTGACTTCTGTTCATGACTGATAGATCCATCACGGAAAGCGCCATTTGGCGGTTCCGGTACCGGACGGCGACTACCATTGGTAGGTGCTTTCCCCGATTACCGTCCGTCCCGCCCTGCCCGAAGACTACGACGACGTTGCCCGCATCACGCAGGACTCCTACGTCACTGCGGGGTACTACGGCGACGCCGACCACCCGTACCTGCAGAAACTCCAGGATGTGGCCGGCCGGGCAGAGCACGCCGACGTGCTGGTGGCTGAGCGTGACGGCGAGGTTATCGGATCCGTGACCGCGGCTCCGGCCGGCGGCGGCTTCTCGGACATCGGCTTGGACGACGAACTGGAACTCCGCACCCTCGTGGTGGACCCAGCAGTCCAGCGCTCCGGGGCTGGCCGTGCGCTGGTCCAGGCTGTCGTGGACAAAGCCAAGGCGATGACCGGGATCAACGCAGTATCCCTGACCACGGGTGCCACGTGGGAGAGCGCCAATGCCCTTTACTCGCGGACCGGCTTTGACCGCGCCCCGCACAGGGACTGGTTCGTGCCCGGCACCGACATAAAACTGTTCGTTTACAGGCTCGAGCTCGGACAGCCATAAAGTTTCCTTCGAAGCGCCGGTCACCGGGCCGGGCGCAACGACAGGAAGGCGCGGCATGCGCAAGACATTCGGCACGGGTTCGGTCTGGGAACAGACCCTTGGCTACTCCCGCGCGGTCCAGGTGGATAACACCCTCTTCATTTCCGCTACGGCAGCTTCCGGCGAAAACGGCATTGTCGGCGATGATTTCTACTCACAGACCAGGTTCATCCTCGAAAAGCTTGGCTCTGTCCTCGAAGATGCCGGCTTCTCCTATGAGGACGTCGTCCAGTCCAAGCTGTACCTGACGGACATCAGCAAGTGGGAGGACGCCGGACGTGCCCACGGAGAAGTCTTCGGCGAGATCCGGCCTACGTTGTCCCTGGTCCACGTCCTGCCGTTCCTGGACCCGCAGATGCTGGTGGAGATCGAGCTCGTAGCGCAGAAATCCGCGTAGCGCCCTAATACTTTGGGTCAGCCCGGGATGCCGTACCGGTGTTCCGGGCGACCCGTGGTTCCGTAACGCAGTTGAATTTCGACGGCGCCATCATCAGCAAGCGACGACAGGTACCTCTGCGCTGTTGCGCGGGAAACGCCGACCCGTTCCGCGACTTCGGCAGCGGAGTACTGTTCGCCGGGAAGCAAGGATTCCAGGACCGCGGCTTCGGTGGCGGACCGGGGCTTGGCCGCCGGCGATACATCCCCTGGAATGAGTGAGCGTTTGGCCCGTTCGATGGTGCCCTGGTCAATGCTGGGCTGTTGGCCGAGGATCCTGCGGTAGCGCGCGTAGGACCGGAGCTGCTGGGACAAGGTTTCAGCAGTGAAGGGTTTGAGCATGTAGCCCAAGGCACCCCGTCGCAGGGCAACGCGTACGGACTGCGCGTCAGAGGCGGCAGTCAGCATCACAGCATCGACATCCAGCTGCCCCAGCAGGTCCAGTCCGGAACCGTCGGGCAGGTACACGTCCAGCAGCACCAGGTCCGGGCGCAGGCTGTGGATCGCCTGCAAAGCCTGGGATACCGACCCCGCAGGTGCCAGGGCCATGAATCCTGCCACCGAATCGACGTACGCCGCATGCAGCCGTGCGACGTGGAAGTCGTCATCGACGATCAGCACCCTCAGATCCTCAACCACTGCGGTCCTCCCTCTCCGTTGAGCTTGTGGGCCCTTCATCCATGACCCCGGGAATGGTGGCCATGAACACCGCGCCCGGGCCACCCTCGCTGCCGTGTTCCAGGACCCGGACATCCCCTCCGCGCCTGCGTGCCAGTTGCCGCACCAAAGCCAGCCCCAATCCTTGTCCAGCCCCCGAGCGTACCGGTTGCGCCGACGTCGTGAATCCTTCGGTGAAGATGTCCTCCGGGTCCGCGGCACCCAGTCCGTCTCCGGAGTCGCCCACTACAAGGTGCAGGCGTCCGGCGTCGTCCAGCAGTTCCACTTCCACCCAACGGTCCGCGGCGGAACCGGCGACGGCGGCACTGACCGCATTGTCTATGAGGTTGCCGAGCACGGTGGTGACGTCCTGCGGATCGGCGACATGGCCACGGACCATGGTCTCCGGCCCGACGCGCAGGCTCACACCGCGCTCGGAGGCCTCCACTCCCTTGGCGCCGATGAAGGCCTGCAGGTAGGGATCCTGGAGCAGTTCGGCCTGCTCAACGGGAAATTTCAGGGGACCGGTGGCGGAAATCCTGGCGAGGTATTCCTTCGCGGAATCGTGTTGTCCGATGCTCATGAAACCGGCGATGGTGTGGAGCTGGTTGGCGAACTCGTGGCGTTGGGCGCGCAGGGCCGTGGACATGGTCCCGACAGCGTCCAGCTGGCGTGTCAGCTGCTGCAGCTCGGTGCGGTCACGGAGCATGACAACCCAGCCGAGATCCTCTTTCCGATGCCATGCTTTCCGCGCGCTGGCCACCAAAACCCGGCCGCCAGCCACAAGTTCGACGGGCTCTGCATCCCGGGCCGCAGGCTGCGTCAGCTGCTTGAGCTGTTCGGGGACGCCCGCAGTTGCCCAGTCCTGGCCGGTGGCATCGGGCAGGTCCAGCAGCCGGGAGGCGGCCGCGTTGAAGACGGAGATCCTGCCGTCGGCGGCTATGCCGATCACGCCGTCGTCCACCCCCTGGAGCACAGCCACCTGATCGTGGACGAGGGTGCTGATCTCTTCCGGTTCCAGGCCGAGCGTGAGCCGCTGCAGCCTGTGCCGGAGGAGGAAGGAGGCCAGCACGCCTGCGAGGAGCGCGCCGCCGGCGGTGAAGGCAATGGGCACAATGTCGCGTGCCAGGCTGTTGCTGAGGGACTCCACGGAATAGCCCACGCTGACCTCACCCACGATGGTGCCTGCAGCATCGGGCGAGTACACGGGGACCTTGGCACCGGCGGACGGGCCCAGCGTGCCGGTATTGCGGGTGGTGATTTCCTTTCCCGCGAGGGCAACGGAGGGGTCGGTGCTCACACGTTCGCCCAGCCGGGCAAGGTCGGGGTGGGCCAGGCGCAGGCCTGTTTCGTCCGTGATGACGACGAAGAGGGCTCCGGTGCGCACCCGGACGGCTTCGGCGGCGGCCTGGAGGGGGCCGACTGCCAGCACATCCGCCGGTGGGGTTCCCTCTTCCTTGCTGATTTCCTGCACGCCGGTCCTGATGTCCGGATCTGCTGCGACTGTCCTGGCCAGGGTGAGGGCCTGGTTTTCGGCTTCGTCACCGATCCGTCCGTACACCAACCAGGCGTGGACGGCGCCGCTGAGCAGGACCACCAGCAGGACCACTCCGAGCTGGAGGAGGAGGGTTTGGGTGGAGAACCGCATACCCACCTTGCTGAAAACAGGCACCTTTGCTCCTTTCCTCCTGCTCCATTGAAGCACTGAGCACAATGCGCAAAACGTGCGCAACGAGCACTATCCTGAACAATTCCCTGAAACCCCGGTCCGTGATCGACGCCACCCTATTGTCTGTAGTGCGCATCACATCGATGTGGTGCCCTTCACAGTAGTAAAGGAGCCGGCCATGCTGGTTTTGCTTGGATTCGCAATGATTGCGGTATTCATGGTCCTGATCATGACCAAAAAGTTGACGCCGGTTCTGGCGCTGATCATCGTCCCCACCATCTTTGGTCTCTTCGCAGGGGCCGGCCTGGGCATCGGACCCATGGTCATGGATTCGATGAAGTCCATGACGTCAACGGCCGCGCTCCTGATGTTCGCCATCATCTACTTCGGCTTGATGATCGACGTCGGACTCTTCGACCCGCTGGTCAAGTTCATCCTCCGCAAGCTGGGCAACGACCCGGCCAAGGTTGTGCTGGGCACCGCGATCCTGGCAGCAGCGGTCTCCCTCGATGGGGACGGTTCCACCACGTTCATCCTCACCACCGCCGCGATGCTCCCCGTCTACCTGCGCCTCAGGATGAGCCCCGTGGTCCTGACCTGCGTCGCCGGCCTCGCCAACGGAACCATGAACATCCTGCCGTGGGGTGGCCCCACTGCCCGCGCTGCCACTGCGCTCAAGCTCGACGTCAACGACGTCTTCGTGCCCATGGTCCCCTCGCTCATTGTTGGGCTGATCGTCGTGCTGGTCTTCTCCTGGCTGCTCGGCTTGCAGGAACGCAACCGCCTCCGCTCTGTCGCTCCGGAGATCTGGGGCGACGTCGCCGATCCTGCTGACGCGTTCGACGGCGGCACCGGCCGCGGCGGTTCTGTCGCCGGCGGCTCCGGCTCCGGCAAGGGACGTTTCGGATTCGGCCGTACCGGCTCAACTGCTCCCGTCGGCAAGCCGGGTACCGGCGGAGGTTCCGGCGTCGCGGTCCTGGAACGTACCGAAGAACTGGTGGACGACCACGACACCGCCATGGCCGACACCGCGCTGGACCCCAACCGCAAGACCCTGCGTCCCAAGCTGTTCTGGTTCAACCTGGCCCTCACCGTGGCCGTCATGGTCACGCTGGTCGCCAACGTCGTTCCCCTGCCGTTTGTCTTCATGGTCGGTTCCGCGATCGCCCTGCTGGTCAACTTCCCCAAGGTCAAGGACCAGGGTGCACAGCTGATCGCCCACGCACCGTCCATCGTCGCCGTTGTCAGCATGGTCATGGCCGCCGCAGTGCTCACCGGTGTCCTGAACGGCACGGGCATGGTCAAGGCAATGTCCGAGTGGCTGGTCCAGATCATCCCTGCCGAGATGGGTCCGTTCATGGCCATCATCACGGGCGTCCTGAGCATCCCCATGACGTTCTTCATGAGCAACGACGCGTTCTACTTCGGCGTCCTGCCCGTCCTCAGCGAAACCGCAGCGCACTACGGCGTTGGTGCAGCGGACATGGCCCGCGCCTCCATCACCGGCCAGCCGTTCCACCTGCAGAGCCCGCTGGTCCCCGCCATCCTGCTGCTGGTGTCCCTGGCAAAGGTGGAACTGGGTGACCACCACAAGAAGGTCCTGTGGCGGACCGCAGTCATCTCAATCGTGATGCTGGCCGTCGGAGTCCTGACCGGAGCCATCGGCATCGGCTGACCGACGTGGGTGGCAGGAGTGCCCGGCCCCCACACTGACGGCAAATGATCAGCCCACCGGGTTCGTAGCCTGGCAGGTCTGGTCATTTGCCGTTTGTGTGGGGATGTTGCCTTGCGTAGTGCTTTGGGCTGGCTTGTCGCCGGAAACGAAGTCTTCACCGGCGTAGAGCTGCACGCCTTGGATACCCGTCACCTCCTGGACGTTTGCTGCCGGGAGCCCGAACATCCCGGCGATGTCCGCCGCGACGTCGGCGAAGCCGGCCTGGTAGTACACCATGGTCTGGGCGCGGGGTTGGCCCTGCAGCCGGACGGTCTTGGTGTAGCCCGCAGCCGTGACCAGGGCCGCGATTGCGTTGCTTCTGCCGGTAACACCGGTTCCGTTGGCAATGCTGATGGGCTGGAGTGCTTTGTCAAAGGCGGGTTTGGCTTCGGAGCTTGACGGCGGCGCGGGGGAGGGGGTTCCGGCTTGTGCAAGGTCCGCGCTGTTCCTGAGGGCAGCAAAGAGGTTCGAGGCTGCCGGTTCATCCAGTCCGAGCCTGTTGGGATCTGACGGGGCCGGGACGGTGGGCACGGTGATGAAGTTCACCTTGGCGGGGTCGATGTTCTTGAGCCGGTCGCCAATGGTCAGCAAGGCAGGAACCGAGGCCAGGCCAGTGTCCACCGTCAGGTTCTTGGTCATCGTATCGGCGATGCTCAGCAGCTTTTGTGGGTCGCTGAGCGTCCCCTCGGACTTCAGTTTCCTGGTGAGGGAGCCCAGGAAGGACTGCTGGGCCTTAATGCGGCCCAGGTCGCCGCCGTCGGCAAAAGCGTGGCGTGTCCGGAGGAACGCCAGGGCCTGGTCGCCTTGCACTTGGGAGGTCCCCTTGGGGAGGTGGAGGCCCGAGTCGGAATCGTCGACGGCGGAATTGACGCACACGTCCACCCCACCCACCGTGGTGGTCAGCTCTTTGACAGCGTTGAAATCGGCCATCATGAAATGGTCCACTTCCAGCCCGGTGAGCTTGTTGACGGTGTCAACAGCGCAGCCGATTCCGGCTTCGGCCATGGCGCTGTTGATCATCACGCCCGGCCGGGCGTCGTGCTGCTCGTTGCTTGCCTGGTCTTTGCAGGCGGGCACGTCCACCAGGAGGTCCCGGGGGAAGCTGATGACGTTCACGTGGTTGTTGTCCGCGGAAATGTCCACCAGCATCATGACATCCGACTGCCCGTAGCCGGAGGACTGGTCCGCTGTTCCGTACTGGCTGTTCTTACCGCTTCGGGTATCACTGCCCAGCACCAGGATCTGGAGGCGGTCCTTCCTGTCATCAACCGGACCTTCACTTCGCTGGCCGCCTGCTCCAAGGGAAGTGGTGGAGATATTCGATTGAAGCCGCCACAGCCAGTAACCGCCAAAGCAAAGGACTCCAACGACTGCAGCAGCAACCACGATGACCCCAATCCGGAGCCAGCGGGGGCGCCTGCGGCGCGGTGAGCCGGTACTTTCCTCGACGAGGCTTCCTTGTCCGGGGTAGCGGGGAGAATCACCATCCGGTGAGTTGGGGGCGGGGCGTTCGTGGCGACCGATCACGGCACTGGCCTTTCCTCTGGGTAGGGGCGGGCCTATGCTACTGAGCGATTCTGGGAAATACCCAAGGGCGCCCCCAGGTGCCTATCATTGCTCTGTGCCGCCCTTTGACGTCCTCGTCAGCGCCTGGCAGATCGACTGGGCAGCTGTGATCATGATCAGCGCTTTCGGCGTGCTCTACGGTCTTGGACTGAAGTCTGCCGCCGCCAATGGCCGCCGCTGGCCCCTCTGGCGAACCGTCGCGTTCTATGTCCTGGGCCTCGGATCCTTGGCCGCGCTTACCTGCGGGTTCCTCGGAGTCTATGGCTCAGACCTGCGGTGGGCCTTCACGGTCAAGGTCTCCCTGCTCCTGTTCGTGGTGCCGCTGCTGATCGGATTGGGCAGGCCGATCTCACTGGCCCGAGCTGCCTTGCCTCCCTCCGGCATCGAGAGGCTGAACACCGTCCTGGCCCATCCCGCCGTGCGATTCGTCAGCAATTCGCTCGCCGCGCCGCTCCTGGGTTTGGCGCTGTTCTCCACCTTCCTGACCCCTGCCTTCCACACCCTGCGGGCCGATCCTCTGGCGCAGGCTCTCCTGACCATCCTGATTCCGTTGCTGGGCCTTCTCATGGCACTGCCCATCATCGAGGAAGCCGATTTCCAGCGGTCCAGCGCCTACATCACCTTGGAGTTCGTCTTCGTATTCATCGAGCTCCTGGTTGATGCGGTCCCCGGCATCCTGCTCCGCCTTAACGGGCAGGTGCTCGATCACGTGATGACGACGCAAGCGGCGTTGGGCTGGTTCCCGGATCCCTTGCGTGACCAGCAGTTGGCGGGGGATGCTTTGTGGTTCATCTGTGAAATCGTGGACCTGCCGCTCATCATCCTGATGTTCATCCGGTTTTCGCGCAGCGACAAGCGTGAGGCCCGGGGCTTCGACGACCTGACCGACGAGCAACTGGAAGAACTGAACGCCCAACATCTTCGAGGGCGCTGAGAAGGAGATCGCCATGCCTGACCTTCGCGCCGGCCTGCCCGCGATATGGGCCGACGGTCTGGGACGTGCCAGCATCCGCTCCATCCAGGCCCTGACTGTAGGGGCGCTGGCCTGGGCTGTCATCTGGGCGCTGACCCGTGTCCCACTGGTGTTGATCCCGCTCACGATCGCGCTGATCCTGGCCGCTGCGATCGCGCCGCTGGTGCGTTGGCTTGACCGGCACGGCTGGCCGCGCGCCCTCGCCGTACTGGCCTCGTTCGTGGGAATCCTTGTGGTGTTCGGCGGGATTGTGACGGGGATCGTGTTCCTCATCCGGGCACAGTCGAAGGACCTGACAGCGAAGGCGGTTGCCGGCCTCGACCACCTCCACGATTTCCTGACCTCCGGACCGATCCCGGTGAGCGACGCCCAAATCAACGACACCCGCGAATCGGTACAGCGGTTCTTCACCTCCAGCTCGTTTGGTACGGAAGCACTGACCGGGGCACGGACATTGGGGGAAATCCTGGCCGGAATGGTGCTGATGGCTGTGATCCTGTTCTTCTTCCTCAAGGACGGGCACAAGATCCGCAACTTCCTCATCGGCTTCCTGCCCGCCGAACGCCGCCCCAAAGCGCACATGGCCATCGAACGCAGCGCGGTCGTCCTCGGCGGCTACGTCCGCGGAACTGCCATCGTTGCCGCAACGGACGGAATCATCGTTGGGGTGGCCTTGGCCATCCTGGGCGTTCCCTTGGCGTTGCCGTTGGGTGCCTTTGTCTTCATTGGAGGGTTTATCCCGATCATCGGCGCTACGGCCGCGGGAACCTTGGCGGTCGCCGTCGCCCTGATCTCCAACGGTCCTGTGACCGCGCTGATTGTCCTGGCCGTCGTCATCGGCGCAAACCAGCTGGAACACCACCTCCTGCAACCCCTCCTGATGGGCAGGGTGCTCAGCATTCACGGATTGGCGATCCTGTTGGCCCTGGCTGCCGGCACCATGATCGCCGGAATCGTGGGTGCACTGCTCGCCGTTCCTGTCACCGCCGTCGGATGGACCGTCTTCAAGACGCTGTCCGGGCCGGAACCGGATCAGGAACCTGAACCCGGACCGGACGCTGAAGCAGTTGCGGCTGAGGGCTGACCGAGGCGCGTGCCCGGCCAAGTAGACTGGTTCGGAAAACCAATTGAACTTTGCAGGGGAGATCCATGGCTGCGATCAACCGTGACGACGTCGCGCATCTTGCGCGTCTGGCTCACATTGAAATGAGTGCCGAAGAACTGGACAGGATGGCCGGCGAGCTCGCCGTCATCGTTGATTCGGTGAAGTCCGTCAGCGAAGCCGCGGGAGAGGACGTGCCGGCCACGTCGCACCCGATTCCGCTGACCAACGTGTTCCGTGAAGACGTCGTGGGTCACACGTTCACGGCTGAGCAGGCGTTGTCCGGCGCTCCGGATGCGTACGAGAACCGTTTCAAGGTCCCGGCAATCCTGGATGAGGACTAATTACTGATGACTGAACTGAAGAACGAACTCATCCGCCACTCCGCTGCTGATCTCGCGGCCAAGCTGGCCTCCGGCGACGTATCCGCTGTTGAGGTGACACAGGCGCACCTCGACCGGATCGCCGATGTCGATGGCCAGGTACATGCCTTCCTGCACGTCAACACGGAAGAAGCGCTCGCCGTAGCCGCCGAGGTTGACGCTGCCCGCGCCGCCGGGGGATCCGCCGCCGAGGAACTGCACGCCCTTGCCGGTGTGCCCATCGCCGTCAAGGACCTCATTGTCACCATTGGCCAGCCAACCACGGCCGGTTCGAAGATCCTTGAGGGCTGGCACAGCCCGTACGACGCCACCGTGGTCAAGAAGCTGCGCGCAGCCAAGATGCCGATCCTGGGCAAGACCAACCTGGATGAATTCGCCATGGGTTCTTCCACGGAGCATTCGGCTTTCGGTCCCACCCGCAACCCTTGGGACCTGGACCGCATTCCTGGTGGTTCAGGCGGTGGCTCCGCGGCCGCCGTCGCCGCTTTTGAGGCCCCGTTGGCACTGGGCACCGATACGGGCGGTTCCATCCGCCAGCCTGGCGCCGTCACCGGAACCGTGGGCGTCAAGCCGACGTATGGCGCTGTGTCCCGTTACGGCGCCATTGCCATGGCGTCGTCGCTGGACCAGATCGGCCCGGTTTCCCGTACGGTGCTGGACTCCGCTTTGCTGCAGGAAGTCATCGGCGGGCACGATCCTTTCGATTCCACGTCCCTGACCGACCCGTTCACCAACCTGGTGGCCGCTGCCCGCATGGGCAACGTAGCCGGGATGAAGATCGGCATCGTGAAGGAACTCCACGGCGAGGGCTACCAGGCCGGCGTCGAGAACCGTTTCAACGAGTCCCTCCAGATCCTCAAGGATGCCGGAGCTGAAATCGTTGAGGTTTCCTGCCCCAACCTGAAGTACGCCCTGGGTGCCTACTACCTGATCATGCCGTCCGAGGTGTCCAGCAACCTGGCCAAATTCGACGGCGTGCGGTTTGGCCTGCGTGTCCTGCCCAAGGACGGCCCCATGACCATTGAGCGTGTCATGGCAGCCACCCGCGCGGCAGGTTTCGGTGACGAGGCCAAGCGCCGCATCATCCTGGGCACGTACGCTCTGAGCGCCGGGTACTACGACGCCTACTACGGCTCGGCCCAGAAGGTCCGCACCCTGATCCAACGCGACTTCGACGCCGCGTTCGCCCAGGCCGATGTCCTGATTTCTCCGACTGCACCCACCACGGCGTTCAAGCTCGGCGAGAAGCTCGACGATCCGCTGGCCATGTACTTGAACGACGTCGCGACGATTCCGGCCAACCTTGCCGGCATTCCGGGGTTGTCGTTGCCGGGCGGCCTGGCCGACGAAGACGGCCTGCCGGTCGGTATCCAGCTGCTGGCTCCGGCCCGCGAGGATGCCCGCCTGTACCGCGTCGGTGCTGTCCTTGAATCCATCCTTGAAGAGAAGTGGGGCGGCCCGATGCTCGCGCAAGCACCAGCACTTGGCGCTGCCGCAACTACCGCCGGAGGTTCCAACTAATGTCCGTCGACGCAACCCTGAGCTTCGAAGAGGCCATGGAGAAGTACGATCCCGTCCTGGGGTTCGAGGTTCACGTGGAGCTCAACACCAAGACCAAGATGTTCTCCTCCGCTCCGAACGTTTTCGGTGACGAGCCGAACACCAACGTCAACGAAGTAGACCTCGGCATGCCCGGTGTCCTCCCCGTGGTGAACAAGACGGCGGTGGAGTCATCCATCAAGATCGGCCTTGCCCTGAACTGCAAGATCGCCGAATCATGCCGTTTTGCCCGGAAGAACTACTTCTACCCGGACACTCCCAAGAACTTCCAGACTTCCCAGTACGACGAGCCGATCGCGTATGACGGCTACCTCGACATCGAGTTGGAAGACGGCACGGTGTTCCGCGTGGAGATCGAACGCGCACACATGGAGGAAGACGCCGGAAAGCTCACCCACATGGGTGGCGCTGCCGGCCGTATCCAGGGTGCCGACTACTCGCTGGTGGACTACAACCGTTCGGGTGTTCCCCTGGTGGAAATCGTCACCAAGCCGATCGAGGGCGCCGGAAGCCGCGCACCGGAACTGGCCAAGGCGTACGTTGCGGCTGTTCGCGAAATCGTCAAGAACCTTGGGGTTTCCGATGCCAAGATGGAGCGCGGCAACGTCCGTTGCGACGCCAACGTTTCGTTGCGGCCGCACGGCCGGGAGCGCTTCGGTATCCGTTCGGAAACCAAGAACGTGAACTCCCTGCGCGCCGTCGAGCACGCCGTCCGTTACGAAATCCAGCGCCACGCTGCCGTCCTGGATTCCGGCGAGCCGGTCATCCAGGAAACGCGGCACTGGCACGAGGACACACGTTCGACGACGTCCGGTCGCCCCAAGTCCGACGCCGACGATTACCGCTACTTCCCGGAGCCGGACCTGGTTCCCGTCGTTGCTTCCCGTGAGTGGGTGGAGGAGCTTCGCGCTACCCTCCCGGAGCCCCCGGCGGAACGCCGCAAGCGTCTCAAGGAAGCCTGGGGCTACTCTGACCTGGAATTCCGCGACGTCGTCAACGCAGGCGTCATGGACTCCATCGAGGAAACCATCGCAGCCGGTGCCTCAGCCGACGTTGCCCGCAAGTGGTGGATGGGCGAGATCGTTGGCCGCGCAAAGGTTGCCGACGTCGATCCTTCCGAGCTGGGTGTCACCCCGCAGGTCATCGTGGAGCTGAACAAGCTGGTTGAAGACGGCAAGATCAACAACAAGATGGCCACCCAGGTCCTGGACGGCGTGCTCGCCGGCGAAGGCACCCCGGCGGAGATCGTGGAGAAGCGCGGCCTGGCCGTGGTGTCCGACGACGGCCCCCTCCTGGAAGCCATCGACGCCGCACTCGCCGCGCAGCCGGACGTCGCGGAGAAGATCCGTGGCGGCAAGGTCCAGGCCATCGGCGCGATCGTTGGTGGCGTCATGAAGGCCACCCGTGGCCAGGCCGACGCCGGCCGTGTCCGCGAGCTGATCCTGCAGAAGCTCGGCGTCGAGGGCTGATCCCTTGGCTTGACCCGCAAGTAGCCCGCTGTGGTGCCCGTTCCGATCCGGAACGCCACCACGGCGGGCTACTTTTTTGTCCGGACGCGCGCACAATGGATGCATGGGCACCATCACACCAGGATTTCGAAAGGTCCTCCTTGCCGGCGGGATCGCCGTCGCGTTGACCGGAGGTGGGGCCGCCGCAGTGTGGGCGGGCACCCAACCCAGCCCCTCGCCGTCGAGCTCCACCGCCTCACCAAGCCCGACAACCTCAGCGGACACCAAGGCCGCGGAGGGCCGCGGAAAAGCTATCCACGGCGAGCACGTCGTGAAACAACAGGATGGCAGCTACCGCACCGTGGTCACCCAGGCCGGAACCATTGAATCGGTGAGCGACTCGGAGGTCACGGTCAAGAGCGAAGACGGCTTCACCCAGCGGTATGCCATCAACGCCGAAACCCGCATCACCAAGATCCCGACGGACCTGTCGCAGCTCCGGAACGGAAAGGGCAAGCCCACGCTGCCCTCGGCCACGGTTGCTGAGCTGAAGGCCGGTGACACCGTGCACGCCAGCGGGATCAAGGACGGCACTGCGGTGACCGCGACGCGGATCGTGTCAGGCGAACTTCCGGCAGGACCCAAAGGGAAGCTCGGGCATCGGGCCCACGGCCGCGCCTGAGTCAGGGGCCCGCGCCTGAGTCAGAGGGCCACTGTCCGGAAACCCAGGTTGGCGCTGGCTGAATCGGGCGTGTTGGAACTGCGCGCTGACAGCCGGTAGCGGTTGCAGTAGGAATCGTGGCAAAGGTATGAGCCTCCGCGCATGACCCGCCCGCTGCCGATCGTCGGGCCTGGCGGGTCCATCACAGTGCCCTGTGCCTGGCACGACCTGTAGTACTTTGGCAGGAACCAGTCGCTGCACCACTCCCAGACGTTTCCGCTGGTTTGGTAGAGCCCGTAGCCGTTGGGGCTGTATGAACCGACCGGCGCGGTGGTGAGGTAGCCGTCGTCGAGGTCGTTGCGGACCGGGAAATCGCCTTGCCATATATTGCAGTTGTGGGCGTCCAGGCCTGGAGTTCCGTTGTGGAGTTCGTTGCCCCACGGGTAGCGTTGCCCGGCCAGGCCACCGCGCGCGGCGTATTCCCATTCGGCTTCCGTCGGGAGCCTGCGGCCCGCCCACGCACAGTAAGCCAGGGCATCGTTGTAGGACACGTGGGTCACGGGGTGGTCCGGGATGTCTGTCCAGTGCGAGAGCGGCCCCGCAGGGTGCGCCCAGTCAGCTCCGCGGACATTGAGCCACCAGGGGACCGCGTTGACCCGGTTCAGGATGTCCTCCGGCCTGGCTTTCACGGCCAGGTGGAACACCGCCGAGGTCCCGTAGATTTCGGACTCGGTGCGGTGCCCGGTGGCGTCGACAAAGCCGGCAAATTCCTCATTGGTTACCGTGGTGGCGCTGATTCGGAACGCCGACACCTGTACCTCGTGCACGGGAGTTTCGCCGTCTCCGTCGTAGCCTTCGCCGAACGGATCGCCCATGGCGAAGGTGCCGGCCGGAATGTCGACGTCGGATGTTTCGGATGCTGCGGATGCTCCGTTTGCTTCGGGTGAGGGCGCCGCGCTTTCGACGGCGGTGCCCGCAGCGTTTTCGACGGCGTCGCCCGCCATTGGGCGAACACCTATGGTGTGCAGGGGGAGGGGTCGGCCCTGCTCGAGGGATCTGCCCTGATGGGTATGCGTCCGGGCGCCTGCGCCTGGGCTGCAGCAATCTGCCATGTGAACTCTCTGTCTGAACTCCGCCTGCTAGTACTTTAGCGGTGCCGGAGGCTTGGCCCGCGCCCTGGGCACCCCTTGCACCCGCGCCCCGCGCACCCGCTGCCGCCCTGCGCACCCATTGCAACCCTGGCCCGCACCCCTAGAACCCACACCCCACCGCACCCGTTGCCGCCCAGCGCACCCCGTGCACCCCTGGCACGCACCCCTTGCCGCCCTGCGCACCAGCACTTACGGGGGCGAATGGCGCGTGCAGGTGCGGAGCGCCTCCAGGGAAGCGCCACCCTGCACCAACAAAGTGATGGAAAGTGATTTCTGTGATCAGTTTCAATCATGTTCTTGCAAAAGTGGAAAGCGTCACTTATCGTTTGTTAAACGGTTAACGAGCGTGGCCTGAATCACATTGATGATTTGGGCTCAGCACTTGAGGAGACAGCATGAACTCGACGACGGAACAGGCTCCGGCATTGCCCGAAGCTCGCCGAGTCCCGGCCAGGGCGGGCAGCAAGCCACCCGGAACCGGCCCTAAGAAGCGGAAGGGCAAGGCCCCGCAGCAAAGCTTCCGGTCACGCCTGCGTCGAGACAAGCAAATGCTGCTCATGATGGTGCCGGGCGTGGCCTTCCTGCTGCTCTTCTTCTACATTCCCATCCTCGGTAACGTCATCGCGTTCCAGGACTACCAGCCCTACTTGGGCATCGGTGACAGCCTGTGGGTTGGCTGGCAGAACTTCGTGGAACTGTTCGGAAACCCGGACTTCCTCCACGCTTTCTGGAACACCCTGTACCTGGCAGCCTGGCAACTGGTCTTCCTGTTCCCGGTGCCCCTGGTGCTGGCCCTGATTGTCGACTCGCTGATCAGCACCCGGGTCCGCAAGATCTTCCAGAGCATCGCTTACCTGCCGCACTTCCTGTCGTGGGTCTTGGTAATTGCGTTCTTCCAGCAAATGCTCGGTGGTGCGGGATTCGTCAACAACCTGCTCCGTGATTGGGGCATGGACCCGATTCCGTTCATGACCAACCCCGAGACCTTCCCTCTCATGGTGGTGGTCCAAATGATCTGGAAGGACGCCGGCTGGGCCATGATCATCTTCCTGGCAGCCCTTGCCAGCATTGACGCGTCACTCTACGAAGCAGCCGCGGCAGATGGTGCAGGGCGCTGGCGCCGGATGTGGCACATCACCCTCCCCGGGCTCCGGCCGGTGATCGTTCTGCTGCTGATCCTGCGGATCGGCGACATCCTGTCCGTCGGCTTTGAGCAGTTCATCCTGCAGCGTGACGCAGTAGGGGCCGGAGCTGCGGAAGTGCTGGACACCTTCACCTATTACACAGGCGTAGTGGGCGGCGGTTGGAGCTCCGGCGCAGCAGCCGGGCTCGCCAAAGGTGTGGTCAGCGCCCTGCTGATCTACGGCGCCAACAAACTTGCCCACCGTTTCGGAGAAGACGGAATCTTCGCAAAACAAGCGCGCTGAGAGCCACGCAGGCCCGCGCGGCAGCCGCACAAGGAGAACCCATGGCAACAACACTTTTTACCAGGAAACCCCGGGAACTGACGTACAACCCCAAACGCCCGGTGTGGAAGGAAAAACCTTCCGCGCTCTACCAAACGGTCAAAGCAGTCGTCCTGATCGTCTTCAGTATCTCCATCCTGACCCCCATCCTGTTGGTGGTCTCCACCTCCCTGGCTGACACGGAGCAGCTCGTCAAGGCAGGCGGGTTCGTCCTCTGGCCGGAGCGGCCCACGTTCGAGGCCTATGCCACCATCTTCAAAGGCCCCATGGTCCTGCAGTCGTTGGGCGTTAGCATGCTGATCACGGCAGTGGGCACCATCCTGGCGCTGTTCGTGACCATCACCATGGCCTACGCCACCAGCCGCACTGTCCTCTTCGGCCGGCCGGTGATCCTGGCAGTGCTGTTCACGCTGCTTTTTGCACCGGGCCTGATTCCGTCCTTCCTCATGATCCGTCAGCTGGGGCTGCTGGACTCCTTGTGGTCGCTGATCCTTCCCGGCATTTTCGGTGCCTTCAACTTTGTGGTCCTGCGGTCCTTCTTCATGAACATCCCGGGGGAACTGATTGAAAGCGCCAGGATCGACGGCGCCAACGACTGGCAGATCCTGTGGCGGATCGTCATGCCGCTGTCCAAAGCCGTGATCGCCGTCGTCGGGCTGTTCTACGCGGTTGGTTTCTGGAACTCCTTCTTCAATGCATTGCTCTACATCAACGACCACTCCAAGTGGCCCATCCAGTTGCTGCTGCGCAACTTCGTGGTCCAGGGCAGCGGCGCCGCAGATCAACTCGGAATCACCACAACGCCTCCGCCGCAGTCCATCCAGATGGCCGTCGTCGTGGTTGCCCTGGTCCCCATCCTGATGGTTTACCCGTTCCTCCAAAAGCACTTCGCCAAGGGCGTCATCACTGGCGCCGTGAAGGGCTGACCGCTTCCGCGGACCCGCCAAAGAACTGACACAACACACCATGAAGCAAGTAACCAGAAAGGGTTATGCCATGACGAGCACTACCTCACAGGCTGGATTCAGCCGCCGCGGTTTCCTTGGCCTCGCAGGCCTGGCCGTGACCGCCGTCGGCCTGTCCGCCTGCGGTGGTGGCGGGTCCGCAGGCAACGGAGGCGCCGCCGCCTCAGCCTCGGTCAAACTGCCCACGTACAAGGAATTCACCGGCGTCACCCCGGATATCGCGGGCAACGCCAAGGGCCTCCAGGCCGGATACTTCAAGCTGCCCACCGCTGTGCAGTCCGTGAAGACCCCGCCCCTCAAAGGCAAAGTGACCGGGCTGACCGAAACGTTCGACACCATGAGCCCCGGGCTGAAGGACAACCCGTTCTGGCAGAGGCTCAACGCCAAGCTCGGCGGCGACCTGGAGCTGCAGATCGCCGAGGACATTGGCGACGGCTACCCGGCGAAGTTCGCCACCGTCCTTGCCAGCAACGATCTCCCGGACATGATGTGGGTTCCGCCGAACCAGGGCATCCCCAACGTCGGCCCCATGCTGGAAGCCAAGTTCCAGGACCTGACGCCCTACCTCTCGGGCGACGCCGTCCTTGAGTACCCCAACCTCGCGGCCCTCAAGCCCGATTCCTGGAAGACCGCCGTCGTCAACGGCAAAATCTGGGGAGCTCCCATCCCGAGCACCCCGTTCGGCCAGGTCTATGTGGGCAACCACGCCGTGTGGGAGCAGGTAGGGGGTTTTGAGGCCGGCAGTGCTGATGAGTTCCTGGACAAGGCCAAGGAACTGACGCGTCCCGGTGAGCAGAAGTACGCGTTGGAGCCCGCCTACATCAACGCCCTGCACATGGTCACGGAGTGGTTCGGCGCCCCGAACAGCTGGGCAGTGAACAAGGACCGCACGTTGACGCACCTCTACGAAACCGACGAATACCTGGCCGGTGTGGAGTTCACCGCCAAAATGTTCGCCGCCGGTGTCTTCTACCCGGACTCCAAAGCCACCGACATCCGTTCGCGCGTAGCCAATGGCAGCGTCGCGGCCCAGGTGGTGGTGGGTCCGCACGACATCCGCAGCTACCGCTCGCTGAACAAGGACGCCCAGTTCGACATTTTGATCCCCTTCAGTGCCGACGGCAAGGTCAAGCCCGTCTACGACATGGGGTACGGAACGGTCGGTTTCACACCATTCAAGAAGGCGGACGAGGGCAAGATCCGCGAGCTCCTCGCGCTGATCAACTACCTGTCGGCGCCGTTCGGCACCGTGGAGTACATGCAAAAGAACTTCGGCGAGCTCGGCCAGGACTACACCATCGACGCCTCCGGAACACCGGCACGCACCGAAACCGGCACCACCAACGCCCCCGGCCTGGTATCGGCGTTGAACATCATGGCCAGTCCGGAAAACGTCATTTTCAACCCGGGCTTCGACGACGACACACGCTACGTCAGCAAGCAGGAAGAAAAGCTCCTCGAATTCGCGTGGCGCAACCCCACCAACGGTTCCTACTCGGATACCAACGCCAAGGTGGGAGCAAAGATCACCAAGCAACTGCGCGACAAGGTAGTGGACATCATCACCGGCCGCGCCAAGATCGACGAACTCAAGGACGCCGTGAAGCGCTGGAAGAGCGAGGGCGGTGACAAGATGCGCGACGAGTACCAGGCCGCGTTGGACCCCAACGCCCCGGTCTTCAGGAGCTAGCCTCAGACCAACAAACGAAGAAACCAAGCACGCACCAGCAGGGGGAACCATGGCCAAAACAAGCAGCACCGGAGTCCGACCCACCATCCGTATGGTGGCCGAATTGGCGGGCGTCTCCACGGCCACGGTTTCCTATGTCCTCTCGGGTCGCCGCGGTGATGGCGGACCGGGTGTTTCGGATCCGACGGCGGAAAAGGTCAAGGCCGCTGCGGAGCGGCTCGGCTACCGCCCCAACCAGGCGGCCCGTGCAATCCGGACCGGCCGTACCAACACCGTGATCCTGTCGCTGACCATGCTGTCCGATCCTTGGTCCCTGTCCGTCATTGAGGCCGTCCAGAAGGCGGCCGCCCCGCTGGGCATCACACCGATGATCCTCGGAGATGCGGACTGGGTGAAGGTCCTGGGCACGCATAACGCCGACGCCGTGTTCGTGGACGCTGTCAGCAAGGGCCAGCGGGATGAACTTCGTAAGCTCGCCGAGCACGGAACCACCCTGGTGGTCTTCGACGAAGGGTTGGACGCGGAAGGGTTCGACGTTATCCGTTCCATTGCCGGGCCTGGCTGCCGCATGGCCGTGGAGCACCTGCTCCACGGCCATCGGAAGATCGCTTGCCTGACTCCGGCCACGGCCCAGGGAACCTCTGGTGGGGCACGCTACAGGGCCTACTCCGAAGCGCTCGCAGCCGCCGGAATTGCGGAACGGGAAGACTACGTGGGCTTGTTCGATGGCACCAGCGCCGGGGCCTACGCTGCGGCAACGCGGGTACTCAGCAAGCCGGACCGGCCGACCGCTATCTACGCCACCACTGATTTCGCCGCAGTCAGCGCCATCAACGCCGCTCAACGCCTGGGGCTGGCCGTGGGCGCCGATGTAGACATCATCGGCGTCGGCAACACGGTGGAAGGTGAACGGATGTCGCCGTCGCTGAGCACTGTTGGCCCAGTGGACTTTTTCGACAAGCTGGCCCGGCTGCTCCTGCGACGTGCCACCGGCCATACCGGAGACTCTGCCGGAGGTGCCCCAAAGGAGCCGGGTGTCCTGGACTTCCCCTGGCACTTGTTCGTGCGTGAATCGGCGCCGCATCGCAGCGCCGCAACCAGACTTTACTAATGAATCAGCAGAAGGAAATTTCACACCATGGAAAAGGATTTGAAGGTCGGCATCGTAGGTTTTGGCCTGCGGTCGGGGCTTTGGAAGCATGCCCACAAGCCGGGCGAAGGCTCTGAAGTCACCATCGTTTGCGACCTCAGCGAACGCGGCCGTGCAGACGCTGCTGAACGCATCCCCACCGCGCGGATCACGAATGATCTTGAGGAGCTGCTGGCCAGCGGCCTGGACGCCGTACTTGTCCTGACCCCCGATAACCAGCACGCCGCCGTCGCCGTCCGTACGCTCAAGGCGGGCATCCCCACCTTCTGCGAGAAGCCGCTGGACATTACCGTGGAGGCCGCGGACCTGATCCTGAAGACGGCCTACGAAACCGGTACCCGGCTCTACGTCGGCCACAACATGCGCCACATGCCGGTGGTGGTCCAGATGCGCCAGCTCATCGAGGACGGCAGGATCGGTGACGTTAAGGCGGTGTGGTGCCGGCATTTCGTGGGCCACGGCGGTGACTACTACTTCAAGGACTGGCACGCGCAGCGGGCCAACGTCACGTCGCTGTTGCTCCAAAAGGGTGCCCACGACATTGACGTGATCCACTGGCTGGCCGGCGGGTACACCAAGCGGGTTGCCGCCGTCGGCGATCTCGCAGTCTACGGCGACGTGCCGAATCGAAGCGATAACGCCGGAAAGCGCATGGGCGACTGGTTCTCCATGGACAACTGGCCGCCCACGGAGCAGAAGGACCTCGCGGAGGTGATCGACGTCGAGGACATTTCCATGATGAACATGGTGCTGGACAACGGCGTCCTGGCCTCCTACCAGCAGTGCCACTTCACGCCCGACTACTGGCGCAACTACACCGTGATCGGCACCAAGGGCCGGATCGAAAACCTCGGTGACGGGCCGGGGGAGACCATCAACGTGTGGACCAGCCGGTCGTCCGGCTATGCCGCACCGGATGAAGTCATCACCATTCAGGGCGGCGAAGGCGGCCACGGCGGTGCGGATCCGCGACTCATCGATGAATTCCTGCGGTTTGCCTCCGATGGCGGCCAAACACAGACCAGCCCGATCGCCGCGCGGCAAGCCGTGGTGGCGGGCATCCTGGCAGCCGAGTCCCTGCGTGGCGATGGCTCCGCACAGGAAGTGCCGGAACTCCCGGCCAAGCTGGTGGAATATTTCGACGCCGGCCAGCCCGCCCTGGTCCGCGACTGAGCTAACGGGGGCCGGACAGTTCGATGAGCTCGGTCATGACGGTTTGAAGTGACTCGCAAACCGTCATGACCGATTTTCTTTTGAGAGCCTCAGGCCGGGCGAGTATGTCGATTTTGCGTACGGAATTCACTCCGGCCAGCGGGCGCAGCACCACGCCGGCGTCCAGCACGCGTCGGGCCGTAAACCTCGGCAGCAACCCGATCGCACCACCGGCCGAGACCAGCGCCGCAACGGTGGAATAGTCATTGATGCGGTGCAGGACCTCCGCGGGGCGCCCGCTCACGGCCACGACGGCGGCCAAGACATCCGCGGGGGAGTAGCCATCGCGGCTGGTCACCCAGGTTTCATCGACGACGTCGCAGGGTTCCAACTCGGTCCGGGCCGCCAGGGGGTGATGCGCGGGGAGCGCAATGTCCAACGGTTCGTCGGCCAACGGAATCACCGCGACCTTGTCTTCGGGCCAGGGCGGGCTGTTGTCCATCCGGTGCGCCAGGACCAGGTCGTACCGAGCGGCCAACCCCGGGAAATCCTCCTGGGCCACGTCTTCGTCGGACAGCCGCAGTCGCGGTGACATCCCGCCGTCGGACGCTTTTTCTGCAGCCAGCAGCGCTGCCAATGGCGCGAACAGCGCCTGCCCCGCACTGTGGAAGGCGCTCACGCTGACAGGCGCGTCCGGAGCGTCGTGGTAGGCGCCGATCGCCGCCCGCGCATCTGCCATGGCGTTGACGACGGCGGCACCCGCCTCAGCGAGGACGCGGCCGGCGTCGGTCAGCACCAAAGCCCTGCCCTCCTTGCGGGTCAAGGGCACATCCACCGACCTCTGCAGGAGCGCGAGCTGTTGGGATACGGCGGACGGGGTGACCATGAGGGTCTCCGCCACGGCCTTCACGCTGCCGAGGTCCCCAAGTTCGCGAAGCATCTGCAGCTGATGAATTTCCATTAGCAAATCCTAAATCGTTGATTGAGAAGAATCTAGTTGTGCTAAATCATTGGCGGAGCTTCAATGGACTCAGCAGCAGCGAAGCAGCCCTAAGCCAGTGAGGAATCCCATGAAGGCTCTCTACAAATCCGGACCCCACGCAGGGTTTGAACTCGTCGACCGTCCCGAGCCCGAAGCCGGCCCCGGCGACGTCAAGATCCGGGTCATGACCACCGGCATCTGCGGGACCGACCTCCATATCCAAAGCTGGGACGCCTGGGCGCAGGGGATCATCGAGGCACCCCTCATCGCGGGCCACGAGTTCTACGGCGAAGTGGTGGAAATCGGCGAGGACGTCCGCGACGTCAAGGTAGGGGACCGGGTCTCCGGTGAAGGCCACGTGGTCTGCGGAATTTGCCGCAACTGCCGTGCCGGACGCCGCCAGATGTGTATCCATACCGTCTCCGTCGGCGTGCAGCGCGATGGCGCATTCGCAGAGTACGTTGTCATCCCGGAAACGAACGTTTGGGTTCACCACGACGAATCCGTCACCCCGGAACTCGGCGCCATCTTCGACCCCTTCGGCAACGCCGTGCACACCGCATTGAGCTTCCCGCTGGTCGGCGAAGATGTGCTCATTACCGGTGCCGGACCCATCGGACTGATGGCCATCGCCGTCGCCCGCCACGCCGGCGCCCGCAAGATCGCCATCACCGACGTTTCCGCGCCCCGCCTGGAACTCGCCCGGCAGATGGGCGTGGACCTCGCGGTTGACGTGTCCAAGATGCGTGTCCGCGACGCGCAGCAGGAACTGGGCATGCGTGAAGGGTTCGACATTGGACTGGAAATGTCCGGACACCCCACGGCACTGCCTGAGATGATCGACAACATGAACCACGGCGGACGCATCGCCATGCTGGGCCTGCCCAGCCAGTCCATCGACATCGACTGGGGCAAGGTTGTCACCCACATGCTCACCCTGAAGGGCATCTATGGCCGTGAAATGTTCGAGACCTGGTACGCCATGAGTGCCATGCTCTCCTCCAACCCGGTGCTCCACCGCAGTATCTCCGCAGTGGTCACCGACAAGCTCTCCGCATCCGACTGGGAAAAGGGCTTCGACATCGCCCGCAACGGTACCGGCGGAAAAGTGGTCCTCGACTGGACCGAACTCTAACCGGACCGAATTCCCCTCACCCTTAGGAGCACCCATGTACTCAGCCATCAAAGACCAACTGCAGGGCGAACTCGACGAGATCCGCAGCGCCGGACTCTTCAAGACCGAACGCCACATCGACTCCCCGCAGGCCAGCCACATCGCTGCCGGCCAACTCGGCCAGCCCGCCAACAAGGTCCTGAACTTCTGCGCGAACAACTACCTGGGCCTGGCCGACCACCCGGACATCATCGCCGCGGCCAAGTCCGCCATGGACGAGCGTGGCTTCGGCATGGCTTCCGTACGTTTCATTTGCGGTACCCAGGACCTCCACCTGGAACTGGAGGCCCGCGTTTCGGCGTTCCTGGGCACCGAGGACACCATCCTGTTCTCCAGCTGCTTCGACGCCAACGGGGGTGTTTTTGAGTCGCTGTTCGGTCCGGAAGACGCCATCATCTCCGACTCCCTGAACCATGCCTCCATCATTGACGGCATCCGCCTGAGCAAGGCCAAGCGCTTCCGCTACGCCAACCAGGACATGGCTGACCTGGAAGCGAAGCTCGTTGAGGCCTCCGGTTCACGACGCAAGATCATCGTCACCGACGGCGTCTTCTCCATGGACGGCTACCTGGCACCCCTCGAAGCCATCTGCGACCTCGCCGAAAAGCACGACGCCCTGGTCATGGTGGACGACTCGCACGCCGTTGGCTTCATGGGACCCACCGGTGCCGGCACCCCCGAGCACGCCGGCGTTTCAGAAAGGGTGGACATTTACACGGGTACCTTCGGCAAGGCCCTGGGCGGCGCCTCCGGCGGCTACGTTTCCGGCCGCGGTGAGATTGTTGCCATGCTCCGCCAGAAGGCACGCCCGTACCTGTTCTCCAACTCCCTTGCCCCGGCCATTGTTGCCGCGACCATCAAGGCGATCGAACTGGTCCAGGAATCCGGCGAACTGCGCACGCGCCTCTTCGAGAACGCTGCCCTGTTCCGCCGCCGCATGAGCGAGGAAGGCTTCGAACTCCTCGACGGCGAACACGCCATCATCCCGGTCATGTTCGGCGACGCCGTCATGGCGGCACGCGTGGCGGACCAGATGCTCCAGCACGGCGTCTTCGTCACCGCTTTCAGCTTCCCCGTCGTGCCCAGGGGCGCCGCCCGGATCCGCGTTCAGCTTTCGGCTGCCCACAGCTCGGACGACGTCGAAGCGTGCGTTCAGGCGTTCGTCAAGAGTCGCGCCGCAGTCGCCTAAGCCCGACGCTCTCTCACGTTCCGCCTGTTTGGGCCCGACGCTCTCGCACGTCCTTTAGGAAAGTGCGTGAGGGTTTGGGTTTTGTGGGTGGGATGTGAGAGGGGATCTGTTCTGACAGGATGGAGCCATGGCTTCGAATTATGACGTGGTAATCGTTGGCGGCGGCATCGGGGGGCTTTCCCTGGCCGCGGCACTGGCAGGCAAATGCACGGTTGCATTGGTTGAGGCCGAACAGACCTTGGCTTTCCACACGTCCTCGCGTTCTGCCAGGCAACTCATCCCCAGCTATGGTCCCGCCGTGGTACAGGACCTGACCGTCCGGACACTGGAGATGCTGGGGGAGAGGGACGCGCAGTCAGCCGAACCAATCCTCACGCCCCGGGGCTTCATGCTGGTGGGTGACGAGGAGACCGTCCGGGCTGAAGCCAGCGGCAACATGCACCCTATTTCCCACGACCAGGCCATGCAGCTGTGCCCGGCCCTTAACCCTGATTACTTCACAGCCGCGGGCCTGGATAACGGGTCGTTCGGCTGCAACGCCCCGCTCCTTCTCGAGGAACACCGCCGTACGGCCGAAGCTGCCGGAGTGGACATCATCACCGGAGCCAAGGTGCACTCGGCACAGCGGCTGGGCAGTGGCTGGCAGGTGGGGGCAGGAACCGAAGGGTTCCAGTCCGGCGTCGTGGTTAATGCGGCGGGCGCGTGGGCAGATGAACTGGCCGTCATCAGCGGAGTGGAGAAGCTGGGGCTTCAGCCGTACCGCCGGACGGCGGCGATCGTCAACGTCGACCATCCGCTGACGCCGGAAACGCCCATGGTTTGCGCCGCGGACGATTCCTTCTATTTCCGGGCCGAGGGCCGGCAGGTCCTGATTTCGCCGTCGGAAACGGTGCCGAGCGGTGCCGAAGATGCCAAGCCGTACCCTGGGGACGTTGAGGCTTTGATCACCAGGCTCAACGCCGTGACGTCGTTGGGAATCCGCTCCGTGGACCGCGCCTGGACGGGGCTGAGGACCGAAGCCGCGGACGGAATCCCGGTGGTGGGATTCGACGCCGAAGCGCCTGGTTTCTTCTGGCTCGCCGGACAGGGCGGGTACGGTTTCCAGACATCGTCCGCCATAGCGCAGCTGGCCGCAGCACTCATCCTGGGGGACGTTGAAGCCGACAGTCCGGAATCCCGGACAGCGGAGCAACTCGCGGCAGTACGCTGGTCCATCCGGCGCTGAACAATAGGGTCATGAGCGGAAACAGGAACAGCGGCAGCACACTCATCACCAACATCGGCGAGCTGATGACCCAGGACCTGGAGCACCGGGTCCTCAAGGATGCGGCGATCGTCATCGAGGGGGAGCGCATCGCGTGGCTGGGGTCCAGCGCGGATGCCCCGTCGGCCGATGAAATGATCGACGCCGAGGGCCGCGCCGTCCTGCCCGGCTGGGTGGATTCGCACTCGCACCTGGTCTTCGCAGGTGACCGCACTGCCGAGTTCGAGGCCCGCATGGCCGGCGAAAGCTACAGTGCAGGCGGAATTGCCGTCACCACGGGAGCCACACGATCAGCCAGCGACGACGAACTGACCCGCCTTGTGCGGGACCGCGTGGCCGAGGCAGTCTCCCAAGGCACCACCTACCTTGAAAGCAAGACCGGTTACGGGCTGGACGTGGAAAACGAGGCCCGGAGCGCCCGCATCGCGGCTGCGGAAGTCGATGAAGTCACCTATCTCGGCGCGCACCTGGTCCTGAAAGGATCCGACCCGGAGGAGTACACGGACCTTGTCTGCGGTCCCATGCTCGACGCCGTCCTGCCGTACGTCCGCTGGGCCGACGTTTTCTGCGAGCGGGGTGCCTTCACGGAGGACCAATCGCGCCGCGTCCTGACTGCCGCCCGCGATGCCGGCCTGGGCCTCCGGGTGCACGGCAACCAGCTGGGCGAGGGCCCCGGCGTTGCCCTGGCTGTCGAGTTCGCGGCTGCGAGCGTCGACCACGTCAACTACCTTTCGGACAAGGACGTGAAAGCGCTCGCGGAAACATGGGCCGGCTGGGATCCGGCGACGGGACAGGGGACGAAGGGGACGGTGGCAACCTGCCTGCCCGCCTGCGACCTGTCCACCCGCCAACCACTGGCACCCGGCCGCGAACTGATCGATGCCGGGGTGCAGATTGCGCTGGCGGCCAACTGCAATCCCGGCACCTCCTACACCAGTTCCATGGCGTTCTGCGTCACCACTGCTGTGCTCCAGATGCATCTGAGCGTCCATGAAGCCGTCCGCGCCGCAACGTATGGCGGCGCCTTGGCGCTGGGCAGGGAGTCAGGGAACGACGCCGACGGCGAACGGGCGGTGGGTTCGCTCGCCGTCGGCCATCGCGCTGACCTGCACATGCTCAAGGCGCCGTCGGCCACGCACCTGGCCTATCGTCCCGGGATCCCGCTGACGCACTCGGTGTGGCGGGCGGGCATACGCGCCGTCTGATTCTCAAAAGCAACGCGGGGTCACTTTCGGCCCCTTCCGAAGGTCCGGATGGGCTATAAGTGACCCCGCGTTGGGCCTCCCGCGTTGGGCCTAGGCGCAGCTGAACTTCGCGTCGGCCCAGTCGCCCCAGTCATCGCCTGCGTCGTCGCCGTTCTTGTCGGCGATCAACTCGATAGTGCGAACACCGGTGATGTCCACGTTGAGGGGCAGTGCTGTCGAGTCGGCGCTGAGGACGGGGGTGCGCAGAAGCTCCCGCCCGTCGCCCTTCACGATGAACACCACTGATCCGTGCAGGCCCTTGTTCAGCTTAGTGTCGTCGACTCCCACCACGGCGGTGAAAGCGTTGCACTTGGCTTCCGTGGCGATGCTGATCTTCGAGTCGGCATGGACGCCGATTCCCTTGGAGTACACGACGCCGTCGAGCCGCAGCGCTGGCCCGTCGCCGGCGTTCTGCTCACCATTCGCCCGGTCCCGTTCCGCAGGTCCCCAACCGTTGGTGCTGCCGGTCCAGGGCAGGTCGGAGGCGAACACGGTGCCCGACAACACGGGTGCCGGGGGCTCCTGCGCGGTGGAGGAACACGTGAACTTTGCGTCTGCCCAGTCGGCGTGGTCGTTGCCATTGGAATCGCCGGCGTCGTTGGCCACCAGTTCCACGTACTGGGCCCCGGTGACGTCGACGGTGAGGGGGAACGGTGCACTGGTCGCTCCCAGCACCGGGGTAGTGACCTTGGTGGTGCCGTCAGCCACCACGGAGAACTTCACGCTGCCCCGCGTCGCTTGCGCATCATCAATGCCCACGGTCGCGGTGAAGGCAGTGCAGTAGCCGCCAAGGTAGTACCGGACGTTACCGTTGGCGTGGGCACCGAGGCCTTTGGCATAAACGGTGCCGTTCAGGGTGAGCGGCGTCCCGTCGCCGGCCCCGGTCCCGCCGTTGGACTGGTCCTTCTCCACGGGTCCCCAACCGTTGGTGGCGCTGACCCAGGGATGGTCGCTGGCGTACACCGTGGCCTGGGGAGGTTTAGGTAAAGTCCGCACCGTGGTGGTGGTGCTGAGGGCCCGGGTCCCTGCTGGCTCTGTGGTGGTTGAATACTTGGCCCTCGCGGTGATGGGGTAGTCGCCGTCCGCCGAAGCCGGTGCGGTGATCTTCCACGTGGTGGTCAACGTACCTCCGGCGGGCAGGGTTGCAGCCGTGGCGGGAGTGGCCGGGGTTGCCGCCCACCCGTCGGGCAGCGCAAGGGAGATATCCAGCCCGTTAATGGGGGCCGGTTCATCCGAGGTGAAGGTGGTGACGAAGTCCTGGGCCTTGCCCTGCTGGATCACGTCGCCTTGAAGGGCCGCTGAGAGTTGCGCGCAGGCCGGGACCGATTCGGAGGCTCCGAGGTCTTCCACCAGGAGGTTGTCCAGGGTGAAGTCCGAACCGTTGGAGCTGCCCGTTCGCTGCAAACCGACGAAGTAGTCCCCGCAGAAGCCGGTGTCCAGGGTCTGCTCGAACCGGGTGGTGGAGGTGGCGGCGTCGATCGCCTGGCTGCCTGTCACTGCCGGGCCGGCTTGTGAGTCGTAGCCTGCGACCCAGGCGTATTGCCCGGCCTTGGAGTTCTGGTAATCGAACGACACCTTGTACTTGTGGCCGGCCTGGAACGGCATGGTTGCCTCGGTGGAGCGGTACACCATGCCCGGTCCCCCGTTCGGGCCAAGGTTTTCGTCATGGGCGATCAGTGACCAGTTTCCGCCCAGCACTTCGTCGATCACGTTGGTGTTCCAGCCCTTTTGGGTGAAGGGTTCGTGGCGCTCGGTGATGTGCGTGCGCGGGTCCGTGGAGCCGCCGGCGTCGCCCTTGACGAACGGTCCCCATCCTTGGTCCACGTTTTCGAAGTCCTCGCTGAGCACCCCTGTTGTGGCCACCCGGGTGGTTTTCACCGCCCGGAAGTCGTCGACGCGCACTGTGGCATCGCCGTCGGCGGCTGTGACGGCGACTGTGGCTTTGGTGTTGTTGTGGGGAACGTCCACCAGCACGCGGATGCGCTGGAACGAGGTCCCGTGTTTCTCGTCGCCGGCCACGAAGTTCTCGGCGTTGGAAGAATCAATGGTGGTCTTTTCCGTTTTCCCGTCAACGGTGACGGAGAGCGTCGTGGTCCGGGTTTTACCGGGTTCAATTTCCACCCAGGCGCTTACGGATTGGGTTCCGGCGTCCAGCTTCACGTCCTGGCTGATCGACGACGGCGTTGCCCCCAATGCGGCGAAGCGGCGGCCCTTGTCGTCGCGGACCTGCGTGACGGTGCCGGTGGGGTTCCACGGGGAGAGGTCTGCGCCGTTGAAGCCGGGGTCGTTGAAGGATGTGCCCTCACCAAAGTCCGCCTTCTTGGGAAGTGCGTTGTCCTTGGCGGTGAGGACGTAGGGCTGTTTGGCATCGGCCGTGACGCTGACCTGGCCGTTGACCACCGGGACATCGGCGACCTTGACGCGGCCATTGTCGGTCAGTTTGAACAGCTCAAGCGTGCGGGACTTGGCGAAGTCCTTGGTCAGGGTCCACGTGCTGGCTCCGCCTGCGGGGTTGTAGTGGTAAAGCTTGTCTGCCTTGCCGTCATCCTTGGACGCCCATGGCAGCAGGTACGTTCCACCCTGGAGGACCGATGCGCCGGCAACGGTGATGGTGCGCTCGGCAGCGGTGTTTCCAGTCACGGCCACGCCATCGGCAAGATCGATGCGGTCGGGCGTCCACTTGGTGATCTGGTGATGCTGCAGGAATTTGGCCGGCAGGTTGGCCGTCCACACGTTCTCGCTGAACGCATTGAAGTCGTTCTGCCCGGTCCACCCTTCGAACTCCACAATGTGGCTCACACCGAGCTTGGGGTCCGGGTTCCACACGTCTGATTGGGTGTTGTTGATGAAGCGCAGGATTTGGGAATTGATGCCCTTGTTGGTGGAGCCGCCGTATTTCTCGTCGTTGGCCCAGTGCGACCAGGTGTTGTTCCTGGACAGGTGGTCCGCCCATTCGGACCCCACCCTGAAGCCATTCTTGACGAGTTCCTGCTGCAGCCGTTCGGCGAGCCAACCGAACTCGTAGTAGACGTCCACGTAGACGAAGTCCAGGTTTTTGTCGGTGGCGTCGCGCAGTTCTTTGATGCGTTGGGCGAGCTTGCCGGAGTTGATGTCCTGGCGCTGGTTGATGTAGTAGGACTGGTCCAGCCAGTTCCAGCCGAGGCCCTTGTCCGCCCTCAGGAGGTCTTCGCTGAAGGATTTGGCTTCGGGGTAGATTTCCGTGGCATTGATGTGGACACCGAAGCTGGCGTTCCAGTCCTTGCCTTCCTTGACCAGCTTGTTGAGGTCCTCAAGCCCACCGGCCCGGGTGTTGAAGTTGTTGCCGTAGTCCGTGTTGGCCGAGTCGTGGCCCTCGCTGGTGTAGCCCTTGAGCATCGCCACCTGCCCCAGCCCGTCTGTTGCCAGGGAGATGCGTTTGACGTCGTCAAGGGTGCGGAGGAAGGGGTGGGTTGCTTGTGAGGCGAAGTTGAAGGGGATGTGGGTGATGACGTTGTCCGGGGTCTGTTCGCCCTTGATGGCGCTGACTTGGATGGACCTCATGGCGATGGCCGCGTCCTGCCAGTCCACGCCGCCGTCCGCGTTGGCATCTGCTGTGATTGCCACCCGGGTCCACGGCAGTTCCTCTGTACGCTCGGAGCCATCGGCCCGGTAGAGCCATTGTCCGCTCGCCAGGCCCATGGAAACCCCTCCGGCGCCGTCGCTCACTGCCTGGCGCCAAAAGCGTCCGCGGTCTTTGGCGCCCGGCCCGGACGATGTGTCGTAGAGGGCGTTGGATTCAACGGCGGCGCCCAAGGATGCGGTGTTGGCCAGCGCATATGCGGAGCTCTTGGCCGCAGCATCAAGCGGGGTCGAGGCGGTGATGGGTGTGAACTCATCGCCGGTGACGCTCCGGTCCACGGAGAGGTTTGCCGTGGACACCTGGGCGCCTGGCTGCGTGGAGCTGACGGTCACCAGGTTCAGCCGGGGGAGTTGCAGTGTTTTTACTTGGTGCTCCGCCGTGTCCTTGATCTCCGTGACGTTGAACGAGACCACGTTTTTCTTCACGGACAGCCGGGCTTTGATCACGGTATTGCCGAACCCGGGCACGGTGAGGACGTAGTCCCTTGCATCTTTGCCGGAGGCGGTCGAGGTGCCGCTGACGCTGTACTCCGTGCCGTTGATGGTGATGGAGGCAAGCCGTGTGGTGGTTCCGTCCAGGCGGGCCTTGGTGGCTGTGTCGGTGTAGCCGAGGACTTGAGGAAAGGTGGTGGCCACGTCCACCCGGAGTTGTCCGGAGGTGATGGTGGTCGAATCGGACGCGCTGATGGTTTCGGCGGGTTGGGTGGCGGCGGAGGCCGCTGCGGGTGGGAGGGCCATGAGGCCCAGCGATGATGAGGCGACGACGCACGCCAAACTGAGCGAGGCGAGCCGTCCGGGGGATGACAAGCGGGGCATGATGCTCCTTCTTGATTTTTCCAAGCTATTAACAGTCATGTTCTTGCGGACTCAACCAAGACTGCTGCATCGGACAGAAGTTGACAAGAGTTAACAGGTAGTTAACTAAAATGCACACGAAACCACATGATTTTCGTTGTCCGACACACATCGCACCAATGCGCGGTTCATGAGCAGTCTTCTCCCATGGATGATCCTTGTGAGATCGAAAATGATCGTTTAGTGTTTCTATAGATCAGAAAACGTCATTAACTTGAGCGGGAACGGGAACACGATGAGCGAGAACACACTGGGCGCCTTCATGGAGGAAGAGCTGGTTTCCCAGCCCGACGTTTGGCAGCGGGCCGTTGAACAGGCGGGATCGGAGCAACTGCTCCCCGCCGACGGCCAGCGCATCGCCGTCATCGGCTGTGGAACATCCTGGTTCATGGCCCAGAGCTACGCGGCTGCCCGCGAATCTGCCGGCAAGGGCGTGACCGATGCGTTCGCTGCCTCCGAGGCTTTCCTGAACCACAACAGCGCCGATCGCCAGTACGACGCCGTTGTGGCCATTACGCGTTCCGGCACCACCACTGAGGTACTTGAGATCCTGGCCGATTTGAAGGGGATCGTTCCCACCGTCGCGATCATTGGTGACACGACGTCCCCGATCATTGACTTGGCAGACACTGTGATTGGCCTGCAGTACGCCGATGAGCGTTCCGTGGTCCAGACCCGGTTCGCCACCACGGCTTTGGTCTACCTGCTCAGCAGCCTCGGGATCGACGTGCAGCGGGCCATCGAGGACGCCCGTGACGCCGTCAGCGCTCCTGTCTCCCAGGAACTGTTGGACGCGGAGCAGTTCACCTTCCTTGGCACTGGCTGGACAGTCGGCCTGGCCCACGAGGCCGGCTTGAAAATGCGCGAGGCAGTCCAAGGCTGGACCGAGTCGTACCCCGCCATGGAGTACCGCCACGGCCCCATCTCCATCGCTGCCCCCGGTCGTGTCACCTGGTTGTTCGGTGCCCAGCCCGAAGGCCTTGACCACGACATGGCAGTAACCGGAGCCCTGTACGTCCACACGGACAAGCACCCCCTGGCCGAATTGGCCCGCGTGCACAAAGTCACCCTGGAACGCGCACGCGTCCGCGGACTCAATCCGGATCTGCCCAGGAACCTGACACGCTCCGTCATTCTCGACGCCTCAGCCTAGGTACCCAGCATGGTTCTCGGAGCCGCGGAATCACCCGTCCTGTCCTTCGACGTTGGCGGGACCGACATCAAAGCTGGTTTGGTGGATGCACGGGGTGAAGTCCTTGGCATGCGCCGGGTCCCGACGCCACTGGACTCCTCCCGGCCGGGCGAGGCAGTGCTGGACCGGCTCGCGGAGCTTGCTGCCGAGTTGGCTGCCGAGTTCCCGGGATCACCCGCCCGGGCAGCCGGCATCATTGTTCCCGGCATTGTCGACTCGGTGGCCGGTGTTGGTGTCTACTCCGCAAACCTTGGGTGGCGTGACTTCCCGTTCACAGCCGAAGCCGAGAGGCGGCTGGGCATCCCGGTCGCTTTCGATCACGACGTCCGCTCCGCCGCCGCCGTAGAACACAGCCTGGGTGGGTCCAGGGAGTTCAATGACGTTGTGGTGATGGTAGTGGGAACCGGCATTGCCGCCGCTGTCTTCTCCGGCGGCAAGCCCGTGACAGCGGGCGGGTTCGCAGGGGAGCTGGGCCACGCCCAGGTCCCGGACCCTGATGCCGCCCCTGGCACCGCGGGCTCCACGATCCTCGAAGCCGTCGGCTCGGCAGGGGCCATCGCCAAGCGCTACCACCGCGCCTCGGGCAACAGGGTGAACGGCGCCCGCGGTGTTCTGCTCCGTGCAAACGACGGCGACCAGCTGGCGGCCCGCATCTGGGCCGACGCCGTGGACGCCCTTGCCTTCACCATCTGCCAATGCGTCAACATCATCGGAACCGAAGCCGTCGTGATCGGCGGTGGGCTCGCCGAAGCGGGCGAGGAGCTGCTGGAGCCCCTCCGCGCCCGAGTTGACCACATCCTCGATTTCCAGCGACGTCCACAACTGATCCGAGCCCAGTTGGGACAGGACGCCGGCCTGTTGGGTGCGGCGTTGAACGCCAGGGCTCTCCTGGGAGGCAAACAGTGAACCGAGCCGCCGTGAACCGCATCATTACCGTCACGCCCAACCCGGCCATCGACATGACCTACACCGTGCAGGGCATCACCGAGGGGGCCAGCCATCGCGTCCCGACCCCCTTGAGCAGGGCAGGAGGCAAAGGCATCAACGTGGCCCGCGTGACCCACCAGCTCGGATATCCGGTCCTCGCGATCGCCCCGACCGGCGGTGCGGCGGGGCAAACCCTCGCCGCTGAACTCTGGACCAGCGGGGTTCCGCACACCCTTGTGGGAGTTGCCGCCGAGACGCGGCGAAGCATCGCACTGGTGGACACCGTCGCCGGGGAAACCTCGATCTTCAATGAGGAGGGCCAAGCTCTGCTGCCCGACGATTGGCGCTCGCTCCGGATTGCGGTGGTGGAAGCCGTGAGTGGCAACCGAAACCTTCCCGCCTCGGTGCTGGTCGGTTCGGGGAGCCTGCCGCCGGGCGCGCCTGCTGATTTCTACCCGGATTTGGTGCGGTTGGCCCACGACGCCGGTATACCGGCCATCATTGACACCTCCGGTCCCGGGATCATCGCTGCCGCCAAAGCAGGCGCCGACATCCTGAAACCGAATCACCATGAACTTGCCGAAGCGACCGGCGAGTCCGGCCTTGAAGCGGCTGCCCTGTCGCTGATTGCCATGGGTGCCCGCACGGTGCTGGTCAGCGCCGGCGCGGACGGCATGCTCGCCTTCGACCATGCGGCCCCGGGCGGCTACTGGAGCGCCCGCTTGCCTGAGGCGCTCAGCGGCAACCCCACAGGGGCGGGCGACGCCGGTGTGGCGGCGGCCGCCGTCGCACTCGCCGAAGGCGTCACTGAACCACGCGAAATCCTTCGGCGGGCCACCGCCTGGTCCGCCGCGGCGGTGCTCATGCCCGCAGCGGGCGAAATTTCGCCGCGCTACCAGGAACTTCAAGACCAACTGATCGTGACATGGAAGGAGACCCGGTGACCCTGGTCAACACACGGGAGCTGATGGACTCAGCCGCAGCCAACGGCACAGGCCAAGGCGCGTTCAACATCATCCACATCGAGACAGCCGAGGGCCTGGTTGCCGGCGCGGAAGCGGCGGGGGTCCCGCTCATCCTGCAGATTTCCGAAAACTGCGCGAAGTATCACGGCGGCCTGGAGCCCATCGCGAGAGCGGCCCTTGCAATCGCCCGTTCTGCTGCCGTTCCCGTCGCCCTCCACCTGGACCATGCCGAGTCCGAGGACCTCGCGCTCGCCGCCGTCGATCTTGGCTTCGGTTCGGTGATGTACGACGGCGCGCACCTCCCGTATGAGTGGAATGTCGAAGTTACCCAGCGTGTTGCCGAATACGCCCACGCAAAGGGCGTCTACGTTGAGGCCGAGCTCGGTAAGGTCGGGGGCAAGGACGGAGCCCACGCGCCAGGCGTCCGGACCGACCCTGCGGAAGCCCAGGCTTTCGTTAAAGCCACGGGTGTGGATGCCCTGGCAGTGGCTGTTGGCTCGTCCCATGCCATGACCGAACGCAGCGCCGCCTTGGACCTGCACCTGATCTCCCGGTTGAAGTCAGCGGTAGGCAAGCCATTGGTCCTCCATGGCTCCTCCGGCGTCACAGACGAGGTGCTCGTAGCTGCTATCGCCGCGGGTATGACTAAAATCAACGTATCCACACATTTGAACGGGTTCTTTACCCGCGCCGTCCGTGAGTACCTCGATGCCAACCCTGCAGTGGTGGATTCCCGGAAGTACATCACGGCCGGCCGGGATGCCCTGGTGCTGGAGTCCGCACGTATGCTGACGCTGTTCGCCAAAGCGAAATAGCAAGGAACCCGCGAAAGGCTCGTCATGACCCGCACCGATCGGCTGACCGCCATCCTCGATCTCCTGGCCGAGTCCGGCCATGTGGAAGTCGAGGACATCGTGACGCGTTTGGGCGTGTCGCCTGCAACGGCCCGGCGGGATCTCGACAGCCTCGCCAAGCAGCGGCTGCTCAGCCGAACCAGGGGAGGCGCCACCACCGGGTCCGTTGCCTACGACCTCCCCGGGCGCTACAACCGGGACGATCATGCCGAGGCCAAGCAGGAAATCGCATTGGCCGCGTCGTCGTTGATCCGCCCCGGTGCCGTGATCGGCCTGAGTGGTGGAACCACCAACACGGCCCTGGCCCAGCTTCTCTCCACCCGCGAGGACCTCAACGCGCCGTCAAACAGGCCTACGTTGACCGTCGTGACCAACGCCATCAACATTGCCTCCCAACTGGCAGTCCGGCCCAACATCAAGATCATGGTGACCGGCGGGATCCTGAATCCCCGTTCCTACGAACTCGTGGGCCCCTACACGGATGTCATCATGCAAAAGGTGGCGCTGGACATCGCCTTCATCGGCGTCAACGGCGTGGATCCGGACCTCGGCCCTACCATCACCGATGAAGGCGAAGCCATGGTCAACACAGTGATGGCACGCCGGGCCACGGAGTCCTACGTCGTGGCCGACTCCTCCAAAGTGGGCCGGCGCTCGTTCGCGGCCATGTCCGGCTACGACTTCCGGCACCTCATTACCGACTCGGGCATCAGCGCCGAGGACAAAGCCGCGTTTGAGGCCAAGGGCACCGAGGTCATCGTTGCCCCTGCCGGCTAGGGTCTGCTGCTAGAACCGCATCCTTGGCGCGTGCAGCACAGAGTCGTCCACGTCCCTGGGCACCCACTGGGTGAACGGCAGGTCCAAACTGTACTGGTCGCCGTCGTTCTTGATCAGCGTGCGTAACTCGGCGTTCTCCGGGTTGTTCAGCGACTCGAAGTACTCCACCGTCCAGTGGAACCAGCGCATGCAAAACAGGCGCATTGTCAGGCCGTGCGTCACGAGCAGCGTGTTCGGTGCATAGGTGGGCTTCTGCCAATGGCGGTACAACGTTTCCATGAACGAGGACACGCGGTCGTACACGTCCGAGCCTGACTCACCCTCGCGGAAGCGATAGAAGAAATGGCCGTAGAGGTTGCGGAGCTCCTTTTGGTCCTCGATGTCTCCGGCTATCTGGAAGTTGGCCCAGTCCTGTTCCCGCAGCCGGGGCTCCTCGACCACCCGCTCCACCAGTGAACCAAGGTTCATGGCTTCAAGAGTCTGATACGCCCGCAAGTACGGTGAAACGTAGACGCAGACCTGCTCGCCGTCGAGCCTCCGGCGAAGGTCCTCACCGGCGATCCGTGCCTCCTGCAGACCTTGGTCCGTCAGGGGGATCCGATAGTCCGGCACACGGTTGTAGATGGACGTGTCGGCATTCGCGGCGGACTGGCCGTGCCGAATCATGAAAATTCTCCCAGGGGCACCCATCCCACCAAGCATAGGGCGGCGGTTCCCGGCAAAGTGGCAGGAACTGCAGGCAAGATAGGTACATGTTCCTTGCCTCCCAACGCCGGCTGCGCGCCGAAGTGCTGATTGTGCTTGGTCTTTCCCTGGGGCAGTCGGCCGTCTATTCGGTGGTGCAGCTGCTGGACAAGATGACCCGGGCGCCGTTGGCGGATGCGACCTCGACCTTGAACAGGTCCCAAAGCACCCGCGAATACTTCGACCTCACGTATCAGTTGCTGGACATCGTGTTCGCCCTGGTGCCTGTGGCGCTTGTGTTCTACTTCCTGTCCACGCATGTCCAGGCAAACCGGAACGGCGACAACGGATCGGCGTTCGCCCGGCTGGGGTTCAATTTCGCCCGGCCCGGCAAGGACCTGCTCCACGGACTGGGACTGGCTGCAGCCATCGGTATCCCTTCGTTGGGCCTTTACGCGGCAGGAAGGGCACTGGGCATCACCACGGCGATTGTACCCAGTGGCCTGGACGCGTACTGGTGGACGGTGCCTGTGCTGATCCTGTCCGCGATCCGGCACGGGATCGTGGAGGAAGTGATCGTGGTCGGTTACCTGATGGACCGCTTCGGCAAATTCGGGTGGAGCACGCCGGTGGCCATCGCTGTCAGCGCAGTCCTGCGGGGGAGTTACCACCTTTACCAGGGCTTTGGGCCCTTCATTGGCAACGTCGTGATGGGCCTGGTCTTCGCCTGGATCTACACCAGGACCAAGCGGGTGATGCCCTTGGTCATCGCCCATGCGTTGCTGGACATCGTGGCGTTCGTTGGGTTCAGCCTCTTCGGGAAGGCAGTGGGGCTGGGGTAGGCGGCCGTTAAAAATATCCGGCCGCCATCGGTGGGTGACGTCATTGGCACCCGCTGATGGCGGCCGAAGCTTTTGTGGAACGGTCAGATGGTAACGGCCCCGGAGGCTGTTTCGAAGGTCACAGCCATGATGCCCGGAGTACCCCGCGGTGCGATCCACTGGACGGCTACGTCCTCCAGCGGCTTTTCCACGGGTTCGCCCAACCACTCGGTCACACGTTCCGCCGAGCCCGCAATGGTGAGGCTGGACATCTTCACGTCACTTTCGTAGACCTTTGAAGGATGCAGGGTGGGGTCGCCCTCCCACTTGAGGAGGTAAGGGACCTGGGGATCGGCAATCAGGCCAAGGATGCCGATCTGCTGCCACACCAGCTCGCGGCCGTCAGGGAACTTGCGGTTACCGGGTACGGCGGCACGGCCGAGGCGCTCCTCGAAAGGGGCGAGGTCGTCAACGGCGACGCACCAGCCCATCCAGCCACCACCGGCAGCCGAGCGTGCACGCACTGCCTGGCCAAAGGGGGCTTTGTCGGAAGCCGGGTGGTCCAGGACCTCCACGACTTCCAGGTACTTGTTATCCGCGAGGGGAATGATCATGTTCCGGGTTCCGAAGCGCGGGTGCACTCCGCCCCGGACTGCGTCCACTCCCAATGCCGCGGAAATTCGTTCGGTAGTGGCCAAAAGGCCATCTCGTTCACAGGCGTAAGAGACGTGATCCATGCGCATGGCATCATCTTGGCACTTTGTGATCGGCGTCTCAGCTAAGCCAAGCCTTACCAACATGGGATGTTATTGCACAAGGGTGCAACAGTGTCACAAACGTACGCCGGGGGACCGAATCATTCCACCGGCGTCACAAAGCTGTCCAAGGCCCGCAGGGTGTTCCTAGACTGGCCCCAGTTCACACCACTTCATCAATTCCGTTGAAACCATGTGCCACGAACAGGAGAACTCCATGTCCCAAGGATGGTCTTTCGAAACCCGCCAGATCCATGCAGGCCAAGAGCCTGACGCCGCCACCGGTGCTCGTTCGCTGCCGATCTACCAGACCACGTCCTTCGTGTTCCCCAGCGCCGAAAGCGCAGCCAACCGCTTCGCACTAGCCGAGCTCGCGCCGATCTACACGCGCATCGGAAACCCCACCCAGGATGCCGTTGAACAGCGGATCGCCAGCCTTGAAGGGGGCCTCGGCGCGCTCCTGCTCAGCTCCGGACAAGCGGCGGAGACGTTCGCCATCCTGAACATCGCCGAGGCGGGCGACCACATTGTGGCCAGCCCCAGCCTCTACGGCGGGACCTACAACCTGCTCGCGCACACCCTGAAGAAGTTCGGTATTTCGGTCACCTTCGTCGCGGACCCGGACAACCTGGACCAGTGGCGTGACGCCGTGCAGCCGAATACCAAGCTCTTCTTCGGCGAAGTAGTGTCCAACCCGCGCCAGGACGTCCTGGACATCGAAGGTATCGCAGGGGTCGCGCACCAGGCCGGGGTGCCGCTCATTGTCGACAACACCCTGTCCACTCCCTACCTGATCCGTCCCATCGAATGGGGCGCCGACATCGTGGTGCACTCCGCCACCAAGTACCTCGGCGGACACGGCTCGGCAATTGCCGGGGTGATCGTGGATTCGGGGAACTTCGACTTCGGCAAGGACCCCGAGCGGTTCCCGGGCTTCAACACCCCCGATCCCAGCTACAACGGCCTGGTCTACGCCCGCGACCTCGGCAAGGACGGGGCGCTCGGCGCAAACCTCTCCTACATCCTCAAGGCCCGCGTCCAGTTGCTCCGGGACCTGGGCTCCGCCGTCGCGCCTTTCAATGCCTTCCTGATCGCCCAGGGGCTGGAAACCTTGAGCCTTCGCGTGGAACGCCACGTCGCCAACGCCACCAAAGTGGCGGAGTGGCTTGAAGCGCACGACGACGTCGAATCGGTCGCCTACGCGGGTCTGCCGTCCAGCCCGTGGTACCAGCGCGGCAGGAAGTATGGCCCCAAAGGCACCGGCGCCATCGTCGCATTCAACATCAAGGGCGGCGTCGAAGCCGGCAAGCGCTTCGTGGACGGGTTGGAGCTTCACTCACACGTGGCAAACATCGGCGATGTGCGTTCGCTGGTCATCCACCCGGCCTCCACAACGCACAGCCAGTTGACAGCAGAGCAGCAGGAGATCGCCGGCGTCAAACCGGGCCTGGTGCGCCTGTCTGTTGGCATCGAGCACGTGGACGACATCATCGCCGACCTCGAAGCAGGCTTCAGGGCGGCCAAGGGCGCTTAGTAGCCCGCCTGATCCAGTAACGAACACCTTCTGTGGAGCGCCGCCCGCGCCGTCGAATATTCGAAGGGCGGTGCTCCGCAGCGTCCACTCGCGAACGATGTGACCCGAAACCGTCACAGTGTTGTCATATTCTTCGCCAGAGCGGCCCTGTTTTTCCTACACTCTTTCTATAGGTCACGAGTGCCAGCATGTAGCCCCGGCTTGCTGGCCGGCAACCCTCCTCCGCGGTGGGGTGCCCCGGGTGAAGACCTGGCCCGTTCGCGCGCAAGGCGACGGGCAAGCGCGAGGAATAGGTGTCAAAGGAATGACCATCACTGCAACAGCCATACCCACAGCCGAGGAAGCGGACGGCACGGTTAGGTACGCCAGCATCGGTTCGCTCGAACTCGAGGCCGGTGGTTTCCTTCCGGACGTTGTCCTGGCCTACGAAACGTGGGGCCGGCTCAATGCGGATGCCTCCAACGCCGTGCTTATCGAGCATGCGCTCACGGGCAGCACACATGTGGCCCGCGGAGCAACCGACGAGGAAGGATGGTGGGAACAACTCGTCGGACCTGGCGCCACCATCGATACCACCAAGTACTTCGTGGTCTCCATCAACATCGTGGGCGGCTGTTACGGAAGCACGGGCCCGTCCTCCGAAGCACCGGACGGCCAGCCCTGGGGCTCCCGGTTCCCGCTGATCACGCTGCGCGACAGCACTGAGGCTGAAGCGCGACTCGCAGACACCTTGGGAATCAAGGCCTGGCATGCCGTACTGGGCGGATCCATGGGAGGTGCCAGGGCCCTGGAATGGGCCGTGACATTTCCCGAACGGGTTGAACGGTGCGCTGTGATTTCGGTCGGCGCCTACAGCACGGCCGAGCAGATTGCGTTCGCGCAGGCCCAAACCCTTGCCATCCGGCAGGACCCGAACTTCAATAACGGTGACTACTACGGCGGCCCAGCCCCGGAAGAGGGCCTGGCATTGGCCCGCCGGATTGCGCACATCACCTACCGCTCGGCCCTGGAACTGGATTACCGGTTTGGCCGGGAGCCGCAGCACCAGGAAACGCCGCTTGCTGCCGCCGTCCTCGCGGAGCGGGGCCGATACCAAGTGGAGAGCTACCTGGACCACCAAGGGAACAAGCTTGTCCGCCGCTTTGACGCGAACAGCTACGTTGCCATCACCGAAGCCCTGATGTCCCACGACGTGACCAGGGGGCGTGGCTCACTCCGAGACGCACTGTCCCGGACCACTGCGCAGTTCTTCATTGCGGCGGTGGACAGTGACAGGCTTTACTTCCCCGCACAATCGCGGGAATTGGCGGCCGCGCTTCCCGGGAAGGTTCCGGTCCACGTCATCGAAGCCCCGATTGGCCACGACGGCTTCCTGACCGAAATCGGCCAACTGTCCGCGCAACTCCACCAGGCCTTCTTTTCCCAGTCCGCCTCCTGAAGCGGCATTTAGCCGTTCATGATGTCGCCGCGCTGCTTCATGTAGTCCTCCATGGCGATTTCGCCGTTGCTGAACTTCGCGTCAAGCTCGGCCAGCTTCCGTGCCCTAAAGCCATGCGGCTCCGAAGGGGTGGGTGGGGGTGTTGGCATCGGGGATGAAGGGCTCGACGGCGGAGCCGCCTGCGGTGCCTGATCAGCCGGGCGGATGACGGCCGGGTCGGTGGGGTACCCGGGGTACCCCTGCTGCGGATAGCCCTGGGGTGGATATCCCGGGCCGGGGAGGTTCTGCGGCGGGTAGCCCTGGGGTGGATATCCCGGCCCGCGGAAGCTATTGTCCTGGAGCCTGCGGGCGCGCGAGCGGTTGTACAAGCGGATCCCAAAGGGAATCACCCACGAGCAGACGATGATCCAGAAGATCAGATTGTTCACGGTTCAGGCCTCCTAGGTCTGATCCCAGCTTAGCCCTGACGCCTCATGCCCTTTTGGTCGGGAGGCCAAGGAAGCGTCCGTATCGCTCCACTTCGGCGTCCAGGGCGGTTTGCTCATCCGGCGTCGTGGGCCGGTCCATCCTGATGTCGAGTTCGCAGACGCCGTTGATGAATCCGTGCCGCCACCACCCTGCCAATCGTCCGTCCACCAGCACAACGTGCAGGGGGCTGTTGTCCGTGGAAAGGTACGGTGCCGTTCCGCCGAGGTAATGCCGTGACTGGGAGTAACCCATCACGTACTCGTCATAGCACTGGATGAGGTCAACGCGTGGGAGTGCCGCCTCGTGGCGCGGCCCGGAAAGCCCCTCGACTTCTTCGGAGGCGAGGTGAAATTCCAACCCATCGAAAGAGGCCGACCCGAGCGTTCCGGGAGAGAGCTCACGGGCAACATCGAGCCCCAGCTTTACGTCCTTCATGGTGAGCCCGGACCAGGCTGCGCAGTCCTTCACGGTGGCAGGTCCGCGGCTGGCGAAGTACCGCAGGGCCAGCTGCCCGAGGGCCTGTTCACGGTCCGTGCCGGTCAGTGGCCCGCCCGTGGAACCCGTGATCCGTTCGTCGAACAGGGCATAGGTCTGTTTCAGCGCACCACCCGAGGATCGGACGGGGGTGCCGCTGACCAGTATCCGGCTGATTTCCGCGTGCATGAGTTGATAGATGAACGGCAGCCCCTTGTTGGGTAAACCGGCGGCACCAAGGATCGCGGCGAGCTCTTCGCGGGTCTTGTGGGCCCCGCCTTCCACCGCCCGCGCCAGGACATTCCCGCTCCGGGCTGCGACTTCCTGGTCAAGGCCGGTTTGCCGGTACATCCCCTTGTTTCCCTGATGGAGCCGATCGGCGGACAACCCCATCAGCCAGCCGAGATCGCCCCGGTGAACAAAATGCCAGGTGGGACGGAGGATGTGGGTGCGCAGGATGGCGCCGTCCGCCACCGCCTGCTCGACATCGGCTGCGGTGGCGGCCGCGTGGGGTTGGCACCTTTGGGCGAGCGTCCACCGCGCGTAGGGAAATTCCTGTGACTGGACTGCCAGCAGGTTGCGGAGGGCTTCGGCCGGCGAACCGGCATGGGGAGCACGTAGCTGCTGCCGCCTCAGGCGCAACTGCCGGACCTTTCCCGTCAGGGGAGAACCGTCATCTGACATTGGGGTCCTCCCCGGACGCGAGCCGCACGTCAGTTGCGCGGCAGCAAGGTGCCGTCGGCGCCGAAGACAGGACCCGGCGTCGGGCGCTTTGGCGTTATGCCGTCGCCGGAAGACTGGTGCCGAAGCCTGCGCAGGACCCACGGGACAAAGTACTCACGTGCCCAGACGAGGTCCGAAGAGCGGGCTTCACGCCAGGTCCGCGGCGGGAGGGCTTTGGGCATCAATGGCTCAAGGGTGTGCTCGACGTTGAGGGCGTCCAGGACCATCATGGCGATGGTGTGGTGGCCCAAGGGGGAGAAGTGCAGCCGGTCCACATCCCACATCTGGGAATCCGACAGCTGACGTAGGGACCACATATCGGCGATGATGGCGTCGTGCCGAGCAGCCACTGTCCGGAGGTTCTCGTTGTAGATCGCTACCTTTCCCCGGATCCGGCCAAGGACGGTGGACGCAGTGTCGGGGCCGTTGAACAGGACCACCGTGGCACCGCCGGAACTGAGCTCAGCCACGGCGGCGTCAAGCTTTTCGGCCAGCAGGTCGGGGTCGCCGCCTGGCCGGATGAGGTCGTTGCCGCCGGCGGAAATCGAGACAAGATCGGGCTGGAGCTCAAGGCAGGGGCCCACTTGTTCGTCGACGATCTGCTGCAGGAGCCGGCCCCTGATGGCGAGGTTGGCGTAGGCGAAGTCGTCGTGGCCGCGGCCCAGCTCTTCGGCCACGCGGTCCGCCCAACCGCGGTAACCTCCGGGGTTGAGGGGCTCGGGATCGCCGATGCCCTCCGTGAAGGAATCACCCAGCGCCACGTAACGGCTCCAGGGGTGGTTTTGTGCCGGGGCTCCCGGCTTCAGCAAAGGATTGTTCTCACTCACGCTCATATCCTGCCTCGTGTCCCCCACCCTACGCGACCGTAAGTTGTTACTTGTGGGTAACTGCAAGAATAGACCCATGACTGAAGCTCCCGCATTCCCCGCGCCCGTTGTCCTGTGGTCCCACGACGAAGCCGACCGTGCCGGCAAGCCTTTGCTGGTCCTGCTGCATGGCTACGGTTCCAACGAGGAAGACCTCTTCAGCCTTGCCGGGATGCTGCCGGACGGTTTCGTGGTGGCGGCCCTCCGCGCCCCCATGCCGACGGGGCCTGGGTATACCTGGTTCCCGCTCACGGCGTCCATCGACTACTCCATCGACGCCGTCAAGCTTGCTGCCGAGTACGCCTTGGAGTGGCTCGACTCAGTCAAGGCCAACCACTCCTCAGTGACGCTCCTGGGGTTCTCCATGGGCATGGCCATGGCCACCACGATGCTCCGGTACCGGCCCGCGGACTTCGCGGCCGTCGTCGGGCTTTCCGGTTTTGTCATCGACGCCGGCGCTGACGCGGCCTTCCGCGACGACGAACTGGACGGAACCCTGCCGATGTTCTGGGGCCGCGACCAGCAGGATCCCGTCATCACCCCGGACAAGATCGACTACACCATGGGCTGGGTGCGCAAGCACGTGGACCTCACCAAAGTGCTTTATACCGGGATGTGGCACGGGATCAACCAGCAGGAAATCGGGCATGTGGGGGAGTTCCTCACCCACAAAGTGCTGACGGCTTAAGTTTTTGTACAAAGCCCCCGGGCTAGGCGGCGGTGATCTTCACAGTCTGACCGTTGACCGTCACGGTATCGCCGGGGTGGAGTTGGCGGCCGCGGCGTTCGTCGATCTCACCGTTGACCTTGACCAGGCCGTTCTTGATGAGCTCCGCGGCCTCCACGCCGTCCTCCACCAGGCTGGCAAGCTTCAGCAGCTGGCCTAGGCGGATCATGTCGTCGCGGATGGGGATCTCTTCGATTTCCGGGTTGCTCATACAGCAATGATGCCTGAAGTAGTGTGGTGACAGTGCCGCAGCCTTCTTCCCGTTCCGCCTTTCCGCTTGCCCTTGGGCTCCCGATTGCAGTAGCAACGGGCCTGGTCATTCCGCTTCAAGGAAGGATCAATGGTGCCCTTGGGGCCGCACTGAACGACGGCATAGCGGCAGCGGTGGTGAGCTTTAACACAGGCCTGATTCTTATCAGCGCGATTTCGTTGGCGACCCCCAAAGGCAGGGCCGGTCTTCAGCGCATCGTCCCAGCTGTCCGGAACCGCAGCTTTCCCCGTTTTTACGTGATGGCAGGCGCCATCGGTGCGCTGTTCGTTTTTGCCCAGTCGTTCACGGTGGCACTCCTCGGCGTGGCACTGTTTACTGTTGCCGCAGTGACGGGGCAGACCCTTAGTGGACTGCTCGTGGACCGCATGGGAATCGGGCCTGGCGGGAAACGGGCCATCACCGGTGTCCGCGTCCTGGGCAGTGTCCTGACCGTTGCCGCCGTCGCGTGGGCTGTTTCCCCGCGGGTCGGGGCTGACGCCGATGTTGCCTCGCTGCTGTTGCCTGTGCTGCTTCCGCTCGCCGCCGGATTCCTGATGAGCTTCCAGCAAGCGATGAACGGAACCGCGACCGTCCACTACGGGACGCCCGTCGCTGCCACGTTGGTCAATTTCATCGCCGGCTCCGCGATTCTCTGGATCGCCTGGCTCATCAAACTGGCAGTGGCCGGTCCCGGAAATCCGCTTCCGTCGGAGTGGTGGTACTACCTCGGTGGTCCCATGGGATGCCTTTTCATTGGGCTGGCAGCGCTGCTGGTCCGCAGCCTCGGGGTACTGATCACCGGGCTGGGCATGATTGCGGGCCAGTTGGTGGGCTCTCTGGTGCTCGACGTCGTGATCCCCAGTCCCGGCGCGGTGGTCGCCTTGCCCACGGTGCTGGGAACCGTGCTGACGCTTGCCGCGATCATCGTGGCCACCCTGCCTTGGCCCAGGGGAGCTTTCGCACGAAGGGGTGCGGCCAAAGGCCGGTAGGGTAGGAGACAGCAATTTCCCCAACCTCCCCGCCGGACAACCACGTCCGGAATCCGGGGCTAACCACCGCGGACCGCACCCAGCGGCCCTGTAGAAAAATGGAGTTACCCATGGCAGCAAAATCCGTCCTTGACCAGGTCATTTCCCTCTCCAAGCGGAGGGGCTTTGTCTTCCAGGCCGGTGAAATCTATGGTGGCTCCCGTTCCGCGTGGGATTACGGCCCCTTGGGTGCGGAGCTGAAGGAAAACATCAAGCGCCAGTGGTGGCAGAGCATGGTCCGCGGCCGTGAAGACGTAGTGGGCCTGGACTCCTCGGTCATCCTGCCCCGCCAGGTCTGGGAAGCCTCCGGCCACGTCGAGGTGTTCTCCGACCCGCTGGTGGAATGCCTGTCCTGCCACAAGCGCTACCGCGCCGACCACCTCCTTGAAGAGTTCGAGGAAAAGAAGGGCCGCCCCGCCGAGAACGGCCTCGCGGACATCGTCTGCGCCAACTGCGGCACCCGCGGTCAGTGGACCGAACCCCAGGAATTCTCCGGCCTGCTGAAGACCTTCCTGGGTCCGGTGGCCAGCGAGGAAGGCATGCACTACCTGCGTCCGGAAACCGCGCAGGGTATTTTCGTGAACTTCAACAACGTGCTGACCACTTCCCGGAAGAAGCCGCCGTTCGGCATCGGCCAGATCGGCAAGTCCTTCCGCAACGAGATCACCCCGGGCAACTTCATTTTCCGTACCCGCGAGTTCGAGCAGATGGAAATGGAATTCTTCGTCGAGCCAGGCACGGATGAAGAATGGCACCAGTACTGGATGAAGGAGCGCATGTCCTGGTACACCAACCTGGGCATCCGTGAGGAGAACCTGCGTTTCTTCGAGCACCCGCTGGAGAAGCTCAGCCACTACTCCAAGGGCACCACGGACATCGAATACCGCTTCGGTTTCCAGGGCTCGGAATGGGGCGAGCTTGAGGGCATCGCCAACCGCACCGACTTTGACCTCTCCACCCACGCCAAGGCTTCCGGCACGGATCTGAGCTACTTCAACCAGGCCACCAATGAGCGGTACACCCCGTACGTCATTGAGCCGGCCGCTGGTTTGACCCGTTCCTTCATGGCCTTCCTGATCGATGCCTACACCGAGGACGAGGCCCCCAACGCCAAGGGCGGCGTGGACGTGCGCACCGTGCTGAAGCTCGACCCCCGCCTCGCGCCGGTCAAGGCCGCCGTCCTGCCACTGAGCCGCAACGAGGACCTTTCCCCGAAGGCCAAGGCCCTGGGCGCGCAGCTGCGCCAGAACTGGAACATCGACTTCGATGACGCCGGCGCCATCGGCCGCCGTTACCGTCGCCAGGACGAAATCGGTACCCCGTTCTGCATCACCGTGGACTTCGACACCCTCGAAGACCAGGCCGTCACCATCCGCGAGCGCGACACCATGAGCCAGGAACGTGTGTCCCTGGACAAGGTTGAGGGCTACCTGGCCGCACGCCTGATCGGCGCCTGACCGTGGCTTTGGAGTACCGCGAATGGAAGGAGGGCGACGACCTCGCCCTCCTGGAGATCTGGGGTGGTCCGGAGACCCTGCCCGCTGAGCAGTTCCGTGCGGCCCTGGCCCCGTCCAGCAACCAGCCATGGCGGCGTTGCATCGTGGCCGAAGACGTCGTGGACGGTGGGCGCATTCCCGTTGCCGCCGGCGTCGTCCATGAAGCTTCGCTGCACCCGGAACGCCTTTGGGCGTACATCGAGGTTGCCAAGGACCATCGGCGCAGCGGCGTTGGTTCCACCCTCCTGGCGATGCTGCGCCGAGAAGCCGGGGACTCGCCGTCGGGCGTTTCCAAGCTACGCAGCAAAGTGGAACCGGATACTGCCGGCGCGGCATTTGCCGCTGCAGCCGGACTTGCCCCCATCCAGCGTTCGCAACTGGTTGTGGTGGAACCCGAGCCGCTGAAGCTGCCCCGTTTCGGGGATGGTTCCGAGGAAGCGGCGTCGGAGCGCGTGGAGGACCTGGCAACAGGTTCGGTGGAGCTCAGCGACGTGGTGGGTAAGTACTACTCTCACGTCCACCACTGGGACAGCCCGGGAGAGCTTAGCATCGCGACGGTCCAGCGTTTGTTCTTGCATGACCTCACGGGCGCCCATGGTGCGATCGTCCTGCGGGCGCCGAAAGCCAGTGCTTTTGGCCAGGGCGTTCCGGCGAGCCGCAAGGGCAAAATCCAGGCGTTTGCCATCAGCTACGCCCAGGGCAACTCGGATGAACCATCGGATGTCTTCCTGGGACACGATCCCAGTCTTTCCGATGGGGACGCGGAAGCGGCAGTGCGTGACCTCCTGGCTCTGATCGCCTACCAGCACCCTGTGCTGCTGGAAGTCGACGAATCGATGACCGCGTTGCGCTCGGTCCTGGGACCACTGTTCGAGTCCGGAAAAGCCCACGTGCGTGGTGCGGATACGTTGATCGTGAGCGACTGACCGGAATCCACGTACGACTTTGGAGCACTGCGAATCCTGTCTGGCCCTGTTTCCAGGGTCAGGCAGGATTCGTTGTTTTCTGGTCCTTATCAGAGGTTCTTGACGCGGCCGAGGCTCAGGAGTAGGTCTATCGAAGTAAGCCCCCACGCCGTCACATCCGGGGGAGAGGCGTGTGGAAAGTCCGGTCTCACGTCTTAATCGATGGTAAGCACTATGAACAAGATCGCCCTCGACGGCTGCGGGAACAGTTGCGTGGGCAACTCGTCACTCCTGAAGATCCTGACTACGACGCGGCACGCGCCGTTTTCAACGCGATGGTGGACAAACGTCCTGCCGGGGTCATCCATGTAGCGCAGGTCTCCGACGTCATCGCCGGCGTGAACTTTGCCCGCGAGAGCTCCATGCCGCTGGCCATCAGGGGCCGGCGGGCACAGCGCTCCTGGTTTCGGGACGTGGGACGACGCTCTGGTGTTGGACTTCGTTAATCGCACGGGGGTCCGGGTGGATCCCCAGAAGTCCAGGGCCCGGGCCGAAGGCGGTACGACCTGGGCCGACTTCAACCACGCCACGCACGCTTTCGGGCTTGCGACCACCGGTGGAATCGTTGGATCCACGGGTGTGGCGGGCCTGACCTTGGGCGGCGGGATCGGGTACCTCGACAGGAAGTACGGACTCTCCTGCGACAATCCTTGTCTCGGCAGATGTCGTGACGGCAAACGGCAAGTTCCTGATCGCCAGCGAGGAACAGAATGAAGACTTGTTCTGGGCGATCCGGGGCGGCGGAGGCAACTTCGGGGTGGTGACACCCTTGAGTTCGCACTCCATCCTGTGGATATGGTCCATGCGGGCATCATCATTTACGGCGCGGAGAACATTCCCGCAGTGGCCAGGTTCTACCGTGACTACATAGCTTCCGCACCCGAAGAGTTCGGGGCATTCCTGGGCTTCCATCAAGGGCCGCCTGTGCCTTTCCTTCCGGAGGAATGGCACGGAAAGGCCGTACCCGGCGCTGAACGTCGCCTTCGACGGACTCAACCCAAAGGGCATGCAGGGCTATTGGAAGGCCAACTTCCTGCGCGAACTCAACGACGGGGCCATCGCTGCCCACGCCCAATTTGGGGCCACCGTGACCAGCATGAACACCGCCGTCCACGTCTATCCCATCGATGGCGCTGTGTCCCGGGTAGCCGTAGAGGATACTGCCTTCGCCCACCGGGACATGAAGTTCTCTCCGGTCATTGCGGCCCAGTGGCCCGATCCTGCAGATAACGAAGCCAACATCGCCTGGGCCCGGGCGTACGCGGCCGCATTGGCACCGCACTCGGAGGCTGGTGGATACATCAACTTCATGGACTCGGAGGACCAGAACCGGGTCGCGGACAACTACGGACCCAACTGGGAGAAGTTGGTATCGGTCAAAGCCAAATACGACCCCGACAACCTCTTCCGCGTCAACCAGAACATCCCGCCACGCTGAGCCGGGAGTCCACCGGATCCACGTAGGCTTAAGCCCATGAGGTTTTGCAGCTGATGGGCCACAGTCACTCCCACGGTCATCCTGAGGGTTCGGAACCAACCCCGCAGGCGGTCGCTTCCCGTAAAAGGGCCAACCTGCTGCTGGCGGCAGTCCTGGTTCCCTTGGGCGTATTGACCCTTGTGGCGATGGTGCTCATGTGGCCCTCGGGCAGCCGGGAGGGGATCAACTTTTCAAGTCCCTACCAGGCTGCCCCGGGGGTCACGTTCGACACCGGCAAGATACAAAGCGTCGTGGTGGAAAGCTGTACCCAGACGGGGCAGTCAGACACGGGCCAGCCCACCACGGGTCAGTCCACCACCGGCCAGAACCAGGCCGGGGGCTCCCAGTGCACCTTCGCTTTCACTGTGCCGGACAAGGGCGGTGAGGCGGTCAAAGTGGTCATCAACCCCGATGTTGCGATGTCCCACGGGGTGGACGTTGGTGACTCCATCCGGTACCTGAATCTTTCGGGCGTGCAAGGCAATACGGCGGGCAGTGGCGCGCCGTCGTACGTTTTCGTCGACTTCGTGCGCAACATCCCCATAGCGGCCCTGGCTGTGCTGTATGCCGTGGTGGTGATTGCGGTGGCCCGCTGGCGCGGTTTCCGTGCGCTCCTGGGCCTGGTGGGAGCCTACTTCGTCCTGGTCAGCTTCATCCTGCCCGGTCTGGTTGAGGGCAAGCCGCCGCTCTTGTTGGCGTTGGTGGGGTCCACGGTGATCATGATCGGGGTCCTGTACTTTGCCCATGGGTTCTCGGCGAGGACGTCCACGGCCTTGCTCGGAACCATTTTCGGGCTGGCGATCACGGCGCTCCTGGCGGCGTGGGCCACTGACGCGGCCAACCTGGCCGGCGTAGGCAACCATGATGCTTCCACGCTGGTGAACATGTCACCCCAGATTTCCATTTCCGGAATCATCCTCTGCGGCCTCATCATTTCCGGCCTGGGCGTCCTCAACGACGTCACCATCACCCAATCGTCGGCGGTGTGGGAGCTGTACGAGCTCGCACCCAACACCAGCGCCCGGAAGCTGTTTACTTCTGCCATGAGGATTGGGCGGGACCACATCGCCTCGACTGTCTACACCATCGCGTTTGCCTACGCCGGTGCGGCACTTCCCATTCTGATCATTGTGATGCTGTACGACCGCCCGTTGGCAGAGGCTCTCACCAGCGCTGAATTGTCCGAGGAAGTCATCCGCACCCTGGTGGGCTCCATCGGGCTGGTCCTAGCGATTCCGGTCACTACCCTCATCGGAGTCCTGGTGGTCAAAGCCACCGGCATGAAGCGCCTTGCCGCTGCCGGGGGACCGGCCATAAGTGCCGACGGCCTTGAGGATACCGGCGCGCTGGCCGCGGCCGCCGTCGTCGTCTGTTCCGGGCAGGACGAAACGAACGACGCCGGTGCCCGGCAAGGCGCCACCCCCGAACCGGCTGCCGGGGCAAGGCCCGCCCGGCCAGGGAGTCGGCGGGCGCAGCGCGAAGCGGAGCGCCGAAGCAGCGATTGACCGGATGACATTTGTCATGCCGAACCGATGACACCCGCTACGGGTGCGCGGAAGGTTCCCCGGCTTGAATGGGTGTACAAGACCTATTCCAGGGAGAGCAATGACAACACCCGGAGTGCCGGCCGTTCGCGCCGCCGGACTGCATAAGAGTTTTGGCAAGGTCCAGGCGGTGCGCGGTCTGGACCTGACCGTGGAGCAAGGCGAAGTGGTGGCTTTCCTGGGCCCGAACGGTGCTGGTAAGACCACCACCATCGACATGATCCTGGGCCTCAGCGCTCCGGACGCGGGGGATGTGTCCATCTTCGGGCACGCGCCCCGGGGAGCCATAGCCCGTGGGCAAGTAGCGGCCGTCATGCAGACCGGAGGCCTGCTGCGGGACATCAGCGTCAGGGAAACAGTGCAGCTAACGGCGGCCATGTTCGATTCGGCCCGGCCCGTGGACGAGGTCCTGACCCGCGCAGGGATTCTGGACATCGCCGATCGCAGGGTTGAAAAATGCTCCGGCGGCCAACAGCAAAGGCTACGTTTCGCCATGGCGCTGGTCTCGGATCCCGGGCTTCTGATCCTGGATGAGCCAACCACCGGAATGGACGTCGCCGGACGCCGAGACTTCTGGTCAGCCATCCGCGACGACGCTTCGAGGGGGCGCACAGTCATTTTTGCTACCCACTACCTCGAAGAAGCAGACGCCTACGCTGACCGGATCGTGCTGGTGCGCCAAGGGAAAGTGGTTGCCGACGGCACCGCAGCCCAGATCAAGAACCTGGCTTCTGGAAGAACCGTCCGGGCATCACTTCCCGCAGATGACCGAGTCTTGCTGGCAGGCCTGCCTGCGGCGGATCAGGTGGAGTTCGACGGCGGTCGCGTCACCGTCCGCTCTGCCGACTCGGATTCCGTGGTCCGTTTCCTGCTCACCAATACCGGCGCCCACGACCTTGAGGTCGTCGCGAACAACCTTGAGGAAGCCTTCGTGGCCCTCACCGCAGACGAGGCCGGGCCGGCCACGGCCCCCACAGCCATGGAAGGGGACCGGATATGAGCCAGGGAACAGCAATTCAGGACCGCAAGCCCTCCGCGGGCGGCGTCAACGCCACATTCCTCTGGATTGAGATTAAACGCATGCTCCGCAACCGGCGGACCATCATGTTCACGGTGCTCATGCCGGCGATCTTCTTTTTCATCTTCGGCTTGTCCAACAAGAACCAGCAACTGCCCAATGGACACAGCTACGGTCAGTACATCCTGATCAGCCTCACCGTCTATGCGGCCATGACAGCAGCCACGGGTGCGGGCAGCCAGGTGGCCGTGGAACGTGCCCAGGGCTGGAGCAGGCAGTTGCGCCTCACACCCCTGTTGCCCGGTGCGTACATAGCCGTCAAGGCCGCGGCCGCTCTGACGCTCTCCTTGGTTGCAGTGATCGCCCAGTTCGTGATCGGTGCCCTCGCCGGGGTAACCATGGACGCCCAGACATGGCTGACCGCCGGCCTGGTGGCCTGGGTGGGTTCCTTGGTATTCGCCGCACTCGGTCTCTTCGTGGGTTACCTCATGCCAAGCCAGAACGTCATGCAGATCCTGGGCCCGGCCCTGGCCATCCTGGCCATGCTCGGAGGGCTCTTCATGCCGATTGAGATCATGGGCGATACTTTTGGTGCCATCGCCAAATTCACCCCGGCCTACGGGATCGGACAGCTGGCACGAAGCCCCATCACCGGGGAGTTCGATGCCCTGTGGATCGTGAACGTCCTGGTCTGGCTGGCGATATTCGTGGGCGGGGCAGCCATGGCCTTCCGTCGCGACACCAACCGTGTCTGAGCCGCTGGGCCGTGACTAAGGTGGGATCCATGAGCAGCCCGTCCTTGTGGGAAACACTCCGCGGTCCAGGTCCCCGAAAATGGTTCATCGGCGCTGCGTTCTCCATCGTGTTGTGGGCCTGGCCCACCTGGAACCTCGTATGGTCCGTGGACGAGCCCGTGAGCTGGAAGGTTCTCGCCTCGGCGTCGTTGGTGGCTTTCTTTGCGGCTTACGCCCTCCTGCCCATGATCAGCCGGGGAAGGAACGCCCGGACGGGTTTGGCCTGCGTCACGATCCTCCTGGCCCTGAACGGACTCGTCATCCTGCTGGTGGGCAAGGAAGCACTGTGGACCTGGCCCTTCCTTGCATGCGCCATTGGAATGACCACGCTGCCGCCCCGCGTCGACTTCGCCTTGATCATGGCACTGTCCGGTATCTCCCTGGCCTCCGAACTGGCAGAGGGCAGCCCGGAGCAGGCATTCTTCCAGCCGGCGCTGATCCTGTCCCTCGGCTTCATGATGTCCTCTTTCGCGCGCCTGATCCGCCAGACAACAGCGCTGCGGGCCGCCCAAACAGAACTCGCAGACGCCGCTGTGGCGGCCGAACGCAGCCGCGTAGCCCGGGACATGCACGACATCCTGGGACATTCCCTCACCGTCATTGCCGTCAAAGCGGAACTGGCAGGCCGATTGATGGAAGCCATCCCCGGCGGCCCGGCAAAGGACAGGGCAGCAGGGGAGATCAGTGAAGTCCAGGAGCTTGCCCGTGGTGCGCTCGCCGACGTCCGGGCCACGGTGGCCGGATACCGCGGGGTCAACGTCCTTGCCGAACTTGCGGCGGCGAGGACCGCCTTGGAATCGGCCGGCATCCAAGCCGACCTTCCCCGGACAGTGGAGCAGGTGCCGGCCAAGTATCGGGAACTGTTCGGCTGGGTGCTGCGGGAAGGCGTCACGAACGTTGTGCGGCATTCAGGCGCCGTCCAGTGCCGGGTCCGGTTGACGGCGTCGACCGTCCTGGTGGAGGACGACGGCGTGGGGCCGGGGCCGGGCGTCCCCGGCAGCGGGTTGGCAGGGATCCGGGAGCGTGCCGCCACGGCCGGCGGAACGGTAAGTATTGGTGCGAGCGACCTGGGAGGGTTCAGATTGGCAGTTGACGTATGAGCATTCGGTTGGTGATCGCGGACGACCAGGCCTTGGTCCGGGGTGCTCTTGCTGCCTTGTTGGGCCTTGAAGCGGACATCGAAGTGGTGGCCGAGCTGGGGGATGGAACAGGTGTTGTGTCGGCCGTACTGGAGTATTCGGCTGACGTGGCCATGCTCGATGTCGAAATGCCGGGCCTGGACGGTATTTCCGCAGCGGCCGCCGTTCGCCGTGCGGCGCCGTCGTGCCACGTCCTGATGGTCACGACGTTCGGAAGGCCGGGATATCTCAGGAGGGCCATGCAGGCCGGGGCGTCCGGGTTTGTGGTCAAGGACACCCCGGCGCGTCAGCTGGCCGAGGCGGTTCGGCGGGTGCACCAGGGGCTGCGGGTGGTGGACCCCTCGCTTGCAGCCGAGTCGTTGATGTCGGGAGACAGTCCGTTGACCGAACGCGAGGCGGAGGTGCTGAAGGCGGCGTCCGACGGCGGCACGGTGGCGGACATTTCCAAGGCCGCGATGCTTTCCGAAGGCACGGTCCGGAACTATCTCTCGGCGGCCATGGCCAAGACCGGTGGGCGGACGCGGGCCGAAGCCGTGCGGTTGGCCCATGAGAACGGGTGGCTTCTCTAAGGGGCCGCCTCCCCGATTTGCCCGCGTTTGCAACAATGGATGGGTGACTGTAGTAGCAACGCCCCCCGCACCGAAGCTCGAGCTCCCGCCTTTGAAGCTCGGCGGGATCACCGTGGACACCCCGGTGATCCTTGCCCCGATGGCCGGGATCACCAACTCAGCCTTCCGCAGGCTCTGCCGTGAATACGGCGGCGGCCTGTATGTGGCAGAGATGGTGACCTCGCGTGCCCTGGTGGAACGGACACCGGAATCGCTGCGCATCATTTCCCACGATGATGACGAGAAGGTCCGCTCCGTTCAGCTGTACGGGGTGGATCCTGTGACAGTGGGCGCGGCGGTGCGGATGCTGGTGGAGGAAGACCGCGCCGACCACATCGACCTCAATTTTGGCTGCCCGGTTCCCAAGGTCACCCGGCGAGGCGGCGGTTCCGCCCTGCCCTGGAAAATTGATCTCTTCACGTCCATCGTCCAGACGGCGGTCCGGGAAGCGTCAAAGGGAGATATTCCGCTCACCATCAAGATGCGCAAGGGCATCGATGATGACCACCTGACGTACCTCGACGCCGGCCGCATCGCCCGCGATTCCGGCGTGGCTGCCGTTGCCCTGCACGGGCGCACCGCCGCCCAGTTCTACTCCGGACAGGCCGACTGGTCAGCCATCGCCCGGCTCCGCGAAGCGCTTCCCGACATCCCGGTCCTGGGCAATGGCGACATCTGGTCAGCGGAAGACGCCGTTCGCATGGTCCGTGAAACGGGAGTCGACGGGGTGGTTGTGGGTCGTGGTTGCCAGGGCCGGCCCTGGCTCTTCGGTGATCTGCAGGCAGCCTTTGAGGGCAGCGAAGAGCGGCACCGCCCTGGACTGCGCGAAGTTGCCGAGGGTGTGTACCGGCACGCCGAACTGATGGTTGAGACGTTCGGCAACGACGAATACAAGGCCCTGCGCGAGATCCGCAAGCACATGGCCTGGTACTTCAAGGGATATGTGGTGGGCAGCGAACTGCGCACCAAACTCGCCACCGTCCCCACCCTTGAAGTCCTCCGCGGATACCTCGACGAACTGGACATGGACTCGCCTTATCCTGGCGTCGATTCCGAGGGCCCCCGAGGCCGGGCAGGCTCGCCCAAGAAGCCCGCACTCCCCAAGGATTGGCTGGAAAGCCGTCAGCTGAACGCTGAACAGAGCGCCGATATCTCGGCTGCGGAGCTGGACGTGTCGGGCGGCTAGCCTCACACGTGTAAGACTGGCCCAAGAAGCACCACACCCGGCGCTTGAAGGAGGCAGATACCCATGGGAACCGAAGCGATGGTCGGCCACAACGGAACCGCACACGATTACGTGCAGGCAATTCCCGGCTACGTCGACGCCGATTCCGCGCGTTGGGTCGAAGAACCCCGCAAGAGCAATTACCGCTCGGACTTCGAACGGGACCGGGCCAGGGTCCTGCATTCCTCGGCCCTGCGCAGGCTCGGAGCCAAGACCCAGGTCGTGGCTCCTGACACTGACGACTTTGTGCGCACCAGGCTGACCCATAGCCTTGAAGTGGCCCAGGTGGGCCGGGAGCTGGGGCGTTCCCTGGGCTGCGACCCCGACGTCGTGGACACCGCGTGCCTCAGCCACGACCTTGGCCACCCGCCCTTCGGCCACAACGGCGAGTCCGCCCTCAACGAAGTGGCGCACACCATCGGCGGGTTCGAAGGCAATGCGCAGACGCTGCGGTTACTGACCCGGTTGGAACCCAAGGTGTTGGCCGAGGACGGCCGCCCAGCGGGCCTGAACCTCACCCGCGCAAGCCTGGACGCGGCGTCCAAATACCCGTGGTCAGCCGTGGACGCCCCCGTCATCCACGGGCACCGTACCAGCAAATTTGGCGCCTACGAGGACGACCTTCCTGTGTTCGAATGGCTCCGTGAGGGTGCGCCCGGAAACCGTTCCTGCATCGAAGCGCAGGTCATGGACCTGGCGGACGACATCTCCTACTCGGTGCACGATGTGGAAGACGCGATCGTTGCCGGCCACTTCCAGTTGAAGTGGATGGAGAACCCTGACCACCGTGCCCGCGTGGTGGGCTACACCAAGCAGTGGTACTTGCCGCACCACGATCCTGCGGAAATCGATGCCGCCCTTGCCCGGCTTGAAGCCACCAAGGTCTGGGTCCGTGAAGCCGATGGCAGCCGGAAGTCGATGGCGGCGCTGAAGGACATGACCAGCCAGCTGATTGGCCGCTTCTGCCAGAGCGCCATGGAGACAACCCGCGGACATTTCGGGCCCGCCAACCTGACCCGGTACGACGCCGAACTCATGGTCCCGGATGAAACGGTGGCGGAGATCGCTGTCCTCAAGGGCCTGGCCACCACTTTCGTTATTTCCACGGACCACCGCCAACCGGTGTACGAGCGTCAACGCGAGGTCCTCCACGCGCTGGTGGGCGTCCTGAACGCTACAGGCGACCGTCACCTGGAGCCGATGTTCGCGTCCGACTGGCGTGACGCCGTCGACGACGGCGCCCGGCTTCGCGTGGTGATCGACCAGGTGGCCTCACTGACCGATGCCTCTGCCTTGGCCATGTACGAGCGCCTGGTGGGCAGCCTGCCGTCACTCTGGTGAAGCCGGGAGCCCACGGCCGAGCGACTAGGATGGTGACGTGGCTGGCCTGATCAAACGTGAAGATATCGACGAAGTACGCCAGCGCACGGATATCAAGGAAGTCGTTGACGGTTACGTCACCTTGAAGGGCGCCGGGCTGGGCAGTTTCAAGGGACTGTGCCCCTTCCACGACGAACGTTCGCCCTCCTTTACCGTCCGACCGCAAGTGGGCCGATACCACTGCTTCGGCTGCGGCGAGGACGGCGACGCCATCTCCTTCATCCAGAAGATGGACCACAGCTCCTTCCATGAAGCCGTTGAGAAACTCGCTGCCAGGATCGGGTACGAGCTTCGCTACGAAGACGGCGGAACAGGGCCTAGCCGCGAGGAAGTCGGCAAGCGGCAACGGTTGCTGGACGCCCACAAGATCGCTGACGAGTTCTTCCGTGCCCAACTGTTGACGCCCGGGGCGGCCGAGGGCCGCAATTTCCTGGACGGTCGCGGCTTCGACCGCGCCGCTGCTGAGCACTTTGGCGTCGGGTACGCCCCGCAGGGCTGGGACGCGCTGCTGAAACATTTGCGTGGCCGGGGCTTCACCGACGCGGAGCTGAAACTTACCGGCATGTTTTCCGAGGGTAACCGCGGTATTTATGACCGCTTCCGCGGGCGGCTGATCTGGCCAATCCGCGATATCGCGGGGGACACCATCGGCTTTGGTGCGCGCAAGCTCTACGAAGACGACCAGGGCCCCAAGTACCTGAACACCCCCGAAACTGCGCTCTACAAGAAGTCCCAGGTTCTGTACGGCATCGACATCGCGAAGAAGAATGTCGCCAAGGAACGGCAACTGGTGGTGGTGGAAGGCTACACAGACGTTATGGCCTGCCACCTGTCAGGAGTAGCGACGGCGGTGGCCACCTGCGGTACTGCTTTCGGTACCGAGCACATCAAGATCGCACGTCGCCTGATTTCCGACGACGGGACCGGCGGGGAAGTGGTCTTCACTTTCGACGGCGACGCGGCCGGACAGAAAGCGGCGCTGCGGGCCTTCGAAGAGGACCAGCGGTTCCAGGCCCAGACGTACGTGGCGGTTGAGCCCAGCGGCGCCGACCCCTGCGACCTGCGCCAGCTCAAGGGCGACGCCGCTGTCAGGGATTTGATCCTTAGCCGCAAGCCACTCTTCGAATTCGCCATCAAGGCATCCTTGCGCCGGCACAACCTCGACACCGTCGAGGGCCGCGTGGCAGCACTGCGGGAGGCTGCTCCGGTGGTCGCGCAGATCCGCGACTCCGCCACGAGGCCCGGCTACACCCGCGAACTTGCGGGCTGGCTCGGGATGCCCATCGAGGAGGTCAGCCGGTACGTTGGTGCCGCCATCAAGCGCGGTGGACCTGTCAGTGGCGCGCCAGGCGGCAACGAACAACCGACGACGGCGGCAGCCCCGCCGTCGTCCGGTCCTGTTTTCCAGCGTCCCGACCCGCGGGACCCCGTTGCCGGCATGGAGCGCCAGGCCTTGGAGGTCGTCCTCCAGGATCCCGCGGTACTGGGCGGCGGAGCGTGGGAACGTTTCGAGGCCTCGCACTTCTCCACCCCTGCGTATGGTGCGGTCCATGCGGCCATCAGGGCCACGGGCCTGGCGCACGCAGGGGATCCTGTGGCGTGGGTGGAGCAGATCCGCCAGGAAGTTCCCGAGCCGCTGCGGTCGCTGGTCTCGGAACTGGCAGTAACACCGTTGCCGGCCAGCACTCCGGAGGCCATGCAGCGGTATTGCCGGGACATTTTGGCCCGGCTCTTTGAACTCCAGATCACCCGGATCAAAGCGGACAAGATGGGGCAGCTCCAACGGCTCGATGCCGCGTCCAACCCCGAGGAGTTCCAGCGCCTGAACCGGGAGCTGATGCAGCTGGAGATGGAGCGCAGGGCGCTCCGGGCGGACGGCTGAGGGCTCGATTTCGTTTTCCAGCGAGGCCCTGTTAAGCTAGTAACCGCTTCATTCCTCCGTAGCTCAATTGGCAGAGCATTCGACTGTTAATCGAAGGGTTACTGGTTCAAGTCCAGTCGGAGGAGCGCGCAATACCCCCGTTCCGGTCGGCCGGAACGGGGGGAATTTTTTATACCCCGGGTGGGTATCTTGCGCCGATTTCGCATTGGGTAAAACCTTTGCTAAAGTCATAGGCGCTTCATTCCTCCGTAGCTCAATTGGCAGAGCATTCGACTGTTAATCGAAGGGT
>NZ_JBEEII010000002.1:0-33945 GCF_040137855.1 Paenarthrobacter sp. CAP02 | reverse complement strand
TACTGGTTCAAGTCCAGTCGGAGGAGCATCAGGACCCCGTGCCGGCTTATAGCTGGTGCGGGGTCCACCTTTTTTCAGACGAAATCCATTTCCACTTGCAGGAAGCGCGCAGCTTCAGCCACGGCCGCCACAAAAGATTCCTGCTCGGTGGGCGGGGTCCTGGGTTCGCGGGGATGCCATTCGTGGGGAGCGGAATAGACGCGGGTGAAGCCCCCTCCAGAAGGCGCATAGAAGATGCCGAACCTTTGGACAGGCCACTCAGGCGAGGTTTCAGGAGCAACGAGCAACGCGGCGTCGGTTACCGGGTTGTACCACTGGGCAATGGGTCTCCGGCGATCGTCCGTGAAGAGTCCCGCAGCGTAAAGGGCTGCCGACTGCGGACTGGTCACTGAACACAGCCGATCCCACCACAGGGGCAGGATGCGGTCATCCCGCCGCTGCCAAGGTGCCGGAAGCGGCTGCAGTTCTTGCCAATGTGGCACATCTCAATTTTATCGTCCGGGAGGTGCCCGGAAAAGGGCTAGCGGGACAGCCCGAGTCGGGGATAGAGGACTTCGAAGCCCTTGGCGAGGCCCTCGTTCAGGGCCATTCCCACGTGTCCGCCATTAGGCACCTCGTAGTAGGTGACAGACATCCCGGAAGCCTGGGCCGCAGCGGAGACGGCCTTGGCCGCCGCCACATAGTTCAGGTCATCGGAGCCGGCCGTGAAGACCGCTGTCGTATCCGGAAATTTCTTGCCGTTCATGATGTTGATGGGCTTCTGTGCCTCATAGTCGGCCTGGTTGCCGCCGAAGATCTCAGCCAGGTTGCCGGCAGGGTCCTCGGCCCCGGGAAACTCTTCGCCTGAAATGTCCACGACGTTGCCCCAGATGCCGGGGTACTTGAGCGCGAAGGAGATGGCGCACTGGCCTCCGTTGGAGTACCCGGCAATGGTCCAATGGTCGCGGTCGGTAAGGATGTTCAGGTTGGCCTTGGCCCAATTGACGACATCCTCGTTGATGTACTTCTGGACGTTCCCGTACTTGGCGGTATCCAGGCAGAGCGTGTCATCCTGATCCGGGCCGATTTGGTCCGCAACGATGGCGATCGGAGCCAGGCCGTTGTTCTGTGCCGCGAACTCGTCCAAGGCCGCAGCGACGTATTGCGGATCAGGGAGCCCCGGTTGACCCATCATCAGGACAAACAGGGGCAGCTTGGGCGGATTCTTTGTCAAAGCTGCAGGAGGCAGGTAGATCCCCGCCGGACGTGCGTTGAATCCCGACGCCGTGGCGGGGATGACCTCGGTGCCGACTTTGCCCTGGGCGGGCATGTCTGCCGGTGGTTTCCAGTTTTGCCACAGGGGACCGGCCGGATTGGAGACGTCCGGGTTGGGTTTGCTCAGATGGATCGCGCCTTCGGTGGAAATACCCAGCGCCGAACCCAACGTCTTGTTCAGCCCGAACTCGGTGTTGATGCCCAGCGCCGCCACCAGCGCGAACACGGGGATCGAAACAGCTGCCACTGCCTTGCGCCAGGGCCGGCTATGACGGAAACTCACCGCCGCCAGACCCAACCCCCCGAAGCAAGCCAGGGCCCAGAACCATACCCGTGGCGTGAGTCCAACGTGGAAGACGTCCATGACGTCCTCCACGATCCAGACCGTCAACCAGCCCACCAGGACGGCGACAGCGACAGCGAGCACCGCAGTTAGCGCCCACCGGGCCGATGGCTTGAGGAAAAGTACCAGGAAAAAGGCAAAGCCGATCAGCGCAGCCGTTGTCATCACAACAGGACCGCTGATTTCGATCTTCAGGATGGTATTCATGCTCGTGCTGCCTGCCTCAACGTCATGCTGCTGGCTCCCTTGCCACCATTTGGCGGAGAAGACCCGCGCTTTGGGTGGGGGAAAGTCCCGGGAGGTAAGCCGAGCCGACGGCGATGCCGATGGCCGGCAGAGCCAGCGTGTCCGGGTAGTACATATACAAAGTCCGGTGGTGGGGCTGGAACCTGGACTTGAAAGCGGCCAACGACTTGAAGCCGTACATGGGTTCCAGCGCGTTGCCCAGCAGCGCCAGGACCCGATCCAGCGCGCTGTGGTCACCGTCGTCGGTTCCTTCGCTGCTGTTGGCCAGCGGTGACCCGGAGAGCGAGATGCTGGGAACGTCCTCCCTGAAGTGGGTCACGGCAGAGGCGATGAGGAATTCCATGACGCCCTTGAAGCCCGTGGTGCGGCGCCGCATGAAGTCCAAGGTCCACCCGGAGATGGAGCCGTTGCTGAAGACAGGCAGCCAGCTGGTCACTCCATGGACCAGTCCGTCGTCGTCCACGGCTACGCAGCAGAGGACTTCCGGATCCTTGAGTTCGTTCAGGCCGCCAAGGGTAAAGCCCATCTCGGGGAGGGCTTTGTCGGCGACCCATTCCTCGGATATCTCTGCCAGTTGTGCCCTGGTCCCGGGAGGCATGTCCCGGTAGTGGTACCAATAATCCTTAATGGACAGCTTGTCCGCGCGGTTCAGTGCCGTGCGGACGTTTTGCCACTCTTTGCCTTTGAAGGTCATGGCCTGCACGTTGAGCAGCGTCTCCTCCGCGACGTCCAGTTTTTTGAAGCCCTGCGGCAAAAGCGCTGCATCCAGTTCATCCGTTGCCGAGTAGAAGCAGGGGATCAGCCCCAGCCTGGAGCAATGGCCCAGGAAACCCGCGGCTGCCTCCCCGTGATGTTCCGGGGCTCCGATCGGACCGGCTACCGTCAGGGCGACCCCGTTATGGACCTGGTAGGCCACTCCTGCGCGCCGATCCGGAGTGAACCAGTACTGGTTGTTGTCCCACAGGGTCATCCACGACAGGGTTCCGCCACCGGCATGCAACAGCTCACGGGCATGGCCCAGATCCGCGGCAGGATCAGTCGCTATGTCCCGGAACCGCCGGAAGTTGTTCAGGACCAGCACCAGGATGCACAACCAAATGATGACTCCGCCCAGGCCGTAAAGCACGGTGCTCAGCAGTCCCTGGGGCAGGTCAACAACGAAGGGCACGGGAAACGGAACCAGGATATGGGTCAGTTGCCCGGCCAGGTCCAGCAGGGTGGAACGGCCAGGGTTGCCCTCCAGGAACCAAAAAACGACGTACAGCACGACGGCGGCGACCGCCAGGGCCAGCGAGGTCCGCCCCAGGGTGCGGTATCCGGCATCGCTGGACTCCACCCGGAACTTGTGCCGGTTCCCCACGAGCAGCGTCAGGATGATGACCGGGGCCAGAACGGCCGGTACTGCGTACAGCAGCAGGTAACCGAAGTCCTCATCGCCCAGGGTGACATCGGGATCGGTCACGTATTGAAGAATCGACAGGACGGTGACAGCAGCCAGGTATGCCTGGATGACCAACGTCAGCCGGTAGGCGAGCCGACGGCCACGCCTGAGCCCTTCAGCGCAGACCAGCAGAAGCAGGACCGGGATCAGGGTCAGGATGGCTGCGCCGAAGCTTCGGACCCCCACGATTCCCTGGAGGGTCACACAGTTGGGATCGTTCCCGCAGGCTTCCTGGACTTCGTCTGCGTCCGGGCTTGCCTGAAGCATGACTTCTGCGACCACTGAGAGCGGCCCGACCTCCCAGGTACCGGTCAGTTGCGTCAGTAAAGGCCCGACGGCGAAGACCCCCACCACAGTGCCGACCAGGAACCGGGTTTCCCGAAGGCTGGACGAATGAAACGATCCCTCCCTCCGGCGGCGCGCCAGGGACTGGATGGCCCAGCCGGCCAGAATGCCAATCACGGCACCCGCAAGGGCCTGGAGGGTCTGGGCGACGCCAACAAAAAGCACGAACATCAGCGTGGCGGCCAGCAACCACGTCCGGAGCCGCCGACGCCACAGGGAGCCCAGGGCCGCCGTCGAACATCCCAAGGCAGCGGCAGCCCCGCCATAGGCGCCCACCGCGTATTCACCGCCGAGGAAGCTCAGCCACTGGTCGCTGGAGTCGGTACCGAAGGTCACCAGCCCCACCAGCACCAAAGCGCTGAGGGCCGAACCCGCAACGAACGCTGCAAGGGCGAGCCACGGTCCCATGACGCGCTCGGCGATTCCTACGCCCAGCAGGATCGCGGCTGTGCAGGCAACGTAATCAAGCAGGGATGAGGCAAAGAACCCGGACGTAAACACGGACCACCAGGGACCGGGCTCCACGGCCAATCCGAGACCCACCTGCTTCAGGAGGTCAACGCTGGGCCCGTTGAGCAGGCTCCCAGTAGCGATACCCACGAGCCAGGGCAAGGCTGCGAGAGCCAACGTCAGTGGCAACCTGCGCACAGCGGTCACGCCGCGAAGGCTACCCCTGAATGCCCCAGCCGTGCTCATGTAGTGTCCCCTTCACCGGTCAGGCACCGGTTAAGCCCGGTTCGCCACCATTCTGCCTTGCGGGAAGGCGCAGGGGGAGAGGGAGGGGTGTCGGGGCCGGTGGTTATCGGGTCTAGTCACGCTTCCACGGGCCCGGATTGACGCGGTACAGCACGGCAGCGCCGATGACTGCCCCGAGGATCGCGCCGAACAGCGGGCTACCGGCGGCGCGCCCGAGGAGCGCACCAGCGACTGCGCCAAGCATCGCGCCGAGGAAAAGGCCACGGCCGTTACGGTGCGGTTTCTTGGTCATGCTCACAGCCTACGGTCTCATTGCCAGTGGAGGGCTCGTTGTTAGTGGATGGCTTGTTGTTAGTGGATGGCTCTTGTTAGTGAATGGAGGGGACCGTGCGGGGACGGACCACAAGCCATAGGGCGGCAGTGGATAAGCTGAGGCACACCGCCATCACCGATCCCATGGGCACAGCGGAGCCCACACCGAGCCAGCCGACGATGGGTGGGACAATTCCCGCCATCATGAACTGCGAGGCCCCCAGGAGCGAAGCTGCCGTTCCGGCCCGGGCGCCGTGGTTGGCCAAGGACAGCACCTGGACGCAGGGGAACATGAAACCAGTTGCGCAGATATAGAACCACAGCGGTATCAGGATGCCCCACAGACCGACGTGGGACAGATCAAGGACGATGATCACACCGGCCATCAACACCATGAAGAGGGTTGCTCCGGCCACAATCCACTGCGGAGCCACCCGTCGAATGAGGCGCGAGCTGATCTGGACACCTGCAACGATGCCCAAGGAGTTGATGCCGAACAGCAGGCCGTACTCCTGCGGGGAAAAGCCGTAGACATTCTGGAACAGGAAAGTGGAGGCCGACAGATACGCGAAGAGGCCACCGAAGTTCAGGCTTCCCACCATCACCATGCCCACGAAGATCCTGTCGCCCAGGACCGATTTGTAGCGCTGGACCACGGTGGTGCTGGACTTACCCCGCTGCTCTGCCGGGAGCGTCTCACGGATGAAGAAGATCGATGCCAGGATCACCAGGAGGCCGTAACACGCGAGGAAGTAGAAAATCCCCGGCCACGGAAATGCCAACAGCAGCTGGGAGCCGATAACGGGCGCGAGGATGGGGGCCAATCCGTTGACCAGGGACATCCGCGAAAACATCTTCACCATTGAATAGCCGTGGAAAAGGTCGCGGACCATGGCCATGGCCACGACGCCGCCGCCGGCGGCACCTATTCCCATCAGGACGCGGAACAGTGACAGCATCCCGATGTCCGTCGACAAGGCGGCACCCAGGGATGAACCAATATGGACGGCCGTTGCCAGGATCAGCGGCAGGCGGCGTCCCACCTTGTCGCTGAAAGGGCCCACCACCAACTGGCCAAGGCCAAAACCCACAGTGGTTCCGGTCAGGGTGAGCTGGATGGCAGCTGCTGAGACGTCAAAGCTCTTTTCGAGGGCGGGGAAAGCCGGGAGATAGAGATCGATCGTGAAAGGGCCCAAGGCGGTCAGGGCACCCAGCAGAAGAATGTAGACGAGTTTTTCGCGTCGGCTCAGAGAATCGCCCGGAGCTGTTGGAGAGGTCACGATCATCAATCCTATGGCCAAGATCATATTTATTGGGCCTATCTCAGGCGCGCCGTATCGTGCTCCGAAAGTTGAGCAGGAACCTGAATGATAGTTTTGTGGACAGGTGCGCGCGGCGATCCTTATCCGGCCGCGTTCGCCCTCACGATGCCCAGAGGAAGCAGTTAGGCGGAACCCATGAGTGGACGTCACACCGGCCGGACCAGTCAAGGACCAGCCATTCGTACTTTGCCGAAGACCCTCAAGCTCGTTGCGCGGTTGGCCCCACGGCAAATAAATGACGAAATTGCCCTGGCCAAGGTGGAACTCAAGCGCAAGGCCACGCAGGTCGGCGTCGCAGGTGCCTTCTTTGGTGTGGCGCTGGTTTTCCTGGCCCTGTTGGTGATCGCGCTGGTGGTCGCTGCGATTCTGGGCCTGGCCACCATCATGCCCGGTTGGCTCGCCGCCCTGATCGTCGCTGCGTTCTTCCTGGTGGTCATTGCCATTGCATCCTTGATCGGCATCGCCAAGTTTAAGAAGGCCATGCCGTTGGTGCCTGAAGACACCATCCGCGGCATCAAGCATGATCTCGGTATCGCCAAGGAAGGCTCGGATTTCGACGAGTCCATCCTGGACCCGAACTCCCCGGCAGCAAAGGCTGCCAAGGCCGAGAAGGAAGCCGCCGCGCAGAAGGCCAAGGCAGAAAAGGCGGCCAAGGAAGCTGCCAAGGAAGCCGACGCCGTCAAGGCTCCCACGGAGGCCGAACTTCGTTCCCGCCTCAACAAGCGCCGTCAGCACCTGACGGGTGTACGCGACGAGCTGGGCGAGCAGTTGGACGTCAAAAAGCAGGCCCAGGCCTTGCTGGAAAGCGCCAACGGCAAATTCCAGGAGGGCAGGGAATTCGCTGCTGCCAAGTTCGCGGACATCAACGCCTCAGTACCGGAGAGCCTGGGCGAACGGTTCGCCGCACGCTGGAAGGACCTCGCAGCGTTCGCCGCGGCCGCCGTGGTGTTCGTCGTTGCACTGCGGAAGTTGCGGCAGAAATAGCAGCAGCCGGCAGCGCTGAACACTGGACATGAGGAAAGGGGGACAGGATGAAATTGATCGGTGCTGGCTCGCACCCGGATCGACCCCAGGTCGACCACGATTCCATCGTCACCGTCCCCAACATCGTCACTGTCCTGCGTTTCATGGGTGTGCCCCTGTTCGTGTGGCTCGTCCTCTCCGAACAGGAGTACGGCTTCGCTGTCCTCGTGCTGGTGATCATGGGCAGCACGGACTGGGTGGACGGCTACATTGCCCGGCGCTTCGACCAAACGTCAAAGCTGGGCAGGATCCTCGATCCCATGGCGGACCGGGCCGCGCTCCTGGCCGTCGCTTTGACCTTGGTGATCGCCGGCGTCGTGCAGTGGTGGTACCTCGCGGCGTTGCTGATTCCCGACGCGATATTGGCTACTGTGTCGCTGATCTATTTCCGCAGCCACCCCGACCTGCCAGTGAGCATCATCGGGAAGATCCGAACGGCACTGTTGTTGGTTGGAACGCCGCTGCTGGTCCTGTCCAAGCTGCCTGTCCCGTACACGGAGGTCTACCTCGTGGGGGCATGGACGTTCCTGGGCCTCGGACTGGCAGGCCATTGGATTGCTGCCTACAACTACTTTTGGGCCATCTTGCGTAAGGGTAAAGAACTGAAAACCAACGACGGCGGACACGGCTGATGGTGTGGCTTGCCGTTTTCCTGGCGGTACTCGGCGCATTCTTCCTGGCCATTGGCGCCCAGAGGCAGGGCAGCGCGGTCAAGGCCGATACTGGCGGCCTGGCCCTCAGTTCCAACGGCTTCCTGAGGCTCCTGCGCAACCCACGCTGGATGTTGGGCCTGCTGTTCCTTGCCTTGGGTATGGTGATGAATGCGATAGCGCTGGTATCCGCGCCGCTGACGGTGGTCCAGCCGATCGGTGCCATCGCGCTGGTCATCACCACGGTGGTCAACGCCAAAGACCAGGGCCTCACCATCAACCGTGCCACCGTGGTTGCCATCAGCGCATGCGTCACCGGTTCCGCGCTCTTCGTGTTGCTCGCGGTTAACGTCACCCAGGAAAACCATCACGTGAACTCCGAGGACGAGCTCACGATCGTCCTGCTGCTTGCATTGGCGGTGGGCATCTTCGGAACGCTCGCCGTGTTGTTCAAGCACCGTATGAACGCCTTTGTCTACATCCTGGGCGCCGGTGTGCTTTTCGGGTTCGTGGCCGTGCTGACCCGCATCATCGGCAAGCACCTGCTGGATCCGAACGGACTCTTCCTGCTCAACGTCCAGTGGTACACGCTGATCGCTATCGCTGCGGCCGGTGGCCTGGGCTCATGGTTCGTCCAAAGCGCATACTCCGGAGGACCGCCGGACCTGGTGATCGCAGGGCTGACTGTCATTGACCCCATGGTGGGCATCGCCATTGGCATTGTGATCCTTGGTGAGCTTCGTCCCGACGTGCACGCCGTAATGGCGATAGCCATGGCTGCAGCGGCAACGCTTGCTATCGTTGGGGTTATTGCCCTGAGCAGGCACCATCCGGAAGTCACCAAACGCAAGAAGGACGCGAAGGCGGCGGGCAACCGGAAGGCTTAGGGCAACGTCTTACCCTTGCGCCACCGCTTTTGCGGGCGGCAACCCGGCGACACCGCAGCATTGCCACAAGCAATGCTGTCCGCACCGTGACCATCAGGAGTTCTCCACGTGACCATTCCCGACACCAGCAAACCCCTTACGATCTTGATCGCGGCAGACACCTATCCGCCGCACGTCAACGGCGCCGCCCAATTCGGCTACCGCCTGGCCAAGGGAATGACGGCACGAGGACACAACGTACACGTGCTGGCCTGCCGGCAGGACAAGGGCAAGAGCTTCACGGAGTTCCGTGATGAGGCAACGGTGCACCGGCTTCGCTCCCACGGCGTCTTCACCCACGAGTACTTCCGCATCTGCTTCCCGTGGGAAATCAAGAAGGAAATCAGCCTGCTGTTCGATAAGGTGCAGCCGGACGTGGTCCACATCCAAAGCCACTACATGATTGGCGAGCACGTCCTGTATGAGGCCGTGAAGCGTGGAATCCGCATCGTGGCGACCAACCACTTCATGCCTGAAAACCTGAACCCGTTCCTGCCGTTTCCGCAGTGGTTCAAGGACATCGTGGGGCGAATCTCCTGGAAGGACATGGGCAAGGTCATGGGCCAAGCCGACGTCGTCACCACGCCCACGCCGCTTGCCGCCAAAGCCATGCACCAGCACGCCTTCCTCCGCAAGGTCCTGCCACTGTCCAACGGCATTGACTCGACCGCCTATGAACTCCAGCCGGGCGAAACGATTGAACGGAACAGCTACCCCACGGTCCTCTTCGCAGGACGCCTGGCCGAGGAAAAGCACGTTGATGTACTGATTGACGCCGTAGCAAAGACACCCCGTGAGCTCAATGTGCACCTGGAGATCGTTGGCGGCGGCGAGGTGCGCCCGGCGCTCGAAGCGCAGGTGGCCAGGCTTGGGCTGGAGGACAGGGTGAAATTCCTTGGGCTTGCCAGCGACGAGGACCTGCGCGAGGCGTACATCAAGGCCGACATCTTCTGCATGCCCGGGACAGCCGAACTCCAATCGCTCGTTACCCTCGAGGCCATGTCCGCCTCCACGCCAGTGCTCCTGGCCAACGCCATGGCTCTGCCGCACCTGGTCCGCGACGGCGAAAACGGCTACCTCTTCACGCCCCACGACAGTGGCGAGCTCGCAGCCAAAATCACCAAGCTCCTGCAACTGCCTGAAGACCAGCTGAAGGCGATGGGCAAGCTCAGCCGCGAGATGGTGGAGCCCCACAGCCTCAACGGCACCCTCCAGACCTTCGAGGACCTCTACCGGGGTGCTTCGTACGAGGACATGGTGGTGTGACCAAAGCACACCCTGGCACCTATTAGAATTGCTGGAGTGCTTTGCCCGGAGCGGTCGTTTATTGGCGGCCGCGTCCGGGTTCCACGGGGCTATAGCTCAGCTGGTTAGAGCGCGGGACTCATAATCCTAAGGTCCTCGGTTCAAGTCCGAGTAGCCCTACATTTGCACTGAAGCCGTGGCCCACGATCCTGGATTGTGGGCCACGGCTTTTTAACGCCCTCCTTGGCGTTGGCGTGACTGGCGGCCGTTGAGATATCCAAGTCCGTGAGGTAAGTTACTGCTCAGTAACTTATACCCGCCGGTAACATGGCCGCCCAGCCTAGCTCTGGAGCCCATGGCCTCGCCGGAATCCAGACGTGGTCGCAGGTGACCACCTTGAAGGAGCGCACATGTCCAACGCTGCATTCGACGCCACCACCCTTCCGTACGCCGATGGTGACTTCTACGCCTTTGAGCAGATGCTGACCGGCAAGGAGCAGGACCGTCTCGCTGAGGTCCGCGATTTCCTGGCCCGCGAGGTAAAGCCCATCGCGGTTGACTGCTGGAACCGTGGTGAATTCCCCATGGACCTGATTCCGAAGCTTGGTGAGCTCGACTTGGTGAGCCCGGTTCGACGCCAGGGCTACTCCAATCTGTTTGCCGGCATGCTCCATGCGGAGGTGACACGTGCGGACGCCTCCATTGCCACGTTCATGGGTGTCCACGACGGGCTCTTCACCGGGTCCATTGAGGCGCTGGCCTCGCAGGAGCAGAAGGACGCTTGGCTGCCGGATATCTATTCCCTTAAGAAGATTGGTGCCTTCGGCCTGACTGAGCCCCTCGGCGGTTCGGATGTAGCCGGTGGAACCCGCACCACCGCCCGGCGCGACGGCGATCACTGGATCCTCAACGGTGCCAAGCGCTGGATTGGCAACGCCACATTCTCTGATTGGGTGGTCATCTACGCCAAGGATGTGGCCGACAACCAGGTCAAGGCTTTCCTGGTGGACACCACCCTGCCCGGCTACTCAGCCAGCAAGATCGAGAACAAAATCTCCCTCCGCACCGTGCAGAATGCGGATATCACGCTGGGCAACGTAGTGGTTCCGGACTTCTTCAAGCTGGCCAACGGCAACAGCTTCCGCGACACCAACAAGGTCCTGAAGGTCACCCGCCTGGCTGTCGCCTGGCAGGCAGTGGGACTCCAGATGGCAGCATTCGATGTCGCGCGCAGCTACGCCGTGGAGCGCCAGCAGTTCGGACGCCCGTTGGCTGCGTTCCAGCTGGTGCAGAATCAACTGGTCCAAATTCTCGGCAACACCGTGGCCTCCATGGGCATGATGGTTCGCCTGGCGCAGCTTGAGGACGCCGGGGTGGCCAAGGATGAACAATCCGCTTTGGCCAAGGCCTTCGCCACCGCCCGCATGCGCGAAAGCGTTGCTTTGGGGCGGAGCATCCTGGGCGGCAATGGCATCGTCACTGACTACGGCATGGCCAAGATCTTCTCTGACGCCGAGGCCATCTACTCCTATGAAGGAACCCACGAAATCAACACCCTGGTGACCGGCCGGGCAATTACCGGAGTATCGGCCATCGTCTAGCGACCCCGACGATGCGGCGGGGGCTCATTCCAGTGGCAGCAGGACGGATGGCCGCATGTCCTGCACGAAGTCCAGCGGATTGACGTAGTCCTCGCCGCGCCGCACTCCCCAGTGCAGGCAAGTGACGCTGCCGCAATGGCCCGGCTCAACGGCGCCAAGGGCCTGCCCCTTGCGCACGGCATCGCCAGGCTTCAACCCGCTGGCCATGGGCTCGAAGCTGCTGCGCAATCCGTCCCCGTGATCGATCGTCAGGACAGGCCTGTCGACCACTGTGCCGGCAAAGGTCACCACGCCGTCCGCCGGCGCGGTGACGTTGCCGCCGTCGGGCGCTGGGCCCAAATCCACGCCACGGTGCCCGCTCATCCATGGTTTGTCCGGCGGGTCGAACGTCCGCAGGACGGACGGTTTGGGGGAGAGCGGCCAACTCCACTGTCCCTTGACCGTGGGTGCGGCGACCGTGGGTGCGGCGGCGCTGGTTCCACCCGAAAGGGCGATGGCCAGGATTGCGGACAGTGTCAGCTTTAAGGACAGTGTGAGCTTCAAAAGGGTCATGAAATCAAGCCTTCCGTGGCGACGTGGTCGGGTCGATCCCCGGGGTGGCCTATGTGGACAACCGATGTGATCCGCGGTCAAAGTTGCGGGGTCCCTGTAGTACACTTGGTGGAGCAGTTTGCTGTGCCCTCAAGCTTGTTCAGGAGCATGTCTCATTCAGATATGTGGGGGTCCCAGGCTGACTACGCGTATCCAGCCCACCACCAGCGAAGCCGTTCGGCTTTAGTCTGTGGAGGATTGTGCCTCTTGCGGTCCGCTGAAGCCTCTCGGCTTGAGTCGGATGAGAAGTGCAATGGATGCCAGGAGCCAGGCCCGTCCGGGCCACAGGCTAAACAACCGTCAACTATTGGCAGGGTAAGAGCAGCCCCATGGGCTCTCTCATGAATGACCTGCCGGAAGGAGCGTCGGCATGCCCGTCGTAACCATGCGCCAGCTGCTTGACAGCGGCGTCCACTTTGGACACCAGACCCGTCGTTGGAACCCGAAGATGAAGCGCTTCATCTTCACGGAGCGCAACGGCATCTACATCATTGACCTCCAGCAGTCGCTGTCCTACATCGACCGCGCCTACGAGTTCGTCAAGGCTACTGTCGCCCACGGCGGCACCGTCCTGTTCGTCGGCACCAAGAAGCAGGCTCAGGAAGCAATTGCCGAGCAGGCTACCCGTGTTGGCCAGCCGTACGTCAACCAGCGTTGGTTGGGCGGTATGCTCACCAACTTCCAGACCGTCGCCAAGCGTATCCAGCGCATGAAGGAACTCGAAGAGATCAACTTCGACGACGTCGCAGGCTCGGCCTACACCAAGAAGGAGCTCCTGCTCCTCAAGCGTGAACTCACCAAGCTCGAGTCCAACCTCGGCGGTATCCGCAACCTGACCAAGGCTCCCTCGGTCCTGTGGGTTGTTGACACCAAGAAGGAACACCTTGCTGTTGACGAAGCCAAGAAGCTGAACATCCCCGTTGTTGCCATCCTGGACACCAACTGCGATCCCGACGAAGTCGACTTCCCGATCCCGGGTAACGACGACGCCATCCGCTCCGTCAACCTGCTCACCCGCGTTGTTGCCGATGCCGTAGCTGAGGGCCTCATCGCCCGTAACCAGCGCGCAACCGGTACCACCGAAGCTCCGGAAGAGCCGCTGGCCGAGTGGGAGCGCGAGCTCCTCGAGGGCAGCAAGGCCGAAGAAGCCGCAGCAGCAGAGGCTCCCGCTGAAGAAGCTCCGGCAGCCGAGGCTCCCGCAGCAACTGAAGCTGCAGACGGCGAAGCCGAAGCAGCCAAGTAAATCTGGACCTTCCCTGATGTTGGAAACAGCCTCGGGGGCAACTGACAGGATGGCAGCTCACGCGGTGGGCTGCCGTCCTGTCAGTCCGTAAACACACAAATTTCTAGACAGAGGGGTTCACATGGCGAACTACACTGCTGCTGACATCAAGGCCCTGCGCGAGCGCACCGGCGCCGGCATGATGGACGTCAAGAAGGCTCTTGACGAAGCCAACGGTGACGCCGAAAAGGCCATCGAGATCATCCGCATCAAGGGCCTCAAGGGCGCTACCAAGCGCGAAGGCCGCTCCACCGCTGAAGGCCTGGTTGCTGCCAAGGTCAACGGTGGCGTTGGCGTAATGATCGAGGTCAACTGCGAGACCGACTTCGTTGCCAAGTCCGACAAGTTCATCCAGCTGGCCGACAAGGTCCTCAACGTTGCAGTCGAGTCCGGCGCAGCCGACCTCGAAACCCTGCTGGCAACCGAGGTCGACGGCAAGCCGTTGTCCGAGGTTGTCGTCGAAGAGGGCGCTGTCCTCGGTGAAAAGGTTGTTGTCCGCCGCATCTCCCGCGTTGAGGGAACCACGGTTGACGCCTACCTGCACAAGACCTCCAAGGACCTCCCGGCCCAGGTCGGCGTCCTGTTCGCTGTTGACGGTGAAGGCGAAGCCGCTGCAACCGCAGCACACGACATCGCTGTCCACGTTGCAGCCATGGCTCCGAACTACCTGACCCGCGAAGACGTCCCGGCCGAACTGGTCGAGTCCGAGCGTCGTATCGCCGAAGAGACCGCAAAGGCTGAAGGCAAGCCCGAAGCTGCTCTTTCGAAGATCGTGGAAGGCCGCGTGACGGGCTTCTACAAGGGTGAAGTTCTGGTTGACCAGGCATTCGCCAAGGATTCCAAGAAGACCGTTGCACAGGTCCTCGAAGAAGCCGGCGTCAAGGCAACCGCAGTAACCCGTTTCCGCGTAGGAAACTAGTAATTCATGAAAAGGGGTGGTCACTTCGGTGGCCGCCCCTTTTTCATGCACCCGTCCGGGTAGTACCTGCGCGGACCCACAGCACGATAATCTAGCCAGAGTCCACCAACGGGAAGGCACCATGGAAACCGTCAACACTGCAATCCAGCCCGAGAAGACCCGCCGACGTGTACTTCTGAAGCTTTCCGGCGAGGTCATCGGCGGAGGCAAGCTCGGCGTCGATCCTGAAACCGTCCGGGCTATCGCCAAGCAGATCGCGGCAGCCGTATCCGACGTCGAAGTTGCGATCGTCGTGGGCGGTGGCAACTTCTTCCGGGGCGCCGAACTGTCCCAGAGCGGCATGGACCGTTCCCGCGCCGACTACATGGGCATGCTGGGCACGGTCATGAACTGCCTCGCCCTCCAGGACTTCCTGGAACAGGCCGGCGTGGAGACCCGCGTCCAGAGCGCCATCACCATGGGCCAGGTAGCGGAGGCCTACATCCCGCGCCGGGCCATCCGACACATGGAAAAAGGCCGTGTGGTCATCTTCGGTGCCGGAGCAGGCCTGCCGTACTTCTCCACCGACACTGTCGCTGCCCAGCGTGCCCTTGAGGTTCACGCTGATGTGGTCCTCATGGCCAAGAGCGGCGTGGACGGCGTCTACACCGCAGATCCCAAGAAGGACCCCTCAGCGGAGAAACTCGACGTACTCAGCTATGACGATGCCCTGCGCCGCGACATCCGGGTCATGGACCAGACGGCCATGACCATGTGCAAGGACAACCAGCTCTCCATGGTGGTCTTCGGCATGGAAGGCGAAGGCAACGTTACCCGGGCCATCCTCGGCGAAACGCTGGGAACCCTGGTTACTCCGTAGCAAGGGCTAGGATATTTCTAGGACCGTCCGCCCCACGTGGCGGATCTTTACTATGCATTTCTTTACCGTGCATTGCCGCCTGACGTTGGGCAGCAACTACTTTCTGAGGAGAAACCCGTGATCGAAGAGACCTTGCTCGAAGCCGGCGAGAAGATGGACAAGGCGGTTGAGGTAGCCAAGGACGATTTCGCCACGATCCGCACCGGCCGGGCCAACCCCGGTCTGTACAACAAGGTGATCGTCGAGTACTACGGCACACCCACTCCGCTCCAGCAGTTGGCTTCCTTCGGTGTGCCCGACGCCCGCACCATCCTCATCACGCCCTACGACAAGACCGCACTGCGTGACATCGAAAAGGCACTGAGTGACTCCGAGGTGGGCGCCAACCCCTCCAACGACGGCAATGTCATCCGTGTGACCATCCCGGAGCTCACCAAGGAGCGCCGCAAGGAGTACGTGAAGATCGTCAAGGGCAAGGGTGAGGACGCCAAGGTCTCCATCCGCAGCATCCGCCGCAAGGCGAAGGACAGCCTGGACAAGCTCGTCAAGGATGGCGAAGCCGGTGAAGACGAGGGTGCCCGCGCTGAGAAGGAGCTCGACGCCCTGACCAAGCAGCACGTCGACAGCATTGACGAACTGCTCAAGCGCAAGGAAGCCGAGCTGCTCGAGGTCTGATGAACCAGGCAGAGCCGGCGCCCGCTGAGCGGGTCCCGACACGCGACACTCCCAAACGCGCCAGGCGTGTGCGGGCGAACCCCACTCCAAAGGCAGGGCGAAACCTTCCGGCGGCCATCGGCGTCGGGCTTGCCATGCTGTTGGCCGTTCTGGGGGGCCTGCTGTTCCTTCCGCTCGGATTCGTCCTCCTGACCACGGCGTTTGCGGTCCTGGGTGTCTGGGAAGTTTTCCGGGCACTCGAAGCACAGGGCACCCGGATGCCGATCATCCCAATGATGGTCGGCAGCTTGGTGATGCCGGTCTCTGCTTATTTCGGTGGCCTAGAAGGGCTGCTGTTCACCATGACGGCGAGCTCCGTGGCCGTCCTGTTGTGGCGTTCCATCGAAAGCGCAGCGGGGGCGCCGCGCAGCGTGTTCGCCGGAGTTTTCACCCTCGCCTGGATTCCGTTCCTGATCAGCTTTGCTGCGCTGCCGTTGCACGCAACAGGCGGGGCAACTCCGGTGGGTTTCTGGCCCAACGGCATCCCGGACGGCGCGTGGCAGATCGCCTCGATGTTGTTGTTGGTCGTTTCCAACGACACGTTCGGTTACATCGTCGGGGCGTCCTTCGGGAAGCACCCCATGGCGCCGAAAATCAGCCCCAAGAAGTCCTGGGAGGGTTTTGCCGGATCGGTTGGCGGGGCCATGGTGATCGGTGTCCTGGCCTGCATCTTCATCCTTGACAGGCCGTGGTGGGTGGGGCTCATCCTTGCTCTTGGCATGGTGGCCGCAGCCACTGCCGGAGACCTCGCCGAGTCCATGGTCAAGCGCGAGCTTGGCGTCAAGGATATGAGCAGCATCCTGCCCGGCCACGGCGGCGTCATGGACCGTTTGGACTCCATCGTGTTCGCGGCCCCTGTAGCCTATGTTTTGTTCGCGCTGCTGAGCGGCGTCTGAAAAACCAATGAAGGAAAAGTAGTGTCAATGGATATTCGACGCCAGATTCCCGCAACGTTCGAACGTGTTGAGCGCAGCAAGTTCGGCTACAACGCCAAGCAGGTGGATGAGTTCCTCCAACGGGCCAGGAAGTCGTTCGAGAGTCCCGTGGGCGCCGCGGACCAGATAGCCAGTGGTGACGTCCGTAATGTGGCGTTCGATCCCGTCAAGGGTGGGTACGACGCACACAGCGTCGACGCTGCCCTGGATCGCCTGGAGGACGCTTTCGCCCGCCGCGAGCGTGACGACCTCATTAACCAGCAGGGTGAGGAGGCCTGGCTCCGCCAGATCGGCAAGCTCTCCGGCATCCTCCGGGGCAGGCTGCACCGGCCCGACGGCGAAAGGTTCCGTCGCCCGTCCAAGAAGCGTGCCCGCAGCTACAACGTCCAGGACGTCGACGCCCTGTGCGCTGAACTCATTGGTTACCTGGAGCACGACCAGACGCTCAGCGTGGACACTGTCCGCCGGGCTGTCTTCCGTGCAGCCAAGGGCGACGAAGGTTATGAAGAAGCGCAGGTGGACGCGTTCCTGGCGCGTGTCGTGGAACTCATGGCTGCGATCGACTAGGCCCTTTTTTCGGGAGATCGCGAGACCGGCGGGTTGTTTTTCCAGACCTCAAGGTACCTGCGATGTCCCCTGGCCAGTGAGGTCACGAAGAAGGCCAGGGCGGCTAGTACTGCAATGCCAACGGACAGGGCCACCGGTAATCCGCCGACCAGCATCGCGGACCCCAGCAGCAGTGCGATGAGGGCGGAGTTGACCGTCCCCATGAACACCATGCTGCTCCCGGCCACTTGGCTGAAGTCGCGGCGGCCACCGAAGAAGTAGTAGGTCCGCTTGGCCCCTTCTTCGTCGTCGTGAAAGCTGGCCATGAGGTAGGGCGCCACCCCTGGGTCGAGGTCCACGTACGCGGCGCGGAGCCTGTTCATGGCGATGACGTACATCAGGTCTTCCATGCCCACGCTCATCACGCGCACGTGTGTGAGCAGTCCAACCACTACGTCGATGCTGAGTATGGTCAGCGCAAAGGCCCTGAACGCATCCGAAAACTGGGTGGCGTTACCCACCAGCGCCACGCTGAGCAGGCTGGCTGAGGTAAAGGTGAGGAACATACTGATGCGGGTGAGGACCTCGCCTTGGGTGGTGCTCCTGGAAGCGAGCAGGCTCCAATGCTCGGTGGCCAACAACTGCGCCCGGACAGCGGGCGGAAACTCGGTCGCTGTAGCCGGCGGATCGTAGCTGACCGGCCGTGGTTCCTCGGACATGGCGTCATTGTCCACCTTGAACGATCCTCGAACAACAGGGTGGTGCTGCCTTACCGCTCAGTCACGACAGGGCGTTCGGGCACGTGCAGCCGTGACATGATGCGGTCCACCGAGGACGGAACACGGCCCTTGGTCATGACGGACACAGCCACTGTCACGGCGAAGGCCGCCGGGACAGTCCATGCCGCCGGCTGGGCCAGCCAGGCCGGAGCGCTTCCACCGCCCATCACCGTGCCGGCCACCATGGCGCCCCCGCAGAGCAACGCGCCTGTCAGCATGCCCGCGATAGCCCCCGCATCGGTCAAGCCACGCCACCAGATTCCCAACAACAGCACCGGACAAATGGTGGAGGCCGTGAAGGCAAACACCAGGCCAACGCTTCCGGCCAGGGCAAGGCTGTCGGTCATGAAGGCAAAACCCAAAGGCACGACGGCGGCCAGTACTGCCGCGAGCCGGAACCCTCTGACGCTTCCACCGAAGAGGTCCTGGCTGATGACGCCGGACAAGGAAACCACCAGGCCCGACGTCGTGGACAGGAAGGCGGCGAAGGCTCCTGCGACGACCAGGGCCGAGAGGACATCACCAGCCGTTCCACCGATCAGCCTGCCTGGGAGCAGCAGGACCAGGGCGTCAGCTTGGCCGGACTGTGCGAGCTCGGGCGCGTACATTCGCCCGAGTGCGCCGGAAAGCGTAGGGAACAGGTAGAAAACGGAGAGTAGTCCCAGCACGATCAACGTGGTGCGCCGCGCTGACTGGCCGTCCGGGTTGGTATAGAACCTGACCAGCACGTGCGGCAACCCGAGGGTCCCGAAGAGCAGGGCGACCAGCAGGGAGATGTGTTGGTAGGCGCCTTCGGCAGCCTGGCTGGTCGGGTTGACTGTGAGGGGTGCTTGTGGAGCCGCCCCATTACCGGCCAGCACCAGGAGGACGAACACGACCGGTACGGCCAGGGCCGTCAGCTTCAGCCAATACTGGAACGCCTGGACAAAGGTGATGGAGCGCATCCCGCCTGCCACCACCGTCAGGCACACCACCACAACCACCGCCGTCGAACCAACCCACGACGGCAGGCCCGTGGTGATCCTGATGGTGAGGGCAGCCCCGTGGAGTTGCGGGACGATGTACAACCACCCGACGGCTACCACCACCAGGCTCGTCACGCGTCGGACCAGCGCCGAGTCCAGGCGGGCCTGGGTGAAGTCCGGAATGGTGTAAGCGCCGGAGCGCCGTAGGGGAGCGGCCACGAAGAGCAACAGCATCAGGTAGCCGGCCGTGTACCCCACAGGGAACCAGAGTGCGTCGGTGCCTGAGAGCAGGATCAGTCCGGCAACTCCCAAAAAGCTTGCCGCGGAGAGATACTCGCCCCCGATCGCCGACGCGTTCCACCATGGTGGGACGGTGCGCGAGGCGACGTAGAAGTCGCCTGTCGTCCGGGAGATGCGTAAACCGTAGAAGCCGATGACCGCCGTCGTGATGGAAACGGCGAGGAACGCGACGAGGCTGACAACGGGGTTCACTTGTCCTCCACAAGGTCCCGGTAGCGGGCCTCGTTACGGGCCGCGGCGCGGTTATAGAGCCACGCACTGAGTCCAATCACCGGGTAGACGCCCACTCCGAGGGCCAGCCAATCCAGGGGAACTCCGGCAATCCGGGTTTCAGCCACGCCCGGACCGTACACGAGGATCAATGCGAACACGGCCAGGATGACCAGGAACCCACAGGCCACCACCAACGCGAGGCGCAGCTGCGAGCGGATCAGCGAGCGGACAAACAGGCGGCCGGAGTCGGAGTCCTCCGCTATTTCACGGGGACTCGTCACCCGGCCGGGAGCCAGGGGAGCGGACTGCCGCGGCGCCGTGACGCGGACCCGGGTCATCCTTGCGGCCGGATACGTGTGGAGTGCAGTTTGTCCCTGACAGCGGGAAGGTGGCGCCGGCTGATGGGCAGCTCCGCGCCGGACACAGCCACACTGGGGCCGGTGGCCGAAAGCCTCAAGTGCTGTACGTGGCTGAGGGCGATGAGGTACGAACGATGGATGCGGATGAAGCCGGCTTCCGCCCATTTCTGCTCCAGGTCGCTCAGGGGCACCCGGATGAGGTAGCTTGCCTCGGTGGTGTGCAGCCGGGCGTAGTCGCCTTGGGCCTGGACGTAGGTAACGTCGTCACGCCGGATCATGCGTGTGGTGCTGCCAAGATCAACCGTGATCATTTCCGGCGCCGGTGTGCCGTCCTTGATCAGCTCGCTGATCCGGTCCACGGATCGGGTCAGCCTCTCGGCCCGCAGCGGCTTCAGCAGGTAGTCGACCGCGGCCAAGTCGAAAGCCTCAAGGGCACAATCCTCGTCCGCGGTGACGAACACGACGGCGGGCGGGTTGCTGGTGCGCGAAATGGCCCGCGCGATGTCCAGGCCCGACAAGGCCGGCATATGGATGTCGAGGAAAACTGCGTCTACAAGTTCCGTTTCAAGAGTCCTCAGGGCCTCGGCCCCCGATGATGCCCGGTGGATGGCCCCAATCCGCTCATCCCGTCCCAGGAGGAAGGCGAGTTCTTCGACGGCGGGCAGTTCGTCGTCGGCGACGAGCACGTTGATCATCCTTATAGATTAGTCCGCGGTTCAGGCGTCGTGACCCGGTTGCGACTTGGGTACACGCAGGGTGATCAGCGTCCCTTCGCCGGGTGCTGTCTCGATCACCAGGCCGTGCTCGTCCCCGTAAACCTGCCGAAGCCGGGCGTCCACGTTGCGCAAACCCACGTGATCGCCATCCGTGTGCCCGGCCAGTACCGACCTGAGATGTTCGGGGTCCATGCCAACGCCGTCGTCCTCGATGGTGACTTCGGCGAACGCTCCGGAGTCATTGGCGCAGATAGTGATGTGGCCTGGGCCCTCCTTTGCTTCAAGGCCATGCCGCACTGCATTTTCCACCAGGGGCTGCAGGCTGAGGAACGGGATGACCGTGCTCAGTACCTCCGGCGCAATCCGCAGGCTGACCTGGACCCGCTCGCCGAACCGGGCCCTTTCCAGGAGCAAGTAGCGGTCGATGCAGCGCAGTTCCTCCGCTACCGTGGTGAAATCACCGTGCCGCCGGAATGAATACCGGGTGAAGTCGGCGAACTCCACCACGAGTTCCCTGGCCCTGGCGGGATCGGTGTTGATGAACGAGGCAATGGCGTTCAGTGAGTTGTAGATGAAGTGTGGGCTGATTTGTGCCCTCAACGCCCTGACCTCTGCTTCCATCAGGAGGGTCCGGGACGCTTCGAGTTCCGCGAGTTCCAGTTGGGCGGCAATCCAATCAGCCACTTCGCTCGTGGCGCGGACCAACCCTGCCCCTGCGGCGGGTGCCAGGGCGGCCACCGCTCCGACCACCCTGGACCCGGCCCGGATAGGCGCAATGACAGCGCTGAAGTCCTGCCCCGGTTTTCCGATGCCGGCATCGCTGGCGTGGGGGACCACCACCGTTCTGCCCGTGCTCAGCACGTCAGCCGCGAGGCGCATCAGCGACGGCCGGAGCTCTTCCCCGGCACCGTCCCATGCAAGGACGGCGTCAGTATCCGTGATGGCCAGGGCATCGCAACCCAGCAGCACCCGCAGTTGTTTACTGGCCTTGGCTGCTCCCGCGGGTTGGAGGCCGCCCCGAAGGTGCTGCCCGGCCCTCGATGCGGCGTGCAGCGTGTTGTACGTGGCACGCTCGGCATCGGTGCCAAGGTCGCGGAACGATCGGATCACCTTCAAGCCAACACCCACGACGACGGCGACGGCCAGCACGATCACTGCGACGGCAGCGAGGCTGAAAAGTGGAGAGTCGGGCATACAGCCAGCGTAGTCAATGAATTTGCCAGCATCCTGCCGTTCGGCGCAGCGGTGCGACCGTTGAGCGACGCCGCACGGCTCACTACTGGAAGAGACCGCGTGCCGCGTTCGATAGTGATTGCAGTCACATCAGCGCCGAGGGTGGAGCTGATGTGGGCACATCACAACCAGGAGGAACCAATGGGTAATGAGGCCCACCCCCACGACGCTGCGGCGTCCGTGGACTTCCAGGAAGTCCAACAAACGGAACAGTTCAGGACACTGCGCAAGCGGCATCGCAGCTTTGTCTTCCCCATGGCCGTCATATTCCTGCTGTGGTACTTCGCGTACGTCCTGCTGGCCGCCTACGCCGTCGAGTTCATGTCCACAAAGGTCTGGGGCAACATCAACATCGGCCTGATCCTGGGGCTGCTCCAGTTCGTCACCACGTTTGGCATCACGGCCTGGTACGTGAGCTACTCCAACAGGAAGCTCGACCCGATCGCTGCGGAGATCCGCACCGGGATCGAAGGCCACCAGTTCGACAAGGATGGAAACATGATCCAAGGGGAGGCCAAGTGAACGCCACCATGGTCCCGGCAGTCGAGGTCGCTGCCCTGAAGGACACCACGCTGTTGAACATGGGGATCTTTGCCTTGTTCGTCGCAGTCACCATGGTCATCGTGTTCCGGGCAAGCCGGAACAACAAGACGGCCGCCGACTACTACGCTGCCGGTCGCTCCTTCACTGGCTCGCAAAACGGAACGGCCATCGCAGGCGACTACCTGTCCGCGGCGTCGTTCCTTGGCATCACCGGCGCAATCGCCATCAACGGGTACGACGGCTTTCTGTACTCCATCGGCTTCCTGGTCGCCTGGCTCGTGGCGCTGCTGCTGGTGGCCGAACTGCTCCGCAACACGGGCAAGTTCACCATGGCAGATGTCCTCTCCTTCCGGTTGCGTCAACGCCCTGTCCGGATCGCGGCTGCGCTGTCCACCCTCGCGGTCTGCTTCTTCTACCTCCTGGCCCAAATGGCCGGCGCGGGCAGCCTGATATCGCTCCTGCTGGGGATCAGCGACTGGGGCGGACAAGCGCTGGTGATTATCGTCGTCGGCGCGTTGATGATCATGTATGTGCTCATCGGCGGCATGAAGGGCACCACGTGGGTGCAGATCATCAAGGCGATCCTGCTGATCGCCGGCGCCGCAGTCATGACAGCCATGGTGCTGGCGATCTACGGATTCAACCTCTCCAGCCTGCTGGGATCGGCCGCAGAGGCTGCCAACAACCCGGCCATCCTCAACCCCGGCCTGCAGTACGGCAAGACCGAAACGTCCAAGTTGGACTTCATGTCATTGGGGCTGGCTTTGGTCCTCGGAACAGCAGCCCTGCCGCACGTCCTTATGCGCTTCTACACCGTTCCCACCGCAAAAGAAGCCCGCAAGTCCGTGGTGTGGGCCATCTGGCTGATCGGCCTGTTCTACCTCTTCACCCTGGTGCTGGGTTACGGAGCAGCAGCCCTGGTGGGCGCGGAAACCATCAAGTCGGCACCCGGCGGCGTCAACTCCGCAGCACCGCTGCTGGCCTTCCACCTGGGCGGTCCGCTGCTTCTGGGCTTCATCTCAGCTGTCGCGTTCGCCACGATCCTGGCAGTGGTGGCCGGCCTGACCATCACCGCAGCTGCGTCCTTCGCCCACGACATCTACGCGAACGTCATCTCCAAGGGCAAAGCCGACGCTACTGCAGAGGTGAAAGTTGCCCGGCGCACTGTTGTGGTGATCGGCGTCCTGGCCATCCTCGGTGGCATCTTCGCCAACGGCCAGAACGTGGCATTCCTGGTGGCACTGGCCTTCGCGGTCGCGGCATCGGCCAACCTCCCCACCATTGTCTACTCGCTGTTCTGGAAGAAGTTCACCACCCAAGGCGCGGTATGGAGCATGTATGGCGGGCTCGCCGCGGCGATCCTGCTCATCGCGTTCTCACCCGTGGTTTCGGGTGCCAAGACCTCCATGATCCAGGGCGCCAACTTTGCGATCTTCCCGCTCAGCAACCCGGGCATCGTCTCCATCCCGTTGGCCTTCTTCCTGGGCTGGCTCGGAACGGTGCTGGACAAGCGGCGCGAAGACCCGGCCAAGCAGGCAGAGATGGAGGTGCGCTCGCTGACCGGAATCGGAGCCGAGAAGGCGGTGGACCACTAAGTCCACTCCCGCGGTAACCATGAAGGGCCCCTCCTGGCGCAACAGAAGGGGCCCTTCAGTGCGGGGTCACTTCTTGAGGCTGAGCCATTCAGTCAGTTGTTCCAACGGCCATGTGGTGACGATCCGTTCCTTCGGTACACCCAGGGCTTCCGCTCGCGCAGCCCCATACTGCAGGAAGTCGAGCTGGCCGGGAGCGTGCGCGTCGCTGTCGATGCTGAACAGGCACCCGGCGTCGAGGGCCATTTTGATGAGGTTGTCCGGCGGGTCCTGCCGTTCGGGGCGGGAATTGATTTCCACTGCCACGCCCCACTCTGCGCACTCGCTGAATACCTTGGCGGCATCGAACTCGGACTCAGGCCGGGTGCCGCGGGATCCCTGGACGAGCCGTCCCGTGCAGTGGCCCAGGACATTGGTGTGTGGGTCGCTGATGCCGCCGAGCATCCTTGCGGTCATGGTTTTCTTGTCTGAGCGAAGCTTTGAATGGACGCTTGCCACCACCACGTCCAGGCGGTCCAGCATGTGCGATGCCTGGTCCAGGGTTCCGTCCTCCAGGATGTCCACCTCAATGCCCTTGAGTAAGCGGAATCCGTCCTGTGAGGCATTGATGTCTTCCACCAGGCCCAACTGGTCTTCGAGACGTTCGATGCTCAGGCCGTTGGCAATGGTGAGGTTGGGGGAGTGGTCCGTGAGAGCCAGGTATTCGCGGCCCAGAGTGCGTGCTGCCGCCACCATGGCTTCGATGGGAGATCCGCCGTCGGACCAGTTGCTGTGACTGTGAAGATCGCCGCGCAACGCGGCCCGAAGTGTTTCGCCGCCGGCGGCCAGGGCTTCGGTGCCACGCTCCCGCAGGTCGGCCAGGTACTCCGGCACCCTGTCCTCCAGCGCCTGGGTTATGACTTCCGCGCTCCGGTTGCCGACGCCCTTAAGGCTGGTGATCCTGCCGGCACCGACCAGCTTTGCGAGGTCGTCGGGCGCCAGCTGCCGGACGGCGTCGGCCGCTTTACGGAAGGCCTGGACCTTGAAGGTGGGTGCTTGGCTGCGTTCGAGCCAAAAGGAAATTTCGTCGAGCGCCTCGATGGGATCCATGGCTCCATGATCCACGAACCAAGCGCACCATCAACAGTGGGCAGTGTCGATGGTGCGCCGGTCCGGTCACTACCTAGTGGTGGTGACCCTGCTCCAGGGCGGGATTGGAGCCCTGGCTGTGCTCTCCGTGTGGCACGGCGTGCTGTCCCGCCATCGACGCCGCCAGTCCCGGAGTTGCAACTGTTGCAACAACGACGGCGGCTCCGAACGCGGCTGCCAGAAGCCGCCCGGTCCTTGGCTGGCCGTGGGTGCCGCCGTCGTTGGTCTTGCGCTGCCGCCTCAGCCAGCCCGCTCCGGCGAGCGCCATCAGGGTCAGGCCGAGGGCGGCAAAGTGGCTCACATCCAACGAGCGTTGGATGCTGATTCCGCTCGCCACCACGGCGAGGTGCGCTACACCGGCTGCGGCCAAGGCCGGAAGCGCATAGCGGGCGAAGACCAGGGAGTTGCGGTGCAGTCCCCACAGCGACCACGCCAGGAAGGCAAGGCCGGCCAGGAGAGTCACGACACCCGAGACCATGAGTCCCGGTGCCGTGGCTCCAGCTCCGGCGATGTAGCCGGCGGCCACGGAGAGCTCGACCATTCCCGCAGCCATGGCGGCGAAATAAACGAACAACAACGTCGCTGCGCTTAGCGTGGGGTGGTTTTTGTTCTCCATGGTCCTAGCTCCTCGCTCTCCGGAGTCGGTGATCAACTGTTCGGTCATCAGCCCGTGGGTGACGTGGCGCTGTGCTTAGGCGCGGGCGGAGGCTACGACGGCCTTGTCCTGCGAGAGGGCAACGCCGAGCAGGACTACGGCGCTCGCGAGGTGCAGCACGTTGTCAGCGCCGTTGAGGGCGATGATGTTCAGTGAGCTGCCGACGAGGAAGAGCCCGACGATACCTACCAGCAGGTAGACCCCACCAACCGTGGTGTTGACCGTCTTGGACAGGGTGACACTGTTCATGCCTGAGTAAAGCAGGGCGGCACCGATGGCCAGGTGGATGATGTTGTGAAGCGGGTTCACGGCGAAGATGATCAGGTTGGCACCCTCGGTGGCGAAGAAGCCGATTCCCGAGGTGACAAAGAATCCGAGCACGCCTACCAGGAGGTAGACGGCTCCGAAGATGGTGGCGATCAAGCGATTGGGCGAAGTACGCATTGGTCCGAACCTTCCGATGATGGCCGGAGAACTCCGGCCGTCCTGCTGAATCCCAAGTGGGGTTCTCAAGCAGTGATTCGGACCATGCGCACCGTCGGATGGGTGGCGGGAAGAAAAAACTTTGTGCAGTTAAGGGCGTAGCCGGATACTGCTCATTTTGAGGTCTTTGGTGCCCTCGAAAACGTACTGGAGGTCGATGGTCTTCCCGTCGCATTGCAGCTTGCCTGCGAGGTCGGCGGTGTTGTTGCCGTTGTTGGATTTCACGTTAACGGAGTTGTAGACCGGCTTGCAGGAACTATCCAGCCGCAGGCCTTCAATTCCGTCAATGAAGGATTGCTTGTCCAGCTCGTCCTTCAGCGGTTGGCTGAGGTAGTTGTCGTAGGCCTGCTCCGTTTGGCCGGACACAACGAGGGTGGTGAACTCGTCCGCGAGGGACCGCGCCTTGGACGTAGAGTCGCCCACAAGGTTGACGAGAACCAGGATGCCAACAACGGCCAGGACAATGACGCCGGCAACGATGCCAAGGACGATCCACAACACCTTTCGGCTCTTTTTGGGCGGCACCTGGGCGTATGGGCCGCCAGGATACTGGCCGGGGTACTGACCGGGCGGGACCGGGCCCTGGTTCTGGCCGGGTGCTGCGTACGGTGGGTACGGGTTTTGGCCATACTGTTGGCCGGGTGCTGCGTACGGTGGGACGCTGCCTGGCGGCTGGGCGGACGACGGCGGTTGGGCGGACGACGGCGGCTGTTGCCACTGCGGCGGCTGGCTTGAGGACTGCGGTTGTTGCCACTGCGGCGAAGCGCCGGTCTGCGGTGGGTAGCCCGGGTTCGGGGGAACCGGCGGCTGCGCGGGGCCAGGCTGGTTAGGGTTCGGTTCTTGCGGGTTGCTCACGGTAGTGCCCCTTTCGGCAGCCTCTTCAACGCCACCACCTGACCGGGGACCTCTGGACGGTCCCCGGTTCGTCCACTTGAATCAAAGCGCATCCGGCACTTGGTGTACAGCCAACCCGCCCGTCAGGACTCGGAACGACGCCCCAGTAATGGTTGAACGCGGTAGGGGATCATCTCTCGCATCGCCAGCGCAGTATCTGTCCGGTCCACTCCATCGCAACCAAGGATCTTGCCGTTGATGCGGTAGAGGTCTTCCGCGTCCAAGGCGACGACCCGAAGCAGGAGGTCTGCTGATCCCGTCAGGCCGAAGCCTTCAAGGATTTCCGGGATGTCGGCCAGGTCCTGGGCAAGGGACGCGAGCTTCTGCTGTTGCACATGGACGGTGATGAACGCCGTCAATGGGTAGCCGAGCGCGACCGGATTGATGCGCCTCTCGAAGGAGAGGAACGCATGCTTCTTCTCCAGCTGGGCCATGCGGGCCTGGACCGTGTTCCGGGAGAGCCCCAACTTCTGTGCCAGGGCCACCACGGTCCCGCGGGGATCTTTCGCCATGGCGGAAAGGAGCCGGGTATCAGTGCCATCCAAAGGGTGCATAATGCGCAAGATTAGCACGGGCAAGAAAGCCCAAACAGAGCACATTGCTCAATTTCCGCGAGGGTAGTTGTACCCCTTGTAACTTGTGAGTAGGGTCACAATTAACTCCGGCGAAGGTGCCGGAGGGCCGGTCTGCGGCAGGACCACAAGTCCAGCCAGCGCCGACAAAAACGAGCCGGAAGGTTGCGATCACCTGTGTTGACGGATCAGGCGGGCAAGGGAGTGCACAACGACACTCCAGGCCCAGGACAAAGTGCACAAAATCCCCTGAGGACTGGCGGCGATCTGCTCCAGCTGGTTTCTCCGGACGGCGAGCGGATCAGCCATCCGGAATTCGATGTCTGGGTCAAGGATGTTGGCGATGAGGCTTTGTGCTCCTTGTATGAGGACATGACAGTCATCCGCCGCATAGATGCCGAGGCAACCGCGCTCCAGCGGCAGGGGGAGCTCGCACTGTGGCCCCCGCTCCTCGGGCAGGAAGCGTCCCAGATAGGTTCGAGCCGATCGTTGCGCGACGACGACTTCGTTTTTCCGAGCTACCGCGAAAGCGGTGTGGCCTACGTGCGCGGAGCCCACCTCTCCGAAATCGCCCGGGTATGGCGGGGCAACGCCTCCTACGGGTGGGACCCCCAGCGCATCAACCTGGCCACACCCCAGATCATCATCGGTTCGCAGAGCCTGCACGCCACTGGTTACGCCATGGGAGTCCAACTGGACGGCGCCAACACGGCCGTCCTTGCCTACTTCGGCGATGGTGCCACCAGCGAAGGCGACGTCAACGAAGCCATGGTCTTCGCCGCCAGCTACCAAGCCCCCGTGGTGTTCTTCTGCCAGAACAACCACTGGGCCATTTCAGAGCCGGTCCGGCTCCAGTCGCACGTTCAGTTGGCTGACAGGCCCACGGGATTCGGAATTCCGAGCATCCGGGTCGACGGCAACGACGTCCTCGCTGTCATGGCCGCAACACGCGTCGCTTTGGACCGCGCACGATCCGGCGGCGGCCCCACCTTCATCGAGGCGGTGACGTACCGTATGGGTCCGCACACCACGGCCGATGACCCTACCCGCTATCGCGACCCCATCGAGCTCGAGGACTGGGCCGCCAAGGACCCCATCCTCAGGTTGCGAAAGCTCCTTGAAGCCAAGGGCCTGCTGACCGAGGATGTGGAGGCCCGCGTCAAGGCGAAGGCTGACGCTGTAGCTGCGGAACTTCGCTCCAGCTGCATCGGCATGGCCGATCCGCAGCCACTGGACGTCTTCAACCACGTCTACAGCACTCCCAATCCCTGGATAGAACGCCAGAAAGACCACTACTCGCGGTACCTGAACAGTTTCAACGAGTCCGTCGAGGAAGGTGCACTCTGATGTCCAAGCTCACTTTTGCCCGTGCCATCAACGCAGGCCTCCGGAAGTCACTCGAAAACGACCCCAAAGTGGTCCTCATGGGTGAGGACATAGGCTCACTTGGTGGCGTCTTCCGCGTCACCGACGGGCTCCAGAAGGACTTCGGAAAGCACCGGGTCATCGATTCCCCACTTGCCGAGTCAGGCATTATCGGCACCGCGGTTGGCTTGGCCTACCGCGGCTACCGCCCGGTGTGCGAGATCCAGTTCGACGGCTTCATCTACCCCGCGTTCGACCAGATCGTCAGCCAGGTAGCAAAGATGCACTACCGCACCCAGGGGCGGGTGAAAATGCCCATCACCATCCGCGTTCCCTTCGGTGGCGGCATCGGCTCCCCGGAGCATCACTCCGAATCACCCGAAGCGTACTTCACCCACACCTCCGGGCTGCGCGTGGTGGCAGTGTCCAACCCGCAGGACGCCTACACGATGATCCAGCAGGCCATCGCTTCGGACGATCCGGTCCTTTACTTCGAGCCCAAGCGGCGCTACCACGACAAGGGTGATGTGGACGAGGCCATCGACCTTTCCACTGCGTTTCCCATGGACAAGGCAGCTGTGGTGAACGTGGGATCGGATGTGACCCTGGTGGCTTACGGTCCTCTGGTCAAGACGGCCAAGGACGCTGCCATGGCTGCCGCGGACGACGGTATCTCCGTGGAAGTCATCGACCTCCGTTCCCTCGCTCCCGTGGACTATCCCGTGGTGGAAGCATCGGTCCGCAAGACGGGCCGCCTGGTCATCACGCATGAAGCCGGCCAGTCCGGTGGTCTTGGCGCAGAGATTGCTGCGAGCATCACCGAGCGCTGCTTCCATTACCTGGAGTCAGCACCGGTGAGGATCACCGGTTTCGATGTTCCGTATCCGTACTCGAAGCTCGAAATGCACCACTTGCCCGACCTTGACAGGATCCTTGACGGTGTAGACCGGGCCCTGGGCCGCCCCAACTCCCTGAGCGGACTGGAAGGATGACCGCCACCATGATCAAGGAATTCAAGCTGCCGGACCTCGGAGAAGGCCTGACCGAATCGGAAATCCTGAGCTGGAAGGTGGCCGTGGGGGACACCGTTACGCTCAACCAGGTCATCGCGGAGGTGGAAACCGCCAAGGCTGTGGTGGAGTTGCCTTCGCCTTTCGCTGGGACGGTCGCCGCGCTGCACGAGCAGCCCGGCACCGTAGTGGAAGTCGGCAAGCCGATCGTGTCTTTCGAGGTGGACGACGCCGGATCCTCCAACGGTGGCGGCGCCACCAGCGGTAATGGCAGCGCGACGGAAACTCCCGGCACGGAGGCGGCCCCTGCGAAACGCGAGCCGAACCTGGTGGGTTACGGAGCCGTCGTCGAACACACGGGCCGCCCCACCCGGCGGGCCCGCGGCCTGGCCCAAGCCAGCCCCACGGCGTCGCCAGCACCAGCCGCCCCCGCGACTGGGGTTGGCGAACGTCCGCGCTCCACTCCTCCTGTCCGCAAGCTTGCGCGGGACCTCGGAGTGGACATGTCGGCGGTTAGTGGGACGGGGCCGGGCGGACTCATTACCCGGGACGATGTCCACGCCTTCACCAGTGACGTCACCAGCGCTGTTGGCACGGCCCAAGAGATCGCCGGAAATGCAGCAATCCCCGCCCACGCAGCACAGGGCGAGCGGGAAACCCGGACGCCCATCAAGGGGGTTCGCAAGTTCACTGCCGCTGCGATGGTGCAAAGCGCCTTCACCGCGCCGCATGTGACCGAGTTCCTCACGGTTGATGTCACGGCGACCATGGACCTGCTGGCACGGCTCAAGGGCAACAGAGCGTTCGAGGGCTACAAGCTGACGCCGCTGACCATCGCTGCCAAGGCCGTGCTTGTGGCGCTCCGGAACAATCCCACGCTGAACTCGCGCTGGGATGAGGCCAGCCAGGAGATTGTGCAGTTCAACTACGTGAACTTGGGGATCGCCGCCGCGACACCCCGCGGCCTGACTGTTCCGAACATCAAGGACGCAGACCGGTTGACACTGCGTGAGCTCTCCACCGCGCTGACTGAACTGACGGACACCGCGCGTGCCGGCAAGACGTCTCCGTCGGATCTCTCCGGAGGGACTATTTCCATCACCAACATAGGTGTGTTCGGTATCGATGCCGGAACACCCATTCTGAATCCAGGTGAGGCCGCAATCGTCGCCCTCGGCGCTGTGCGGAAGGCGCCGTGGGTTGTGAACGACGAACTTGCGGTCCGCCAAGTCATGTCGCTCAGCCTCTCCTTCGACCATCGTCTGGTGGATGGTGAACAGGGTTCACGGTTCCTTGCCGATCTCGGCGCCATCCTGTCCGACCCGGCCATGGTCATGACCATGATCTAAAGCCCCAGAAGCTGCGCCGGCCCATCCCTTGACGAGTGCTTGCAGGAAACTGCAGCCAAGGGGTGGGCCGTCGCGCGTCCGGTCCTGGGACGCCTCAGTCCTCGGTGGGTGTGGTCCGGTTTGAGTGCACGTCACGCCAACTGTGCACGGGTTCGAATCCCAACAGTCTGCGGGCCTTGTCGATGGAGAGCATCGTCTCGTGCTCGCCAAGTTCCTTCACAACCTCGACGCCGGGAAAGACCTCCGCCGCAAGCTCAGCGCTGCTCCGGCTCATCACAGTATCTGAGGCGGCGATGATGAAGGTCTCAAAACCCGGTTGCGCATGTTCCAGGGCCCGGACCACGGCAAGGGCACCATCCCGGGCATCGATGTATCCCCAGAGGTTCCATTTACGCAGAGTTGCATCGGAGTCGAAAGACGGGAACGCCTCGTAGTCTTCCGGGTCCATGACGTTCGAAAAGCGCAGGGCCGTAATGCTCAAGTCGGGGTCCCAGCGTGTGAGCTGGATGGCCATTTGCTCCTCGAGGTGCTTGACCAAGGAGTACGTGCTTTCGGGGCGCGCCGCATACTCTTCATCGACCGGAATGTAGGGTGGGTCGACGTCAAAGGGCAGGCCAAGTACCGTCTCGCTTGAGGCGTAGACCACCTTCTTGATTCCGGCTCTCCGAGCGGCTTGGAAGACGTTGTACGTCGAGACCATGTTGTTCTCGAACGTGGCGGCATCCGGGGCCAGCCCTGGGGCCGGGATGGCTGCGAGATGGACAATGGCGTCGAAACCGTCGTGCCGGTCGTCGAGGCCCAAGACGACGTCCAGGACCTGTCCGTAATTGCGGAGGTCAACATTGACATAGCCTTGGCCACGCATTCCGGCTCGGTCCAGGTTGAGCACCTGGTGGCCGTCTTGCGTCAGCCGACGAACAACACTCCTGCCCAGTTTTCCGCTTCCGCCCGTGACGGCAATCTTCATGGTCTGCTCCTTCTTAGTGGCTAAATCTGCTGAGTGGCTAAATCTGCTTTGTTCGGTAGGGTCCGGTTTTCAGCGTAGGTGGCATGACGGCCGAACACAGCCCCTCAGGCAGGTCCTGGGAGTCCTAGGAAGGCCGGTACGACCCAAGGCGTGAGGCTCGGCGCGCGGAAGTACCTGTCCTCGGCTGCCCCCCCCGCACACCGGATTCCTCATGTTTTGAGTGGATCCCTCATGTTCTGAGTGGTGTGTGGTGGTGGTTGCGTCGGGGTGTTTGGTGGGGGTCGATGTGGGGTGGGGGGATGAACCAGGGGGTGCCGTTGGTGTTGGTGATGGTCCATTGTTCTTTGTGGATGAGGTGGTGGTGGTGGGAGCAGAGGAGGGTTCCGTTTTCTGTTCCTGTGGTTCCGCCGTGGGACCAGTAGGTGATGTGGTGGGCTTCGCACCAGGGTGCGGGCATGGTGCAGTCGGGGAAGGCGCAGCCGCCGTCGCGGGCGGTGATGGCTTTGCGGATGTGGGGTGGGAAGATCCGGGTGGTGCGGCCGATGTCCAGGACGCGGGAGTCGGTGCCGAGCAGGACGGGGATGATGTCGGCGTCGCAGGCGATTTTGCGGATGGTGTTGGGGTGGAGGGGGCCGGTGAACGTCGCGGTGCCCGTGCCAGTGCCGCTGCTTGTGCCGGTGCCGGTGGTGGTCTTGGTGTCTGGGTTGGTGGGTGTGTTGTTGTGGGTGAGTCGGTCCAGGAGGTCTTGGTGGCTGATGGTGACGGTGAGTTGGGGTCGGAGTCCGCCGTTGGTGGGGAGTTTGCCGGTCGTCATCGCGAGGTTGCAGGCGCCGACGAGGCCGTCGAGGAGTTTTTGTGGCCGGGAGCGCCGGTCCAGGTCCGGGCTGGTGGGTTGGGTGGTGTGTCGGGGGTTGGTGGCGGTGTTCATGACGGTGGTAAGGGTTTCGTATTGTTCGGTGGTGGCGAAGATTTCGAGGTGGTGCAGTCCGTAGCGGCGTCGGCGGCGGAGGAAGGTGCCTTGGTGTTGGCGGAGGGTTTCTTCGGAGGGTTCGGTTCCGTCTTGGTCGATCCTGTCGGTCCAGCGTTGGGCCATTTTGGTCAGGAAGTCCGGGTCGCTTTCGGTTGCGGTTCTGGTCAGGGCGTGTTCCATGCGGGTGAGGGTTTCGGCGTCGGTGAGGTGCCGGACTTTATCCAGGGCGGTGCTGATGATCGTGGCTGTCCGGGAGGGTATTTGGGCTGATCCGATCGCGTCGGCGAGCGTTTCCCGTCGGGCGGGGAGGGATTGTCCGGCTATTCCGGGCCGGGGGAGGACCTCGGCGGCGAGGGCGAGTCTGCGGCGGGCTTCGCTGATACTGATCCGCAACCGTGCCCGGAGGAACTGTGCCGTGTTCGGGTACCCGTCATCGAGCAGGGCCGCGTCGCTGGTCCGGGCGACCGCAGGAGCGTCGCTGCCCTGAGCGGCCTGAGCGGCTTGGCTGGTGACAGCGTGCTCCTGAATGCCCGGGGCGTCAGTCCAGCCCGTGCGCCAGCCGGGTTCGGCTGAGGACTGGGCGCCTCGAGCTTCATTCCGGG